>NZ_JADGMY010000028.1:260822-357987 GCF_015234515.1 Cellulomonas sp.
CCCCGCCCACCCCCATGCGCGAGAGAGCAATCCAGTCACCGCCCGACGCACGGGGCGAACTGGATTGCTCTCTCACCACCGGGGGGTGAGCTGGATTGCACTCTCACCACACGGCGGCGAGCCCGGGGGGTGGGCTGGATTGCACTCTCACCACACGGCGGCGAACCGGGGGGTGGGCTGGATTGCACTCTCGCCACCCCGGGGGCGAGCCCGGGGGGTGGGCTGGATTGCACTCTCACCACAGGGGGCTGGATTGCACTCTCACCACGGGGGGTTGATTGCACTCTCGCCCCCTGGGGGTCAGTTGAAGAGGTTCTTGCCGCAGTGCGGCCACTGGCCGGCACCCGAGCGGTTGTAGAGCATCTTCGCGCGGGCAGTCTGCTCGTCGGCCGACGCCTGCGACGGGAGGCCGGCACCGCCGACCGCCTGCCACGTGGCGACGGAGAACTGGTAGAGGCCGTGGTACTTGCCGGTCGACGACACCGCGTTCACGCGGCCGCCGGACTCGCACCTCGCCAGCGCGGCCCAGTTGAGCGAGTCGGCGCTGCCGCCCGCGGCGATCGGGCCGGCGGCGGCCGCACCGGCGGACGACGCCGCACGCGGTGCCGGGGCGGGCGCGACGGGCCGCGGCTTCGTGCCGACCTTCACGACCTGCTCGACGGGCGCCTGCGTGACGCCGTCGCTGACGAGCTCGCGGGACTCCTCGACGCCGTCGACCGTGGTGACGCTCTCGACGACGGTGCGCACGCCGGGGACCCCGGCCTGCACGACGACCTTCTGACCGACGTAGCGGCTCGCGTCGTCCTCGGTGCGGGACGTGAACGGCACCTCGGACGTCGTCGCGACGTCCTGCACCAGCACGCGCTGCACCACGACCTGCACGACGCCGGCGGGGCCGCGCTGCACGTGCACGCGGTCCAGCGGCTGCAGCGCGACGCCCAGGTCGCCGAGCACCTCGCCGACCGTGGCGTCCACCTCGGGGACGTCGAGGACGGTCCCGTCGACGAGCACCTCGGCGCGCCCGGTCAGCGCGAGCTCCAGCGGGAGCTCGGCGCGCTCGGCGGAGCGCGACGCGACCAGCGCGACGTTCCCGGCGCGGTCGGCGAGCGTGTCGAGCGCCTCGTCGGCGCTGAGCGCGGTGGTCCACACGACCTGGCGCTTGCCGTCGATGATCACGACCAGCGCGGTCGCGTGGCGCACGACGATCTCCGCACCGTCGACCAGCGGGCCGCTGTGGGACACGGTGTCGCGGTCCCCGACCTCGACACCGTGGTCGGACAGCAGGCCGTCGACGGACCCGGCGAACGTCGAGACGTTGCTGATCTCGCCGTCGACGTCCAGTGCGACGGTCTTGTGGGCCTGGGCGACGGCGGTCCCGCCGGCGGCGACGACGAGCGCGGTGGCACCCGCCGCGATCAGCGGCCAGCGGCGACGCCGCGCGCGTGCCGCGCCAGCCGTCTCCGGTCCGTGATCGGTGTCGGGGGCCGTGTCGGCGGCTGCCGTCGTCGGGGTCGGACCGTTGAAGGGGGTCGAGAACTGCACGAGGCTCCAGCCGTCGTCGATCCCGGGCACGGGGAGCGGCGGCGCTCCGCGGCGACAAGCACCGGGCACGCCCACCACGGAGGGATTCCCCGATCCGGCGGTGCGGTGGCCGCAGGACGGCCGACCGTGCGTCGCGTGGGCGGCCCGGGAGTCTCACCCGTCCGCGCAATAGCGACACGCGACCGTAACGGGATTGTGATCCGAGATCCAAACCCGGAGCGTGTGACGAAGATCACACCGGATTCGGCGAGTCGTCGGCGACTCGCCGAGGATCGCGTCGCGCTGCGACGAACCGGGAGGTCAGTACCAGTTCTTGGCCTGCGAGTGCGCCCACGCGCCGCAGGGGTTGCCGTACCGGCCGGCGATGTAGTTCAGCCCCCAGGTGATCTGAGTCGCGGGGTTCGTCCGCCAGTCGTCGGCGACCGACGCCATCTTGGAGCCGGGCAGCGACTGGGGGATGCCGTACGCCCCCGAGGACCGGTTCTCGGCGTTCCAGCGCCAGCCGCTCTCCTTGTTCCACAGCGACAGCAGGCAGGCGAACTGGTCGTCGCCCCAGCCGCGGGCGGCGGCCATCTCCTTGCCCATCGCCTGCGCCGTGCCCGGCTCGACCGCGACCGACGCGGGGTCCGGCAGCTCCGCCGTGCCGACGCGCGTCACCTGAGCCACCGGCGGGACCGTCACGACGGACGCCAGCACCGTGCGGCCGACGACGACGCCGCCCACCACGTCGAGGGAGTACGTCGTCGTCCTCTGCCCCGCCCGGCCGGTCGACTTCACGACCCGGTTGCCCTTGACCAGGGTCGGGTCCTCGATCTCCTGCACCTCGAACGGCACGGCCTCGGTGACGGTCTCGCCCGACGTGGCAGCACGCGTGACCAGCACGACGAGACCGTCCACGGCCGCAGCGTCCAAGGGCACCGAGACCTGGTCGGCCTCCTCGAGCACGAGGCCGATCTCACGCAGCGCGTCCCGCACGGTCGAGCCGCTCGTGACGCCGTCGATGACCTGCCCGTCGACCACGAGGTGCACGGTCTTCTGCGTCGAGACGCGCAGCACGTCGCGTCCGACGGTGGCCGAGCGCGACGCGGACAGCCGCACGCCGTCGCGCAGCCCGAGCTCCTCGACGGCCTCGCCGACGGTCAGCGCCGTCGTCCAGACCGTGCGCTGCTGCCCGTCGACCTCGAGGTCGATCTCGCGACCGTGCCGCACGACGACCTGGCCCGTGCGCGCGACCGTCTGGTCCAGACCCGGCGCGACCAGGTCGCCGTCGGCCACGTCGATGCGCCCGGCCGCCAGGACGTCGGCGACCGTGCGGCCGAACGTCTGCACCTGCACCTCGGTGCCGTCGACGTCGACGGTCACGTCCTTGTGCATGGCCGCGAAGGCACTGGTGCCGCCCACGACGAGCGCGAGCACGACCGACTGCGCGGCGGTGCGTGCGGCCCGGTCGCGTGCGCGTGCTGCGCGGCGGCCCGGCTCCTGCTCGGAGACGGTCACGGTGTCCTTCGGGTCGGCGGGAGGGACGCTGCCCTGAAGTTCTCATCGGCAGCCCTCGACGCACGCTTGACCGTGCGACCGACTGCTGCCGGGACAGACCGTAACCGACTCGTGACCCTCCCGACCAGCGGTGGTTGCGCACCGGGCGCCCTCACCACGGGCCGTACACAGCCTCGGAGACCTCGCTGACCTGGACGCACACGTCCGCGAGCGGCCTCCCGGTCGCCTCGGCGACAGCGCGCAAGGTCCCCGGCAGGAGGTACGGCGCGTTGGGCCGTCCGCGATGCGGGTGGACCGTGAGGTACGGCGCGTCGGTCTCGACGAGCACCAGCGACGCCGGCAGCACGCGCAGCGCCGCCCGCAGCTCCTCGTTGGCCGGGAACGAGACGGGCCCGGCGAACGAGCAGTACCAGCCCTCGTCGGCGCACACGCGCGCCAGCGCGACCCCGCCCGAGAAGCAGTGGAACACGGTCCGCTCGGGCGCACCGTCACGGCGCAGCACGTCGACGACCTCGTCGTGCGCGTCGCGGTCATGGATCTGCAGCGCCAGACCCAGTTCCCTGGCGAGCGCGACGTGCGCCCGGAACGCCTCGCGCTGCACCTGCCGGCCCCGCTCCCCCGCGCGGAAGTGGTCGAGCCCGGTCTCGCCGATCGCCCGCACGCGCGGGTTGGCGCGCGCGACGGCCGCGAAGGCGGCGAGCGCCTCGTCCAGCGGCACGTCGTGGCGCGCTTGGGGGTCCGGCTCGAGCCCGTCGGGAGCGACCTCGCGGACGCCCGCGTGCAGGACCGCCTCGTTGGGGTGGATCGCGACCGCACCCAGCAGGGCCGGGTGGGCGCGCACCGCCGCGTCCGTCCACGCGACGGCGTCGAGGTCGCAGCCGACCTGCACCATGCGGGTGACCCCCACCTCCGCCGCGCGCGTCAGGTGCGCGGCGAGGTCCGGGCTGGTGGCGGACGACGCCGTCGGGTCTGCCGGGTCCCAGCCGTCCGCCCGCCACCCGACGACCGAGTCGAGGTGCGTGTGGTTGTCCACGACGGGCGACGGCAGGGGCTCGGGCGGCGGGGGCCAGCCCGTCTCACGACGCTTGCGGGCCACGGCTCAGGACTGCCGGAGCCGCTCGAGCTCCTCCTCGACGATCGCGTCGTCGAGCTTGGTGAAGACCGGCGTCGGCTTGTCGACCTTCGTCCCCGGCACGACCGCCTTCGGCTGCCACGTCCCGCGGACGGCCGTGTAGTCGCCCGTGATGACGGGGTAGTGCCGGCTGTCGTCGTCGAGGTCGGTGACCTCGTCGATGCGCGGCTGCGGCGAGAATGTCCCCGTGCCGCCCAGCGCCTCGTGGACCTGCTGCGCGGAGTGCGGCAGGAACGGGGCGAGCAGCGTGTTGAGGTCGCTGACGGCCTGCGTCGTGGTGTGCAGGACGGTCGCCAGGCGGTCCGGGTCCGTCTTGAGCTTCCACGGCTCGGTCTCCGAGACGTACCGGTTGGCCTCCGTCACCACGCGCATGGCCTCCTGCAGCGCCTGCCGCTGGCGGTGCGCGCCGACGAGCTCCCCGACGCGGCCGAAGGCGGTGGTGACCTCGGCGACCAGCGCCTCGTCCACGGGCTCGCGACGACCCGGCGTCGGGATCTCGCCGAAGTTCTTGTGCACCATGCTGGCCGTCCGGTTGACCAGGTTGCCCCAGCCCGCGACGAGCTCGTCGTTGGTCCGGCGCTTGAACTCCGCCCACGTGAAGTCGACGTCCTGCATCTCCGGGCCGGCCACCGAGATGTAGTACCGCAGCGCGTCGGGCTGGTACCGCGCCAGCATGTCGCGCACGAGGATCACGCGGCCGCGCGACGTCGAGAACTGCTTGCCCTCGACGTTGAGGAACTCGCTGGACACGACCTCCGTCGGCAGGTTGAGCGAGCCGTACGCGCCGGGCGCCCCGCCGCGCGAGCCCTTGCCGTCGTAGCCGAGCAGCTCCGCCGGCCAGATCTGGGAGTGGAACGTGATGTTGTCCTTGCCCATGAAGTAGTACGACAGGGCCTCGGGGTCGTTCCACCACTGCCGCCACGCGTCGGGGTCGCCGCTGCGCCGCGCCCACTCGATCGACGCCGACAGGTAGCCGATGACCGCGTCGAACCACACGTACAGGCGCTTGGTCGGGTTCTGCTCCCAGCCGTCGAGCGGCACGGGGATGCCCCAGTCGATGTCGCGCGTCATCGCGCGCGGGCGCACGTCGTCGAGCAGGTTCAGCGAGAACTTCAGGACGTTGGGGCGCCAGCCGGTGCGCGTGCGCAGCCAGTCGCCGAGCGCGTCGACGAACGCGGGCAGGTCGAGGAAGAAGTGCTCGGACTCGACGAACTTCGGCGTCTCGCCGTTGATCTTGCTCTTCGGGTTGATCAGCTCGATCGCGTCGAGCTGGTTGCCGCAGTTGTCGCACTGGTCGCCGCGCGCGCCGTCGTACCCGCAGATGGGGCACGTGCCCTCGATGTAGCGGTCCGGCAGCGTGCGGCCCGTCGACGGGCTGACCGCGCCCTTGGTGGTCCGCTCGATCATGTACCCGTTCTTGTGCACCGTGCGGAACATCTCCTGCACCACGGCGTAGTGGTTGCGCGTGGTGGTGCGGGTGAACAGGTCGTACGACAGCCCGAGGGCCGTGAGGTCCTCGACGATGACGCGGTTGTAGCGGTCCGCGAGCTCCTGGGCGCTGACGCCCTCCTTGTCGGCCTGCACGAGGATGGGCGTGCCGTGCTCGTCGGTGCCCGAGACCATCAGCACGTCGTGCCCCGCCATGCGCATGTACCGGCTGAAGACGTCCGAGGGAATGCCGAAGCCGGCGACGTGACCGATGTGGCGGGGGCCGTTCGCGTAGGGCCAGGCGACGGCCGACAGGATGCGGGACATGCCTCGATCCTAGGTGGGACGCCCCTCGTCCTCGTCCCCGATTCCGCGCTGCGGCCCCGACTCGGCCGGGGGCTCGGGCTCGTCGGCGTCCTCGCGCCACCGCCGGCGGCCCAGGTCGACGAAGCGCGAGGTCCCCTCCGAGACGTCCCAGGAGCGCTCGTGCGCCTCCTCCTCGTCGAGCCGCAACGCCTCCTCCCCCGCGATCGCCTCGGCCTCGACCGACGTGCCGTCCTCCGCCGCCTCGGCCAGCGTGGGCGGCAGCCGACGCTCGGCGCGCACGTCCTCGTCGGGTGCGGCGTCGACGTCGTCCGTCTCGTCGGGCGTGCGGATGCGCAGCGGCTGGGTGTCGTTCGGGTCGTAGGGGCGCTCACGCGTCGGCCACACCACCACCGGCTCCGACCAGCGCTCGGGCAGCGCCCGGGCGGACCCCGCGACGACCTGCGGCTCGTCCGCGGCCCGCTCGACCGTGCCGGCCTGCATCTCGGGTGCGTCGGCGAGCGCGACGGCACCGCCGGCCCGCGACGCGCGCGACGGCGGCACCGTCGGGGGCGGACCGTCGGGCCGGCGCCTGCGGCCGCGTCGGGACCCGCGCGGCGGACCGCCGTCGTCCTCGCCGTCGGACGGCGGCTCCGTCGCGGGCGTGAAGATCAGCGCGCACAGGTCCCGGTACGTCGCGTCGGGTCGCGCCACCCAGCCGATCTGCCGCAGCGCCTGGTCCTGGCCGGCGGACTCCAGGAGGAACTGCCCGTAGCCGAGCATCTGCCCCAGGACGGACCGCGAGTAGCGCATGTCCGTGACCTTCATCAGCGGCATCATGCCGACCTGGTGGGTGATCAGCCCGGTCAGCAGCAGCATCCGCTTGTCGGTCGCGACGAACCACTCGACGCGCCACAGCAGCAGGTACCACCCGAACCGCGCGAGCGCGGCGAGCCACAGCCACCACACCACGAGCGCACCGTCACCCACCGCCGGCTGCAGCACGTACGTCAGCCAGCCGCACACCGCGAACACGCCGGACGCCACGAGGGCCGGCTCGAGCAGCTTGGCCCAGTGCCGGCGGGTCGCCAGGACGACGCGCTCCCCCGGCAGCACGTACCGGCGCAGCAGCCGGTGCGACATGACGATGCGTGTCGCGTGGTCCGTCGTCATGTCGTCACCTCCCGCCCTCGCGCCGCGACGGCCCTACGGCACGGTCCGTCAGTCCGCCAGGTTGCTGAAGAACCGCGCGAACCCCGAGAACGCGCCGTAGATGAAGTCCCAGATGTTCTCGACCACCTCGGCCGCACGGTCGGGGTTCGTCACCACGGCGTACAGCAGGAAGATCACGACGATCCACATGAGGATGCTCTTCGCCCTCGCCGGCATGGTCGGCTCCCGTCGTGTGCTCGTCGTCGCGTGGTCGTGCTGCTGATCACCGCCGCCGTCGTCGTCCGGCCGGTCCACCGACGGGCGCGAGCGCGACCGTCGGACGGCGCACACAGTACCGACCAGGACGATCCGCCCGAACCGCACACGCCGGGCGCGTCGCGACTCTCAGTCGTCTCTCACGGTGACGCGCAGGATGCGGTCGTCACCGGGGACCGGGTCGCCGCGGCCGTCGGTGTTGTTCGTCAGCACCCACAGCGACCCGTCCGGCGCGACCTCGACGGCCCGCAGGCGGCCGTGCTCGCCGGCCAGCAGGGCCTGCGGCGTGCCGACCCCGGCGGCGTCGGCGGCCGGGTCGTCGAGCGTCGCGGGGGCGACGGGCCGCAGGGGCACCCGCCACAGCGTGCGGCCGCGCAGGCCCGCGAGGTAGACGCCCTCGTCGGTCACGGCCAGGCCGGAGGGCGACGCGTCGGACGTCGCCCACACGGCGACGGGGTCGACGAACCCCTGCCCCGCGCCACCCTGCCCCTCGACCTCGGGCCACCCGTGGTCGGCGCCCGCGTGCAGCACGTTGAGCTCGTCCCACGTGTCCTGCCCGAACTCCGCCGCGAACGCGCGCCCGTCGGGCGCCCAGCCGATGCCCTGCACGTTGCGGTGCCCACGCGTCCACACCGGCGACGACGGGTCCGGGTTACCGGGGGCCGGGGCCCCGTCGGCCGTGACGCGCAGCACCTTGCCCCCGAGGCTGCCCGGGTCCGGCGCCAGGCTCGTCGTGTACGTGTCCCCCGTCGTGACGTACAGGTGCCCGTCCGGCCCGAAGGCCAGACGCCCGCCGTTGTGGTTCGTCCCGCGCGGGACGCCCTCGAGCAGGACGCGCGTCGGGCCGAGCGTCGCGCCGTCGAGCGTCGCGCGCAGGACACGGTTGTCCTGGCGCGAGGTGAGGTACACGACGACGTCGACCGGCCCGGACGGTCCGGCGCCCGGGACGACCGCCACGCCCAGCAGCCCGCCCTCGCCGCGCGCCACGGTCGCGGCCGCGATCTCCTCGGCGCCGGGTCCCGTCACGTCGGTCAGCGACCCGTCGGCCCCGACGACCACGAGGCCGGCCGCGTCGCGCAGGCTCACCAGCGCACGACCGTCGGGAAGGAACGCGAGGCCCCACGGGGCGTCCAGGCCGGTGGCCACGTCCTGCACGGACGCGACCGTCACGGTCGGGACGTCCCGCACCGCCGAGGCATCGGCCGGTGTCGGGGACCCGGGCGTCGGTGCCGCGGGCGTCGGCGCCGACGTCGTCGCCGGCCCCGCGGGGGGCGGGACGTCCGTCGAGCACCCGGCGGCCAGGGCGAGGGCGACGAGGCCGTGCGCGAGCGCGACCGGTCCCGGCACGGCGCTGCGTCGCGCACCGTCGCGAGGACGTCCGGCTGCCATGACCCCACTGTGCCGTGCGTCGGCCCGTCCCGCAGCCGCGCTCACGACGCTGCGCAGGAGTGCGGCGCGCTCAGGGGGTGCGCGACGCCAGCGCCGCCGCGTACAGGTCGCGCTTCGGCACCCCGGTCGCCTCGGCCACCTCCCCGACGACGGTCTTGAGCCGTTCGCCCCCGTCGACGCGGGCGAGGACCTCCGGCACCAGGTCGGCGACGTCACGCGGGCCGTCGGCGGGCGCGCCGCCGACGACGAGCACGACCTCGCCGCGCACCTCCCCCGCGTGCGCCCACGCGGCGAGGTCCGCCAGCGGCCCCCGGCGCACCTCCTCGTACGTCTTGGTCAGCTCGCGCGCGACCGCGGCCGGGCGGTCCGCACCGAACGCCGCGACCAGCGCGTCGAGCGCCTCGGCGACGCGGTGCGGCGCCTCGAACAGCACGATGGTCCTGCGCTCGGACGCCAGGGCAGCCAGCGCCCGCGCGCGGTCCCCGGGCCGGCGCGGCAGGAAGCCCTCGAAGCAGAACCGGTCCGTCGGCAGGCCCGACAGCGCGAGCGCCGCCAGGACCGCGCTCGGTCCCGGCGCCACCGTGACCGGCAGTCCGGCGGCGACCGCCGCCTGGACGACCCGGAACCCGGGGTCCGACACCGTCGGCATCCCGGCGTCCGTGACGACGAGGACCGTGCCGCCCTGCGCCACGACGTCGAGCAGCTCGTCGGAGCGCCCCGACTCGTTGTGCTCGTGGTGGCTGACGACGCGCCCCGTGATGGTGACGCCCAGCCGGGCGGCCAGCGCGCGCGTGCGCCGGGTGTCCTCCGCGGCCACGACGTCCGCCTCCGCCAGCAGCCGACGCAGGCGCGCCGAGGCGTCCTCGGCGTCCCCGATCGGCGTGGCCGCCAGCACGAGCGCCCCCTCGCCGACCCGCAGCGAGCGCGCGGCCGGCACCGGACCGGCCGCCGGCGTCGCGGAGTCCGTCGCGTCGGACGGTGCCGCGGCGGGGCCCACCTCGGGCAGTGCGTCGGGCAGTGCGTCCGGCAGCGGGTCGGCGGCGGGCTCGACAGGGGGCGACGGGGTCACCGCACCAGCCTGCCACCACGGCACCGTGCCACCTGCGCGGGACGCCCGCGGCGGGCCGCGGCGGGCTGCGTCGGACCGCCGCACGACCGTCCGCCGGTGCGCCCGGAACGCCCCGGTCCACCTACCCCTACGATGGGCCGGTGCCGACCGACGGAGACGACACCGAGCGTCAGCCCACCGGGCAGGGAACCCCCCCGCACGCGGGCGCGGACACGCTCCCCTCGCCCACCCCCGACAGGCCGGACCAGGGCGGTGACGACCCCACCGCCACGGACGCCGACCGGGGCGCACCGCAGCCCGCCGAGGACCCGGAGCCGCACGGGCAGCGGCTCCTGCGCCGCCTGCTCGGCGCCGGCACCCTGGCGCTCGACGCGACCCCTCGCGCGCGCCTGCACGGGTGGCTCTGGGCGCTCGGCGTCACGGCGCTCGCCGGGTTCCTGCGGCTGTGGAACCTGGAGCGCCCCCACAAGCTGGTCTTCGACGAGACGTACTACGTCAAGGACGCGTACTCGCTGCTGATGCGCGGCTACGAGGCGTCCTGGGGCGAGGAGCCGAACGCCCGCTTCGAGGCGGGCGACACGAGCATGCTCGGCACCGACCCCGCCTACGTCGTCCACCCGCCCGTCGGCAAGTGGATGATCGCGCTCGGGATCCGCCTCGGCGGCGGCGTCGAGAGCTCGGCCGCGTGGCGCCTCGCGGCCGCCGTGTGCGGGACGCTCGCCGTCCTGATGATCGCGCGGATCGCACGGCGGCTGTTCGCGTCGACCGCGCTCGGCACCACCGCGGGCCTCTTCCTCGCGCTCGACGGCCAGGCGATCGTCCACTCGCGGGTCAGCCTGCTCGACCCGTTCCTCATGTTCTTCGCGCTCGCCGCGTTCGGGTGCCTGATCCTCGACAGGGAGCAGGCCCGACGGCGCCTGGCCGCCCGGGCCGGCGCCCTCCTCGACGCGGGCGGTCCCCTGCGGTGGGGCCCGGGTCTGGGGTTCCGCTGGTGGCGGCTGGCCGCGGGCGTGCTGCTGGGCCTGGCGATCGGGACCAAGTGGTCCGGCCTGTACTTCCTCGCCGTGTTCGGTCTGCTCACGGTGCTGTGGGACGCGACCGCACGGCGCACTGCCGGCGTACGCCCGTGGGTGCGGGCCACGCTCGTCAAGGACGCGGTGGTCGCGTTCCTCGTCATGGTCCCGACGGCCGCCCTGACGTACCTCGCGTCGTGGGCGGGCTGGTTCGCGACGGACAACGGGTGGGACCGGCACTGGGCGGAGAACAACCCCGGCCAGGGCGTGCAGTGGCTGCCGCCGGCGCTGCGCTCCCTGTGGTCCTACCACCAGGGAATGTGGCGCTTCCACAGCGACCTGGACACGCCGCACAGCTATGCGGCGGGCCCGCTCGGCTGGATCGTGCAGTGGCGGCCGACGTCCTACCACTACCCGCAGGAGGTCTCGGGCCTCACGGGTGACGCCGCACAGCAGGCGTGCGGCGCCGCCTCGTGCTCGCAGGCGATCGTCGCCGTCGGCAACCCGCTCATCTGGTGGGCCGGCACCGCGGCCATCCTCGTGGCGCTGTTCTGGCTGGTGCGCTACCGCGACTGGCGGGCCGGTGCGGCGCTGTCCGGCATCGTGGCCGGGTGGCTGCCGTGGTTCGTCTACTCGGAGCGCACGATCTTCACCTTCTACACGATCGCCTTCGTGCCGTGGGTGGTGCTGACGCTCGTGTACGTCCTCGGGCTGCTCGTCGGGCCACCGGTCGGTGACGACGGCACCGCCCGTGACCGCAGGGCCCGGCGCTGGACGATCATCGCGGTCGGCGTGTTCGTGGCGCTCGTGGTGGCCGTCGGGCTGTTCTTCTACCCCGTGTGGGCGGCGTTCGTCATCCCGTACGACCAGTGGCACCTGCGGATGTGGCTGCCGACCTGGATCTGACACCGGGCCGGCCGGGCGTCCGCCTCAGCCGTCCCAGCGTCCCTGCGGGGTGCGGTGCCACGCGAGGCCGATGCGGTCCCAGTGCCGGCCGTGGTGGCGCAGCCGTTCGGTGAAGCCGTCGAAGTCCCGGTGCCCCGGGTCGCTCCACGCGACCTCCGCGACGGCCGCGAGCCGCGGCAGGAGCATGGTCGTCAGGTCGTCGAGGGTGCGCAACGTCTCTGTCCACAGGGCGGCCTCCACCCCCACGACGGCCTCGGGCGGCAGGCCCGCGACCAGCGACGCGGGCTCCCACTCGTACGCGTCGCGCAGCTCGACCGTCCCCGCCCACTCCTGCCCCAGCCCGACGCCCGGCTCGTACCGCATGTCGAGGTACGCCTTCGGCGCCGGCGACAGCAGGACCCGCGCACCGGCGCGCGCCGCGGCGACCAGCGGCGTGGGGTCCACCCGCGTGTCCCAGTACTGCACGACGGTCTCGGCCGGCAGGTCCGGTACCGACGCGACCTCCTGCCACGCGACGACGCGCTTGCCGTGCGCCGTGACGGCGGCCGCGGCGGCCCGCACGAGCCGCACGTACTCGTCGTGACCCATCGCCAGGACCTCGTCGCCGCCGATGTGCAGGTGCGTGCCGGGGGTCATCTCGGCGAGGTCGCCGAAGACGTCGGCGAGGAACGCGTGCGTCGCCGCCAGGTCGTCGTGCAGGCGGGAGAAGCCCACGTCGATCCCGAGGTACTCGTCCGCGGGCTGCCCGTCGGGGTTCAGCTCGCCGTACGCGTGCAGCGCGGCGTTGACGTGCCCGGGGACGTCGATCTCCGGGACCACGCGGATCGCCCGGGCGCGGGCGTACGCGAGGATCTCGTCCCAGTCGGCGACCGAGTAGTACCCGCCCGGGTCGCCTCCCACCGCGTGCGCACTGGCACGGCGCACCAGCTCGGGCCGTGACGGCAGCTCCAGGCGCCACGCCTGGTCGTCGGTCAGGTGCAGGTGCAGCACGTTGAGCTTGTAGTGGCCCATCAGCCCGATGACGACCTTGAGGTCCGCCACGCTGACGAAGTGGCGCGCCACGTCGAGCGACAGGCCACGCCACGGGTAGCGCGGCGCGTCCTCGATGCGCACGGCGGTCACCTCGATGCCACCGTCGGGACGTTCGCGCAGCAGCTGGCGCAGCGTGACGACCGCGTGCACCAGGCCGTCCGTGGTCCGGGCCTCGAGCCGGACACGACCGGTGCCCACGACCACCCGGTACGCCTCCGGGCCGGGGGGCAGGTCGCCGACGAGCCGCATCCGCACCACACCGGCCGTGTCCGGCTCGGCACGACGGACCTCGACGGCGCGCCCGCTCACGCGTCCGAGCAGGTCGGCGGTCAGCACCGCCAACGGCAGCAGGTCGGCGTCGGCGTCGACCACGACGACGGTGGAACGGGTGATGACGAAGGGCGCCTGCGCCGACGGCTGGACGACGAGCGGTGCGGGCACGATCCCGTGGACGGCGGACACGGAGCTCCTCACGACGGGGCGGACCAACTGGAGCGAACCTACCCGGCGGGAACGGTCCCCGGGCGACGCATCACCGGACGTCGGGCCGTTGCCCCTGGCAGGCCGCCCCCGCTCTCGACAGGCGCAAGTGCCCGGAGTGCCCTAGTTTCCTTCCGACCGGTCATCGGTCCTGACCTCTGAGGAGTGGACATGGGTATCGGCGGTATCATCAGCGCCATCGTCGTCGGCGCGATCATCGGCGCGCTCGGCCGGCTGTTCGTGCGCGGTCGCCAGAAGATCTCGATCATCGCGACGATCGTCATCGGGATCGTGGCGGCGCTCATCGGTACGTGGATCGCCTCGCTCGCCGGCTGGGACGAGACGTCGGGGCCCGACGTGCTCGAGGTCGTCATCCAGATCGCGCTCGCGGCGCTGTTCGTCGCCCTCTATGCGGGCTGGGCGGGCAAGCGCCGCTGACACCAGCTCCCAGGGCCGGCACCGCGGCGCACTCCGCCGGGTGCCGGCCCTCGGCGTGTCCGCTCAGACGCGGGCGCCCCGGGCCTCGAGCGTCGCACCGTCCGGCACCGCTCCCCCGTCGCCGCCGAGCTCGGCGTCGCCGACCACGCGCACGCCCTGCCCGAACGTCCAGCCGCCCCGGACCGTGAGCGACGTCGCCCCGCGCAGCGACGGCACGTGCGGCACGTGGGCGTCGAAGTCCCCGACGAGCGCGTAGTGCGTCGGGTCCAGGTCGACGAACGGCGCGTCGACCACGGCGACGAGCCGGTGGGCGTCGTCCTCCTCGTACACGTCGGAGCGCAGCACCAGCAGGTCGTTGGTCGTCTTGACGGGCAGGAACCGTTCCCGTCCCACCTCGAGGACCGCGGCACCGTCGAACACCTCGATCGCCGCGCCCATCGCGGACTCGATCTGCACGACCCTGGGCGACGTCCGGTCGGTCGGGTCGACGTTCTTCTCGTTGCGGATCAGCGGCAGGTCCAGCACGCCGCCGGTCCGGGCCAGCTCCGCGGCGAGGGCCTCGAGGTCCAGCCACAGGTTGTTGGTGTTGAAGTAGCGGTGCGTCGCGATGTCGGCGGCGGCCGGCGCGTCCTCGGGCGCGGTCTGGGCGGACTCCCGCAGGACGATCCGGCCGTCGGCGCGGCGCACGACCAGGTGGCCGCCCTTGCGGTCGGCCGGCGTGCGCAGCGCCACCTCGGCGGCGAACGGTGCGCCCGAGGCCGCGAACCACCCGGCGACACGCGCGTCCGGCGTCGCCCCGAGGTTGTCGGAGTTGGAGACCGACGCGTAGCGGAAGCCCTCTGCCAGCAGCGCGTCGAGGACACCGGACGCGTAGAGGGCGGTGTACAGGTCACCGTGGCCGGGCGGGCACCACTCGAGCGCCGGGTCGGCCTCCCACGTCACGGGTGTCAGCCCGTCCACCAGGAGCTTGGGCACCCGGTTCTGCAGGAAGTCCAGCGGCACGCCGTCGACCGCCAGCTCCGGGTGGGCCGCGAGGGCCGCGAGGGAGTCCTCGCGGGTGCGGAACGAGTTCATGAGGACCAGCGGGAGCCGCGCCCCGGTCGCGGCACGGGCCGCGAGCACCTGGTCGGCGATGACGTCGAGGAACGTGCGTCCCCCGCGCACCGGCAGCAGCGACTTCGCGCGGTCCATGCCCATCGACGTGCCCAGACCACCGTTGAGCTTGACGACCGCCGTGCGGGCCAGGGCGTCGGCGGCTGCAGCGTCGTCGACCTGCAGGTCCTCGAGGCGCGGGACGTCCGTCAGCGGGTCGACGTCCGCCTCCGGGACCAGGCCGGTGCTCCCGGACTCCAGGAGACCGTAGAACCGCGTGAAGACGTCGACGGCCGTGGCGGCGACGTCGGCGTCACGCATCTTCTGCTGGGCGAGCGCGAGTCCGTTCATGCGTCGACTGTAGGAGCGATCACGTCACCCGGGCTGGTGAATCCGGTCACATCGGACACGGCGTGCTCGATGCTCCGCCGAGCAGCCCGGGTGCGACGAGCCGCAGGGATCAGAGAGTCGCGCGGCATCGAGACGTCGATCGCCGTGAGGCGAGCGTTCGGCCGTGGGACGAGAGATCCTCGACCCACGACCGAACGTCCGGTGCCACTACGGCGTGCGACGCAGGATCATGCCTCCGTGGTGCAGGACGCCGTCGACGAAGTCGCCGTCCGCCGTGAATCCCGTGTCATCGACGTAGTCGATGTGGTCACCGGCGATGACGTACCTGCCGGTGTAGGCGCGTTCCCGCGTCCCGCGGGCTTCCACGTATGTGCCGTCGGCCAGGAGCTGGTGACGGACGTGCCCGTCGGACGTCTGCCACATGCCGACGTAGGGACGGGTGGTGGTCTCAGGCATCGTCACTCCCTTCGGATCAGCGGCCGCGGTTGAGGATGTACGGGCCGTGGTGCAGGACACCGTCGACGAACTCGCCGAAGGCCCAGAAGCCGAGATCGTCCAGATAGTCGATGCGGTCACCGTCGATCCAGTAGGCACCCTGAAAGGCGTGCGGCCGGCCCCCGCGGGTCTCGTCGTAGCGCCCGTCAGCCGTCAGCTCCTGGTGCAGGAAGTCGGTCTCGTCGATCCACATCCCCACGTAAGGGCTGGTGGACGGGGACACCTCGCCCACGTGGCTCTTGTCGAGCGGCGCGGGGGCGTTCGCCGTGCGCTCGCCGTTCCAGAGCACCACCTTGCCGTCGATGAAGATGGCGGCGACCGACTCCGGACGACCGATCACGCTGGCGACGGCGCTGGCGCCGTCCCCTGCCAGCTCGGCGTCGACGACCGCGAAGCTTCCCGTGTTTCCCGGCCACAGCGTCCCGACATCCGACGAGCGGTCGCTGTTGAGGCTGAGCGCCGCGCGGACGTCGACCACCATGGGCACGATCACCATGCCCGCGCAGTCGATCACCAAGGCGTTGTCGTCTCCTGCGGCCGTCACGATGCCGGGGCCGGTGCCGACGATGAACCCCTCACCGAGAAGGATGTCGGCGCCCTCCATCACGTCGACGAACGAGTCGAACAGGTGGACTCGCGCTCCGACGAGCAGCAGTGGCTGCGCGTAGTCGGCCTGGTTGTCGACGATCCTGTTCAGCAGCTCGGGCGTGAATGCGTTGTTCATGCTTCCTCCTCGATCTCCTGGGTGGAGATCCTGAGGCCCAGCCTGGTGAGCATCGAGCGGGACAGGCAGACCGTGACGCACCCAGGCAACGCGCACCCTGGCTCCGCCACCCGAGCCGGGTGGCGCTGCCTGGGTGCGGCACGGCCTGTCTCCCTGGCACCGAGCGGGCATGCTGGAGGCATGGTGACCAGTGATCTCGGGCTCTACCTCGCTGCCAGACGTGCAGCCGTCAGCCCTGAGGCGGCAGGGGTCCGCTGGAGCGGCGTGCGTCGTGTCCCCGGGCTCCGGCGCGAAGAAGTCTCCATGCTGGCCGGCGTCAGTGTGGATTACTACACGCGGCTCGAGCAGGGACGCGAGAAGAACCCGTCCACCTCCATACTCAACGCTCTCAGTCGAGCGCTCGATCTGGCACCGGACGCCCGCGATCACCTGTATCGGCTGGCCGGCTCTGCGCCCGCCGCATCCCCGTCACCCGCCGTCGAGCACGTGGATCCGCCGCTGCGCCGCTTGATGGACGCGTGGCCGGACACTCCGGCCCTCGTCCTCAATCGGCGTCTCGACGTCCTCGCGCTGAACCCTCTCGCCTGCGCCCTGTACTCGACGTTCGAGACCACGCACAATCTTGCTCGGATGGTCTTCTCGGACCCCGCAGGCATGACCTTCTTCGACGACTGGGACCGTTCCGCGCAGTCGAGCGTGGCCCATCTTCGGCTGGCGCTCGGGTACGACGCGCACGACGGGGCGACGCTGGCCCTGGTGGAGGAGCTGCGGAGCACGAGTCCGCACTTCGCCGCGCTCTGGGAGAAGAACGATGCGCGCGGCAAGACCCACGAAGCCAAAGCGTTCGTCCACCCGGATGTCGGACGCCTCACGCTGGAGTTCAACGCGTTCGACGTCCGTGGGGCGACCGGGCAGCAGCTGATCGTCTACCGGGCGGAACCGGGGTCCCCGAGCGATCACGCTCTTCGGCTGCTCGCGACGATGGCGGCGACCCGCGTCGCGTCCTTGGACACCGTCATGCCGACTTCGAGCTGATGGCAGAGCAGGGCCCGGGTGAGGCGCCCCGGGCCTGACGGAGGCGGGAGGTCGAGCCCGGGCCCGAGACCCCCGTGATCACGCTCATCGCCGACCACCAACGCAACAGGCCGGACCCTGAGGGTCCGGCCTGTTGCCGATGTCCTGCGACATCACATGGTGGAGCTGAGGGGATTCGAACCCCTGACCTTCTCATTGCGAACGAGACGCGCTACCAACTGCGCCACAGCCCCTTGAAGCGGGGATCACACTAGCACCACCGGCGCCCCGCGACGAAACCCGTGAGCGGGTCCCCGGGACCGTTGCGGTGTCCGCGGCGCTGGTCCGCAGGGAGCGCTGACGGAGCCCGGGCGGACCGCTACTGCCCGGCCGCGCGACGGCGCGCGAGCACCGCGTTGAGGTCGATGCTGCCGGTCGTCGCGGTGGGCGCCTCGACGGCGGTCACGTCCCGCTCGTGCGCGGCGGGGGCGACCTCGTCCGTCGGGGCGTCGGCCGGGCGGCGGACCGTCGACGCCTCGGCGTCGGACTCCTCGAGCGGCGCGGGCGTGCGGCGCGGGGCCGGCGCCTTCATCGCGTACGTGGGCCGGGGGACGCGCACGGGCGACCACTCGCCGTCGCGCTGGGCCTGCGCGACGTCCGGCACGTCGTCGACTGCGGGGCCCTGCGCGGCGGACGAGGGTCGCACCACGGGCACCTGCCCGGTCGCGTGCCGCGGGCGTCCGGTGGACTCGCCCCGGTCCTCCACGATCCGCTCGAAGACCTCCGTGTGGGCGTCCGACGGGCGCACGGCGTGACCCGTGACGAGCGGCACCGGCACACCGGGCTCGGCATCGGCCCGTACCGCGGGCGTCATACCCGTACGCGGCCGGACCACCGGGGTGGCACCGGTCCGCGGGGTCGCCGCGAGGCGCTCCTCCCGCTGGATCGTCGCGACCCACTGCGCGTCGGCGACGTGCCCGGCGAGCACGGCGCGACGCCCCAGCACGACGACCGACGTGAGCAGCACGGTCGGCACCGCGCCCATCGCCCACGTCGCCGCGGGCGCGACGCCCGTCACGACCCAGCCCGCGACGGACGCGACGACGAGGACGGCGGCGAGCAGCCCGCGGCGGCGCGCGGCGGCACCGCGACGGGCAGCGGCGGCCGCCCGGGCGGC
Source organism: Cellulomonas sp. (assembly GCF_015234515.1). Classification (GTDB taxonomy): domain Bacteria; phylum Actinomycetota; class Actinomycetes; order Actinomycetales; family Cellulomonadaceae; genus Cellulomonas. The sequence goes on from NZ_JADGMY010000028.1 coordinate 279,333, forward strand.
GCGGGCCTGCGCCAGGCGGCGCGCGGCCTCGGCGGAGATGCGCTCGGGTGTGGCGTGCGGTCGGTCCACGGTGGTGCCTCCTGTCAGCGTGCCGACGTACGCAGCCGGCACCCCCGTCCCCGGGGTCAGCAGTGCCGTCGTGCTCGGTCCCCACATCCCGGCCGCCGCGGCCCGGCGTCCCAGCCGGCGGCGCGTGCTGCTCGCCACCGCGACGACGCGCAGACCCGCGGAGAACCGGTCGTCGGCCCGTGCCTCCAGCAACCGTTGACGGTGCCGCAGGTGGTGCGGCACCAGATACGCCGCCCACAGGCCGACGAGCGCGAGCGCCACGGGGCCTGCGAGTCCATTCACGTCACGACGGTAGGGGTCGCGGGGGCCACGATGCGGCAACATCGCGGCGTGTCGCGTCGACGTCCCGCGCGCAGTGGTGCCGCCGGGCGGTCGCGGGGACGCGCGTCAGGGGGTGGCACGCCGTCGGCGCCACCGCTCCACGAGCCCCTCGGGGACGTCCTCCACCGTCAGCGCGAACGTCCTGTGGTCGCACCAGCGCCCCTGGATGTGCAGGTACCGCTCGCGCAGACCCTCGTCGCGGAAGCCCAGCTTCTCGACGACGCGCAGCGACGGCGCGTTCTCCGGGCGGATGTTGACCTCGACACGGTGCAGGCCCAGCACGCCGAAGCAGTGGTCCGCCGCCAGCGCGACGGCGGTCGGGGTGATCCCCTGCCCCGCGACGTCCTGCGACACCCAGTACCCGATGGCCGCCGAGCGCAGCGACCCGTACTGGATCGACGACACCGTGAGCTGCCCCACGAGCCGGTCCGCCCGCTGGATCGCGAACGGCAGCGCCGTGCCCTCACGCGCCTGGGCGGACAGCGCCCGCACGAACTGCCCGAAGCTCGGGCGCGGGCCCCGCACCGGCTCAGGGCTCGTCGCGTCCCACGGCTCCAACCAGCTCAGGTTGCGTCCGCGCAGCATCATCCACGCGTCGGCGTCGCGACGACGCAGCGGACGCAGGCGCACGTCACCGTCGACGAGCTCGACCGGCCACCCGACCGCCACCCTCATCCCCTCCGTCCGCGGACGCGGGCGGGCAGTGGGCTGCGCCCCACGTCCTCACCCCTCCAGCACGAGACAGTGCACGACGTCGCCCGGGTGCACCGCAAGATCCCGTTCACCGACGACTGCCAGGGCGTTGGCGTGCGCGAGGGCCGTGGTCGACGGGGCCGACGGGTCACCCACCGGCGTCGCACGGTACCCCTCGTCGGGGGACCCCAGCACGCCGGCGGGCACGAACTGGCGCAACCCGGCCGGCGACTCCCACCCTGCGGTGGCGACCGCTGTGACCGACGGGCGGAACAGCTCGGTGCGCCCGGCCATCGCGCGCAGCGCCGGCCGGACGAACACCTCGAAGGACACCTGTGCGGCGACCGGGTGGCCCTGCAGCGCGAACAGCGGCACCGTCCGCCCGTCCCCGGCCGTCAGGTCCAGGCCCAGCGCGCCGACGGTCCCGAAGCCCTGCCGCGGTCCGGGCGTCATGGCGACGTGGTCGAGGCGCACGGTGCCCAGGGGCGCGAGGACGTCCTTGACCGTGTCGTGCGCCAGCTCCGACAACCCGCCCGTGAGCACGACGAGGTCCGCCCGCACGAGCTGGTCCTCGAGCGTCTCGCGCAGGGCGGCGTGGTCGTCGGGCACCGCACCGACCCGGACCGGGGTGGCCCCCGCGTCGCGCACGGCCGCCTCGAGCGCGTGCCCGTCGACCTCGAAGACCGTCCCCGGCCGGGCGGCGGTCGTCGGCTCGACGAGCTCGTCGCCGACCGACAGCAGCACCACGCGCGGCGTGGGGTGCACGGGCAGGCGGCCGCGGCCCATCGCGGCCGCGAGCGCGATCTGCCGGGCCCCCAGCCGGGTGCCCGCGGTGAGGACGACCCCGCCCGCGCGCACGTCGTCGCCCGCGCGACGCACGTGCTGCCCGACGTGCGCCGCCCGCTGGAACGCGACCCGCGCCTGCCCGCGGTCCGTCTCCTCGACGGGCACGACCGCGTCGGCCCCCAGGGGCAGCGGCGCCCCCGACGCGACCCGGACCGCCGTGCCGGGCACGTGGCGCAGGCCCGCGGCGCTGCCCGCGTGCAGGTCGTGCGCGACCGGGAGCTCCTGCCGGTGCGGGCCGCCCGTCGTGTCGTGCGCGGCGACCGCGTACCCGTCCCTGGCCGCCACGGGGACCGCCGGCACGTCGACCGGGGCGACGACGTCGGCCGCCAGGATGCAGCCCGCCGCGTCGTGCAGCACGACGTCGAGCGGCGGGACCGGGACCGCTGCGGCGAGCACGGCGGCGAGGTGATCCTGGACCGATCTCATCCGCGCATTGTGCCTGCTGCGGGACCCGGACCCCGTGCGCGCCGCGCCCCCGCGAGGCGGCTCTCGCGGCCTCGGCCCTCGCCGCCGCCCCACGGCGGCGCCAACGTTTGTCACACTGGTGCCATGAGCGCCGTCGCCCAGCCCCCTTGGCACGCCCACGCGGAGGCGACGGCCCACCGGTCCCGACCTCGCAACCCCGCCGAGGAGAAGGAGCAGCTGCGACGGCAGGTGCGGGCCCGGCGCGCGCACCGGTCGCCCCGGCGGCGCACGGAGGAGGCGCTCCGGCTCGCCGAGGTGGTGCTCACGATCCCCGAGGTCACGGCCGCGCGCTGCGTCAGCGTCTACGCCTCCCGGCCCACGGAGCCCGGCACCGGTCCGCTCATCGAGGCCCTCGCGGCGCGTGGTGTCCGGCTCCTGCTGCCCGTGCTCGGGACGGGCCTGCAGCGCGACTGGGCGGAGTACGCGGGCGCCGACGACCTGCGCGAGCGTGCCCCCGGGCGCCCGCCCGAGCCGAGCGGCACACCGCTGGGATCGGCCGGGCTCGCCGACGCCGACGTCGTGCTCGTCCCGGCGCTCGCCGTCGACGCGAACGGCGGCCGGCTGGGTCAGGGCGGCGGCTGGTACGACCGGGTGCTGGCCCACGTGCGGCCGGGGGCCCTCGTGATCGCGCTGGTGCACGAGGACGAGGTCGTCGACGCGGTCCCTCGGGAGCCGCACGACGTGCCCGTCACGGGTGTCGCGACCCCCGACGGATGGCGTCGGTTCGAGCCCGCCGCGGCCCCGGACGCCTGACGTCCGTCGTCAGTCCTGCACCGGCACGAGCGTCTGACGGTCCACCGCGTCCGCGCGCACCGCCGCCGGGGAGTACGGCCAGGGGAACTGCCGGCCCTGCGCCCACGCCTCGAACTGGTCGTCGTAGTGCTTGCTCGCCGGGTGGCCGGACGTGCCGGTGAGGTTCACCCAGGTCGAGGAGTCCAGGTCGCCCAGGTCGACGACCATGCGCATGGACGGCGCCGACGTCACGCCGTACGACCCCGTGGCGGCGTCCCAGCTGGTCGCGTCGACGATCGACGAGCCGCCACCGACCCGCTGCGGCGCCGGGTTCACGAGCCGGTGCAGCATCCGCGGGACGCCGTCGCCGCCGAGGACGGGGTGCTGCGGCGCGGCCGTGTGCAGCAGGCCCCACTGCCAGTCGTCCGTGCGGCTGCCGAGCTGGGCGGTGAGCTGGCGCCGAGCGGACACCAGCGCGCGGGCGAGGACGTCGTCCCGCCCCTCCACGACGCCCGGCGTCGAGCGGTCGTCCCACCACGCGGACGTGGGGTCGTCGAGCATGCCCCGGACGACCTCCAGCCAGCGGGAGTCGCCCGTCGGTGCGTGCCCCTCCGGCAGGTCGTCCGCGAACGTCAGCTCGAGCACCTCCGCCCACACGGCGGCGAAGTACATGGCGCCCGCCGAGTCGACGTCCATCTTCTGGTCCCAGTCGCGCAGCAGCTGCTGCCCGACGCCGTCGAACGGGTCCTCGACACCCACCTCCAGGAGGGCCGGCAGCAGCACCTGCGCGTACGGGCTGCGCTGGTCCGTCTGCAGCTCGGCCACCGCAGCGACGTCGAGCGCTCTCCCGGACCCGATCCGCTCGGTCAGCAGGTCCCGGACCCGCTGGCTGCGGTACCCGTAGTCGGTGTCCTCCGCGAGGAACGGGCCCACGCCCAGGGGGGTGACCGCCTGGTTCGCCGCCACGACGAAGCCCTCGGGCGGGTCGAGCAGGCGCGGCATCGTCGCGGGATCGACCCAGCCCTGCCAGTCGTAGCGCGTGTCCCACCCCGGCCGGGGCCACGTGCCGTCGGACGGCACGGGCCCCGCGACGGCACCGCGCACCGGGATGCGCCCCGGCGCCTGGTAGCCGATGTGCCCGTCGGTCGTCGCGAACACGATGTTCTGCGCCGGCACCTCGAGCAGCGTGGCGGCGGCCGCCACGTCGTCGGCGTCCTGCGCCGTCATCATCGCGAAGATGGCGTCCCCGGTGCGCCCCGGGGTGAGCGCCGTCCACGCCAGCGCGACCTCGAACCGCAGGCCCGGGGCGTCGTCGGGGACGGGCGCGCGCTGGACGTCCGGGAGATCGAGGACGTCGGACACGATGGGGCCGTGGCGGGTGCTGCGGATCTCGATGTCGACGTCGTCGCCGCCGGCGACCTCGATGGTCTCCGTACGGACGTCGAGCGGCGTGCGCTCGCCGTCGACCAGCGCCTCGCCGTCCTCGACCCGCTCGAGGAAGAAGTCCGTCACGTCGGCACCCATGTTGGTCAGGCCCCACGCCAGCTGACCGTTGTGGCCGATGACGACGCCGGGCAGACCCGCGAGCGAGAACCCCGTCGCGTCGAACGGGCAGGCGTCCGTCACCTCGGCGCAGCGCAGCCCGACCTGGGACCAGATGCCGGGCGCCGAGATCCCCATGTGCGGGTCGTTGGCGAGGATCGGCTTGCCGGACGCGGTGTGCTCGCCTGCCACGACCCACGAGTTCGAGCCGACGCCGTCACCCTCGCCGATGAGGTGCGGCACGGCAGCGAGCGCGCGGTCGGCGGACGCCAGCGCGTCCTGCAGACCGGCGTCGGACAGGTCGAGGTCCGTGGTCGAGGCGACGGAGAACGCGGCCGAGGCGGCGTCGGCCGCGGTCACGACGGGCAGGTTGCGGTCCTGCGGGTACGGCGGGAACAGCTCCTCGACGCGCGCGACGTCCTGGACGAACCGGTAGGTCTGCGCGCGCGAGAGCTCGCGGTCGTAGTTGGCGCGCAGGTCCCACGCCATGGCCTTGAGCCACGCGAGCGAGTCGATCGGGTCCCACGCCTCGGGCGCGTCCTGCGGGACGCGCAGCCCCAGGACCGTGTACTCCATCGCGATGGAGCCCGGGTCGCGGTCCTCGAGGTACGCGTTCACGCCGTCGGCGTACGCCTGCAGGTGGTCCCGGGTCTCCTGCGACAGCAGGTCCCACTCCTGCTCGGCCACGCGCCGCCAGCCCAGCGTGCGGATCACCTTGTCCGCCGCGACCGCGACCTCGTCGTCGCCGACGAGCTCCGCGAGCCGTCCGGCGGTGACGTGCCGGCGGTAGTCCATCTCGAAGAACCGGTCCTGCGCGGACACGTAGCCCTGCGCCAGGAAGAGGTCGTACGGGGACTCCGCGACGATGGTCGGCACGCCGCGTGCGTCGCGCGTCACCTCGACGTCGGCCGCGAGCCCGGCGATCACCTGGGTGCCCTGGACGTCCGGCAGGGGGCGCCGCACGACGAGGGCGCTCACGACCGACGTGACCAGCAGCGCGAGCACGACGGCGGCGGCGATGACGACGAGCGCGGCTCGCATGCGGTGGCGACGGGTCACGGTCGAAAGGCTACCCGCGAGCACGCTTGACGGTGGCGCTAGAGTTGGCACTCGGATCCTGAGAGTGCCAATGGCGGCCATCGACACGCGCCGACCGGATGGTGCGCTCGGTGGACCGACGACGGGTCGTGGCGTCGAGGACGCCGGCCCGTCCGGGACGGCGGACACCGACCTCCCGGCGGCTGCGGCACCCTCAGACAGCTTCGAGACTGCCGGGGACGCCCGGCGACGACGATCGGGAGTCACCTTGCCCACCTACGCCTACCGCTGCACGGCCTGCGAGCACTCCTTCGAGGTCCAGCAGTCGTTCACCGACGACGCACTGTCCGTCTGCCCCGAGTGCGAGGGGCGCCTGCGCAAGGTCTTCTCGACCGTCGGTGTCGTGTTCAAGGGCTCGGGCTTCTACCGGAACGACGCCCGCAAGGGCGGCTCGGGGTCCGGGTCCAAGTCGAGTACGTCGACGTCGTCGAGCCCGTCGACGTCCTCCGACTCCTCGACGTCCACGTCGTCGAGCTCCGCCACGTCGTCGGGCACGTCCGGCACCTCGTCCTCGGGGTCCACCGGCTCGTCGAGCACCACGACGACGTCCCCGGCGGCCGCGTCCGCCTGACGAGGAGGTATGCCGGGCCTGTCCCCCGACGCTCCGGGTGCGGGTCGGCACGAGCCGACCACAGGCCCTGCCGTGCCACGCCCCGTCCCCAGGACGGGCAGCCGCCGCCCGGGCGCGGTCGGACTGCCCCTAGCGTCGCGACATGGCCGTCCTGACAGCTGCGAACCCACCCTCGCGACGGGAGGGCCTCCGCGAGCCCCTGCCCCCGCCGCTGGCCGCCGCCCGCGGCCCCGCGCGCGTGCGGGCACGGGCGGCCCTGTGGCGGTTCCGCTTCGCGCTGGCCGCGGTGTGCCTCGGCGTCGCGGCTGCCGTCACGCTCCAGGCGCTGCGCCCGCCGACGCCCCCGACCGTGCCGGTCGTCGTGCTCGCGCACGACGTGCCGGCGGGCACCGCGCTGGCCGCCGGCGACCTGACCGTGGCCGACGTCCCGGCCGGTGCGGCACCCGACGGCGCCCTGCGCACGACCGACGACGCGCGCGGCCGCGTGACGGCCGTGGACCTCCCCGCACGCCTCCCCCTGACGCCCACGCTCCTCACCGACACCGTGCTGGCGGGCCCGGCGGGCACCGTCGTGGTCGCCGTCCGGCTCGACGACCCAGCCGTCGCGGACCTGCTGGAGCCGGGCCTGCACCTCGACCTCGTCGCCGCGCGCCTGGAGGGCGGCCCGGGCGAGACGGTGGCACGCCGCGCGCTCGTGCGGCCGGCCCCCGACGGGGACGCACCACCCGGCGGGCTGCTCGGTGCCGCGCCGACCGGTGACGGACCGCCCGTGCTCGTGGCCGTCACGCCCGACGAGGCGCTGCTCATCGCGCAGGCCTCGGTGTCGTCACGCCTGGTGGCGGTCGTCGTGCCATGATCGGCTGAGGACGCCCGACATCGACGCAGGCCCAGGAGGTCCCATGTCCGGGAACGGTCGCGAAGGTCTGCGTGGCGCGAGCCACCGGATCAGGTCCGTGGGTGACAACCCGCGGGTCAAGGGGCTGGCGAAGGTCGGCCAGGGGTTCAAGGACTTCATCTCGCGCGGGAGCGCGATCGAGCTGGCCGTCGGCGTCATCGTCGGGGCTGCGTTCGCCCAGGTCGTCGACGCCCTCCAGAACGCCTTCATCAGCCCGCTGATCGGCTGGGTGTTCGGCAAGCCGAACCTCGACAACCTCTGGAACATCGGGCCCTACACGTGGAACGAGGACATCGCGGCGACGGCCCAGCCGATCGCGGTGGGCGTCATCCTCAACGCCCTCCTCCAGTTCCTCATCACCGCGGCCGCGATCTACTTCCTCATCGTGCTGCCTCTCAACTCCCTGGCCGCACGCCGCAAGAAGGGCCAGGAGGACGAGCCCGCCGCCCCGGCCGAGGACATCCTGCTGCTCCAGGAGATCCGGGACCTGCTGTCGCAGCGGCTCACGCCGGCGATCGTCAACGACACGACGGACGCCCCGGGCGGACCGGGGACTCCCCAACCGCCGCCGCCCGCACCGGCCGGACCTCCCAGCATCCCGCCGGGGGCCTGAGCACCCGTGGTCCGAGCACCGCGGCTGGTCCGAGCACCGCTGCTGGTCTGAGCACCGCTGCTGGTCCGAGCGCCGCTGCTGGTCCGAGCACCGCTGCTGGTCCGAGCACTGCGGCGTGAGCACACCACCGTCCGAGCACGGCTCCTGAGCTGCGGGCCTCTCGGCCGCGGCAGGGTGCTCGCGTGCACCCCGGTGCCTCACCAGTGCGGGGGCTTCTCCCGGCGCAGCCGCTCGTCGTTCGACGAGGGCTCCTCGCGGCCCCAGCCGCGGTCGGAGTCGTCGGCCGACCGCGTCGCACGCCAGAGGTCGCCGGAGTCACCTCCGCCCGCCGGGGCCACCGACACGTCGGGCACGCCGCGGACCCCCGGGCCACCGGCGGAGTCGCCGGGACCCGGGCGCGCGGCCGCGTCCCCGGGAGCCGGGCGGGCCGCCGCGTCGCCGGGACCCGGGCGCGCGGCCGCGTCGCCGGGGGCGGCGGCAGGGTCGCCGGGGGCGGCGGCAGGGTCGCCGGGGGCGGCGGCAGGGTCGCCGGCGAGCGCGGACGGGAACGCCGGCAGCGTCGTGAGCAGCACCGAGTCGTCGGTGCCGACGGTCCCGGACTGTCGCACCGCCCGACGAGGACGGCGTGGTGCACTGCTCATGGAGCCGATCCTCGCACTGCCTGTCGCGGGCGCCCTGGGCCGACGGCCCCGCGACCGGTCCCGAGGGGTGGGACGACCCCGTCACGAGACCGCGCTGGGGCGAGCCTCGACCGCCCTGACGACGACTCAGGCCGGTCTCGCGGTGCGCGCGTCCCGTCCGGTGGGACGGCACTCAGCGCCCGCGCGGGTCCCGGTGTCAGCTGAACGCGCGGATGACCGCTGCGCGGACAGCGGAGTCGACGCGGTGGCTGCGACGCGTGACACCGAGCTCGGCGCGCAGCGCATCGGCCAGCTGGTCGCGCGTGCGCTGCGCCCCGTCGGACCTCAGCCAGCGCACGAGGTCGTCCAGCTGGTCGTCGCTGTACGCGTTGATCGGCAGACCCGCACGCACGTCGGGGCGCGGCGTCGTCGGCAGCGGCAGCGCGAGCTGCTCACCCGTCGACTGGGTGTCCACCAAGGACTCGGTCTGCGGCACCGCGACCGCGCCCGGGGCCTCGCGCGTACCCACGGACGGAGTCCCGCGCGACACCGACCCGGTCGCCGCGGTCCCGCCGGCCGCTGCCGCCGACGACGCCACGACCGGCATCACGCCGGTGGGTGTCCGCACGACGGGCGCGGCACCCGTCCGAGTGCGCTCCACCGGCGTCGCGTCGGTCGCCGGCGCCACCACCGGCATCGCGCCGGTCGCGGGCGCCACCACCGGCGTCGCGTCGGTCGCCGGCGCCACCACCGGCATCGCGCCCGTCGCCGGTCGCACCACCGGCAGCGCACCGGTCGGCGGGTGGGTGACGTACGGTCGGACGGGCCTGCTGTCCTGGTCGTCGACGGCGTGGGGCACCTGCGGGGCGGCCGTCGGGGCCGCCGCGGCGGCCTCGGGCCGGCGCTCCACGAGCGCCGTGTGCACGACGCGCCGGATCCGGTCGACCTCGGCCTGGGGGTCCAGGAACGCGGCGGCCGACCAGACGCGCACGACCGACCAGCCGAGGTGCGCGAGCCGGTCCCCGACGAGCCGGTCACGCACGCGGACGCTCGGTTCACCGACGTACGTGTCGTCGTCGGTGAGCACGGCGACGAGCATCTCGTCGGGCAGGTCGGGGTGTCCCACGACGAGCGGGATGCGCGCGCCGCCGGGGACTCCGTGGTCGACGTCGACGAGCAGGCCGTGCTGCCAGAGCCGCTCGGCCAGGTCGAGGACGAGCCGGTCCGGGTCGGGACCACCCGTCGGGCGGTCCTTCGTCCCGTGGCCGGCGCCGTGGGCGCTGCGCTCGGCGGCGAACCGCAGGACGTCCGCCAGCAGCCGGGGGCCGGGGCCGCGGAGCCGGTCGGGGTCGAGGTCGTCGCCGCCGAAGCACGCGACGACCGTCAGCCGGTGCCGCGTCGAGCCGAGGGCGTCGAGCAGGAGCGCGTCGCCGCCGACACGGCTGACGGGCCCGAACGTGTGCAGGACCCGGCGGTGAGGGGTGCGCCCCAGGCCGAGGGAGAAGATGACCGCGTCGCGCCGCAGGCCGCCGACGTTGGTGACGTCGACCACGACGAACGGGTCGGCGCGCCCTGCGTCGAAGAACGTGGCCAGCGCCGGGTTGTCCCGCACCTCGGCCAGGACGGTGTCGCGCACGGCGTCCGCGTGCCGGTGGGTGAGGGTGACGACGGCCAGGGACTCGTCGGGGTGCTGCAGCACGTGCTCGACGACCAGCTCGAGGACGCGCTCCACCTCGGCGGACGTCGAGTCGACCATGCTGGACGCGGGATCGGGCATGCCGGTGCCGTCGACCGTCTCGAGCGAGACGAGGGGCCGGGAGTCCGGCAGGGGCGTCGGCACCAGGACGCCCTCGTACCCGTGCTCCGCGAGGAACCGGGTGAGGTACGGGTCCCGGCGCGACGCGTCCGCCTGCAGCGCGACCGACGGCAGGACCGCCGCGAGCTCGCGCACCGCGCTGCCCGACGCGCAGCGCGCGTCACCCACCACGACGACCTGACGGCCCCGGGCGATCGCGGGCAGCGCCGCCTCGACCGGCAGGTGCGCGGCGGCGTCGACCACCACGAGGTCGACGGTGCGGGTCGCGGGCAGGACCTGCGAGACGAGCATCGGGCCGGCGACGAGCACGGGACGCAGCCGTCGGGCCAGGTCCGGGTACCGCGCGACGGTGTCGCGCAGCGACGTCATCCGGTCCTCGACCAGCTCCGCGAACAGCCCCTCTGCCTGGTCGCGGTGCGCCCGCACGGCCGCGGCGATGCGGCCGATCGCGGCCGCGAGCACGGGCGCCGTGCGGCTGACGACGTGCCGACGGTCGAGCGTGGCGTACCGCGCCGACAGCTCACCGAGCGCCGCTCCGTCATACCCGGCCAGCGCGGGGTCCGCAGCCAGCACGTGCTCGAAGACCGTGCTCCACCAGGCCAGGTCCAGCTCGGCGGGCGCCTGCGCGGGGTCCGTGCGCCGTGCCGCGAGGTCGTCGACCAGGTCGCCCAGGCCCGCGGCCCGCAGACCGTGGAGCAGCTGCGTGCGCTCCGGCAGGGTCTCGAGCGCGGCGGCACCGGAGCGCAGCCGTGCGAGCCGCTCGCGCAGCTCCTCGAACGGCGTGGCGGACAGCCGCCCGCCCAGCGGCGTCGTCGCGAGGACCTCCGCCACACCCTCGACGTCCTGCCGCACCGCCGCCTGCTCGTCCTCGATGACCTCGAGGCTCTCGGGGAGACGCGGCCAGCCGCCCGCGGGGCAGTGCGCCTGCCACACGTCGCGACGCTGCTGCACCTCGATGAGCGCGCCGTGCAGGTCCGCGACGGGGCGCCCGGGACGCAGCATGTCCTTGGCCTGCTTGCGCAGGCGCCGGCGCACCCAGAAGCCCATGGGGATGCCGTGCTCCTCGCGCCACTGCTGGGTGGCGGTCGCGGCGACGAGGTCCGCGGCGGTCCGCTCGAACACCATCGGCTGGAACACGTCGAGCGACGACCGCACGCCGTCGAGCATCTGGAGCTGCTCGGTCCACTGGTCGAGGGTGGTGGCCCGCGTGAGTCCCGTCTCGTCGGCGACCTGCGCGACGCGCTGGACGAGCAGCGGGAGGGTCACGTCGAGGAGCCGGTCGAGGCGGCGGCGCACGACCTGGGCGTCGGCGGCCGTGCGCACGTCGGCGCCGTACCAGGGAGTGTCCTGCGGGCGCAGCGAGAACGCGCCGAGCTCGCCGGCGCGCACCAGGTCCCGCGTGAGCCGCGCGCGGCGGTCCGGGTCGAGCGCGCGCGCGACGTCCGGGCTCAGCCGGACGGTGGTCGAGGGGGTCGGTCGCGTCGCGGTGAGGCGTGCCAGCTCCTGGAGCGCGTCGTAGGCGGATGCACCCCAGGGCTCGCGGGGCGCGTGCAGCGCGTCGACGTAGCCCCGCAGCCGCTCACGGTGCTCGACGAGGGGCGCGCGCACGGCCTGCACGGCGTCCGTGTCGACGACGGGCGGCTCCAGGGTCATCGCCCCGAGCAGGCGGCGCGCGGCGGCGCTGCGCCAGCCGGCGTGCGGCTCGACGTCCAGCACGATCTCCCCGAGCCCGAGGCGCCGGAGCCGGTCCGCGAGGGACACGGCGGCGCGACGGTGGCCCGGCACGTAGAGCACCGTGCGCCCCTCGGCGGCCGCGTCGGCGACGATCGCCGCCAGCGTGCCGGTGACGTCCGAGCCGGTCGGGGCGTCGACGAAGACGTCGGTGCCCGTGGCGACGACGTCGAGGACGTGCTGCTGCGCGGGGTCGAGGTCCCCGACGCCACGCTCGAGCGCGGGGTCACGGTCGCCGACGACGGGTGCCGGCAGGGGCACCCGCAGCGCCGCCCGGGCGTCGTCGAGCCCGGCGAGCGCCCGCACGACGTCGTGCCGCTCGAGCGTCCCCGACAGCTGGTCGAGGTCGTCGACGATGACCTGCCCGGGGTGCACGAAGGTCCCGACGACGACACGCTCCACGAGCGTGAAGTCCTCGAGCACGGCCTCGCCCAGGGACGCCAGACGCTTGAGCGCGCCGCGCGGGTCGAAGCCCGCCCCGGTGAACGTGCCGCGGGCGACCGCGGCCGGGTCGAGCAGGGCGCCGTGCCCGCGCAGTGCGCGCGCGAGGACGGGGTTGACCTCGATGGACGGCTCGAGCTCCAGCTCGTAGTCGCCCTCGCCCGAGCCGCGGGCGCGCAGGCCGACGGGCCGCAGGAGGACCGGGGCGCGGACGGTGCGCACGGCGGCGTCCTGCCCGTCGGCACCGGGGGTGCGACCGGCGGGCGTGCGCTGGTGCCGGGTGACGTGCGCGAGTGCGCCGACGTCGTCGGACGCGAGGTCCGCGCTGGACCGGTCGGTCCAGGTGGCGACGCCGATCGCGAGCGACGTCGAGGCGATGCCGTAGCGCTGCGTGTAGGCCGACGCGCGGGCGCTGACGGCGCGTGCCCGACGTCGGGCGCTCGACAGCGCGCCGGGTTCCCGGACGAGGTTGGACAGGCGGGTGGACCGACCGGCGAAGAGCTGGGCCATCCCGGACGGGTGCGCCGCCGAGAGGTCGAGCGCCGCGTCACCGAGCTGGTCGACGTCGGCGAGGGTCGAGGCACCGGCGGCCTCCACGAGAGCGGCGCGCCACGTCACGACGGCGCTCTCGAGGATCTCGGCGGGCGACGGGGGCTCGACGAGCGCCACGGGCGGGGCCTCGGCGGCGTCGGTCCGCTCGGACGTGGCGGCGTCACCCTCGGCGGGTGGCGTGGCGCCGGCCGGGTCGGTCCCCGTGACGGGGGTGCGCGCAGGAGCGGTCATCTTGGCACGGTAACCGCGCGACGGGGCGATCCCGGGGCGGCCACGCCGTGCCCGTGCGGGTTGCCTCCGGACGGGTGGCGGCACGCGGGTGCTCCGACCGTCCGGGCGCGCTGCACCCGCTCCGGAAACGACCGACGGGACGCGCCACTGGGGCACGTCCCGTCGGATCCGAAGCTAAGACGGTGCGCACCGCGCAGGGGGCAGGCGATACGCACCGTCGGGTTCAATGATGCGCCATCTTCGACAGTTGGTCAACTGTCCAGGCACCTCCGGAAGGTGAAACTTCACGGACTCTTCCGACGCCACGGCGCATCTCGGGCGGCCCGACCCACGGCGTCGGAGGGCGCCGCGCCGACCACCTACCCTGGGCGAGGACCACGGACGGAGGAACGGGATGCGGGGGCGCAGTGCGGCCGCGATCTGGGGCGTCGCTGCCGTCACGTACCTCGTCGCCGTCGTGCACCGCACGGCGCTCGGCGTCGCCGGCGTCGAGGCGATCGACAGGTTCGCGCTCGGTGCGACGGGACTGGCGGTGTTCTCGGTCCTGCAGCTCACGGTCTACGCGGTCCTGCAGATCCCCGCCGGGCAGCTCCTCGACAGGTTCGGCCCCCGGGCGCTCATCGTGACGGGCTCCGGCGTGATGGCGATCGGCCAGGGCCTGCTCGCCGTCGCCGACGACGTCCCGACCGCGCTGGTGGCGCGCGCCCTCATCGGCGGTGGCGACGCCGCCATCTTCATCAGCGCGTGCCGGCTCATCGCCCAGTGGTTCCCGGCCCGGCAGGCGCCGCTGATGGTGCAGGTGACCGGGCTGGTGGGTCAGTCCGGGCAGATCGTGTCCGCGCTCGCCGTCGCCTGGGCGCTGCACGCGCGCGGCTGGGGCGTGACGTTCGGGCTGCTCGCCGCGGCCGGTGCCCTCGTGACCGTCGCCGCCGCGGTCGGCCTCGACCGGCACCCCCCGAGCCCCGCCGACGGCCCGGCACGCGAGCGGTTCGTGCCCTCCGTGCGCGCGGCCGCGTCACCCGCGGGCACCCGGCTGGGCTTCTGGTCGCACTTCCTGACCCCCTTCTCGTTCAACGTGGTCGCGATGCTCTGGGGGGTGCCCTTCTTCGTCACCGCGCAGGGCAGGACGCCCGCGGAGGCGAGCATCCTGCTCACCGCGATGACGTTGTCCGCCATGACGGCCGGCCCGCTGATCGGCCGGTGGACGTCGCGCCACCCCCTGCGGCGCTCCTGGGTCGTGCTCGCCTCCGCCGTGGCCACCCTCGCCGCCTGGGTGTGGCTGCTCACGCCCGCCACACCGCGGCCGTTCGCGCAGCTCGCGGGGTTCTGCGTGGTGATCGGTGCCGGCGGCCCGGTGTCGCTCGTCGGCCTGGACTTCGCGCGCACGTTCTCGCCCCTCGACCGGCTCGGCACCGCCACGGGCTTCGTCAACACCGGGGGCTTCACCTCGACGATCGCCGGGGTGCTCGCCGTCGGAGTCGTGCTCGAGGCCGTCTCACCCCCGGGCGCCACCGTCTACTCCCTGGACGCGTACCGGCTCGCGTTCGCCGTGCTGCTGGTGCCGTGGGTCGTCGGCGTCCTCGGCGTGCTGCACAGCCGGCGCCGGACGCGCGTCGCGCTGACCGAGGCCGGCACACCCGTGCCACCCCTGCGTGAGGCGCTGCGCCGCCGACGGTCGCCCTGACGCCAGCCGGCTCTCGCCCCGTCCGCCACCGGTACGGGCGACGCGACGCACGCGACCAGCCCGATAGGTTCGGGCGATGGACCCGGTGGATCCCGCGCTCGCCGGCGTGCGCGCCTACCTCAGCCACCTCGACGGGTGCGAGGTCGCCGTCCGGACCCTGTCGGGCGGCGAGTACGTCGGCCCGCTGTCGTGCCTGCTCTCGGGCAACGTGGTCTTCGTCGGGCCGTCCGGCGCAGCGCCGTGCATCCGGATCGACGCGGTCGAGTCGGTGCTGCTCCTGCGCGGCGAGCCGGGCCGCTCGGGCTGAGACCGCCGCGACGCCCGCCGCGCCGCCGACCCGGGACCACCGCAGGCCCCGGGGCGGCGACGTGAGCCGGCAGGCATCGTGAGAACGCTCCCCCGTCAGATCGCCTTGCAGCAGGGCGAGGCGACCACGACGGGCGCGGCCGACGCGGCGGACGCTCCGATCAGACCGGAGAGGGCGACGACGACGGCAACGGCGGCAACGGTGAGCTTGTTCATGATGGAAACCCCTTCGGGACAGCAGTGCCGGGCTGTCCGGCACTGCTGGCATCGTCCCCATGGGGATGTCGTGACCGCAATGACTCAGCCAACTCCGGGGTAGACGCGCCCAGGTCCGGCGTCGCCCGGGCGTGTCGCGCACGGGTCCCGCCGCCTGCTTGCTCCTAGGGGTGCGTGGTCCCCACGCCCGCGGCGTCGAGCGCCCGCCGGTACGCCTCGGCCACCGCGGCACGGTCGTCCCCGGCAGCCCGCAGCCGGTCACCGAGCCGGCGCCACGCGACCGCCGCCGGACGACCCGCCGGGACGAGGTCCAGGCGGTCCGCCACCTGCCGGTACGCCTTCACCGCTGCCGACCGCTCGCCGGACGCCAGCAGCGCGTCGCCCAGCGCCTCGTGCGCCGCGGCGGCGTCCCGCCGGTCACCGGCCGTGAACATGTCCGACGCGCGCGCGGCGTGCACGAGCGCCGCACGGTTCTGCCCGAGCAGCAGCAGGGCGCGCGAGCGGATGGTGGCCGCACGCGCCAGCTCGACCTGGGACTCGCCGACCTCGAGCGCCGTGGCCGCCGCGTCGAGCTCCACCAGCGCCTCCCGCGGGCGCGCGGGGGTGGCCGCGAGCAGGAGGTGCGCGAGGTCGAGCCGCAGCCGCGGCACGTCGCGCTCGGCCTCGTCGCCACCGGCGATCGCCAGCGCCGCACGCAGGTGCCCCAGCGCGTCCTGCGCGTCCCCGAGCGCGTCGTCGACGAACGCGAGGTTCCAGTGCACCGACCACACCGCGCGCGCCGATCCGTGGACGAGGGCGCGGGCGAGCAGGTCCCTGCCGCGCACCCGGGCGTAGGTGACGTCACCGCGCGCGACGTAGGCCCAGACGAGTGTCGACTCGAGACGGAAGATCTCGTCGGTGCCTGCCGCGCCGGTGGCGAGCGACGACAGGTGTGCCTCCCCCGCGCGGACGGCACCGTGCAGGTCGCCCAGCTCCGTCAGCGTCATGACCAGGCGGGTCGCGGCGTACGCGGCCTGCTGGGGACGGTGCCCGACCGTCAGCCGCCGCGTGGTGTCGGCGAGGACCTCCGCCGACGCCTCGAGGTCGCCCGCGACGTCGAGCGCCTCCGCGTGGGCGAGGAGCACCCGCGCGCTCTGGTCCACGTCGAGCGACTCCAGCTCGACGGTCGCCAGCTCGTCGACGGCCTCGGTCGCGCGACTCGCGCGCAGCAGCTGGCGCGCGCGCACGACCGACGCCTCGGACGCCAGGTACGCGGGTGAGCGCTCACCCTGCTCCAGGTACGTCGTCGTGACCCCCAGGGCGCGCGCGAGCCGCTCGAGGGCTCCGTCGCCGGGGCCCCGCACCCCGCGTTCCAGGTGGGACACGTAGCTGGGGTGCATGGACGCCGCGCGGGCGAGCTCGGCCTGCGACAGACCGGAGCGCTCGCGGGCGTCGCGGATGCGTTCACTGACAGGATGCACGGACTCACGATAGGGACCCGCCCTGCCGCACGGAAGAGGGGCCCCTGAACTCCCGTCACGGCGACGGTGACGCCCACCCCGCGGCGTCGCGGGGCGCCTGCGGCGGTCGGGGGCCGGGGAGGTGCCCCGCGGCACCTCCCGGCGTCGGGAGCGCGGCGGGGAACGACGGCGGCGCGGGCGCCGTCACGAGCCGCAGGTCGGCCACCCCCGTGCGTCGGACCAGCACCTCGACCAGCCCGACGTACACCAGCGTCGCGACCGTCGACTCCGCGAGCACGTCGAGGGGGATGTCGACCAGGTCGAGGTCCGCGAGGCCCACCGACCCCAGGCCGAAGACGAGGACGTTGTTCACCACGTGCGCCGCGGCGGCCGCCTCGAGACCACCCGTCCGCCACACCAGCCAGCCCATCGCGAGCGCCCAGACCGCGGTGTCGACCATCGCGAGGTTGACGTAGGTGTGGCCGAGGACGAACAGCGGCACCGGCAGGACGATCGCGAAGGCGGGGTGCCGCAGCCACGCCCCCACCGTCTGGACGAGGTACCCGCGGAACACGACCTCCTCGGCGACGCACTGCGCGGGCACGAGCAGCACGACGAGCACCAGGAGCGGCCACGTCGCGTCGTCGACGCGCGGCTGCCACGGGGAGCCCTCCGCCACGGCCCGCACGACCGCGATCGTCTGGACGACGACGGTGAGCGCCACGGAGAGCGCCAGGCACCGCGCCGCCCACCCCCAGCGGACGCGCCCGGTGACGGAGGCCAGCAGACCGACGGGCCGCGCACCCAGCAGCCACGTCGCCACGAGGACCGCGGGGAGCATGGCGATGATCGTCAGCATCCCGAGCGCGAACGCGAGCGGGTCGCGCAGGTCCAGCACGTCGAGGCCCGCCAGGGTCTGCAGCCCGTCGGGTCCCGACGCCACGGCCGCGACCATCGTCAGCACGCTGCCGACCGCCAGCATGACGACGTAGAGCGCCAGCGCGACGACGCCGACGAGCAGGGGGCGCCACCACCGCGACCCCGGACGGGTGCGTCCCAGCCGGTGGTAGGCGTAGGCGCCGGGCGCCTCACGGGGGTCGACGACGACGTGCGCGCTGCTCACCGGTCCATCGTGGCCGCAGCGCGCAGGACACGCATCGGTCGCGCGACCGAGCACCTCGGGAATGCGCTGCGCCCGCCGGGGCGCGTGCCCCTACGATCGCCGGATGCTCGACGAGACGTGGGTGGAGCACCGCCGCAGCGGTGACCGTGAGCTGCTGGGCTGGGTGCGGCCGTCCGGCGACGGGTTCGTCGCCGTGGACCGGCTCGGGCGTGACGCCACCGGGCCCGTCGACTGGACCGACGCCGAGGACGCGCTCGAGGAGCGCGGGCTGCACTGGCTGGCCGACCTGTGGCAGCTCACGCGCGAGGACGGCACCGTGCTGCGGGTCCGGCTCGTCGAGGTGAGCCCGGCACGGGTGGTCGTGCGCGTCGACGACATGGACGCGGCGGACGAGAGCGCCGTGGTGCGGCACGAGCTGCCGTTCCCGGCGCCCGCGTCGCTCGTGCCGTTCGCCGGTGACCCGTTCACGATCGACCCGGGACCGGCCGGCTGACGCGGGGACGACCCGAGCGGGGCGCGGCGTGAGGGGGTCGTCCGTGCGACCGATCCGGCGGGCCCGCCGGTCGACCTAGCATCACGTGGTGACCACGACGCCCGCCGCCTCCGAGGCGACCCCGAGCCGGGCGCGGCGCGTGTGGGCGCACACGTGGCGGCTGCTGATCGCGGTCGGTGTCGGCGGCTCGTCGGGGCTCCTGGTCTACGGCCTGGGTCTGGGCCCGGACCTCCAGGAGATGCCCGAGCCGATCGTCCGCCCGACCGCGGCGACGTGGTTCTTCGTCGACGTCCTGTGCCTCCTGGTGTGCGCGCCCCTGTACGTGGTGCGCAAGCGTGCACCCCTGGTGATCACGGGCATCATCGTCGTCCTGGGGTCGTTCTCGCTGTTCTCCGCGGGCCTCGTGATCTTCGCCGTGGTGTCGCTCGCGACACGGCGGCAGTGGCGGGAGATCGGCGCGGTCGCTGCGCTGTGGTGCGGCGCCACCCTGGTGAGCGAGCGCGTGCTGAGCCAGTGGGTCATGGCGTCGGAGCCCTTCCCCGGCCAGCGCGCGTGGGCGGTCGCGGCCCAGCTCGTGTTCAGTGCGCTGGTCGTGGTGACCGGGATGTTCATCGGGGGCCGGCGCGCGCTCGTGGCCTCGCTGCGCGAGCAGGCGGCGATCGCGCGCCGCGAGGCCGACGCCCGCGACGACGGCGCCCGCGCAGCCGAACGCAACCGCATCGCCCGGGAGATGCACGACGTGCTGGCCCACCGCCTGTCCCTGGTCGCCCTGCACTCCGGCGCCCTGGAGTACCGCGCCGGGCTGGACCCCGAGCAGGTCCGCGAGACCGCCGCCGTCGTGCGCGAGAACGCCCACGAGGCCCTCGGAGAGCTGCGCGAGGTCCTGGGCCTGCTGCGCGACACCACCGCCACCGACGAGCAGTCCCGCCCCCAACCCACGTTCGCGCAGGTCGACGAGCTCGTCGAGGGCACCCGCGCCGCCGGGTCCCCCGTCACGTTCGTCCTGGACCGCGTCGGCGAGGACGACCTGACCCGCCTGCCCGTCTCGACCAGCCGCCACCTGTACCGCGTCGTGCAGGAGACCTTGACCAACGCCCGCAAGCACGCCCCCGGCGCCCCCGTGCACGTGCGCCTGCACGGCGCCCCCGGCGAACGCATCACCCTCGAGGTCACCAACCCCGTCCCCGACACCGCACCCCCCGCCCCCCTGCCCACCTCCGGCTGGGGCCTGACCGGCCTGGCCGAACGGCTGCGGCTGACGGGCGGCGAGCTCGACGCCGGGCGGCGTGCCGACGGGACGTTCATCGTGCAGGCATGGCTGCCCTGGGCGGCCCCGACGGAAGGACACGCGTGACGACGACGGCGGCGGAGCAGATGACGGATCAGGCGGTGCGACCGACGGTGCGGGTGGTGCTGGTCGACGACGAGACGCTGGTGCGGGTCGGCCTGCGGCTCATCCTCGGGGCGGACCCGGCCATCGAGGTGGTCGGTGAGGCCGGCGACGGGCTGGACGCGCTCGACGTGGTGCAGCGGACGTCGCCCGACGTGGTGCTCATGGACATCCGCATGCCGCGGCTGGACGGCCTCGCCGCGACGGAGCGGCTGCTGGCCGCGCAGCCCGACGCGCGCGTGGTGATCCTCACGACGTTCGACACCGACGAGATGGTGCTGGGCGCGCTGCGCCTGGGGGCCGCGGGGTTCCTGCTCAAGGACACCCCGCCGGCGGAGATCGTCCGCCACGTCCTCGACGCGGGCGCCGGCCGCACCACCCTGTCGCCGTCGGTGACCGACCGCCTCATCGCGTCGGTCACGCAGCGTCCGCGCGACGAGCGTCGGACGGCCGCACGCGCACGCCTCGACGACCTCACCGACCGTGAGCGGGACGTCGCCCGGGCGATCGGGCGCGGCCTGTCGAACAACGAGATCGCCTCGGAGCTGTTCATCACCGTGGCGACCGTGAAGACGCACATCAGCCGCATCCTGGAGAAGATGCCGGCCGACAACCGCACCCACATCGCGATCTGCGTGCACGAGGCGGGTGACGTGTGAGGTCGACCGCGCGACTGGTCCGCGTCACTCGCGGCGCACGCGACGTGCCCGCATGACCAGCCCTGTGGGACCGCCGCGGCCCAGCCGTGCGCGGCGCGTGTGGGCGCACACGTGGCGTCTGCTCGTTGCGGTCCCGGGCGGTCTGCTCGTCGGCCTGATCACCTACGGGACGGCCCTCGAGGCCTACCCCGCGATGGAGACCAGCGTGCGGGCCGCGGTCTGGTTCGCCCTCGACGCCCTGTGCCTGATGGTGTGCGCCGTCCTGTACGTCCTGCGGCGCCGCGCACCGCTCGCGGTGACAGGCACCGTGGTCACGATCGGCTCGTTCTCGTCGTTCTCCATCGGGATCACGACCCTCGCGGTCGTCTCCCTCGCGACGCGGCGGCGCTGGGCGGAGATCGTGCCGGTGGCGCTCCTGTGGTTCGGCGCCTCCCTCGTCGGTGAGCGCGCGATCAGCACCTACGTCACGGACCCGGGCGGGGAGATGACCCACCTCGACCTGACGGTGGTGGCCGTGCAGGTGGTGTTCGTCGCGCTGGTGGTGGTGACGGGGATGTTCATCGGGGGCCGGCGCGCGCTCGTGGCCTCGCTGCGCGAGCAGGCCGCGATCGCGCGGCGCGAGGCCGACGCCCGCGACGACGGCGCCCGCGCCGCCGAACGCAACCGCATCGCCCGCGAGATGCACGACGTGCTGGCCCACCGCCTGTCCCTGGTCGCCCTGCACTCCGGCGCCCTGGAGTACCGCGCCGGGCTGGACCCCGAGCAGGTCCGCGAGACCGCCGCCGTCGTGCGCGAGAACGCCCACGAGGCCCTCGGAGAGCTGCGCGAGGTCCTGGGCCTGCTGCGCGACACCACCGCCACCGACGAGCAGTCCCGCCCCCAACCCACGTTCGCGCAGGTCGACGAGCTCGTCGAGGGCACCCGCGCCGCCGGGTCCCCCGTCACGTTCGTCCTGGACCGCGTCGGCGAGGACGACCTGACCCGCCTGCCCGTCTCGACCAGCCGCCACCTGTACCGCGTCGTGCAGGAGACCTTGACCAACGCCCGCAAGCACGCCCCCGGCGCCCCCGTGCACGTGCGCCTGCACGGCGCCCCCGGCGAACGCATCGCCCTCGAGGTCACCAACCCCGTCCCCACCACCGCACCCACCGCCGCCCTGCCCACCTCCGGCTGGGGCCTGACCGGCCTCGCCGAACGGCTGGACCTCACCGGCGGGGAGCTCGAGGCGGGGCGGCAGCCGGACGGGACCTTCGTCGTGCGGGCGTCGTTGCCCTGGGTGGTGCCCGCCGACGAGCACGCCACGACGTCGTCGGGCGTGTGATGCGGCCGCGCCCGTCGAGGACGACGAGGAGGACGGGCGCGGCCGCGGTTCAGGGTGCCGGACGCGGTCCCGTCTGGACGATCCCCACGACCGCCCACGGCGGCAGGTCGAGGTCGATCTCCAGGACGCCGTCGTCCGACGCGGTGAGCGTGCGACGCAGCAGGCCGTCGGCCGCGTCCCGCAGCGTGGCGGTCTGCGGGAGCGTCAGGTTGACCGGCTCCCCCATCGCGTGCCACGCCTCGGCCACGTTGCCGTGCTCCCAGTCGAGCTGGGTGACGTCGAACGTCGCCCCCGCGGGCAGCCCGGCGACGGTGTGCTGCACGCGCCGGTGCGTGCCGACCCCGGCCAGGCCACGCGCCGCGGCGTAGGTGTTCTCCGACCTGACGGACCGGCCGCCCATCTCGTCGGGGTAGTGGTGCAGGACGCCCGCGACGCGGCCGGTCGCGGTGTCGCGCGTCAGCACGCCGTGCGGCAGGTCCGCCAGGACCTCGTCGCCGAGCTGCGCGAGCATCGCGAAGGCGTGGAACGTCGGCTTGTGCAGGCCCTGCTCGTTGACGAGCCCGAACCCGCCGTGGAACGGCCCGAGGCCCGCGCCGCCCTCCTCGAAGACGTCCGTGAACGTCCAGTACGAGATGGAGTCGGCGAGCTGGGCGCAGCGCAGGTAGGCGCGCGTGATGTACGTCGCGGCGAACAGCGTGTCGTGCGAGCGGTCGCGGCTCGACGGCGAGGTCGACCACTCGGTGATGTGGACCTCGGCGTCCGGGTAGGGGCTGCTCGCCAGGATGCTGCGCAGCAGCGTGAGGTCGTCGTACGTCGCGTCGACGTAGCGGCTGATCTCCTTGGCGCCTCCGCTGGGCGTCGCGGCGTAGTCCGTGGGGTACAGGTGCGCGGTGACGAAGTCGACCGGCAGGTCGCGCTCGGCGCACCACGCGAGGAACTCCTCGATCCACACCGGGCGCCAGTCCAGGGCGTCGGGGTCCTCGGCCTCGCCGGTGGCGATCGACGCCGTGCGGTCCTCGTACTCCCCGGCGTAGCGGGCGTCGGGCACGAAGACGCTGGTGGACGGACCGCCGACGAGCAGCCGCTCGTCGATGGCCTTGATGGCACGGACGCTCGCCTCGTACAGCTCGAAGTACTGCGTGCGGGTGCCGGTCCAGAACAGCGGGACCAGGTTCGGCTCGTTCCACACCTCGAACCGCCACTGCAGCACCTCGTCGATGCCGTAGCGCTCGATCCAGTGCCGCACGGTGGCCGACACGAGGTCGGCCCAGCGGCCCATGTCGGTGGGCGGGCTGCAGTGCGCCTTCCACCAGAACAGCGTCTCGGTCTGCGTCGCCAGGTCGCGCGGCATGAAGCCGAGCTCGACGAACGGCCGGGCGCCCGTGGACAGGATGAAGTCGAAGACCTTGTCGACGTAGCCGAAGGTGTGGACCGGCTCGGCCAGCGGGGTCGGGGGGCCGAAACCGCCACCGCCACCGTCGTCGCCGCGGTACACGAACATGTCGTCGTGGAAGAGCCCGTGGAACCGCACGTGCCGGGCACCCAGCACCTCGACGGCCTCACGGAAGTGCGCCTGCCAGTCCGCGCGCAGCGCCTCGTTGGCACGGCCCGCACCGACGCACTCGTTCCACACGTGGTGCAGCGCGCGGCCGTCCGGCGCCGACCCGTCGACCGTCAGCGGGCGGGCGCTGTCGTGGCGCGCGGGGTCCATGACGTCTCCTCGTCCAACGGCGAAACTGTTTCGCACCGATCGGGTTACCGGGCGCGACTGTACGGGTGCTGCTCGGGGCGGTCAAGGCGGCATCGTCGCGTCGCTGCCCGGCACCCACCGTCCACCCGCGACATCGAAACAGTTTCGATGAGGAGGTGCCACGATGGCCCGTCGTCAGCCGTCCCCGGTACGTCGAGCTCGCCACCACGCTCGTGGTCCGGGAGTCGACCGCACCCGCACCCGCAGGCCGTGCGCGCCCGGGCCCGGGCAGGCATGCTGCTGGCGTGCCCACGTCCACCACGCCCCGTCCGACCGTCTGCGTGCTCGCACCCACTCCCCACCTCACCGTGACCATCGAGGCGGGCGCGGGCGCGTCCGCCGAGCCCGACCTGCACGTGCACCCCGGCGGGCAGGGGCTGTGGGTCGCGCGCATGGCGGAGTCGCTCGGCGCCGACGTCGTGGTGTGCGGGCCGTTCGGCGGGGAGACCGGCACGGTCGCCGCGTTCCTCGCCGAGTCCGAGGGGCCGCGGGTCCGGCGCACGCTCGCCTCCGGCGGCGCCGGCGGGTACGTGCACGACCGGCGGGAGGGCCAGCGCGCCGAGGTGGTGCGCGTCGCCGCGGCGGCCCTCGACCGCCACGAGGTGGACGACCTGTACGGCACCGTCCTCATGGAGGGCCTGGAGTCCGACGTGGTCGTGCTCACCGGCGCCGACCCGGCCGACGTGGTCCCCGCCGACCTCGTCGGACGTCTCGCCACAGACCTGCGCGCCGCCGGGCGCCGGGTGGTCGCCGACCTGTCGGGCGACGCCGCCCAGGCGTTCGCCGCCGCGGGTGGCACGGTGCTGAAGATCAGCCACGAGGAGCTGCAGGACACCGGCCTGGCCACCAGCGACCGCGTGCCCGCGCTCGTCAAGGCCGCCCGCCGGGTGCTCGGTGACGCTCTCGACGCGGTCGTCGTCTCGCGCGCCGACCAACCCACCCTGCTCGTGACGGCCGACGACGTCCTCGAGGCACGGGCGCCCGAGCTGTCCGTCGTCGACCACCACGGCGCGGGCGACTCGATGACCGCCGGCCTGGCGGTCGCGATCGCGAGCGGTGCGGACCTGGCGCAGGCCGTGCGCCTCGGCGTCGCGGCCGGGGCGCTCAACGTGACCCGGCACGGCCTCGGGACCGGTCGGCGCGAGCACGTCGAGCGGCTCGCGCAGGACGTGACGCTCGAGTCCCGCGGCTCCGGCTGACGGCGCGCCCGCCCCGCACCCCACCCGACGACCCCCGGAGGACACGTGCACGTGCTGGTGACCAACGACGACGGGATCGACTCCCCCGGCCTGGCGGTGCTCGTCGCGACCGCGCGGGCCGCGGGCCACGACGTGACGGTGGCGGCCCCGGCACGGGAGTACTCCGGGGCGAGCGCGTCGCTGCACGGCGCGCAGGAGGACGGCAGCCTCGCCGTCACCGAGCGCACACCGCCGGGCGTGCCGGACGACGTGCCGTCCTACGCCGTGGGCGCCGCCCCGGCGCTGATCGCCTACTACGGCGCGTTCGGGGCGTTCGGGCGCCGCCCGGACCTGCTGCTGTCGGGCGTGAACCGCGGGCAGAACACCGGGCACCTGGTGCTGCACTCCGGCACGGCGGGTGCCGCCATGGCCGGCGCGCTGCACGGCATCCGTGGCATCGCGGTCTCGCTGGCGAGCTCCGCCCCCCGGCACTGGGACACCGCGGGCGCCGTGCTCGCACCCGTCCTGGCGTGGGCGCAGGAGCACGCCCCGACCGACCGCGTCCTCAACCTCAACGTGCCGGACCTGCCGCCCGAGCGCGTGCGGGGCCTGCGCCGCGCGCCGCTGGCTCGGCTGGGTGCGGTGCAGGCCACGGTCGACCGGACCGGTGGTGCGCTGCGCCTGACGTACGCCGACGTCGAGACCTTCGCCGGTGCCGACGCCCGGACGGACGAGGAGATCGACCCCGACGCCCCGGGTCCGACGGGTGAGCTGCCCACCGACTCCGTGCTGCTCGCGCACGGCTGGGCGACGCTCACGCAGCTGCGTGCGCCGGCCGACGACCCCGACGCGCCGCTCCCGTCCTGGGACGGCCCACCGCCCGCGCGATGAAGCAGGCAGAGACCTGCACCGGCGTCCGCTTGCGCCTCGCGGACCGCGACGTAGCGTGAACGTCAGGTCAGGGAACGGCCGCTCGGCCCGCCGGACGCACCGGCACGGCAGCCAGTGGCGTCGCGGCCGCGGCGCGGCCGGACCGCCGACGCACGACTGCGCTCAGGGGGCGACATGGACGACACCCGCACCACGGCGGCAGGCGACGGCACCGCGGCCGTCGGCCCCGGCGGCGACGACGAGGCGGGGGCCGCCGCGCGCAAGGCGGACCTGCCCGCGCCCGACGACCCCCGCAAGCCGGACTCCCCCGCCCAGCTGCGCAAGCCCTCCTGGGGGTACGTGCTGCGCACCACTGTCCGGGAGTTCCTGGACGACCAGTGCACCGACCTCGCGGCCGCCCTCACGTACTACGCGGTCCTCGCGCTCGCCCCGGCGCTGCTGGCGGTGGTCTCGCTGCTGGGGCTCGTGTCCGACCCGGACGAGGCCGTCACCCGCATCACCGACCTCGCGCGCGACTCCGGGGCCGGCTCCGCGGTCGAGACGCTCGAGCCGATCCTGCAGAACCTCGCCGACGCCCCGTCCGCCGGGCTCGCGCTCGTCGTCGGTCTCGTGGTCGCGCTGTGGTCGGCGTCGGGGTACGTGACCGCCTTCGGGCGGGGCATGAACCGCATCTACGAGGTCGACGAGGGCAGGCCGATCTGGAAGCTGCGGCCCGTGCTGTTCGTCCTGACCACCGTGCTCGTCCTCATCGCGGTGCTCGTCGTCGCGTTCCTCGCGCTGTCGGGCCCCGTCGCGGAGAGCGTCGGCCGAGCGGTCGGGCTCAGCGACACCGTCGTCAGCGTGTGGCAGGTCGCGAAGTGGCCGCTGGTGCTCGTGCTCGTCGTGACGGCGGTGGCGCTGCTCTACCACGGCACGCCGAACGTCCGGCAGCCGCGGTTCCGCTGGGTGAGCGTCGGCGCGCTGATCGCGATCGTCGTGTGGCTGCTCGCGTCGGCCGCCCTCGGGCTGTACGTGTCGCGGTTCGCGGACTACGGCGCGACGTACGGGTCGCTCGCCGGCGTCATCGTCCTGCTGCTGTGGCTGTGGGTCTCGAACCTCGCGCTGCTGTTCGGCGCCGAGCTCGACGCCGAGCTCGAGCGGGGTCGCGAGCTGCAGGCCGGCATGGCGGCCGAGCGCACGCTGCAGCTGCCGCCGCGGGACACCCGGGCGAGCGACAAGCGCCGTGCGCGTCTCGAGAAGGACGTCGAGCGCGGGCGGGCACTGCGGGACGCGGCCGCCCGGCGGGACTGAGGGCGGTGGCGGACGACGGACCTGCGGGTCGCCGCCGACTCGTCAGCCGGTCCCCGCTCAGCGCAGGGTCGGCAGCACCTGGTCGCCGGCGAGCACGCCGCGGAACAGGTCGCCGTGCTCGGCCACCCGGTCGAGCACGGTGCGCACCGTGAACGCGTCGGGCCGCAGCCAGTCGGCGTCGAGCTCGTCCCACGTGATGGGTGCCGAGACCGGCGCCCCGGCGGACGCCCGCGGGCTGTACGGCGCGACCAGGGTCTTGTTGACCGCGTTCTGCGTGTAGTCCAGGCGGGCCTGCCCGCCGCGCTCGCTCACCTCCCAGCGCCAGCTGACGAGGTCGGGCACGACCTTGCCGACGGTCCGCGACAGCCGCTCGACCCACGCGCGCGTCTCGTCGAACGACGGGCCGACGGTGATCGGCACCCACACCTGGATGCCCCGCCGGCCGGTCAGCTTGGGGAAGGCCCGCACACCGACGTGCTCGAAGGCGTCGCGGTGCAGCCGGGCCAGCAGCAGGACGTCCTCCCAGGAGGTCGACGTCCCCGGGTCGAGGTCGATCAGCGCGTACGTCGGCAGGTCGGGCGCGGTGGCGCGCGACGTCCACGCGTGCCACTCGAGCGCTCCGAAGTTGGCGGCCCACACCAGCGCGGCGGGCTCGTCGACCACGAGATAGGTCGTGGACTCGCCGGGGTCGGCGTCGGGTCGGTCCCAGCGCGGCACCCAGTCCGGCGCGTGGTCCGGCAGCTGCTTGTGCCAGAAGCCGCGGGTGCCGGCGCCCTGCGGGTAGCGGTGCATGTTCAGGGGGCGCCCGGCGAGGTACGGCAGCGCGACGGGCGCAATCCGGGCCGCGTACCGCAGCAGCTCCCGCTTCGTCACCGGCGGCTCGTCGTCACGGCCGCCGAAGAGCTCCTTGTCGAGGTTGGTGACGCGCAGCCGGCGCCCGAAGACCTCCCACGTGCCCGACGCGCCCAGGTCGTCGAGCGCCGCGAGCTCGTCGTCCGACGGCCCGGCGACGTCCGGTACCGCCGGGTGCGTCTCGACCTCCGCCTCGCTGGCCGGCACGCCCGAGCGCCAGATCCGGTCCGGGTCGGCGGCGACCTCGTCGTTCGTCCGGCCGGACACCACCGACGTCGGATGGTCCTCGGCGTCCCAGCCCTCGACCGCGTGCTCGTCGCGCTTGTGGAGCATCAGCCACTGCTCCTTGCCGTGCCCGTCGCCGTCGTCGCGGCGCACCAGCAGGAACTTGCCGCGCAGGCGGTCGCCGTCCAGCTCGGCGTGGAGCTGGCCACCGCGGACCTCGGCGGCCGGGTCGTCGGTCTTGTACGGCCGCCACGTCCCGCGGTCCCACACGATGACGTCGCCGCCGCCGTACTGGCCGTGCGGG
Source organism: Cellulomonas sp. (assembly GCF_015234515.1). Lineage (GTDB taxonomy): Bacteria > Actinomycetota > Actinomycetes > Actinomycetales > Cellulomonadaceae > Cellulomonas. The sequence continues at coordinate 307,690 of NZ_JADGMY010000028.1, forward strand.
ATCACTCCCTCGAACGCCTCGTACTCCAGCGGGTGGTCCTCGACGTGCACGGCCATGCGTCGGGCCTTCGGGTCCAGCGTGGGGCCCTTCGGCACGGCCCAGCTGACCAGGACGCCGTCGATCTCGAAGCGCACGTCGTAGTGCAGGCGACGCGCGCGGTGCCGCTGCACCACGAACCGCCGCTCGGGGCCGTCGGACGGCTCCGGGGCCGCACCGGCCGGCTCGGCCGTGCGCGTGAAGTCGCGCATCGAGCGGTACGTGCCGAGGGCGTCCCGCCCGGGCTGCTCGTCGGGCGGGACGTCCTGCGTCGTGGGGTCACTCCGCGGTGGCGTCAGGGTCCTCCTCCGGCTCGAACGAGCTCGGCTCGTCGGTCGTCGTGCCGCCGACGCCGTCGTCGGACAGTTCCTCGGCGTCGGTGCTGCTGCCGGTGCGGCCGTCGTCGGTCTCGCTCACGGGGTGCCTCCTGCGGTTCGTGGTCCGGCCAGCGTGCGGCGGGCGCGGACGCACCGCAACCGGTGCGCCCCACACGCCCGCCGCACGCCCCGCGCCGCAGGGGTCAGGGGGTCGGCGAGCCGCCGTTGACGTTGAGGGTCTCCCCCACGACGTAGCTCGACTCCGGGGACGCGAGGAACACGTACGCCGGAGCGAGCTCGGTCGGCTGCCCGGCGCGACCCAGCGGGACCGACTGGCCGAACTCCGGCAGCTGCTCGGGCTGCTGACCGCCCGACGGCTGGAGCGGGGTCCAGATGGGCCCGGGCGCGACCGCGTTGACGCGGATGCCCTGGGGCGCGAGCTGCTGCGCCAGGCCCTTGGTGAAGTTGTTGATCGCGGCCTTCGTCGACGCGTAGTCCAGCAGCGTCGGCGACGGCTGGTACGCCTGCACGGAGGTGGTGTTGATGATCGCCGAGCCCGGCTGCAGGTGCTTGAGCGCCGCCTTCACCAGCCGGAACATCGCCAGGATGTTCGCCTGGTACGTCGACTCGAGCTGCTCGTCGGTGATCTCCTCGATGCTCTGCGTCGCGATCTGCTTGCCGGCGTTGTTCACCAGGATGTCGAGCCCGCCCAGCCCGTCGGCGGCGCGGTCGACGACGCTCGCGCAGAAGTCGGCGTCGGTCAGGTCGCCGGGCAGCAGCACGGCCGTGCGGCCGCACTCGGTGATGATCCGCTCGACCTCCCGCGCGTCGCGCTCCTCCTGCGGCAGGTACACGATCGCGACGTCGGCGCCCTCGCGGGCGAAGCCGATGGCCACCGCCGCGCCGATGCCGGAGTCGCCGCCCGTGACGAGCGCCTTGCGGCCGGTCAGGCGGCCCGTACCGCGGTACGAGTGCTCGCCGATGTCCGAGGCGGGCGTGAGCTCCTGCTGCGAGCCCGGTTCGGGCTGCTGGTCCTGCGGAGGGGAGATCGAGGGGTAGCGCTTCACGGGGTCCTGCAGGGTGAGCTGGTCCGTGCGAGTCGTGTCGGTGTCCTGTGCCACGAGGGGTCCTCCTCGTCGTGTCGTGTGGCACGCCACGGCGTCCTCGGGCGTCCGTCCAGTCTGCGCGGCCCCGTGGGGCCTCGCATCTGGACGCACGCCGGCCGTGCCGGTCAGGTCACGCCCCTTCCGACCCCCCCAGGCGGCGCTGGCGGGCGGAGCTCGCCAGAGCACCACCGATAGCCAGCAGCCCGAGCGCGGCGGCCCACAGGCCCAGGTTGGCGCCGCCCGTCGCGGCGAGCCACGAGCCTCCGCTCGACGACCCGCCACCGGTCGACCCAGCCGGAGGCGTCGGCGTCGGGCTCGGGGGCACGTCCGGGTCGGTCGGCGTCGGTGTCGGCGTCGGTGTCGACCGGCGGTCGGTGTTGGTGACGAAGCACGTCGTGACGTCGCCCGCCTCCAGCTCCACGACGTCGCCGTCGAGCGCGACCGGGCCGGCGGCGTCCTCGCACTCCCAGCCCTGCTCGGTGTACCCGTCAGGACCGTCCACCTCGGAGAGGGTGTAGCGCCCGGGCGCGACGGGCACGTCGGTGATGGTCACTCCCCGCGTGGCTCCGGAGACCGACTCGGGTCCGTCCGCCCGCAGCGTCCAGTCCTCGGGGACGGCGGTGCCGCCCTCGTCGTTGAGGACGACCTTGACCAGGGTCAGACGCGGTGCGTCGAACGTGTTGACGATGGTGCAGGTCACCTCTTCCCCGTTGGCCACCGTGACGGTGCTGCCGGACCGCGCCCCGCCCTCACAGGTCCACTCGCCGGCGGTGTAGTCCGCCGGGCCGTCGGCCTCCGACAGCTCGTACGCACCGGCGTTCACCGCGGCACCGGTGACGGCACTGCTGCCGCTGGTCCCCGTGACCGTGCTCGGTCCGGCTGCCGTCAGCGTCCAGTCGGTGGGATCGGCGGTCCCACCGTGGGCGTTGGCGACCTCCTTCACCAGCGTGAGCGTCGCGGGCTGGTCCTCGTTGAGCACGGAGCAGGCCACGTCCTGCCCTGTCCCGACGGACACCGTGCTGTTCTCGTCCACCGGCACGTCGCCCTGCTCGGTGGAGCACGTCCAGTCACCGGTCGTGTACCCGGGCAGGCCCTCCTCCGCCAGGACGTAGTCGCCGACCCTGACGGGCACCGTGGTGATCTCGTCGTCGCCCGTCCGGCCCGTGTGGCTCTCCGTGTCTCCCGTCGCGGTGAGCACCACGTCGCGGGGCTGTGCCGTGCCGCCGTTGTCGTTGCTGATGAGCTTGGCGAGCGTCAACGTGGCCGGGCGGGCCGTGTTGGTGATGGAGCACGTGACGTCCGCGCCGTTGGCGAGGGTGACCGACCCCTGGTCGACGGTGACGGCCTCACCGGTCGCCGTCGCACAGGTCCAGGTCCCCGCGTCGTACCCGTCGACGAACGACTCCGACAGGGCGTACGTCCCGGCGACGACCTCGACGGCTGTCACGCCGTCCTCACCGTTGCCCTCGACGATCTCCTGGCCCTCGATGCCTTCGGGCGCGGCCCGCACGGTCCAGTCCGCCGGCGTCTCGGTGGCGCCGGTGGTCCCGGCCTCGACCACCTTGCGCAGGGTCAGCACGGCCGGCTGGTCGGCGTTGACGATCGTGCACGTCACGTCCTGCCCCAGCTCGATGGTCACGGCACCGTCGGCCACCGGCACGGCGGCCTCGTCGGTCGCGCACGTCCAGTCCCCGGCCGCGTAGCCGGCGGGCCCGGACTCGGTCAGCGCGTAGCTGCCGATCGCCACGGCCGCACCGGTGACCGCCGGGGCACCGGTCACGCCGCTGAGGCCGGCGGTCGGGCCGGTCGCCGTCAGCGTCCAGTCGGCGACCGTCGCGGTCCCGCCCGCGTCGTTGACGACCTGCTTGACCAGCGTCAACGTCGACGGCTGGGCGGTGTTCGTGATGGTGCACGTGACGTCCGCGCCGTTGGTCAGTGTGACCACGCCGGCGGTGACGGTCACGGCGGTGCCGTCGGCCGTCTCACAGGTCCACGTCCCCGCGTCGAACCCGGCGACCGTCGACTCCGACAGCGCGTAGCCCCCGGCGAAGACCTCCACGCCCGTCACGCCGTCCTCGCCGTCCCCGGAGACCGGGTCCTGCCCCGTGATCTGCTGCGGGGTGGCGGTCAGCGTCCAGTCCGCGGGCGTCTGCGTCGCACCGGTCGTCCCGGCCTCGACCACCTTGCGCAGGGTCAGCACGGCCGGCTGGTCCGTGTTGACGATCGTGCACGTCACGTCCTGCCCGAGCTCGATCGTCACCGCACCGTCCGCCACCGGCACGGCGGCCTCGTCGGTCGCGCACGTCCAGTCCCCGGCCGCGTACCCGGCGGGCCCGGACTCCGTCAGCGCGTAGCTGCCGATCGCCACCGTCGCATCGGTGACCGCCGCATCGCCGGTCACGCCGCTGACGCCGGCGGTCGGGCCGGTCGCGGTCAGCGTCCAGTCCGCGACCGTCGCGGTCCCGCCCGCGTCGTTGACGACCTGCTTGACCAGCGTCAACGTCGACGGCTGGGCGGTGTTCGTGATGGTGCACGTGACGTCCGCGCCGTTGGTCAGTGTGACCACGCCGGCGGTGACGGTCACGGCGGTGCCGTCGGCCGTCTCACAGGTCCACGTCCCCGCGTCGAACCCGGCGACCGTCGACTCCGACAGCGCGTAGCCCCCGGCGAAGACCTCCACGCCCGTCACGCCGTCCTCGCCGTCCCCGGAGACCGGGTCCTGCCCGACGATGCCCTGCGGCGTCGCCGTCAGCGTCCAGTCCGCGGGCGTCTGCGTCGCACCGGTCGTGCCGGGCTCGACGACCTTGCGCAGAGTCAGGAGCGCCGGGTCGTCCTCGTTGACGATCGTGCACGTGACGTCCTGGCCGAGCCCGACGGTCACCGCACCGTCGGCCACCGGCACGGCCTCCTCGTCCGTCGCGCACGTCCAGTCCCCGGCCACGTAGCCAGCGGGCCCGGACTCGGTCAGCGCGTAGCTGCCGATCACCACGGGCGCGTCCGTGACCGCAGCGTCCCCGGTCACGCCGCTGAGGCCGGCGGTCGGGCCGGTCGCCGTCAGCGTCCAGTCGGCGACCGTCGCGGTCCCGCCCGCGTCGTTGACGACCTGCTTGACCAGCGTCAACGTCGACGGCTGGGCGGTGTTCGTGATGGTGCACGTGACGTCCGCGCCGGCACCCAGGTCCACGACGCCCTCGGTGACGGCCACCGCGGTTCCGTCGGCCGTCGCACAGGTCCACGTCCCGGCGGCGAAGCCCGCGACCGCGGACTCCGAGAGCGCGTACCCGCCCGGCAGCACCGCCACGCCGGTGACCCCGTCCGCACCGTTGCCGGAGACGGGATCCTGCTCGGCGATGCCCTGCGGCGTCGCCGTCAGCGTCCAGTCCGCCGGTGTCTGGGTCGCGCCGGTGGCACCGGCCTCGACCACCTTGCGCAGGGTGAGCGTGGCCGGCTCGTCGTCGTTGACGAAGACGCAGACGGCGGTCTCCCCCGCCGGCACGGTCACCTCTGTGAGCGGCTGCTCCACATCGCCCACGGTGCAGCGGATCTCGGTGAGCGTGTAGCCGTCGGGGCCGGTCTCGCTCAACGCGTACGGGTGCCCCGGCCGGATCTCGTTCACCTGGGCGTTCTCGGGGGTCGCCCCGGTGACCTCGACGTCCGTGAGCCCCGGGACCGCCGGCGTTGCGCTCGGCACGGCCCGCAGCGTGAAGTCCGACACCACGGCCGTGCCGCCGGAGTCGTTCACGACCTCCTTCTCCAGCACGATCTGCGCGGTGCGGTTGGTCGCCGCGCACCTCACCCGCGTGCCCAGCGGCACGGTGACCCCGCCGTTGAGCCCGTCGTTGAAACCGGGGACCGTGGACCCGTCGGCGGCGACGCGCACGCAGTTCCACGAGCCGGTCGACAGCGGGTTCGACTCCAGGTCGGTCCGCTGGTCGTCCTGCAGGTACGTCGGTGTACCCCCGGACTCCGCGAGCTGGTAGGTGACGTCGGGAGTGACCACCTGGTCGGTCACCGCGGCGGCTCCGGCCGGGCCCGTCGGGCCGGGCAGCTGACCCGCGGGGGTGTCGGGGCCCGGCAGCGCGGACAGGGTCCACAGGTTCGCGGCAGCACTGCCCTCCACCGTCTTCGTGAGCGTCAGGCGCGCCTCGCAGACCACGATGTTGCGGACCGTGTAGGTGTTGGCGCCCTCGTGCAGCGTCGCCTGGTACCCGGCGGCGGGCACGTCGGCAGGGGTCACCGGCTGGCCGTCGACCGCGACGACCTCGGCCGCCTCGACCTGGCACAGGTCGGGGTCCACGTCGGGCGCGACGAGGGTGATGACCTCGGCGAACGTGACGGACTGACCTGCCACGTACCCGGTGCGCGTCACGTGCCAGGGCTGCGGGGTCGCGGCGGCGCCCTGCGGCCCGGTGAGCGTGAGCTGCGACGTGAGCCCGGAGGGCTGGTTGCCCTCCGGGACGGGGGCGGCACCGTTGACCACCCACTCCTTGTCGACCGTGACGGACGCGGAGGCCAGCTCCTGGTTGTAGACCGTGCAGCTCACGGCCGCGGTGCTCGGCACGTCGACGCTGAACCCGGCACCCCCCGCGTTCGTGGTGGGCACGGGCTGGCCGGTGTCGAGGTCGGTGCAGACCGCGTTGGCGCCGTCCACGGGGAAGAGCGTCGTGCCGGTGCGGGGCTGCTCCTGGACCTCGATCGTCCCGGACGTCACGCCGCCCGCGTAGGTGACGGGGAAGCTGACCGCGCTCGTCGAGTCCGTCGTCGCACTGCCCGTCTCCAGCGAGACGCCGGTGGTGGTGGTCGACGCGTCGAACGTCCACCCTGCCCCGCCGGGCGTCGCACTCGTGATGTCACCCGCGGCACCGACCAGCTGCTTGACCACCGACAGGGATCCGGCGCACTCCCCGAGCGCGAGCTGGCGCAGCGCCTGCCCGACGACCGTGTAGTCGGCGACCTGGTAGTAGTCGGCGGCCAGCGGGTTGGTCCCGTCGTAGGCGGTGGGACCGGAGATCGCTGCCAGGTTCCGGGCCGTGGCGGCGTCGGCAACACCGGCACCCACCCCGACGGCCAGCACGCGCGTCCCCTCGGCCTTCAGCTCGTTGGCCGAGAAGATCCCGTTCTCCATCTCGCGCAGGCGCGTGAAGTTGCCCGGACCCTGCGACGGCTGCGAGTACAGCGTGGGGTCGCCGTCGGTGATGACGACCGCGAGGTCGTACGCGCCGGCGGCCTCCGCCGCCGCCGCGAGCCCGCGGTCCCAGTTGGTGCCGCCGCCCGCGGTCCACGAGGCGTAGCGGGACTTGAAGGCGTCCGCACCGGCCTGGGTCGACACCTCGACCAGACCGGGGTAGTTCTGCGTCGCGCCCTGGGCCGGGGTCACCGTCGAGAAGGAGAGCAGCGCCATCTGCGACGGCGTGCCGACGAGCGAGTCGACGAACGTGTCCGCCGCGTTCTTGAGGTCGACGAGCTGCGAGGAGGTCACCGACCCCGACAGGTCGAGGATGAGCGCGACGTTCAGGCCGCACTGCTGCAGCGGGGCCGGGTTGACGCGCGACTGCTGCCACGTGCCGCCCGACGCGTTCCGGGTGGTGCTGCCGGTGCCCACCATGAAGTCGGACTGCGAGGTGTACGTGTTGCCCGCGCGCAGGAAGCGCCCGGTGCGGAACTCGTACGGGGTCAGCTGCGAGCCCGTGCCGTCGCCGTTGCCCGTGCGCAGCGCCGTGTTCGCGGTGAAGCCCTCCGGCACGCCGGTCTGCACCACCCAGAACCGGCGGTCGCAGTTGGCGCCGCTGAGCAGCGTGCAGCCACGGATGCCGGCCTCGGTGTCGGGCACGACGAAGCTGCAGTCACCGTCGGCGTCGGAGACGCAGGTGGCCCAGTCCTCGTCGACCGGCGTGGTCGGCGTCGTGGTCCCGTCGTAGAGCTGCAGGGTCACCCCCGCGAGCCCGGTGACGCCGGTCGTGCCGGCACGGTCGCCACCGACGCGGACCGTGATGACGGCCTCGTCCCCGGTCGGCGTGGGGACCGCCAACGGCGCTGCGGCGGAACTGCTCCCCTGTGCTGCCGTCGTGCCGGTGAGGCTGAGCAGCAGCACCACCGACCCCAGAACGGCCCCGACTCGACGCAGGCGTCGCGTGCTGGTCCCCATTGCGTCCCCCCGGTCGCTCAGGCACAACGCCTCCGAGGGCGCGATTCCGACAGTACGCCCGGATCGGGAATAGCGGCACCCGGGACGAACCGGGCGCCCTCGGAACCCGGCCCCGGATGCGTCCCGTCCGCCGGGCGCCCAGGATCGGGTGACGAGCAACCGAGGCGGAGGACGCGATGACGACGGTGGCGGACGGGATCGTGCAGCGCCTGCAGGAGTGGGGAGTCGAGCGGGTCTTCGGCTATGCCGGTGACGGCATCGACCCGCTCCTGGCGGCGCTGGCCAGGTCCGGCGGTGCCGTCGAGCTCGTCACCGCACGGCACGAGGAGATGGCAGCCTTCATGGCCACGGGGCACGCCAAGTACTCCGGCGGCGTGGGCGTGTGCCTCGCGACGCAGGGCCCCGGCGCGGTGCACCTGCTCAACGGCCTGTACGACGCGAAGCTCGACCGCACCCCGGTCGTGGTGATCGTCGGTCAGGTCGCCACGACCGCGCTGGGCACCGGGTACCTGCAGGAGGTCGACCTGCCGGTGCTGCTCAAGGACGTGTGCGCGCAGTACGTCCAGACCGCCACGACGCCCGAACAGCTGCCCGCCGTCCTCGATGCGGCGCTGCGCACCGCCCTGGCGACGTCGAGCCCCACGTGCGTGATCGTGCCGCACGACGTCCAGCAGGCCGACCAGCCCGAGCCGCAGCAGGGGCACGGCCTGGTGCACACCTCACCCGTGGTCTCCCGCACCGTCGGCGTGCCACCGGTCGACGACCTCGACCGCGCCGCCGGGCTGCTCGCTGCCGGCGAGCGCGTCGTCGTCCTCGCGGGACGCGGCGCACGCGGTGCCACCCGGCAGGTGCTGGAGGTCGTCGAGCGGCTGGGAGCCGGCCTCGTCACGTCGCTGCTCGGCAAGCCGCTGCTCGACGAGGGCCTGCCCGTGCACGCCGGGGTCATGGGCCATCTGGGCACCACGGCGTCCGCGGACCTCCTGGCGCGCTGCGACACGCTGCTGATCGTCGGCAGCAACGACCCGTGGACGGAGTTCTACCCGCCGCTCGGGCAGGCGACGACCGTGCAGGTCGACGTCGCCGCCCGCAACCTCGGCGCCAAGTACCCCGTGCAGGCGCCGCTGGCCGGTGACGCCGCCGCGACGCTCGACGCGCTCCTGCCCCGGCTGCCGCAGCGCTCGGGCCCGTGGCGCGCGGAGGTCACGCAGGCCGTCGCCTCGTGGCACCACATCGCGGCCGAGCGCATCGCCACCCCGGCGGAGCCGCTGAACCCCCAGCTCCTGCTGCACGAGCTGTCCGAGCACCTGCCCGCCGACGCGCAGGTCGCCGTCGACGTGGGCTCGGTGACGTACTGGTACGCGCGGCACCTGCGGCTGCCGCCCGGCGTGCCGGCGCACCTGTCGAGCACCCTGGCCTCGATGGGCTCCGCGATGCCCTACGGGATCGCCGCCAAGCTGCTGCACCCCGACCGGCCCGTCGTCACGCTGGCGGGTGACGGCGCGATGCTGATGAACGGCATCAACGAGCTGGTCACCGTCGCGCACCGCTGGCGCGACTGGGCGGACCCGCGGTTCGTCGTCCTCGTGCTCGACAACGGCGACCTCGCCGAGGTCACGTGGGAGCAGCGCGAGATGGAGGGCGACCCGCGGTTCGACGTCTCGCAGGACGTCCCGGCGTTCCCGTACGCGGACTACGCCGAGCTGCTGGGCCTGGCCGCCGTCCGCGTGTCGCGCCCGCAGGACGTCGCCGAGGCGTGGCGCACGGCCTGGGCCGCCCGGCGCCCGTGCGTCGTGCACGCCGTGGTGGACCGTGACACCCCCCTGCTGCCGCCGCGCGCCCAGGCCTCGCAGGTCGAGCAGATGCGCCGCGGCCTGGCGCAGGAGCCGCTCCCCGACAACGCGCTGCGCCAGCTCGACGCACAGCGGGCCGGCGAGCACGCGGACGACCCGACGGGTCTGTCCCGCGAGCACGACGCGTGACACCCACGGTGTCCGCGTGACGCGACGGACGTTCCGTCGCCGGATGAAGGAGGAACCATGAGCGAGAACCCCGGTCCCGCGTCCCCCGGGACGCCGACGCACGGCGACGGGCAGGACGCACCCGTCGAGACGGGCACCGGCCCGAACGAGGCCGACGTCAACCAGGAGCACGTCGGCACGGCCGCCGAGGAGCCCGAGGAGGAGGGACGCTTCGACGCCGGGTGACCGCGCGGCGTCGCCGACCCGCTCAGTCGGCGACGACCCGCTCAGTCGTCGGCGACGACGCCCTGCCGCTCGAGCTCGGCCAGGTGGTCCTGCATGTGCTGCAGGACCTCCGGGGCGTGCGGCGTCCACTCGACGACCTCGTCGACCACACGCACGGGCTCGCGCGTGCGGTACGAGCGCGTCGGGTTGCCGGGGAAGCGCTGGTCGGTGAGGTTCGGGTCGTCCTCGATCGGGCCCGTCGGCTCGACGCGGTAGATGCGCCCGGGTCCCTCGCCGGCCGCGAGCTCCGCGCCCCACGTCGCGGCGTCGAGCGTCGCGGTCAGGTAGACGTGGTTCGCTGCACGCTCGGCGAAGTTCGACCGGCGGCCGGGCACGAGCAGGTCCCCGACGGCGAGGTCCGCCTTCGTGCCGTGGAAGAACGGGCCGTCGTCGGCGACGGGTGACGGGCGGTGCTCGGCCATCCGTGGGCTCCTCGGCGTGCTGGCGTGCTGGACGACGTCGTCCACGCTACTGCGGCGGGTCGGCCCGCTCCAGGACGAAGACGTACGGCTGCGGGTCGTCGCGCACGTCCATCACCCCCAGCACGGTGCGGTCGTCGACGCGGCGGAACGCGTCGATCACGGGCAGCCGGTCGTAGACCATCGCGGCGCTCGTCACGCCGCGATGCTCGACGACGCGCAGCCGGGCCTGCGGCCGCGTCGTCGTGACGACCGGGCGCAGCACGCGGAAGACCGAGGCCGCGAGCGCGGGCGGCACGGCCGGCGCGACCCGCAGGGCGGCACCCATCGGCAGCCACGCCGGCGTGATGCCGACGAGCCGACCCTGGCGCGCCCGGAAGACGAGCGGGTGGACGTCCTCGGGCGAGCGCATCACCTTGCCGTGCCAGCCGAGCCGCTCCAGCAGCCCGTCGAACGGGTGACCGGTCGGCACACCGCGGCCCGCCCAGCGACCGAGCAGGTCACCGACGCTCAGGGGCGGCAGGTCGTCGAACAGCGCCAGGGCCGCCCCGGGCGTCGTCCCGTGCTCCAGGGTGCGCAGGCGGCGCCGCGCGTCGGACGGCTCGATCGGCATGCTGCGGCACCTCCCCGGCGGTTGCTGGCACCGTACGCCGCACTGCGGTCCGCTGCGCGAGCAGGTAGAAGGGAGGAGTGAGCACCCCGCTCGAGGACTACGCGCTGCTGTCCAACCTGGGCACCGGGCCGCTCGTGTCGCGCGACGGCAGCGTCGACTGGCTCTGCCTGCCGCGCTACGACTCCCCCGCGGTCTTCTCGGCGCTCCTGGGCGGCCCCGACGACGGCCGCTGGCGCCTGTCGGCCGTGGACGGCGAGGTGGTCGAGTGGCGGTACCTGCCGCACACGTTCGTCCTGGAGACGACGTGGCGCACGGCCACCGGTCGCGTCCGGGTGACCGACTTCCTGCCGATCGTCACCGACCGCAGCGACCTCGTGCGCCACGTCGAGTGCCTCGAGGGCACGGTCGAGATCGAGCACGACCTGCGCCTGCGGTTCGACTACGCCCGCGCGATCCCGTGGGTGCGCGTCGTGGACCACGCGGGCGCACGGGCGCTGCTGTCCCTCGCCGGCCCGGAGGGGCTGGTCCTCAACGGTCCGCTGCTGGCGTCGGCCAAGGGGCACGAAGCCGTGGGCCAGGAGGACCGCGTCCGCGGGGCCGGGCGGCGCGATCCCAAGCACCGGGCGCCCCACGGCGGCGGTGCGCGCACTCCCCGGCTGACGGCCCGGTTCGGCATGAAGGCGGGCCAGTCGCTGGCGTGGAACCTGACGGCGTTCCCGTCGTACGAGGAGCCACCCGAGCCGCTGGACGCGGTCCAGTCGCTGGCCGAGACGATCGCGTTCTGGACGGGCTGGTCGTCGCGCGTCACCGTGCGCACGGACTACGGCCCGCTGGTGGTGCGCTCGTTCCTGGTGCTGCGCGCGCTGACGCACAAGCGCACGGGAGGTGTCGTCGCCGCCCCCACCACGTCGCTGCCCGAGGACCCGGGAGGCAGCCGCAACTGGGACTACCGGTACGTGTGGCTGCGGGACAACGCGCTGATGATCGAGGTCGTCGCGACCTACGGGCACGCGCAGAGCGCAGGCGTGTGGCGCGACTGGCTCCTGCGGGCCATCGCGGGCGACACCCACGACGTGCGGGTCCTCTACGGCCTGGCCGGCGAGCGCGAGCTCACGGAGAAGACCCTCGACCACCTGGCCGGCTACGACGGCTCCCGGCCGGTGCGCATCGGCAACGACGCGGCCCGGCAGTACCAGGCCGACGTGGTGGGCGAGGTCATGATCGCGCTCGCGATGCTCCGCGACCAGGGCGTCGCGGAGAACGAGTACTCGTGGGGTCTGCAGAGAGGCCTGCTGCGGTTCTGCGAGACCAACTTCGACCGCAAGGACTACGGCATCTGGGAGGCCCGGGGCGAGCCCCGCCACTTCACCCACGGGCGCGTGATGATGTGGGCGGCCTTCGACCGTGGCGTCCGGGCGGTCGAGGACCACGGCCTGACGGGCCCGGTGGACCGGTGGCGCCAGCTGCGGGACTGGCTCCGTCAGGAGATCGACAAGAACGGGTACGACCCGGCTCTCGGCAGCTTCACGCAGACCTACGGCCGGCCCGAGGTCGACGCGTCCCTGCTGCAGCTGCCGCACACGGGCTACGTCCGGCCCGACGACCCGCGCATGCTCGGCACCGTCGCGCGCATCGAGTCCGAGCTGCGCGACGAGCACGGGCTCGTGCACCGCTACCGCACGGACACCGGCATGGACGGCCTCGACGGCGACGAGCACCCGTTCCTCATCTGCAACTTCTGGCTCGTCGAGCAGTACGCGCACAGCGGCCGGCTCGGCGACGCACGGGCACTCATGGACCAGCTCGTCGGTTACGCGAACGACCTCGGTCTGCTCAGCGAGGAGTACGACACGGACGCCGGGCGGCTCATCGGCAACTTCCCGCAGGCGTTCAGCCACCTGGGCCTGATCCGTGCGGCGGACGCGATCGCGGCGGCGAGCAGGTGACGAGGGGTGTCTGCCGGGCCGACGCGAGATCGTCATGAGGGTGTGCGGCCACCACGGCCCACCGCCGACCGGCACCCTGCCTGCCGGAGCGACCACGTGACCGTCCGAGGAGGACGCCATGCGCTACACGATCCTGCTGCACTACCCCGAGATGACGCCCGAGTCGATGGGCGACGACGCCTGGGCCGAGGGTGAGCGCGAGTTCACCGCGTACGCCGCGACGCTGCAGGCCGCCGGGGCCCTGGTCGGCGCGGAGGTGCTGCAGCCCTCGTCCAGCACGACCACGCTGCGCACGGTCGACGGCGTGCTGCAGGTGCAGGACGGGCCGTTCGCGGACACCAAGGAGCAGCTCGGCGGGACGTTCGTCGTCGACGTCCCCGACCTCGACGCGGCGATCGAGCTCGCCCGCCGGGCCCCGGGCGTCTCGTGGGGAGCGGTCGAGGTGCGTCCCGGCGCGCTGTACACCGTGGACGGCGTCTGGACACCCAACGCGTGAGCGCCGCACGGGCGCGGGCGGCCGCCGAGCGCGCCGCCCGCGACTCGTACGGCCGGCTCGTCGCGCTGCTCGCCGCACAGTCGGGGGACCTCGCGCTGGCCGAGGACGCCCTCGCGGACGCGTTCGAGCAGGCGCTGACGCGCTGGCCGGACGACGGCGTGCCGCGCACGCCCGACGCCTGGCTCCTGACCGTGGCCCGCAACCGCATCCGTGACGTGTGGCGCTCGGCGGCGCACCGCCGCACCGCCGCGCTCCCCGACGACGCCGCGAGCACCGACCTGGTCCACGAGGACCCGTTGGCGGACGTCGACCCGGCGGCCATCCCCGACCGTCGCCTGGCACTGCTGTTCGTGTGCGCGCACCCCGCCATCGCGCCGGAGGTCCGCACGCCGCTGATGCTGCAGACCGTGCTCGGGCTGGACTCGGCGCAGGTCGCCACGGCGTTCGCGGTGTCACCGGCCGCGATGCAGCAGCGCCTCGTGCGGGCCAAGCGCCGGATCGCCCGGGCGCGGGTCCCGTTCGCCGTCCCGGACCGCACAGCGATGGCCGAGCGGCTGCCGCCCGTGCTGGAGGCGGTCTACGCCTGCGCCGCCGTCACCTGGCGGCAGGGCGCGCACGACCTCGCCGGGGAGGCCCGGCACCTCGCGCTGGTGCTCGCGGCGCTGCTGGGCGACGAGCCCGAGGCGTGGGCGCTCGCCGCGCTCGTGACCCTCTCGCTCGCCCGCCGGCAGCCGCCCGGTGCGTTCGTACCGCTCGACGAGCAGGACCCCGCGACGTGGGACGCCGACCTCCTCGCGGAGGGCGAGGCGCTGCTGCGCCGCGCGCAGCGGCCCGGAGTGCCCGGGCGGTTCCGCCTGGAGGCGGCGATCCAGGCGGTGCACGCCGACCGGCGTCGCACCGGCCGCACCGACTGGGCGGCGCTGCGCACCCTGTACGTCGCGCTCGACGCGGTCGCGCCGAGCCTGGGCGGGCGGGTCGCGCTGGCCGCGGTCGTCGGGCGGCTGGACGGCGCGGACGCGGGCCTGGCCGCGCTGCCGCCCGAGCCGTCGCCCGCGTTCCAGCCGTGGTGGGCGACGTGGGCGGACCTGCTGGCCCGGGCCGGGCACGGGGTCCGGGCGGCCGCGGCGTTCCGACGCGCGGCCGAGCTGACGGACGACGCCGACGTGCGCGCGTACCTCACGTCTCGCGCGGGGGCGCAGCGCGGCACGTGACGCGCGCTGCGACGACACCTCAGCTCACCGTGAGCACCGTGCCCGCGGGCACCTTGTCCCACAGCAGGTCCAGCACGTCCTCGCTCACGCGGATGCACCCGTTGGAGATGGGCCCGGTGGCCGCGAACGGACTGGTGTGGATCGCCGTGGCGGACGTCCCTGTCGCCGTGTCGTAGACGTCGATGGTCTCGCTCTGGCTCGACAGCAGGAGCACGCGCGGCGTGTAGGTGCCCGGCTGCTCCCACTGCGACCCGACGACGAACTGCGGCACGGCCGGCGTCGGGGTCCCCGGCGCCCCGACGGCCTTCACGGGGACCGTGCTGGTCGTGGTGCCGTCGTCGACCGTGAGCGTCAGCGCCGCGAGGTCCAGGTGCAGCCGCCAGTCGGTCCCCGCCGGCGCGGTGTCGTCCGCGCGGATCCACACGCTGCGTCCGTTCACCTGCGACGCGTCCTGGCTGGGCAGCGCGCCGCGCGTCGCGACGAGCACCCGCAGCCAGCCCCCGCGCTGGTCGATCACCGGCAGCACGGTCGGCACGTCGAGCGTCACCGCGGGCACGGCGGCGACCGGCGTGCCGTGCACCGCGTCGTACCCGGCCGTGTCACGCAGGACGGACGCGGTCTTCCAGGTGCCGAGCGCGGGGTCGTCGTTGCGGCGCTGCTCGAGGCCGTCCGTGCCCGGCAGCCCGGGGACGAGGTTGCGGGGCTCGGCGACCGGCAGGGTCGACAGGTCGACGGCCGGGAGCGTCGGGGGTGCCGGGACAGCCGTCTTGGGAGCGTCGACGGGCGCGCGGACGACGACGGTCTCGGGGGTCGGCGCGTCGGCGCAGCCCGTCACCACCACGGCGCACAGCAGCGCCGCTGCCGCCAGCCGCACCCGCTCGGTCGTCCTCACCCCACCCATCGTGCCCTTTCCACCGTCCCGACCCTACGATCGGCTCCATGGAGCGGCTGTGGCCGCTCACCGGCCGGGGCACGGAGCTGCGGGACGTCGCAGCTGCCGCTCGGCCCGGTGCGGCCGGGATCCTCGTGGCGGGCCCCGCAGGCGTGGGCAAGACGCGGCTCGCGCGCGAGAGCCTCGCGGAGCTCGCGCGCCGCGGCACGCGGGTGGTGTGGGCCGTGGGGAGCGAGGCGACGCGCCCCGTGCCGTTCGGTGCCTTCGCCGGGCTCGTGGACGTGCCGCCGGCGGACGCAGCCCCCGCGGTGGCCCGGATGATCGACCGCCTCGCCCGGCCGGGCCCGTTCGTGCTCGCGGTGGACGACGCCCACCTCCTCGACGACCTCTCCGCCGTCGTCCTCCACCGCGTCGTGCTCCGCGGGATCGCCCCCGCCGTGGTGACGGTGCGCGAGCCGGCGGCCGCACCCGACGTCGTCACCTCCCTGTGGAAGGACGAGCTCCTCCCACGCCTCGACCTCGATCCGCTCGACCTGCCGACGACGACCTCACTCGTGTCCCAGGCCCTGCAGGGGCCGGTCGAGTCCGGGTCCGCGCAGCGGCTGTGGACCCTCACCGGCGGCAGCCCCCTGCTCCTGCGGCACGTCCTCGCCGCCGAGGTCGCGTCGGGGCGTCTCAGCCCGGTCACCGGCCTGTGGCTGTGGTCGGGCGACGTGCAGGTCTCCTCAGGGCTCGCCACGCTCGTGGACCGGGAGATCGGCCGTCTCGAGCCTCCCGTGCGGGACGTCCTCGACCTCGTCGCCCTGGGTGAGCCCCTCGCGTGGGACACGCTGCTGTCGCTCGCGCCGCACACGGCCGTCGACGAGGCGGAACGGCCCGGACTCGTGCGCTCGGACCCGTCGGGCGGGGGAACCGCCCGCCTCGGGCACCCGGTGTACGGCGAGGTCCGCCGGGCACGGATGGGTACCGCCCGGGCGCGCCACCTGCGCGGCAGGCTCGTCTCCCGGCTCGCGACGGACGCGGACCCCATCACCCGAGCGGTCCTGCTGATGGACTCCGACGTGCCCCTGGACCGCGACCTGCTCCTGCAGGCCGCCGGGTCGGCCGTCGCCTTCCACGACCTCCCGCTCGCCGAGCGGCTCGCCCGCGCCGCTGCGGCGGACGGCGGGTGGGACGCGCGCCTGGTGCACGCGGCGACCCTGTCGTGGCTCACGCAGGGGGAGGCCGCCGACGCCGTGCTGCGGGACCTCGTCACCGACGCACCGGGCGGACCGGAGCGCGCCCGGGCCCGCGTCTACCGGGCGGGCAACCTGCTGTTCACGCTGCGCCGCGCCGACGACGCCGCCCGTGTCGCGTCCCAGGCTCTCGGCGACCCGGACGCGGGCGCCGTGCGGATGCTGGTGGAGGCGATGAGCGCCGTGATCGACGTCGCGCACGGCCGGGTGGCGCAGACGCTCGCCCGGTGCTCGGAGCTGGTGGGCCGCGAGCTGCCGGACGACCTGACCCGGTTGCTGGTCGTCTCGGCGCTGGCCGCGGCGGCCGCCGTCCGCGGAGACCTCGACAGCCTGGCGACCGCCGCGGCGGCGGGCGGCGCTGCCAAGCCGCTGCACGGCATCCCGGCATTCGGCTTCGCCGACTGGCTCGTGACCGGCTACCGGCTCGCCGGGCTGCCGTCAGCGGCGCAGGACGTCGTCCGTGGGCTCGTCGCGTCGTCCGCCGACCTCCCCGGTCCCGCACGGCCGATGGGACTCGTGCTGGCGGGGCATGCCTCACTCGCCGCCGGACGCCCCCGCGACGCGCTGGGTCCGCTGCGCGAGGCGTGGGCGATGCTGGACCGCTCGGAGCACGAGTTCCGGTTCCGTTGCCGCACCCTGCTGGCGACGGCACAGGCTCTGGCCGGCCGGCCCGAGGCCGCGCTGCCGCTGCTCGCCGAGCCGCAGCGACACCCGGCGTACACGCTGCACGAGCCCGACGACCTCCTCGCGCGCGCGTGGGCCGCGGGCGCCGAAGGGGCCGTGACCGAGGCGGTGCGCCACGCGGAGACCGCCGCCGCGACGGCCCGCCGCCAGGACTCCCCCGCGTTCGAGGTGCTGGCGTGGCAGGCGGCGACGCAGCTCGGCGGCTCCCCGCTCGCGGAGCAGCGGCTGGCCGAGCTCGTCGTCGGCACGCCTCTCCCCCGGGCGACGGCCGCCCTGCGCCATGCTCGCGCGCACGCGGCCCAGGCCCCCGACGCCCTCGTCGCCGCGGCGCACGACTGGGAGCAGCTCGGGGACCTGGTCGCCGCGGGAGACGCCGCAGCGCAGGCGTCGGACCTCCATCGCCGGAGCGGACGCCGCGGCTCGGCGTTGTCCGCGGCCACCTACGCGCAGACGGTCGCGCGGCGTTCCGGCGCCCGGACGCCCGCGCTGCTCACCGCCGTGCACCCCCTGCCCCTGACGGCGCGCGAGCGGGAGGCCGCCGCCCTCGTGGCGCGGGGTCTGAGCAACCGGGAGATCGCCGAGCGCCTCGTCGTGTCCGTGCGGACCGTCGAGGGCCACCTCTACCGCGCGGGACGCAAGCTCGGTGTCGCCGATCGCGCGGCGATGGCCGCCGTCGTCGGCGACCACGGATTCGAGTAGCCCACTACCTGCAGGCGGCGCCCCCTGCCGCGCGACGCTGGACGCTCCTCTCCGCACAGACTGGAGCAACGCCATGAGCGCCACGTACGTCGGCCCCGACGAGGGCCTGCACCACCGCATGATCGACGGCGACCACGTGACGAAGGCGCAGGTGAAGGACGCCGTCGGCGCCTTCGAGGTCTTCGAGATCGTCGCCACCGCAGAACAGGCCGCCCCACCGCACGTCTCCCCGTGGACCGGTGTGATGTACGTGCTCGAGGGGGAGGTGACCGCGACGGTCGCGGACGACACGTACCGCGTGGGGCCCGGCGGTCTGGTGACGCTGCCGGCCGGCACGCCCGTGACCTTCGCCGCCAGCAGCGCGACCGCCCGCTTCCTCGCCATCACCTCAGGCGACCGCGCCGGAGCCTTCTTCGCCGACCTGGCGCAGACCGTGCCGCCCGACGCACCACTGGACGAGGCGATGACGGCCGTCGCCACGGTCACCGCCCGGCACGGTGTGTCGGTGACGGCGGGCGGTGCGTCATGAGCCCGCGCAAGCCCGACGCGTCCGTGTCGGTGCGCGAACACGACGGGCCCCCTTCGGTCCGCGAGCACGACGGGTCCCTGGCGGTGCGTGGGTACGAGGCCGCGGCCGCCGCCTGGTTCGCCCGGCCGGCGCCGGACGTCGATCTCTCGCCACCGCCCGCGGACGAGGCCGAGGCGGACGCGAGATCGTTCGCGGCCGCGGCGACCACCCTGCTGCACGACCACCAGCAGGCGCTCGACGGGAAGGGGGTGCCGACCTCGGCACGCGTCACCGAGAGCCTGTTCACCCATCGGTTCGTCCCGGACGTCGCCTCGGTGGTCGGCGACACGACGAGCATCCTCCTGCCGACCACGTGCCGCCTCGTGGCACCGCCCTACGACCAGAGCTGGACCCTCGGTCCGGGCTCCCAGGCGCAGCACAAGTTCGGCGACCTCATGTGCTCTGGCACGGACGGCTCCAGCGCCGCTGCCCTGGGTCTCTACCTCTCTTCGGACTCCGCGACGGATGTCTCCCTCACCCCGGAGGGACGGTTCACCTTCGTGTGCATGCCGCTGTCGCCGGACATGACGCACTACGCCGGGCGCGGTGGTCTGGCGATCACGATCTACCGCGCCGGGAGCGACCGGCCCGCGTACTCCCGCCAGGTCACCCTGTGGGACGTCCGCGGCAGCTCACTGCCCAAGAACCCGGACCCGCGCGCCGGCTCGGTGCCGCACGGAGCGAGCGGTGGCGGGAGCCTCGCGGACGCGTCGTCACCGCCCGTCGCCGGGAGCTTCGGCTCCTTCCCCCTGGCGCCCGTCGGCCTCGCGCTCCGCCCCGGCGTGAAGTCCCTCGTGTGGGTGTGGGCGTGGCAGGTCTGCGCGCGCAGCTCGCTCGCCCTGTCGATGATCTCGGTGAAGATGCCGGCCGTCCGCGTCTGCACCGTCCCGCCCCTCGTCCTGCACTGAGTGCCCGGGGTGGGCCCGGGTGACCGGTGACCGACCGTGGCGACGGTGTCGTCAGACCGCGCCGTCCACCGCCAGCGCGTCGGTGAGCAACCCCACCAGCGCGTCGAGCTGCACGTCCGACGACCCCTCGGACTCCTCCTCGCTCGCACCGTCCAGCGCCCGGGCGGCCAGCCCGGACTTGCTGTCGATGAGCTCGGCGATCCGGGCGTCGATGGTCTGCGCCGCGATGATGCGCCACGCGGTGACCGGCTCGTCCTGTCCGATCCGGTGGATCCGGTCGATCGCCTGCGTCTGCTCGGCGTCGGTCCACGACAGCTCGGCCAGCACGAGGTTGGACGCGACCTGCAGGTTCAGGCCGACGCCCGCGGCCATCAGGGAGCACACCGCGATCGAGACCTCGGGGTCCTCGACGAACGCCTTGACGTTCTTGGCGCGCGTCCGCGGTGTCTGGTCGCCGCGGATCGAGGCGTAGCGGATGCCGCGTTCGGCGAAGGTCTTCTCGGCGTGGTCCATGACGTCGATGTGCTTGGCGAAGAACACGACCTTGCCGACGTTGCGCGCGAGCTGTGCGGCGTAGTCCGCGGCCAGCCCGGCCTTGGCCTGGCCGATGCGGCGGACCATGGTGAAGACGTTCTCGCCGCCCGCCTTGGAGCTGGAGTCCTTGAGCTCGGAGGCGGCGACGCGGCGTGCGAGGTCGAGGTCGACGCCGTCGACGGCGGTGTCGCCCCCGCGCGCCTGCAGGGCCGCGCGGTACCGGCTGACCAGGCGCTGCGCGAGCGCGGCCTCGGCGGCGCGGATCGAGCGGCCGACCGCCCCGTCGAGCTCGACGGGCAGGTCCGCGACGCGGCGGGCCGGGATGTCGGCGACCACGTCGGCCTTGCGGCGACGCACGATGCCCATGTCGATGACGGCGGCACGCGCCGCGGCGGAGAACCCGCGGTCGGCCGGGGTCAGCCCCGTGTCCTCGAGCGCCGTCATCAACGCACCCAGCGGCTTGGTCTCGTCGATCCAGCCGAGGAACTGCCAGATGGCGCGGAAGTCCTCGATGTCGTTGATCAGCGGCGTGCCGGTCAGCGCCATCAGCAGCGGCCGCGCCATGCGGGCGCGGATCCGCTCGGACAGCGCGAGCACGTGCTTGGAGCGCTGCGAGCTGGTGTTCTTGATGAAGTGCGCCTCGTCGACGACCATCCCGCGGAAGCCGTGGTCGCCGAGCCACCCGACGTGCCGGTCGAGGATGTCGTAGTTGACGATCACGACGTCCGCGAACGCGTCGACGTCGTCACCGTCACCGTGGACGACGGTCGCCCGCCGCAGCGGGACCCACAGCCCGACCTCGTGCGCCCAGTTCGTCTTCACGACGTTGGGGACGACGACGAGGAGCGGGAACGCGTCGGCGGCCTGGGCGGCGAGCAGCGCCTGGGCCGTCTTGCCGAGACCGGGCTCGTCGGCGAGCAGGAACGTGCGGTGGCCACGGACCGCGGCCGCGACGACCTGCGCCTGGTGCGGCATGAGCTCGCGGCCGGGAGGCGTGGGCACGAAGCGCGGCTCGGGGAGTGCCATGCACGCGGGTGCACCGGGGGTGGCGTCCTCGAACGAGCGGAAGAGCGGTTCGAGCAGCTCCCAGCCGGCGAGCCGACGCGGGCGCGCGACGACCCGCTGGGCGGCCGCCTCGAAGTCGGGTGCGAGGAACGGGTTCGCCAGCCGCCGCGAGATGACGGACTGCGGGACGACCCGCTTCTCGACGCCCGGCGCGGGCGGGGGCGGCGGGGCAGGCTCGGGCTCCTCGGGCGGCTCCAGGCCGCCGGCGCGCATCACGGTCGCCTTGTAGGCGCGTGCCGCGTCCGAGACGCGCGCCTCGTCCGTCAGCAGCTCCAGCAGCGAGGTGTCACGGGCCGCGGTCTTCGCCAGCTGGGTCGCGACGCCGTCGAGCCGCTTGAGCTGCTCCGCGCGCCGCGCCTGCGGGAGGGTGGCGTCCGCCATGACCCGGGCGCGCTCCTCGCGCACGATCAGGGCGACGACCTGGAACTTCGTGCGCACGGCGGCACGGGTGGGCGGTCGCTGGACCGCACCGTCGACCTCACGGGCAAGCCCCGCGAGCACCGGGATGATCCCCTGCTCGCTGGGACGCGGAGCACGGCGGCGCTGCGCGCCGACGTCGCTGCGTCCGCGGCCGGAGCCGCGCTGGCCTGCTCGTGCCACATCTCCTCCTTCGCGCCCGTCCGCACCGCGGTCCGCGGTCCGGCACGCCATGCCCCACCCAGCCAGGACCGGTCGCGCCGGGGCAGTGCCCCGTACTGCCGGGCAGCGCCCGGGGCCGACAGGGCGTGAGCTCCTGCGGGTGAGCGCGCCGTGAGACCGCGCAGCTTCCCCCGTGCGCGCGCCTACGGGTCCGTGCTGACGCCGGTGGTGCCACTCGGCCGGACGCCGCCGTGAACGACCACGCGGCACGGTCCTGGCCCTGCTCCATCACCAGCTGATCGAAAGCCTACCGCCGAGTAGTCCTGCGCAGGCCCGCCACGCTCACGACGACGTGGTCGCGCGCGTCACGGACGCCCCGGCCCTGACCGCGCGAGGGATCTCGGCGACGTCGTCCACCACGGCGAGGAGACGCTCGACGTCCTCGGACGCGGACGGGGTGTCGAGGTCGACCGCGTACGTGATGCCGGTGGACGCCCAGCTGCCGTCGAAGCCGCCCCGTGCGGCGACCCGCACGCCGTGCAGCACGACGCCCAGGCGGTCCGCCTCCCGGTAGAGGTCGTTGAGGACGCACCCGGCGACGGCGGTGTGCAGCAGGTGCGCGCCGGTGAACGGCGCCTCGATCGTCACGCCCTGGGCGGTCCACCGGTGCGGGACCGTCGTCGCGTCCGGCTCCGGCGAGCGCAGGCTTCCCGCGGCCACGACCACGGCGTACGTCTGCGACATGCGCGCTCCTTCGTCCGGACGGGGCCATGCTCCACCCTCAGGCTGCCGGCGCACCACCCTCACCTGGTGGGTGCTCACCTCCGAGCCGGCGCAGCGGCAGCCACGCCCGGAAGCTACCGCCGAGTACCCCGGCACCCCCGCGCGAGACGTGCAGGGTCCACCCGAAAACCAGCCACGCGGCCCACTCCCCCGTCGCTACGCTGCTCGCGCTCGCCCGGGACCCTCCCGGGCCACCTCCCCGGGAGTCCCCGTGTCTGACAACCCCGCCGACGTCGTGACGACGCCGGCCGCACCCGTTCGCGAGAACGTCCGCCGCGGGACGCTCGCCGCCCTGGCCACCGTCCCCCTGGGCGTGGCGGCCTGGGTCCTGATCTGGGGACTGGGCTACGTGACCGCGATCGTCGGCGCCGTCGTCGCCTTCGTCGCGCTCCGCCTGTACGTGTGGGGAGCGGGTCGGATCAGCCGCCTCGGCGCCACCGTCGTGCTCGTGACGACGGCCGTCACGCTGCTCCTCGCCTTCTTCGCCGGCATGGTCTACGACGGCGCGACCGCGTTCGTCGAGGGCAGCGGGCTCAGCGCCTGGGCCGCTCTCACGCACGGCGAGTTCTGGCCGCTGTTCTTCGAGGTCCTGCCCGACGCGCTGCCCGACTACCTGCCGGACTTCGGCTGGGCCCTCGGGTTCGGCGCGCTCGGCTCCTTCGCGGTCCTGCGGTCGGCCTTCGCCGCGGCGAAGACGCCGGACGAGGCTCCGGTGCCCGCCGCCGAGGCGTACGGCGTCGGCGCCTTCGGTGCCGGGGCGTCCGGCGCCGAGGCCGCTCCGGTCGCCGCGCCCGAGACCGGGCCGGGCGTCACGCCCGCACCGGCGAACGACCACCAGGGCATGCCCGGCCCGCTCTGACGCCTCGACGAGGGGCCGCCGAACCGTCAGGGTCTCGGCGGCCCCTCGCCGTTCACGCGGTCGTCGTTCACGCGGTCGTCGTTCACGCGCGGTCGTCGCTCACGTCCGCCCCGTCGCTCAGCCCTGCGCCGCGTGCCACTGCGCCAGCCGCCGCAGCCCTTCGTCGATCGTCACCTCGGGGCGCCACCGCAGGTCGGCACGCGTGCGGCGCTGGTCGAACCAGTGCGCCGTCGACAGCTGCTCGGCGAGGAACCGCGTCATGGGCGGCTCCCCGTCGGTGCCGCGCAGCGGGAGCCGGCCCCAGGCGGTCTCGACCGCGGCGCCCGCACCGCGAGCCACCGCGCCGGGCACGCGGGCCGTCGGCGGAGGCGCACCGACGGCCGCACAGATCCCCGCGAGCATCTCGGCGACCGTGCGCGGCTCGCCGTTGGTGACGACGTAGGCCCGGCCCCGCACGGCACCGTCGTCGTCGCCGAGCCGGTGCAGCGCGGCGACCAGCGCCGACGCCGCGTTGTCGAGGTACGTCGTGTCGATGAGCGCCGCGCCGTGGCCCAGCAGCGGGAGCCGTCCGGCCCGTGCCCGCTGCGCGACGCGCGCGACGAGCTGCTCGTCGCCCGGCCCCCAGACGATGTGCGGCCGGACGGCCACGACCCGCAGGGCACCGTCGGCGTCGAGCGCGAGGAGCTCGGCCTCCGCCTTGGTGCGCGCGTAGTCGCCGTGCGCGCGCTGCGGGTCGGCGCGCGGCGCGTCGTCCCCGACGATCGCCGTCCCCGTGTGCGCGACGGACGGTGACGACACGTGCACCACGTCGGTGACGCCGCGGCGTGCGGCCGCGGCGAGCAGCGTGCGCGTGCCGTCGACGTTGACGCGGCGGAAGTCGGCCGCGTCGCCCGCGAGCGACACCTTCGCCGCCAGGTGCACGACCGCGTCGACGCCACGGACGGCGCGGTCGACGGCGTCGTGGTCCGTCACCGAGCCGAGGACGTCCTGGACGCCGTCGAGGCCGCTGGGCCGGCGCTGGAACGTCCGGACCTCGTGCCCGACGTCGCGCAGCCGTGCGCCGGTGGTGCGTCCCAGCAGGCCGGACGCTCCCGTGACCAGCACCTTCACGGCCGGCCCAGCCGTCCGCCGGCGAGCACGCCCTCGGCCCATGCCGCGAGCCGGGTGCGGTCGACCTTGGAGTTGTGGCGGACGTCGGTCGGCAGGTCGGGCACGACGAGCACCGCCGCGACGGCCGGACCGACGGCGGCGCGCACGGCGGCCGTGAGCGCGGGCGTCCCGAGCGCCGGCCGGCGCGCGCCCGGCTCGGTCTCCACCACGACGACGACCTGCTGCGTGCCCCGCGGCCCCACCCCGACGACGCCCGCGCGCCGCACCCCGGGGACGGACTGCGCGCGCTGCTCGGGGCCGACCGGGGTGACGGGCCCGTCCGCGGTGAGCAGGACGTGCGCGAGCCGCCCCTCGACCCACAGCCGGCCCTCGGCGTCCAGGTGCCCGACGTCACCGGTCCGGTGCCAGCGCGCACCGGGTGCCACGCCGTCGAGCGCGTCCTGCGCGTCGGGCACCCGAGGTCCGTCGCCGTCCGGCGTCCCGCGCCGGCTCTCGCGGTCCGTCAGCCACAGCCGGTCGTAGTGGTCCTTCACGTGCGCCGCGGCGACGACGACCTCGCCGGTCACGCCGGGCGTCGCGTCCAGGGGCCCGGTCGCGCGCCCGTCGGCGTCGAGCGCGCTGATCCGCACGGTCACGCCGGCCGCGGGCCGTCCGACGCACACCCCTCCCGCCGCCCCGCCGGACCCGGCGGCGCGGATCTCCTCGAGCGTCACGTCGGTGAGCAGCAGGCCCTCGGTCATGCCGTACGGCGTGTGCGGCACCGCGCCGGGCAGCAGGTCGCCGACCGCCGCGAGCAGCGCCTCCCCGACGGGTGCACCCGCGGACAGCAGGAGCCCGACGCGACCGAGGGCGCGCTCGTCGTCGGCCGTGAGGTCGCCCGCCGTCGCGACGACGTTGGCGAGGGCCGCGGGCGACAGGAACACCGCGGTCGGGCCGGGAAGGTCGACGGTGGCGGCCTCGACGGCGGCCGCGACCGCCCGCGCGGTGAGCGTGCGCGGGGACGTGACGTCCATGTCGGGCGTGACCGAGCGGCAGCCGAGCGCGGGGCCGAGCAGCGCGAACGGTGCGAAGCCCGCGACCAGGCCCGTCCCGACGCCCAGGCCGTACTGCGCCGCGAGCGCGTCGCGCATCGCCGAGAGCTGCGCGTGCGTGTACGCGACGCCCTTGGCGGGGCCGGTGGACCCCGACGTGAACAGGATGGCCGCGACGTCGTCGGGTGCCGGCTCGGGCGGCAGCTCGGTCCCGACGCCGAGGTCGACCAGGTCGGGCAGGCTCACCTCGACGCCGAGCACGGCTGCGGTGGCCGGGGGCAGCGTCGTCGTCGACACGCGACGCCCCGGCCAGCCGAGGGCACGCGCCGCGGCCAGGCCCTTGCGCTCCCCCACCACGACGGTCGGTTGCGCACCACGGACGGCCCGCGTCAGGCCGCGGGCACCGAGCCCGGCGTCCGCGACGACGACGACGGCCCCGATCCGCAGGCACGCGTAGAGGGTCGCGGTCAGGTCGGCCCCGGGCGGGACGAGCAGCGACACCCGGTCCCCGCGGCGCACACCGGCCGCGTGCAGCCCCGCCGCGAGCTCACGCACGCGCCGCGCGAGCAGACGCCACGTGACGGTCCGCACGCCCCCACCGGTGGGCGGCGCCATCTCGACGAGCGCCGTCGAGTCGTCGTCGGCCAGGTCGTCGAGCCGGCGCCACAGCGGCGCCCGGGCGTCGTTCGCGGCGGTGGTGTCGGCGCGCGTCGCGGCGGTGGTGTCGGCGCGCGTCGCGGCAGTGCCGTCCGGGCCCGTCGCGCGGCGGTCCGCGAGCCACGTCGTGACGGCGCCCGCGACGTCGACGTCCTCGGCGACCAGGTGCCCCGCGCCCTCGAAGCGGTGCACCTGCGCCTGCGGCAGCCGCGCGAGCAGGTCCCCGAGGTGGGCCTCACCGAAGACGGGGTCCCGCGGGCCCCACAGCACCAGCGCCGGGACGTCGAGGCCACGGACGCGCTCCGCGACGCGGTCGAGCTCGTCCACGCTCGGGTGCCCGGGACCGACGGGGATGTCCGCGACGAACGCGCCGATCCCCGCGCGGCGCTCGGCCGTGCGGTACGGCGCCCGGTAGGCGTCCTTGACGTCGTCGGGCAGCGACGGGTGCGCGAGCGCGAGCGTCGTCTCGAGGAACGCGGGCGTCGCGACCGTCGACGGCGCGAGCGCGCCGAGCGCGAGGCGCAGCGGCAGCGGGATCGGCCGGTCCGGCGGCTGGTGCACCGCCGTGTCGAGCAGGACGACGCCCGCGAGCGCGTCGACGTGGTCGACGGCCCAGCCGAGCGAGACGACGCCACCCCAGTCGTGCCCCACCGTGACGACAGGCCCCTCCAGCGCGAGCGCGTCGGTGAGGTCGCCGAGGTCCCGCACGCGGCGGCGCAGCGTCCGGTGCGTGCCCGTCCGCTCGGAGAAGCCCATCTCCAGCTGGTCGACGGCGACGACGCGCCACGCGCCCGGGCCGTCGTCGGCGTGCGCGGCGGCGAGCGTGGCGGCGGCGAGGTCGCGCCACAGGTACGCCCACGTGGGGTTGCCGTGCACGCACAGCAGCGTCCCGACGGGCGTGACGCCCCGGGCGGCGAGGGCCGGTGCGGTGTCGAGCACGTGCCAGGTGCGCTCGACGGCGGGCGTGCCGTCGGCGGGCGTCCCGGGTGACCCCGGCAGCGGCGTCTCCCGCGCGGTCACGAGCCGCGACCACGCGGGGTCGAGGCCCGGCAGGCCGTCCGGCGGGAGCTGTGCGGGCGCGGGCGTCGGCGCGGGCAGCCGGCCGGCCGGCCCCGTGGTGGGACGTGTCACCAGGCGAGCTCCAGCATCGCGGTGTTGATCCCGGAGCCGACGCCCATGAGCAGCACGCGGTCCCCCGGCGTCAGGCTCGACGCCTCGTGGGCCAGCGTGATCGGGATCGACGCCGGTCCGACGTTGCCGAACCGCGGGTACGTCAGCGGCACGCGCGCCCGGTCGAGCTTGGCCGCCTTGATGATCGCGTCGGTGTGCACGTCGGAGACCTGGTGCATCACGTAGCGGTCCATGTGGGACCACTCGAAGTGCTCGCGGGCCTCCTCCCACGCGGCCATGACGAGCTGCATGCCGCCGCGCAGCAGCGCCTTCGCGTCCGTGTACATGCCGTTGACGCCGCCGACGCACAGCTCGTTGAACTGCGTCGCGGCGCGGGTCACGCCGCCCAGCAGGCGGTGCCCGGAGGGGTGCGCGTCGGCGGGGCCGAGGACCGCGGCGGCCGCGCCCGAGCCGAGCGTGAGGGTGGGGAACTCGCGCATGAAGTCCGCGCGCGTCGTGCCGTCGCGGGACAGCCGCGCGACGGTGTTGTGCTGGACCTCGTCGGCGTCCTCGCCGTCGACGACCAGCGCGTACTCGATCTGCCCGGCGTCGATCAGCTGGGCCGCGAGGCTCATGCCGTTGACGAACCCGAGGCACGCGTTGGCGATGTCGAAGTTCACGGCCGACGACGGCAGGCCCAGGCCGTGGTGCATGCGCACCGCGACGGAGGGCTCGAGGTGCGGGCGCGTGACCGACGTGTTGACGATCAGGCCGATCCGCCCGCGGTCGACACCGGCCTCGGCGAGCGCCTTCGCGCCCGCCTCGATGGTCGCGGCGTCGAAGCTCTGCCCCTGCGCCCAGTTGCGGCGCTCGTGGACGCCCGCGATGCGCTCGAGCAGGCCCGTCGGCAGCGAAAGCCGCTCCAGGACGGGCCGCAGCCGGCCGTCGAGCTCCGCGGACGTGGTCACGCGGTCAGGTGTGACGGCGGCCAGGGACAGCAGGGCCGCGTTGCGGAATGTCGTTGTCGCGTTGCCTGCCACTCACACGCCTCTCCAGGTCACGGAGAGCCCATCCTCCCCTGGCCGGCCGGAGCGTGCACGGCGGTGGGCGGCGCGTGGGCGCGCGAAGGCCGAGGCCCCCGCGGGCGTCCGGAGCGTTCTCGCCCCGGCGCCCGCGAGGGCCTCGGCCTCGTCGGGAACCGTCAGGACCGGGGGTGGCCGGGCTTCGGCGGCTTCGGCGGCTTGGTCGGCTTCGGCGGCTTGGTGGGCTTCGGCTCGAGCGCGGCGACGGCGTCGAGCAGCGCGGCGGTCGCCTCGTTCACCTTGGCCTGCGGTGCGCCGTGGGCGAGGACGGCCTTGGCGCGGGCCTCGGCCTTCTTCACCGCGGCGACGCTCCTGCCCGTGTAGGTGTGCCCGCGCAGGTCGAGCTCCGCGACGGTCGCGAGCGCGGCCTCGAGCCCGGAGGTGTCGGTGATCTGCTTGCGCAGGCCCAGCCACTTCTCGGGGTCGGCGACGGCCACCGCCCCGAGCTTCTCGGAGAAGTCGCTGTTGAAGATCAGCGGGTTGTGGGTCGACCGCCAGCTGAGCTGGTCCGTCAGGCCCCAGAACGTCACCCGGTTGATGTCGGTCGAGTACTTCTTGTAGACCGCGAAGTACTCCGCGAACCGCTGGGCCTGGATCTTCTCCAGCTCGGCCCGGTTGGTGATCTTGCCCTCCCAGTAGGTGAACCCCTCACGGGAGATGCGGTCCTTGACGGACGGGTCGGTCAGGTCGCGGTACGCGGCCCGGTCGTCGCCCTCGGGCTGGCCGTTCCACGCCTCCCACACCTGCAGGTCGAGCTCGCTGATGCTCACCGAGAAGCCCGCCTCGACGATCAGCTGGATCGAGCGCTCCACGGACGCCTCGTTCGAGCACGCCCCCGGCTGCCACTCCGCCGCGGCGTCGTCCACGAGCCGCGGCAGCCGCGTGAGGTCCGAGCACGCGTAGGCAGGCGTCTGGTTGATGTAGTTGTGCGACTGCATGCCGATGGCCTCGACCAGCGGGCGCGGGTCCTCGGGGTGCTCGGCGGCGTACCGCTCGTTGAGGTCGGTGGCCATCGCGATGATGGCCTGCGCCTTCCCCTCGGACTGGAACACGTTGAAGTCGTTGTACTCCAGCCGCGTCTCCGGGCCGTACTGGCGGGCGAAGACGAACGCGTCGTAGAGGAAGTCGGCCGGGTGCTCGCCCGCCGCGGTGTCGGCGCCGTTGGCGTAGGAGCTGTACCAGCGCGAGAAGCCGCCGTTGGGGCCGCCGCGCAGGAAGTCGCGCCAGTCCTGCGTCGCGGGGTCGAACTCCGCGAGCCCGTCGACGAACGCCTCGTTCACGACGTCCCAGGACACGGTGCGGCCCTGGAAGTGCGTGAGCACCTCCTCGATGTACCGCTCCATGTTGGCCTTGGCCTGGGCGCGGGTGCCGCCCGTGGTGCCGCTGTTGATGCGGGCGGGCGACTGGCCGTGCCAGACGAGCACGTGCCCGTGCACCTTCATCCCGCGTGCCAGCGTCTCGTCGACGAACGCGTCGGCCGCGTCGAAGGTGAAGGTGAACTCACCGGTCTCGGGGTCGATGTTGTCGTTCGGCAGCAGCTGGTCCGGCTTCATGGCGTTCTCGGCCGTCATGACGTTGTAGTGCCGGTCGATCGTCGCCGAGTTGGGCGACCCCTCGGCGTACGTGCCGGGGTGGGAGTAGATGTTGCCGACGTCGAAGTAGTCGCGGTAGACGTCCTTGAGCGGCTTGATCGCCTTGCGGAACGACGTCTCGAGGACGACGTCGTGCTCCGGCATCGTGAAGGAGTCGACGCGTGCGCCGATCCACTCCAGGTCGGCCGACGTCCAGCCGCCCCAGACGTGCCCCTCGCGCGGCGTCGCCGTCAGCTGGACGGTCTCGCCCGCCTCGTAGCTGCCCGCGCCGGTGACGGTCCCGTGCTTGGCCGCGCGGATCTCGACCTCGTAGGTCTCGGCGACCGCCGCCTGGGCCGGGGCGCCGAGGCCGACGCTCGCGACGACGATCGCGACCCCGGCACCCAGCCATCGCGCCGCCCGCCGCCGGGCGCTGCGCAGACCCGCCGTCGGCGCTCCGCCGCTTCCTTGTGTGGTCCCTCGATCGCTCATCGATCCCCCTTCGAACCTGCACCGGAGCCGGCGGCGAGAGGCGACCCCCCGCCTGCTGGCATCTTCACCACCCGCCCGAGGGGTCCGCCGGTCGCGAACGATCACCAGCAGCCACCCGGGACAGCCGTTGCGGTCCGCGGGCAGGCGCCGACGTCGTCGTCGACGGAGAACGTTCACTAGGCCGAGTGGGTGACACCGTAAGGAGGGTGACGGGCGGCGTCAAGGATCCGTGCTCCCCGCATGCTGCGGCCTGCGGGGGCGAGACTCAGGCACTGCGTGCGGTGTGCCGATGGTCAGACGTGGAGAGACTGCCCGGTCTGCTCGCCGGCGAGCCCGTGTACTGGATCGAGCAGGTCACGACCCTGCGTGACGGGCGGCTGCGTACCGAGCTCGGGTTCTCGGACGTCGCCGCGCACCCCTACGAGCGCCTGGTCACGGGGACCGTCGCGATGCTCCAGCAGGTCCCGGGCGTCGACGACGTGGTCCACGAGGACCGCGAGGTGGTCGTCGTGACGAGCCGCTGCGTGACCGCTGAGCAGATCGGTGACCTCGTCGACCGCTACTGGTTCGACCGCCTGCCGAGCACACCGATCGACCCCGGGTTCGAGACCGCCCCTGCCGACGTCCTCGCCTGGCCGTGGCCGAGCGCACCGCCCGGCCCGCGGGGTGAGCCGCCCGTGCCGACGCCCCTCGAACCGCGCGAGGCGATGGCGTTCCCGCCGTCCCGCAGGCGCATGTGGACGTACCTCGTGTGCGGGGCCGTCGCCTTCGCCGGCGGCGCCGCGCTCGCGGCGACTCCCGGTGGCGCCGACGGGATGCTCCCGCTCGTCGTGGGAGCGGTCAACATCGCCGTCGGCACCCGCATCGCCGTGCGTCGACGGCGGGGTAGGTGGACATGACGACCGAGCCGTCCGGGTACGTGCCGGCGAGGACTCGTTCGACGACCTGCCTGACTACTCCCAGGTGAGCGTGCCGTCCTCACCCAGGACGCCCACGTCGCCGTCGCACATGGGCCGGTCGGCGAAGTCGTGCCGGACGATCACGTCGCCGTCGGCGTCGCGGATCTCCAGGTGCCCGTCCTGCTCGACGAGGCACTGGAGCTCACGGTCGACCCACTGGGTGTCGAGGTAGGCGGACTCCTCCATGGTGCTCGTGAACGAGTCCAGCCCCTGCGCATCGACGACGACGACCGTGAGCCCGTCCCTGCCCGACTCGTTGCGCACCTCCGCCTCGACGCTCCCTCCCACCGTCCGGGCGGCGTGACCGATCCGCCGAACCGTAGCGCGAACACGAAGGTGTTCGGCTGACCGAGCGCCACGCGCGTCACCGCATCGAGATCGCGACCTCCGCGGCCTCGGCGACGGCGTCGATCGCGCGTCGCGGTGAGCGGGCGTCGCCGATGATGTGGAACGGGATCTTCCTGGCCAGGCAGTGGTCGGTGAGCTCGGTGGTGTCCAGGGAGCGCGAGCCGACGGCGACGACGACGCCGGTGGCGGGGATGGTCGAGACCTCGCCGTCGTGCTCGACGACGACCCCCTCGGCGTTGATCCGCAGGCAGCGCGTGTCCACGACCGTCGCGACCTCGTGCAGGGCGAGGTGCGTCATGACCTCCTGCTTGCGCAGCGTGCCCAGGTCGCGGCCCACCTCCGAGCCCATCTCGACGACCGTGACGGACGTGACGCGCGGGTCGTTCTGGGCGAGGTACTCGGCGACCTCGAGGCCGACGAGCCCGCCACCGATGACCACGACGTCGCCCGTGAGCTGGGAGTAGCCGGTCAGGACCGTCTCGGTGTCGATGACCGAGTTCTGGTCCGAGCCCTCGAGGTCCAGGGTGATGGGGGTCGAGCCGATCGCGATGATCACCTCGTCCGGTGCCACCTGGTCGATGAGCTCCGGCGTCACGGGCGTGCTCAGCCGCACGTCGACACCGAAGTGCTCGAGCGTGCTGGCCCGGCTCAGCGCCGCGTCGCTCATCTCCTGCTTCCGCGGGGCGAGCCCGGCCATGTAGAACTGCCCGCCGAGCCTCGCCGACGCCTCGCACAGGATCGGCTTGTGCCCGAGCGCGTGCAGGCGCTCGGCGGCCTCCATGCCGCCGATGCCGCCGCCGGCGATGAGGACCGTGCGGGGGTTGTCGGTCTTGGGGATGCGGAACTCGGCCTCGCGTCCCACGGCCGGGTTCTGCAGGCACGAGATGTGCGGGAACGTCGAGGCGTTCGCCGCGGCGATCCGGTCGAAGCAGCCCTGGTTGCAGCCGATGCAGCGGATGATCCGCCACTCCTCGCCCGCCATCGCCTTGGTGCAGAACTCGGCGTCGGCGATCTGGGCGCGGCCCATGACGACCATGTCCGCCTGCCCCGACGCGATGATGTCCTCGGCCTGCTGCGGGTCGTTGATGCGGCCGACGGCGACGGTGACCAGGCCGGTGTCCGCCTTGAACTTGGCGGCGTTGTGGACGTTGAAACCACGGTCGTGGTCCATCGTCGGGACCTGCAGGTTCACGCTCATCACGGTCCCGCGCGACACGTTCACCATGTCGACGCCGTGCTCACGCGCGACCTTGGTGAAGGCGATGACGTCGTCGACGGTGTTGCCGCCCGGGACCCCGTCGTCGCCCGCGGAGACGCGCATCATGAGCGGGACGTCGTCCGGGATGGCCGCGCGGATCGCGTCGATGCACTCCAGGGGGTAGCGCATGCGGTTCTCGGCGCTGCCGCCGTACTCGTCGGTGCGGCGGTTGAACCCGGGCGAGAGGAACATCTCCGGGGAGTAGTTGTGGCCGGCGTGGAACTCCAGGACGTCGAAGCCCGCCGCGACCGCGCGCGCTGCCGCCTCGCCCCACGCCTGCACGATCTCCGCGATCGTCTCCACGGTCGCTCCGGGCAGGACGACGCCGCCGGCGACCGGCATGTCGCTGGGGATGACGGCGTACGTGGCCGGGTCCTGGCCGGGCGTGATGATGCCGCCCTGCCACAGCTGGATGCAGGTCTTGCCCCCGGCGGCGTGGACGGCCTCGTTGAAGCGGATCCAGCCCTCGAGGTAGGAGTCGTCGGCGATCGACATGAAGTTGCGCGGCGCCGTGGGCTTGTGCACGGACGTCGCCTCGACGGTGAGCAGGCCGCAACCGCCGCGGGCGCGGGCGACGTGGTAGTCGATGAGCGCGTCGGTGACGTAACCGCCGTCGGCGCCCATCTTGGTCGCCATGGCGGGGAAGTCGACCCGGTTCTTGAGCGTCACGCCCCGCACGGTCAGCGGCGAGAACAGGTGGGGGTAGAGCATGACGCACTCCTTCGTACAGGCCCGGCTTTTCGGTACTGGCAACGTACTGGCGTCCCGAAACAACGGCTCAGGCCCATCGTCCCGATAAGGTCGGCCTCACCTGCCACGAGGAGTACCCGACGTGATCGCCCCCGAGCCGCCCCCTCCTCCGGGCCCCGGCCGGCCCCGTGCGACCACGCACCGCGCGATCCGCGACGCCGCGATGCGCGAGTTCGCCGCCCACGGCTACGCGGCGACGAGCGTCGAGCGCATCGCCCAGGCCGCCGGCATCGGGCGCAACACGTTCTTCCGCTACTTCCCCACCAAGCTCGACGTCCTCGGCGACGACTACACCGCCAACCAGGAGGTCGTCGCCCAGCACCTGCGCGCCGCCCCGGCCGGCGGTGACGTGCTCGAGCAGGTCATCGACGCGGTCCGCGCCTCCATCCGGTACGACGA
Source organism: Cellulomonas sp. (assembly GCF_015234515.1). Classification (GTDB taxonomy): domain Bacteria; phylum Actinomycetota; class Actinomycetes; order Actinomycetales; family Cellulomonadaceae; genus Cellulomonas. Next base: position 341,795 of record NZ_JADGMY010000028.1, read on the forward strand.
CGCCGACCGGGAGTTCTACCGGCTGCGCCTGCAGGTCCTGGCGCAGGACCCGACGGTCCCGCACGCGTGGGCGCGGCCGCTGGTCTCGGGCTGGGCCGAGCTGATCGCGTCGCACGTGCTGGCCTCCGCCACCGACACCGGCCCGCGCAACCGGGCGGTCGCGCAGGCGGTCGGCTACGGGATGCGCGGCGTCCTGGCCAGCGTCCTGGAGGCGTGGTCCGACGACGAGGTCGGGCTCGGCGCTGCGCTCGACCTGCTCGCGGCGACCGTGCGCGAGATGTTCGAGCCGTCGGTGCGGACGCTGACACGGTGAGTGGGCGCCGCCTTGAGCCGACAGACCTTCCGGTGAGACGCTCCCGTCATGAGCTTCGACGTATTCGTGCAGCGCATGGTGGACGGCGAGCTGGCGGTGACGGACAGCGACGCGCTCCGTGACCTCATCGCCCCCCACGTGAAGAGCACGGAGCCCGAGTCCGACTTCGCGCTCCTGCAGTTCGACGACGGGACCGCGGACCTGTACGGGATCGGCGAGCCGGGCAACGGCTTCATGGTCAACCACGTCAGCGGCCAGCAGGCCTGGGACCTCGTCGCCAAGCTCGCCGCCACGGGCGACATGACGCTCATGGCCCCGGGCGTGCCGCCGATGATCTGCAGCGAGGCGGCACGCGCCAACCTCCCGGAGGGGGTCGGTGAGTCGGCGGTGGTCGTCACCTCGGGTGCCGATATCCAGCGCACGATCGCCGAAGGCTGAGGCGAGCGGCTCGCTACGCCTCGTCGGGCGTCGCGAGCTGGAGCAGCAGGGCTTCGAGTGCGGGCAGGGCGTTCTCGGGTCGGGTGAAGTCTCCCGCCACGGTGACGCGTCCGCCGGGACGTTCGAGCCCACGGTGAGGGACGTCCCTGACGAGAGCCAGCCGCACTCTGCCCTCCGTCTCCCACTGGACCTCGACGCGCTCGCTGAACGCGTAGCCCGTCTCGCCCGGGCGGGTGAACAGCAGCGTGAACATCGAGGTGTCAGGGCGCACAGCGCCTGCCCACCGGTGGTGCAGGGCGTTGAGGAGCGCGAGGTTCAGGCGTGCTGCCGGGACGTCGAGGGCGCGGAAGCGCGCGGCTGCCACGTCGCACGCGTCCTCGACGTCGTCAGCCCCCACGGGCGGACGGCTCAGCCCGGTCGCCGCTCGCTGCCTCACCCGCGTCTCGAAGCGCCTCGCGTGGTCCCGCTGGATGTCCATGGTGTTCGCGAAGGCCTCTGCGAGCAGCCGTCGAGCTCCGGGCCAGGCCCGTCGTCGGCGACGAGAAGGGCCTCCGCGCGCGAAGAACACTCCCCAGACTCGCCCGCTTCATCAGGCCCAGACGTCGGCACCGGCGGGTGCCCCGGTCGGGTGCAGCCGAATCCGATAGAGACCAAGTGACTCCCCGACCGACTTCGGATAACCGGCACCGAGCGTCTCCTCCACCCAGTCGAGCCACGGCGCGGGAGCCAGGGCCAGGTTGATCACGCACCTCATCGACTCGCTCGTGCTCCACGGCGACGACTGGACGTTCACGACTGCCAGTCACCCGACGGGCTACATCTGCGCCAGGTCGGTGCCATGCCGCGGAACCCGTGGTCCCTCGCAGCCGGACCCACGTGCTCGCGGAGGACGGCTCGTAGCCCCACCCGCTGAACCCGTCGTTCTCGCCTTCGTCATCGTCCCACACGCGCTCATCGTGTCGCGTCAGGCGCGGCGCCCAGCACGGGCGGCAAACGCGTCCATCGCGGCAAGAACCTGCGGGGCCTGCCAGACCTTGTGCCGTAGCGCCGAGGTCGACGGTTGAAGGACGCCGGCCTTCTCGAGGACCTCGATGGCGTTGCGGGCACCACGGTCGGAGATGGCGAGCGTCGCTGCGACGTAGTCAGCGTTCACGACGGGCTGGGCGACGAGTGCGTCGATGAGGCGCCACGCTGCCGAGTCGGATCGGGCCTTGATCTGGTCCTGCCATGCAGCGCGAAGGGCCATGACGTCGTCGGCGAGGTGACGGCCGTTGATGGTGGCGGCCACTGCCGCGTAGGCGACCTGTTCGACGATGACGTCGGGGTCACCTTCCCGGTAGCTGGTGAGCGCGCGGAAGTAGCGGTCGGGATCGCGCAAGAGGCCGGCGGACACGGGCACGGTCGTGTGCCGGGTCAAGCCCCGGCGGCGCAGAACCTGCTGCAGCAGCACGCGGCCGGTGCGCCCGTTGCCGTCGACGAACGGGTGGATGGTCTCGAACTGGGCATGGACGAGCGCTGCGTGCGTGAGTGCGGGGATGTCGTCGCGCTCGGCGAACGTGACCATGTCGTCGATCGCGGCCTGCACGCGTTCATGGTGCGGGGGGATGAAGTCGGCGCCGTGCGGGCTGATCGCGGAGGCGCCCACCCACACCTGTTCGGCGCGCCATCGGCCGGCGACGTCGGGGTCTGACACGGTGAGCAAGGCGTGGTGAACGGCAAGGATCGTGTCGGGGGTGATGTCGTCGCCAACGGCGAGGGCTTCATTCATGGCGCGCACGTTCGCGGCCACGAGCTCGGCGTTCTGCTTGGATCCAACTCCGAGACTTGCCATGGCGAGGTTGCGGGCGTTGGTGGTCAGATGCTCGATCTGGGAGCTGGAGGCCGACTCGGTGCGGAGCAGGACCGCGGGCATGGGGACAGGCATCGTTGCGACTTCGCTGTCGAACCGCGCGACATCGGAGGTCGCGTCGTTGACGAGGACTTGCACGTTGCTGCTGATGCGCGGGGTCCGGTGCGCGATCGGTGGCAGGACTGACGCCCTGTAGGGGCGCGAGATCCGCTGGCGTTCCCAGACGCTGAGGCGCCCATCATCGAGGTTCGATGTCCAGTCGCGGGGCTCGGCGGTGAGCGCGGGCCACGCTGCGTCGTCGCCCGCACCGGGTACGACGTCCGTCTGCTGGCCGCTCATCAGGCTTCAACAACCTTGGGCACTATTGAAGTCTAGCCGCTTAGCCTTCAGTGAGCGAGACCCATATAGAAGGCTGCGAGTTGCAGCCGTACCCCGATACGCCTGGTGGCCGTACGGCCACACGAGCCCTGGGGCAGCACGTCCGACGCGGACATCCTGTTGGCCACGAGGCCCTGCCAACACCGCGGGACTCGCGCGCGGCGGCCACCCACCCTTGATCTGCACCAACACTGTGCGCCTGGGCAGATTCGAACTGCCGACACCCGCTTTAGGAGAGCGGTGCTCTATCCCCTGAGCTACAGGCGCGTGACACCGGGTCCCGGCGACGCCGGACCAGCCTACCGGCCGGTCAGCCCTGTCCGCGGCAGGTCACCGACCCCACCACTCCCCCACCGGGCCCAGCACAGCACACCCCCACACACGCTGGTCGCCACGTCACAGCACCCACCGTGAGAGCGTGAAGCGTTCTTGCCGGATTCCGGCAGCAACGCTTCACACTCCGTCCGGCAAGGAGTCCCCGTGCGTGAGCTCGTCGTCCTCGGGACGTCGTCGCAGGTGCCGACGCGCACCCGCAACCACAACGGCTACCTGCTGCGCTGGGACGGCGCGGGCGTGCTGGTCGACCCGGGTGAGGGCACGCAGCGGCAGCTGATCCACGCGGGCGTCGCGGCGTCCGCGGTGACGCGCATCTGCCTGACGCACGTGCACGGCGACCACTGCTACGGGCTGCCGGGCGTGCTGTCCCGCATGGTGCTGGACGGCGTCGAGCACCCCGTGGACCTGCACTACCCGGCGTCGGGCGAGGACGTGGTGCGGGCGCTGGTCGGCCTCGCGAGCCCGGGCCTGGACCTGCGGCTGCACCCGCACGGCGCGTCCGGACCGGTCGCGGACGGGCTGGAGGTCGTCGCGCTGCGGCACCGCGTCGAGACGTACGGGTACCGGCTGAGCGAGCCGGACGGGCGCACCTTCCTTCCCGAGCGGCTCGCGGCGGCGGGCATCAGCGGCCCGGACGTCGGCCGGCTCGCGCGCGACGGGCACGTCGGGCGGGTGCGGATGGAGGACGTGAGCGTGCCACGTGCGGGGCAGCGCGTGGCCGTCGTGATGGACACCGCGGTGTGCGACGGGGCCACGGAGCTGGCCGACGGCGCCGACCTGCTGCTCACCGAGTGCACGTACGCCGACGAGGACGCCGACCTCGCCGCCGAGCACCTGCACCTGACGGCCGGCCAGGCGGGCGTGCTGGCCGCAGCGGGTGGCGCGCGCACGCTCGTCCTCGCCCACTACTCGTCGCGCTACCCGGACGTCGAGCCGCTGCGCGCGCAGGCCGAGTCGGCCGTGCGGGCCGCCGGCGCGACGACCACCGTGCACGCCGCGCTCGACGGCGACAGGTTCGCGCTCCCGGCACGTCGCGGGACGCCTGCGCCCTCGGCCCGCTGAGCCCTGGCGCCACCGAGGTCGCGCCGGTCTCCGACCGGGCTACCGGGGCTCTCGTCCGCCGACGCCCCGCGGCGCCCACGCCAGGAACACCACGGCGCCGAGCACCGGCAGGAGCAGGATCGCGAGCAGCCACAGCACGGGGTGGCGGGTCGGCACCGCGCGCCAACGCAGCAGGGCGAGCACCGTCAGCGGCAGGACGGCCAGGACGGCGACCGACCACAGCAGGTCGTACGTCGGGGGCACGAGCAGCTCCATCGGCGGAGCGTATCGACCCGGGCACCCGCCTGTCCGCCCATCCCTCACCCGTCCGACGCCACCCCCGGCAGCAGCACCTCCACGGCCCCCACCTGCACGACCCGCCCGTGCGAGTGCAGCCGCTCGACGGTCGTCCGTGCGAACCCGTTGCCCGTCTGCCGGGCGATGACCGCGGCCGACCCCGACGTCAGGTACGCGACGGCCGCCTCCTGCCACTGCTGGTTGCGCACCCGGGGGACGGGCCGGCCGGCGCTGTCCCGGTCGCCCACGGCGTACGTCTGGCCGGACACGTCGATGCGGGTCGCACAGCCGCGCCGCTCGTTGCGCGACAGGACGTCCAGGACGACGAGGGCACCCGGCGAGTCGGCGCGGACGCACCCCGTGGCCGGGAGCAGGTCACGCACCTGCGCGACGGGGAACGGTGCCTGCGCCGGTGCGGCCGGGACGCCCGCGACGACGCCCAGCAGGCCGCACGCCAGCACGGCACCCCCCGCCCGCAGCCGGTCCGGCACCACGGAGATCCCCGCCGCCAGCACGAGCGCGACGGCCGGCGCGCTGTACGCGGCGTAGGACGCGAAGTACGAGGGCGCAGCCAGCAGCACCAGCAGCTGCGCCCCGAGCACGGCGACCCACAGCCGCCCGCGGTCGTGGCGCCAGGCGGCGACCGCGGCCGCGACGACGGCCAGGCCCACGGCCGCGGTGACGGCCGCACGCACCTGCTCCGACTCCCACTGCGTGGCGCTCACGCCGAGGATCCCCTCGACCCGGGTCGCCACCGTGCCCGGTGCCCGCGAGCGCCCCAGCTGCGCGAGCACGACGAGCTCCACCATCGACCGCCCGGACGCCACCGCGAAGGGCAGCAGCACGAGCAGCGCAGCCGCGGCGCCCGCCACCGCGACGCCCACCGCCTCCCGCACCCCCCGCCGCACCGCCCACCACACGACGACCACCAGCACCGGGACGACGTTCCAGATCTTGACGACGACCCCGAGCCCCAGCACCGCACCGCCGACGTACCGCCACCGGCGGGCCGCACCGGGGACCTCCGCGCGACGCAGCAGCGTCACGCCGGCCAGCAGCGTCAGCGTGCCGAGCGGTTCGAGCAGCGTCAGCCGCTCGGTGTACGCGGCGGCGGTCGACACGGCGTAGAGGAACCCCGCGACGACGGTCGCAGCGAGCCCCCAGCGTCGGGCCAGCCGTGCGACCAGCACCGTGTTGGCCGCCCCCAGCAGCAGGAAGCCGACGCGCGCGACCGCGAGCGCGGTGGAGTCGCTCGTCCAGTGCGTCAGCGCGGCGAAGGGCGTCAGCGCCAGCATGATCCCCGGCGGGTGCACCAGCAGGAAGTCGCGGTACGGCAGCCGTCCGTGCACGAACGCGACGGCCGAGGAGAAGTACACCCCGTCGTCGTAGCCGTGGTACTGGCGCAGCCCGGCCGCACCCCCGAGCAGGTGCCACCGCACGACGAACGCGAGCACCCCGGCGGCGAGCGCGACGGCCCACGCCACGGCCGCCCGGCCGGGGCGCCACGTCACGTCAGGTGCGCGGCTGCGCCGGGTTGGTCGGGTCCCCGTGCGAGGGCGGGTTCTGCGGCGGCCCCTGCGTCTGCGGGGACGCGGTCACAGGCCCCTCGGGGGGTGGCGCGAGCTCGGGAGCGGGCGATGCGGGGTCACCCCCGGACGGGGCGGCGCCGTCGGCCAGCTCGGTGAGCCACTGGTCCAGCACCACCAGCACGGGCAGCCGGTTGGCCCGCGTCTCCTCGTACTCCCGCAGCACGGCGACGTCGTCGGCCTCCAGCGACCGGACGCGCTGCTTCAGGGTGCCCAACGGCAGGTGGTCGAAGTCGGGCAGGGGCAGGTCCTCGCGGGCGATGTCGTCGGCCATCTCGTCCTCCTCGTCGTCGTCGGGAACACTCCACGATGGGGTGCACGACGGCGACCCGCACGCCGAGAGGGCCCGGGGCGACCACCCTCACCGCAGCATGCGGCCGTAGGCGTCCTTCCCGCCGTTCGCGAGCAGCAGGATCCCGTCGATCACGGACCACAGCCACACGGCGGGTGCGATGACGAACCCGATGAGGACGAACACCAGCAGGACGCCGACGAAGAACCCGAGCAGCTGCGCCAGACCGATGCCGACCTGCCCCGCGTACAGGCGCCCGACACCGCAGAGGCCCACCATCGGCAGCAGCAGCGACAGCAGGCCGGCGGTCGTCCGCGTCTTGTCCGACCACGGCGTCCCGGTGACGGGGTCGAACCCGTAGACGGGCGCGCCCGCCGGGGCGTACCCGCCGCCATACGCCGGCGGCGCGGGGACGGCGTACCCGTACGGCGGCGGCTGCTGCGATCCGGGCACGTCGTCCTGGGGGAAGTACGGCTGCTGCTGATCGCTCATGCGCCGGAGAGTAGCGCCGATCCGGCACTCCGGACCGGGACCTCGCAGGTGGTCACATCCGCGACCACGTCCACCGGCCGGCGGGCATGCACTCGCCTCGGCCGTCCAGGTCGGCGGCCGAAGCGCGGCGTCAGGGGGACGCCGGGCGTCAGGTGGGGGCGTGCGACGGGTCCTCGGACGGCTCGGCGCCGTCCGCGAGCTCGTGCAGCCAGTTGTCGAGGACCTGCAGCACGGGCAGCCGGTGGCTCTGCGCCTCCTCGTACTGCCGCAGCATGACGACGTCGTCGGCGTCCAGCGAACGGATGCGCTGCCCGAGCCTGCCCAGGGGCAGGTGGTCGTAGTCCGGCAGAGGCAGGCTCTCCCGGCCGACGTCGTCGGTCATGTCGTACCTCCTCGTCGCGGTCCGCTGCCCCAGCATGGACGACCGACCAGGTTTTGCACCTCGGGCCGCCGGGTGATCCTGTTTGTGCCATCCGCACCTGCTGGGTCGCTGACCTCGCCCGTCAGCCCGCACCTGCGGCCGCCGGACCCCCTCAGCTGGTCTGCACGGCCCCCGAGAAGCCCTCCGAGGGCTGCACCACGACGAAGCCCGGGCCGTGGAACTTGTACTGGAACGCCTCGCCGGTGCCACCGCGCAGCAGCGACGTCATGTTCATGCTGGACACCACGTCGGGCACGAGGTTGGCGGACCAGCAGACCGCGGCGTTGGGGTCGACGAACGTCGGCTGCTGCGAGCAGTCGAGGATGACGGGCGTGCCGTCGGACGTCAGCGCGACCGACCCGCGGCCCTGGATGAGGGTGTTGAACAGGCCGCCGGTCATCGTCCCCGCGCCGCGCGTGCGGTGCAGGTCCCACTGCAGCGCGGCGTCGAACGCGAGCAGCGACGAGCCGCCGACGCTGATCGCGTCGCCCTCGAGCTCGATGAGGAACACGTTCTCCGCCATCCGCGCGAAGAACACGTCGCCCTGCCCGGACACCGTCATGAGCGCCTGGTCGTCCGACGACATGGCGCGCTTGACGAACTTCGTCAGCGAGTCGGCACCCTTGTGGTGGAACTGCACGTTGCCCTGGTACGCGACCATCGCGCCCTTGGCGGCAATGACCGGCTCCCCGAGGGTCACCTTGAGCATCTTGGTGTTCTGGAGGACGAACCGCTGGCCGGTCGCCACCTCGAGGTTCTTCTGGTCGAAGATGTCGCTGCGCATGGGCACATCCTCCCGCGCCGCCGGGTGCGGCGTGGCAGGTTCCCGGGTGACGTCGGCCGCGCCGGGGGCGCGCCGCGTCAGGCCGCGAGGACGTGCGGCGGGAAGCCGCGGCGCTCGACGTGCGCGCCCTCGGGGATCTTCGCCTCGGGCTCGACGACGAGGCCGGCGTCGAGCCGTGCCTTCGCGCCCACGTCGACGCGCACGCCCAGGCGCGCACCGCGCCCGACGACCGCATCGCGCCCGATGTGCACGTGCGAGCCGAGCCGGGCGCGTGCGTGCACGACGGCTCCGGGTTCGACCCAGCAGAACTTGCCGACGGACGCGCCGGCCTCGACGACGGCGTCCGGGTCGACCCATGCGGAGTCGGCCACGTACGCGGTCATGTCGACCCGAGCGCTCTTGGCGACGAGGCCGCCGCCGTTCTCGTGTCGCTGGTAGCGGACGACCTTGCCGTCCTCGGTCTCGAGTTCTTCGTATCGTCTCTTCATCCTGACCACCAAAACGATCCGACCACGCACGGTGTTCCCGGCCCGCGGGCTCTCACGCGACCTTCACGAGAGCCCCACGCCCTGTTCAGAGCGCTCCCCGGTGGCCGAGCACCCCATGCTCCGCCAGAGTGTCCCCCGTGGGCGACGCGACAACGCACGACCAGGCGGCAGCGGTGGAGCACCTCGTGCTCATGGGCGTGGCCGGGTCCGGCAAGACGACCCTGGCGCGCATCCTCCAGGAGCGCCTCGGGCTCCCGTACGCCGAGGCCGACGACTTCCACCCGCCCGCCAACATCGAGAAGATGTCGGCCGGCACGCCCCTGGACGACGACGACCGGTGGCCCTGGCTCGAGGCGATCCGCGACTGGCTCACCGAGCAGACCCACGCGGGACGACCGTCGGTCGTCACGTGCTCCGCGCTCAAGCGCTCGTACCGCGACGTGCTGCGCTCCGCCGAGGGGCGCGTGCGGTTCGTCCACCTGACCGCCGGCACCGACCTGCTCGAGGACCGCATGGCGCACCGCGAGGGCCACTTCATGCCCACGACGCTGCTGCCGTCCCAGCTGAGCACGCTCGAGCCGCTCGGCGACGACGAGGACGGCGTGACCGTCGTCGTCGACGTCCCGCCGCAGGACGTCGCCGACCGGGCGCTGACAGCGCTGCACACCTGATCCGACCGCCCGCACCGCGGGCCGACGCAAGGGAGACGCCGTGCCACCGGAGGACTGGGAACAGACGCTGGGAGCCGGGCCGCTGCTCGGCATCGCGGCCGCCGCCATCGCCCTGCTGCTGTTCCTCATCATCCGGCTGCGGCTGCACGCGTTCCTCGCGCTGATCCTCGTCTCGCTGCTCACGGCGTTCGCCACCGGTGTGCCGGCGGGGTCGGTGGTCGACGTCCTGACGTCCGGGTTCGGCACGACGCTCGGGTCCGTCGCGCTGCTCGTCGGGCTGGGCGCGATGCTCGGCCGGATGGTCGAGACGTCCGGCGGTGCCGCAGTCATGGCGGAGACGCTGGTGGGACGGTTCGGGGAGAAGCGGGCGCCGCTCGCGCTGGGCATCGCGTCGCTGATCTTCGGGTTCCCGATCTTCTTCGACGCGGGCCTGGTCGTCATGCTGCCGATCGTGTTCGCGGTCGCCCGGCGCCTGGGCGGGTCGGTGCTGACGTTCGGGCTGCCGACGGCCGGCGCGTTCTCCGTCATGCACGTCTTCGTGCCCCCGCACCCCGGGCCCGTCGCGGCCTCCGAGCTGCTGGGCGCGGACCCCGGCATGGTGATCCTGCTGGGGCTCGTCGTCGCGCTGCCCACCTGGTACGTCAGCTCCTACCTGTACGGCCTGTGGGCCGGCCGGCGGTGGCAGCTGCCCGTGCCGGAGCTGCTCGGCACGCAGGAGGAGGAGCCCGACAACCCCCCGGGCCTCGGCACCGTGCTCGGCGTGCTGCTGCTCCCCCTCGTCCTGATCTTCGTCAACACGGGCCTGGACACGTTGCGCAGCGCGGGCGTCGTCGACGGTGACCAGGCGTGGGTGCAGGTCGCCCGCGCCATCGGGTCGACGCCCGTGGCGCTGCTGATCGCCGTCCTGGTCGCCGCGTGGGTCATGGGTGCCCGGCGCGGGCGCGACAAGACGACGATCGAGCGGCTGCTCGAGTCGTCGCTCGGCCCGGTGTGCTCCGTCATCCTCATCACCGGCGCCGGCGGCATGTTCGGTGCGGTCCTGCGCGCGTCGGGGATCGGCGCGGCGCTCGAGGACGCGCTGGGCGACATCGGGCTGCCCGTCATCGTCGCGGGCTTCCTCATCTCGACGGTGCTGCGGATCGCGCAGGGCTCTGCGACGGTCGCCCTCATCACGACCGCCGGGCTCATCCAGCCGGCCGTCGCGAGCGGCGACTTCACCGCCGTGCAGCTCGCCGCGATCGTGCTGGCGGTGGCCGCGGGGTCGGTCATGGCGTCGCACGTCAACGACTCGGGGTTCTGGCTGGTCGGCCGGTTCTTCGGCATGGACGTCCGCACGACGCTGCGCACGTGGACCGTGATGGAGACGATCATCGGCACCATGGGCTTCGCGATCGCGTTCCTCATCTTCAGCATCGCCTGAGCGCCGGTCGGCCGGGCGCGCGTCGGACGTGCGTGCGAGGATCGGGCGCATGACGACGGACCAGGACTCACGTGACCTCGCCGGGGACCCGGCGCCGGCCGGATCCGGCACGGCGCTGGGCGACCCGTCGGACGTCGCGGCGGTGAGCGACCCGCAGGACCCGCTGGCCAACGCGGACGACACGCAGCTGTGGCTCGAGCGCACCGGCACCCGGCAGTACGTGGGGCGCAGCTCGCGCGGCGGCGAGGTGCGGATCGGGTCGCTGGGCGACCCGGACGCCTTCACGCCGGGCGAGCTGCTGAAGATCGCGCTCGGCGCGTGCACGGGCCTGTCGTCCGACGCCGCCATCGCGCGGCGCCTGGGCGACGACGTGCCCGTGACGATCCGCGTCGGCGGCCTGGCGCACCCCACGGAGGACCGGTACCCGGTGCTGACCGAGGTGCTCGAGGTGGACCTGTCGAGCCTGGACGACGCCGCGCGCGAGCGGCTGCTGACGGTCGTGCACCGCGCGGTGGCCGAGCACTGCACCGTCGGCCGCACGCTCGAGCACGGTGCGACCACCTCGCTGACCGTGGCCGGGGAGCGCTGACGTGCCGCGCCTCGTGCAGGCCGCCCTCGACAAGGCGGTGACGATCCCCTCGGCGTCGATCCACGCGCACGTCGCCAGCGTCCGGCGCAAGAACCCGGGCGCGACACCGGAGCAGATCATCCAGCTCCTCGAGAAGGAGTTCCTGCTCGTCGTCGCCGGGGCGGGCGGCGCCGTCGGTGCGGCGGCCGCGGCCCCCGTCGTCGGGACCGGGCTGGCCACGGCGCTCACGGTCAGCGACGTCGCGACGTTCTTCGGTGCCTCCGCGGCGTTCTCGCTGGCGGTGGCGTCGGTGCACGGCATCGAGGTCGCGGACAGCGAGCGCCGCAAGGCGCTGCTGCTCGCGAGCCTGCTCGGGGAGTCCAGCACCAAGGTCATCGGCGACGCGACGGAGATCACGACCATCCGCGTGGGCAGGCTGCTGCTGACGCGCATGCCGATGGGCACCGTGAAGAAGGTCAACAACCAGCTGACGCGTCGTCTCGTCCGCAAGCAGGCCGCGCGCATGGGCGGCCTCGCCGTCGGGCGGCTCGCGCCCTACGGCATCGGCGCCGCGATCGGCGTCGCGGGCGGACGCGCCCTGGGCCAGAGCGTCATCAAGGGCGCACGCCTCGCGTTCGGACCGCCGCCGACGACGTTCCCTCAGGTCATCGAGTCCGAGTCGGGCACCCGCGCCCTGCCGCCGGGACAGGTCTACCCGACGCCCGCGCCCGGCAGCACCGACGCCCGCCCGCGGCGCCGGCTCCTGGGCCGGCGCCGCTGAGAAGGGCGACTACCAGCGCGTGTGGACGTGCTGGCGGATCTTGTCGTCGTAGACCCGCTCCAGGGACGCCAGCGTCGCGTCGTCGAGGTCGGGGAAGCGGTCGGTCGCGGCGTTCGCCTGCGCCTGCGCGGGCGTGCGGGCGCCGGGGATCACGACGGAGACGCCGGGCTGCTGGACGATCCACTTGAGCGCCAGCTGCGCCGTCGTCATGCCCGAGGGGGTCAGCGCCGCGACGTCCTGCGCCGCGGCGACGCCCACGTCGTAGGGGACGCCCGCGAACGTCTCGCCGACGTCGAACGCCTCGCCGTGGCGGTTGAAGGCGCGGTGGTCGTCCGCCGCGAACTGGGTGTTCTCGTCGTACTTGCCGGACAGCAGGCCCGAGGCCAGCGGCACGCGGGCGATGATGCCGACGCCCGCCTCGACGGCCGCGGGGAGCACCTGCTCCAGCGGCTTGCGGCGGAACACGTTGAGGATGATCTGCACGCTCGCGACGTTCGGACGTGCGATCGCGGCGAGCGCCTCGTCGACCGTCTCCACCGAGACGCCGTACGCGGCGGTGCGGCCGTCCTCGACGATCCGGTCGAGCGCGTCGAAGACCGCGTCCGTGTGGAAGACCGGCGTGGGCGGGCAATGCAGCTGGACCAGGTCCAGGGTGTCGGTCCGCAGGTTCTCGCGGCTGCGGTCCGTCCACCGGCAGAACGCCTCGTACGTGTACGCGGCCGGCTCGTGCGGGTCCGCGCGGCGGCCCATCTTCGTCGCGACGGTAACGCGCTCGGCGACGTCGGGCCGTGACGCGAGGAACGCGCCGATGGCCCGCTCGGAGCGGCCGTCGCCGTACACGTCGGCGGTGTCGAGGAACGTGACGCCCGCGTCCACCGCCGCCTCGAGGACGGTCCGCGCGGTGTCGTCGCCGACGGCACCCCAGTCCCCTCCGAGCTGCCAGCAGCCCAGCCCCACGACCCCGACCTCACGACCCGTCCGTCCCAGCACTCGCGTCTGCATGCGCCAGACGCTACCCCGCGCGAGGATCGTCGGATGACACCCGAGCCGCCTGCCGGCACCGCCTCCGTGACACGCGCCTTCGCGGTCCCCGCGGACGTCGCCTGGCGCGCCCTGACCGACACGCGCCGGCACGAGGCGTGGATCCCGCTGACCCGGGTGCGCACCGACGGCCCGCCGCGGCTGGGGACCCGCGTGGTCGCGGTGTCCGGCCCGGGTGCGCGCCGCGGAGGGCCGGGTCTGGTCGACCGGATGGAGATCACGCGGTACACGCCGCCGGGTGACGGCCCGGGCGTCGCGGTGTTCACCAAGCGCGGGCCTGTGCTGCTGGGGTCGGCGACGGTGGTCGTGCTGGCGACGTCACCGACGACGTGCCGGGTGACGTGGTCGGAGCAGGTGCCGCTCGCCGGTCCCCTGCCCGCGTCCCTGACGTCGCGGCTGACGGCCCCCCTCCTGGCGGCCATGCTGCGCCTCGTCCTGCGCCGCGCGGCGGCCGACCTGACCCGGGGCTGACCGCCCGGGATCGGCGGCGGGCGCCGGGGTCGCACACGGGCGTTACGGGTGCGTTTCGGCGCAACGGACCGGGGGTGCTCCGCCGTGCGGCGCAACGGATCACGCCTCCACACGCAACGTCACCTGTCGGGCCGCACGTCGGCGGGATCGTACGCTCGTCTCGGGCCGCACGACCCCCGCGGCCCCGTCCCCCGAGGAGTCCCATGACCGCGCACGCCCCCGGCGCCACCCCCCGTCATTACCTCATGTGCGAGCCCACCCACTACACGGTCTCCTACGAGATCAACCCGTGGATGGACCGCACCCGGGCCACCGACACGGCGCTGGCGGTGCGCCAGTGGCGCACGCTGCGCGACACCTACCTGGACCTCGGGCACACCGTCGACACCATCGACCCGATCCCCGGCCTGCCCGACATGGTGTACGCGGCCAACGGCGCGACGATGGTGGGCGGGGTCGTGTACTCCGCGCGCTTCCGGTACGCCGAGCGGCAGGCCGAGGGGCCCGCCTACCAGAAGTGGTTCGCCGACCGCGGCTACGTCACGCACACCGCGGCCGCCACCAACGAGGGCGAGGGCGACATGCTCGTCGCCGGCGACCTGCTGCTGGCCGGCACCGGTTTCCGCACGGAGCGCACCGCGCACGCGGAGGCCCAGGAGCTGTTCGGCCGGCCCGTGATCTCGCTCGAGCTCGTCGACGCGCGCTACTACCACCTGGACACGGCCCTGGCCGTGCTGTCGTCGGACCCGCGCGACCCGCAGATCGCGTACTACCCGCCCGCGTTCTCCCCCGGGACGCGCGCGGTGCTGGAGCAGCTCTTCCCCGACGCCGTCCTGGCCACGGACGACGACGCGGCCGCGCTCGGCCTCAACGCCGTCTCCGACGGGCTGCACGTCGTCGTCGCCCCCGGCGCGACGCACCTCGCCGGCGCGCTGCGCGAGCGCGGCTACACGCCTCTGCCCGTCGACACCTCCGAGCTGCTCAAGGGCGGCGGCGGGGCCAAGTGCTGCACCCTCGAGATCCGGGAGTGACCATGCGTACCGCCGCCGCGACGTCCGCCCTGGCGCCCAACTACCACCCGCTGCCCGTCACGCTCGCGACGGGTGAGGGGTCGTGGGTGACCGACACCGACGGGCGGCGGTACCTCGACCTGCTCGCCGGGTACTCGGCCCTCAACTTCGGGCACCGGCACCCGGCGCTCGTCGCGGCGGCGCACGCGCAGCTCGACCGGCTGACGCTCACGTCCCGGGCGTTCGACCACGAGCTCCTCGAGCCGTTCGCGCAGGCGCTCGTGGGGCTCGTCGGGCCGCTGCTGACGGGCACGTCGCACCTCGTCCTGCCGATGAACACCGGCGCCGAGGCCGTCGAGACGGCCATCAAGGCCGCGCGCAAGTGGGGCTATGAGGTGCGCGGCGTGCCGGCGGACCGCGCGACGATCGTCGTCGCGGACGGCAACTTCCACGGGCGGACGACGACGATCGTGTCGTTCTCGTCCGACCCGGACGCCCGGCGCGGCTTCGGGCCGTTCACCCCCGGCTTCGTCACCGTCCCGTACGACGACGCGGCCGCGGTCGCCGCGGCGATCGACGAGACCACCGTCGCGGTGCTGCTGGAGCCGGTGCAGGGCGAGCAGGGCGTCGTCGTGCCGTCGGCGGAGTACCTGCCGGCCGTGCGGGCGGCGTGCGACGACGCGGGCGTGCTGCTGATCGCCGACGAGATCCAGTCGGGCCTGGGGCGCACCGGATCGACGCTCGCGTGCGAGCGGTTCGAGGTGCAGCCCGACCTCGTCACGCTCGGCAAGGCGCTGGGCGGGGGCATCGTGCCCGTCTCCGCGGTCGTCGGACGCGCGGACGTGCTCGAGGTGCTGACCGCCGGGACGCACGGCTCGACGTTCGGCGGCAACCCGCTCGCGTGCGCCGTCGGGATCGCGGTGGTCGACCTGCTCACGCCGGGCACGCTGCAGGCGCGCGCCCGGACCCTCGGCGAGCTCGTCGCCGACCACCTCGCCGGTCTCATGGACGAGGAGCTGCTGTCCGGCATGCGCACCATCGGCCTGTGGGCGGGCCTGGACATCGCGCCGTCGGTCCCCGGCGGCCCGACGACAGGACGCGAGCTGTGCGAGCGGCTCCTCACCCGCGGCGTCCTGGCCAAGGACACGCACGGCGGCACGATCCGCCTCGCGCCCCCTCTGACGATCGACCCGGCCGACCTCGACGAGGCCCTCACCCACCTGACCACAGCCCTCACCACCCCCTGACCCTGCCCCCCTCCCCCTCCCCATCCCCATGGGGCGCGAGAGCGCAATCCAGTCACCACCCCACCCCCCATGGGCGCGAGAGCGCAATCCAGTCACCACCTCCGCACGCGAGAGTGCAATCCAGTCACTTCCCCACCCCCCCCACGGGCGCGAGAGTGCAATCCAGTCACCACCTCCGCACGCGAGAATGCAATCCAGGCACTTCCCCACCCTTCACGGGCGCGAGAGTGCAATCCAGTCACCACCTCCGCACGCGAGAATGCAATCCA
>NZ_JADGMY010000028.1:358087-412612 GCF_015234515.1 Cellulomonas sp.
CACGGGCGCGAGAGTGCAATCCAGTCACCACCTCCGCACGCGAGAATGCAATCCAGTCACTTCCCCACCCTTCACGGGCGCGAGAGTGCAATCCAGTCACCACCGCACGACTGGATTGCACTCTCACCCCCACCTGGGGGGCAGGCGACTGGATTGCACTCTCACCCTCGGGGTGGAAGGTGACTGGATTGCACTCTCACCCTCGGGGTGGAAGGTGACTGGATTGCACTCTCACCCTCACCTCGGGGGTGGGAAGGTGACTCGATTGCACTCTCACCCCAACTGGGGGCAGGCGACCGGATCGCACTCTCACCCCCACCTCGGGGCAGGCGACTGGATTGCACTCTCACCCCCACCTGGGGGGCAGTCGACTGGATTGCACTCTCACCCCACCTGGGGGGAGGTGACTGGATTGCACTCTCACCCCACCTGGGGGTCATCCGAAGGTGATGGAGGTGTAGAGCCAGCCGTCGTAGGAGACGGCGCCGATGTAGGCCGTCGAGTAGCCGCCCAGCATCTGCTGGTTGTGACCGCTCGAGGCGGCATACGCCGCGATCATGCGCGTCGCGTTGCCGGGGCTCACGCGCCCGACGATCTCCGGGCGCGCCTTGGGTGAACCGGCGCGTGTCCCCGAGTGCCAGATGCTGTTCGACGCAGCCATCTGCATCGCGTGCTCGACCCGCGCTCCGGAGCGCACGATCGACAGACCGCCCAGCCCGTTGGCGGCGCGGTGGGCGTTGAGGGCCGCACCGACGTCACCGGACGAGGCCTCGGAGCCTGCCGCGGGAAGTCCGGCAGCGGCCGGTGCCCCGGCAGCGGGTGCGCCTGCCGACCCCCCGGTGCTCGTGCCGGCCCGGGTGCCGGAGCCCGCGCTCGTCGCACGGCGGGTGGTGCTGCTCTTGGACGACCCGCGCGCCGCGTCGCGGGCTGCTGCCGCCTGCGCGGCGGCCTGAGCAGCAGCGGCTTCGGCCGCGATGCGCGCGTCCTCGGCTGCCTGCCACGCCGCCTGCGCGTCCGCGACGGCCTTCTCGGGGCCGGCGAGGGCGGCGTTCGACGTCCGCAGCGACGTCAAGGAGACGGCAGGCGCATCGAGCGCGCGGGCCGCACCGTCGATTGCGGCCTGCAGCGCCCCCCGCGGGCCGTCCCCGGCCTGCGCCGACCCCGCGAGGGTCGCCGAGGCGCGCTCCACGGCGGCGCGGCCGGTGGTGCTCGCGTCGGTGCGCAGCGCGGTGACGACCGCGGTCCCGGCGACGAGACCGTCGACGCGACCGGCCGCCAGCTCGGGCGCCAGAGCCAGGTAGGCGCCGTCGACGCGGGCCTGCGCTGCGCGGCGTGCCTCGGCACGCTCGCCGCGCTCCTGCTGGACTGCCCACACGCCACCGGAGGTGATGAGCACGGCGGCCGCGGTGAGCAGCGCCACGACCTGCCGCGCGCGAGGGCGCTCCGTCGCGGGTGCGAGCACCACGCGGGCGGGTACGACGGGCACGGGTGCCGACACGAGGTGCCCTGCCTGCGTCGGGATGAGCGGCTTCACGGGCTGTGCCGCCGGTGGTGGCGAGCCCGCTGCGGGCGCCGCCCCGGCGGCAGGTGGTGCGCTGGTGGCTGCCCCGCTGGTCCGGTCGCCCGGCCGGCGCGCGCCGGTGTCCTGCCGTCCGCTCATCGGGTCCCCCCTGGGTGGTCGCCTCTTGCGACCTCATCGGCACTTGCAGCGTCCGACCTGAGCATGCGCGCCGCAATTGGGGGCACATATGGTCACTTGTCTTGCACATTGGTGCAGTTCCGGCGGACGGTACGGACCGGAGGTTCCGCCACGATGGGACACGTGGACCCCGACCAGCTCGACGCCATCGACCAGGCGATCCTGCGGGCCCTGGCCCGGGACGCCCGCACCACCTTCGCGAGGATCGGCTCGGAGGTCTCGTTGTCGGCGCCGGCCGTCAAACGGCGCGTCGACCGGCTGCGCGGGCGCGGCGTCATCCGCGGGTTCACCGTGCGCCTGGACCCCGCGGCGCTCGGCTGGCACACCGAGGCGTTCGTCGAGATCTTCTGCCAGGGCTCAACGAGCCCGGCGACCATGCGCACCGCTGTCGAGCGCTACGCCGAGGTCGTGTCGGCGAGCACCGTGACGGGCGACGTCGACCTGGTCGTCCAGGTGAGAGCCCGCGACATGCGCCACCTCGAGGAGGTCGTCGAGCGGCTCGCGGCCGAGCCGTTCGTGGCGCGCACCCGCTCGACCGTCGTCCTGTCGGCACTCGTGCGGCGCCCCGACGCGCTCCCCGTCACGGACGCGCCCGGACCGCCCTGAACGGGTGCGTCGTCAGCCCTCCGCCACGTCCTCGCAGCGCGTCGTCACGACCATCACGGGGCAGCGCGCGTGGTGCAGCACGGCCTGGCTCGTCGACCCGAGCAGCAGACCGGCGAAGCCGCCGCGCCCCCGTGACCCGACGACGACGAGGTCCGTGGCCGCGGAGAACTCCGTCAGCAGCTCGGCGCCCGTGCCGTCGAGCACCCGGCGCCGCACCTCCGTCCCCGGGTGGTCGGCGAGCGCGCGGTCGACGACGACGTCGAGCCCCTCGGCCATGTCCTTGAGGACCTGCTCGTAGTCGATCGCGGACGGCAGCCACGCGAGCGCCCCGGTCATCGAGGCGATCGGCACACCCGTCACGGCGAACAGCTCCGCGTCCCACGCCTGCGCCTCCCGGATCGCGGCGCGCAGCGCTCGCTCCGCGGGCGGCGACCCGTCGACGCCGACGACGATGCGGCGGACCGGCCGGACCTGCGGCGCCTCGCCGTCGCGCAGCGGCTCGCCGTCGGCACCCCGCAGCGGCACGACGACCGTCGGGCACCAGCCGTGCGCAGGGAGCGCCGACGAGACCGTCCCCAGCAGCCTGTCCGCGAACCCGCCGCGCCCCCGGGTCCCCACGACGGCGAGCTCGACGCTCCGCGACTCCTCCACGAGCACACCCGCTGCGTCGCCCGTGACGACCCGCCCGTGCACCGGCACCCCGGGGTCGCGCAGGTGGGCGAGCGCCTCGTCGAGCACCGCCTGGGCACCGCTGCGGATGGTCTCGTCGTCGAGCGCGGCATAGCCTCCGTCGAGGGACGCCGCCGTGAAGGACGGCAGCGAGTACGCCACGACCAGCCGCAGCCCCAGGCCGCGCCTGCGGGCCTCCGCGACCGCCCAGTCCAGGGCGTGCAGACCGGCGATCGACCCGTCGACCCCCACGAGGATCTCGTGCTCCCGCGTCATGTCGCCCTCCGTGTCGCGTCCGGCGCCACGTCGCGCCGGCCCGGTGTCCGGTTCCCGGCCATCGTGGCACAGCGCGACGCGTCGGCGGCGCAGGACCCGCGACGTGGTCGCCGCAGGACCGGCCCGCGGACACCCCGGGGCGCCGACCGAGGTGCGCGGGTCGAGGCGCGGGTCAGGCGACGAGGTACGGCGACCACGCCGGCTCGGCGCGGCCGGCCGCGCCACCCACGGTGACGGACCATCGGGGCGCCCGCGGCCGGAAGGGGAGCTCCCACCCCAGCTCGTGCAACGTGCGGTCGGCCTTGCGGTGGTTGCACCGCACGCAGGCGGCGACGACGTTGGTCCACTCGTGCCGTCCGCCGCGCGAGCGCGGCTGCACGTGGTCGACCGTGTCCGCGCCGCCTCCGCAGTACGCGCACCGGTGGTCGTCGCGCTGCAGCACCGTGCGTCGCGTCGGCGGCACGGGCCGGCGGTGCGGGACGTGCACGTACCGCGTGAGCACCAGCACGACCGGCAGGGGCATCTGCAGGTGCGCGGAGTGCAGCACACGACCGTCGGACTCCACGACGTTCGCCTTGCCGCTCATCACGAGCATGACCGCCCGGTGCAGCGTGACGATGCACAGCGGGTCACCGGTGGCGTTGAGCAGCAGCGCGCGGGACGGCACCGGGGCGCGCTCGACGTCGTGGTGGGTGGCCTGCTCGGCGGCGGTCGTCAGCACGGTGCACTCCTGACCTCGGGGGTCGGACCGGCTGGCTGCCGGTCCGCGAACGAGAAGGAACAGCGTGGATGCGGGACCAGGGTACGCGCACGCCCTTTGTCCGCCGAGGCGGGCGCCGAGACCGGTCCGGCACATGGTCCACAAGCGTGACGGAGGCGCGACCGCCGCGCCGAGCGGCGGGTGCCCGTGAAGGTGACGAGGCCCGTAGAGACGACGAGGCCCCGACGACGTGGACGTCGTCGGGGCCTCGCGGCACGGGTCGTGTCAGCCGATCCGGATGAAGGTCGGGTTGCTCTGCCAGATGGCCCGGAACTGGACCGTCTTGCCCGGGCGGGGTGCGTCGATCATCTGGTTGCCACCGGCGTAGATGCCGACGTGGCCAGGGCTCCAGATGAGGTCACCGGGCTGCGCGTCGGCGCGGGAGACGACCGTGCCGGCGTTGCGCTGCGCGGACGACGTGCGCGGCAGCGTGATGCCGAGCTGCGCGTAGACGTACGACGTGAAGCCGGAGCAGTCCATGCCCTCGGGGCTGGCGCCGCCGGAGACGTACGGGACGCCCACGTAGCGGGCCGCGACCTCGAGGACCGCGTTGCCGGCGACCGACTGCGGGACCGGGTTGCTCGTGGTCGCTGCCGCGGCGGTCGCGGCCGTCGCGGCACGCTCGGCCGTACGGGACGCGGCACGCGTGGTGCGCACGGGCGGCGGCGGCGGTGCGGGCTTCTCAGCCGTGATCACCGGCGCGTCGACGGTGAACGCGGCCTCGGCCGGGGACGCCACGACGGGTGAGGTGTTGAGGACGGCGCGAGCGGAGGCCGTCAGGGCGGACGTGTCGACGGCGGCGAGCGCTGGGGCGCTGTCACGGTCGGCCGCGTAGGACGGGACGGCGATCATCGAGACCATCAGCCCGGACGAGGCGGCCACGACAGCGGAGCGTCGACCGACGGTACCCATCTGCTCGGAGGCGGCGTTCGCAAGCTCGGTCAGCGGCGTCGAAGGACGTCGCGCGGCGCGGTGGCGCGCCCGGTTGGTGCTTTCGGACAACGAGTTGCCTCTCCTGTCGCCTACGAGGTGAGCTGTCGGGTTCGGGTGGGAGAACACCCGGCCGGTCATCCGTCACGACCTGCCGCACACCTGCGTGCACCGCTGTCGCGCCGTCGTCCCGGCTTCACCCCAAGGGCACCGAGGTTCCGATGCCCACAATGTGGTTCCCCCGCCCCTGCCGGCGAGTCGTACGGACCTGCGAGCGGCGGCAGGGTTCGGCGTTCCGCTCGAGGGCTTCCTGGAGGAGGGTTCCGAGAAGCAGGTCGAACGTACATGACGCCCTCGTGGATTGTCACGCTCCGGTCACGAAGATCTCGGACTTGTCATGGACGATCGTCCGACACGCCGGGCGACACGCCGACGGAACGCCGACCGAAGACGCACAGGCCGTTGCACGTCCGGGCGAAACGGACTCACCCGCGCCACGGCGGGGCTCACGCGGCACCAGGAGGCGGATCAGGCCCCGACGAAGACGTGCCGGGCGACGTCGGTCGGCAGGTCCAGGACCGTGCTCGCACCCTCGACGCCGACCGTGACGACGCCCGCGGACCGCTCGACCGTCACCCGCGCACCCGGCGTCACACCCGCGTCCGCGAGCCGCGTGAGCAGCTCGACGTCGACCTGCAGCGGTTCTGCGATGCGCGCGATCACGGCCGTGCCGTCGGCTGCCGCGCCGGGCGCGGTGAGCGGCACGACACCGTCGAGGAAGCGCACGGGCGTGCGCTCCTCGCCGATCTCGTCCAGGCCGGGGATCGGGTTGCCGTACGGGTCGAAGTGCGGGTGGTCGAGGAGCGAGGCCAGGCGCTTCTCGACGCGCTCGCTCATGACGTGCTCCCAGCGGCACGCCTCCTCGTGGACGTGCGGCCAGTCGAGGCCGATGACGTCCGTGAGGAGGCGCTCGGCGAGGCGGTGCTTGCGCATCACGCGCACGGCCTTCGCCTGCCCGTCACCCGTCAGCTCGAGGTGACGGTCGCCCGTGACCACGACCAGACCGTCCCGCTCCATGCGGGCGACCGTCTGGGAGACGGTCGGGCCGGAGTGCCCGAGGCGCTCGGCGATGCGCGCACGCAGGGGGGTGATGCCTTCCTCGGTGAGCTCGTAGATCGTCTTGAGATACATCTCGGTCGTGTCGATCAGGTCGCTCACCGCTCGGCCTCCCACGTCGCGTCGAACGGCCGGGGACACCCGCGCCGCATGCTGCGGCCCAGGGTAGTCGGCCCTACGCGGGCGGACGGGACCGCCGCCGCGCTGGCCGCGTCGATATCCTCGGTTCGTGCCCGACGCCGACGCCATCGCCCGCCTGACGATCCCTGCCGACCTGCTCCCGCGTGACGGGCGCTTCGGGTCCGGCCCGTCCAAGGTGCGCGCCGCGCAGCTCGACGCCCTGACCGCCGTGGGGCGCACGCTCCTGGGCACGTCCCACCGGCAGGCGCCCGTCCGTGCCCTCGTCGGACGCGTCAAGGCGGGCCTGGCCGCCCTGTTCGACGCACCCGACGGGTACGAGGTCGTCCTGGGCAACGGCGGGTCGACGCTCTTCTGGGACGTCGCGACGCTGTGCCTGGTGCAGGACCGCGCGGCGCACGCACGGTTCGGGGAGTTCGGGGCGAAGTTCGCCGCGGCGACGACGCGGGCGCCGTTCCTCGCGGTCCCCGAGGTCACGACGGCGCCGCCCGGGCAGGTGGCCGTGCCGCCGCCGACGGACGGGGTCGACGTGTACGCGTGGCCGCACAACGAGACGTCGACGGGCGTGATCGCCCCGGTCCGCCGGGTCCCGGGCTCGCGCGAGGCGGGCGCTCTCGTGCTCGTGGACGGCACGTCGGCCGCCGGCGGGACGACCGTCGACGTCGGCGAGACGGACGTCTACTACTTCGCCCCGCAGAAGTCGTTCGCGTCCGACGGCGGGCTGTGGCTCGCGCTGACGTCGCCGGCGGCCGTCGAGCGGGCGGCACGCATCGAGGGTGCGGGCCGGTGGGTGCCGGAGTCGCTGTCGTTCACGGCCGCCGTGACGAACTCGCGCGCCGACCAGACGCTCAACACCCCGGCGCTGGCCACGCTGGTGCTGCTGGCCGAGCAGCTCGACTGGATCCTCGAGCAGGGCGGGCTCGCGTGGGCGGCCCAGCGCACCGCCACGTCGTCGGGGCACCTGTACTCGTGGGCGGAGAGCCGGGACTGGGCCACGCCGTTCGTCGCGGACCCCGCGCTGCGCTCCCCCGTGGTCGGCACCATCGACCTCGCCCCGGAGATCGACGCACCCACGGTCACCGCGGTGCTGCGGCGTCACGGCGTCGTGGACATCGAGCCGTACCGCAAGCTGGGCCGCAACCAGGTCCGCGTCGGGATGTACCCGGCGGTCGACCCGGACGACGTGGTCGCGCTGACGGCGTGCATCGACCACGTCGTGCAGCGCCTCGGCTGAGCCGCTGCGCGCGACGCCCGCAGGGCCCGGCACCGCGAGGTGCCGGGCCCTGTGCGCGTCAGACCCGGGTCGGACCGCGTCGGACGACGTCAGGCGCGACGGCGCCGCGCGGCGAGCACCCCACCGACGCCGGCGAGGACGAGCCCGCTCGCGATGAGTGCGAGGGGTCCGGCGGTCGATCCCGTCGCCGAGAGCACCTCGGCCCGTTCGGCGGCCGGCGCGGCCGCGGCGGCGGGGGCGTCGGGGCCGGCCACCAGGACGTCGGACCGCTCGGGCCCGGTGAGGCACACGGGGCTCGACGGCGGGTACGCGACGACGGCCGACGCGCTGGGGTTCACCTCGAAGGTCACCTCGACGGACGGGCGCACCCAGTCGAACTCGTCGCCCTCGACCCAGGTCCCGCCCTCGAGGCGCCAGCCGGGCCAGTCGGCACCCTTGCCGTCGGCACCGACGACGGCGCCGGGCCACAGCACGGTCCCCGACAGCGGCTGGTCGGCGTACACGACGTCGTCGCCGCCGGGGTTGACGAACGCGATGGTGACGCTGGTCCGGTCGGTGCCCACCGGCGTGACGGCGTACCGCAGCTTCGGCACGTCGTTGTCGCAGACAGGTGTCAGGATGGTGACGTCGACCTCGCAGGGCAGCTCGGCCCCGTAGTCGTCGACGCCCCGCGTGCAGCCGTCCGCAGGCGGGGGCACCGGCTGCTGGGTCGCTGCGGTCGCGGCCGGGCCGAGGCCCGTGGCCGCCAGGACGAGGCCTGCGACGGCGCAGACCCTGATGAACGCGCGCATGCTGGCTCCCACGTGGAATCGGACATTTCGTGCTTCATCCTCTCCCCAGGGGCGCGCGTAATCTATCGCCATTCGGGTGAACCGGACAGATCGGACACTTTTCACCCGACCGTGCGTGCCCTCACTCGCAGCGGTAGGACACGGCTCCCGGCGACGTCAGCGTGGGTGTGGTCCACAGCTGGGCAGCACCGTCCTGCAGCGGCACGGTGACCACGAGGTCCTGCGTCTGGCCGGGGGTCAGCCGGGACGCGACCTCCTGCACCGTGCGTCCTGCGACCGTGGTGACCCTTCCGGTGGCCGGCGCGCCGTCGCGCGTGACGACCAGCGGCGCGCCGTCCCGGGCGGACCACACCGAGACGTTGGTGAGCAGCGTGCCGAGCGCCACCTCGGGTCCCGGCGTGCCCGCGACGTACGGGCCCCACGTCTCGACGCCGTCGGGCGGGCGGAAGTCCAGGTGCAGCACGACGTCGACGGTCGGCGAGGGCCCGGTGCACCGCGCGTCACGGAACGTGACGTCCGTCGAGAGGTAGGCCCCGAGCTTGCCCTGGGTGGCGTCCGCGAGGAACACCCCGGCCTGGTCGGCGAACAGCTCCGAGGACGTGAAGGCGCCGCCCCCGACGGTCGCGGCGAGGCGCTCCTGCTCGTCGGGGTGCGCGGACCAGACCCGCACCCGCCTCTCGTCGACCGCACGGCGGCTGGCGAGCAGCAGGGCCTGCGAGTCCCCCGTCCCGGCTCCGACGGACGCGACGAGGCTGGCCGCGACCGCGCCGAAGTAGTCGTCGGCCGCAGCGGGGTCCGGGTGGCGCACGTAGGAGTCGCGCAGCAGCGCGTCGACCAGGCCGTCCGCGTCGAGCGTGCCGCCGTCCGGGTCGGCCACGGATCCGGTGGCGGCGACGAGCCCGGCCACCGCCACGGGATCGGTCGCGACGACGCCGTCGACCGTCCCCCCGACGGAGTGCGCCCACCGCGCCGCGACCAGCTCCGCCGCACGGGGGAAGTCGGGCGTGAGCACCGCGTTCTGGATCCACCTGCCCAGGCGGGGGCCCCAGGTGTCGAGCTCCTCGGACGTCAGCGGCGCGACGGCGGCGGGCAGGCCGGGCAGGTCCCGGGTGGAGCGGCTGTCCACGAGTGAGACCGCGCCGTCGTCGACCCGCACGGCGACGACCGTGCCGACGATCCCGCCCGGAGGGCGCAGCTCGGCCGTGTTGAGCGCGAGCACGAGGTAGGTGCGCGGCCCGTCACCGCCCAGCATGCCCGGCAGGATGCCGGCCACGCTGCCGGCCGGCCCGAGACCGGCGTCGATGCGCGCGAGGGCGTCCTGCACCTGCCGCACCGGGTCGGCGAGCGGCTCCACGAGCGCGTCGGGGTCGAGCGCCGCGACGTCGGCGTGGGCGTCGGCCGCGGTGCCGGCGGCGGTCTCGACGCGGGCGGCGACCTCGCGCAGGGCCGCGACGTCGAACCGGCCGTCGGGCAGGCGCAGGCCACCGCCCGCGAGCGCGCGCAGGTCGGTGGCGGCGGGGAGCGAGTCGGCGACGACCGCGTCGAGCGACGTCGAGACGACGCGGACGGCCTCGAGCTGGTCACCCGCCCACGGGAGCCCCTCGGCGGCACGCCACACGGGGTCGGACGACGCGGCGGCAGCCCGCTGCGTGGACTCCCGCAGCGCGTCGAGGTCGTCGGTGACCGCGTCGACGGACGCCGCGTCGAGCTCGACGTCACCCAGCCACGCGCGCGCGTCCTGCAGCGCGGACGCCGCCTGCCAGGCACGCAGGGCGACCCACCCGACGGCGAGCAGCACCAGGACGACCAGGAGCACGAGCGTCCAGGCCAGCGCGCGCCGACGGCGCGGCCCGACCGGAGTCGGCTCGGCCCGCCGCGCGACCGCCAGCGCCGCACCGTCGTGCTCGGCCGGAGCCCCCGTCGTGTCCACGAGCCGATCGTGGCACATCGGACCTTTCGGACATCGCCTCCCGGGTGCCGTTTCACCCGTGAGTCCGCCCGCTCGGCCCAGCGCCGACGCAGTCGGGCCGGGCCGGGCGCCGATCAGGCGGCGTGCTGCGCGTCCGCGGCGTCCTGCGCGCGCACCCGCGCGGGCGCGTCCTGCGCGCGCCGCTCCCCTGCAGCGGTGGGCACCTCCTGGGCATCCCCGCTCGGCACCGGGGCGCGGTCCGCGAGGCGGACGACCTCGATGTGCGGGCGCGACGTCACGTGGTAGCGGACCCGCACGTCCCAGTGGTTGCGGGCCCACCAGGCGGCACCAACCGAGACGAGCAGCGCGGAGATCGAGCCGACGCCGATCGACCAGCGGGCGCCGAACGTCTCACCGATCCACCCGACGATGGGCGAGCCGACGGGCGTGGCCCCGAGGAAGACGATCATGTAGAGGGACATCACCCGCCCGCGCATCTTCGGGTCGGTGGACATCTGGATGCTCGTGTTGGCGGCCGTCATCATCGTGAGCGACGCGAAGCCGACGGGGATGCACGCGACGGCGAACGACACGTAGGTGGGCATGAGCGCCATGACGCCCGTCGTGATCCCGAACGCGAACGCGGACCCGATGACGAGCCGCACGCGGGGCCGCTCGCGGCGGGCCGCGAGCAGCGCGCCGGTCAGCGAGCCGATCGCCAGGACCGAGCCGAGGATGCCGTACTCCTGCGCACCGCGCCCGAACTCGGTGCGCGCCATGAGGGCGCTGGTGAGCTGGAAGTTGAGGCCGAACGTCGACACCACCCCGACGACGACCATGATGACGATGATGTCGGAGCGGTTGCGCACGTAGGCGATGCCCTCGCGGATCTGCCCCTTGGCCCGCGACGCGTGCGGCATCGGGTACAGCTCGCTGCGGCGCATGAGGACGAGCGAGATGATGGTCGCGGCGAACGTCACGGCGTTGATGACGAACACCCAGCCGCTGCCGACGGCGGCGATGAGCAGGCCCGCGAGACCAGGGCCCACGAGGCGCGCGGCGTTGAACGACGCGCTGTTCAGGCCCACGGCGTTGGACAGCCGGCCGGCGGGGACGAGCTCGGCGACGAACGTCTGACGGACGGGCCCGTCGATCGCGGTGACGACGCCGAGCATCCCGGCGAAGGCGTAGACCTGCCACAGCTGGGCGTTCCCCGACAGCACGAGCAGACCCAGGGCGGCCGCGAGGACGCCCTGCCCCACCTGCGTGGCGATGAGCAGCTTGCGCCGGTCGAAGCGGTCGGCCAGGAGCCCGGCCCACGCGGAGAGGAAGAGCGTGGGCGCGAACTGCAGGGCCGTGGTGATGCCGACGGCGATGCCGGACTCGTCGGTCAGCTCGGTCAGGACCAGCCAGTCCTGCGCGACGCGCTGCATCCACGTGCCGACGTTCGCGACGAGCGCGCCGGCGAACCACAGCCGGTAGTTGCGGAAGGAGAGGGAGGAGAAGGTGGCACTCACGACGCGGTGATCCTCCGGAGGATCTCGGCGGCCTGGGTGAGCACGGCGCGGTCCTCGGTGTCGAGACCCGCGAGACGTGCGGAGAGCCAGGCATCCCGGCGGCGGCGGGTCTCGGCGACCTCGGCCTCACCCTCGGCGGTGAGGCTGACGACGACCTGACGCCCGTCGGTGGGGTGCTCGTCCTTGCGGACGAGGCCACGGTCGGCGAGGCACCCGACCGTGCGGGTCATGGCGGGAGCGGCGATGCGCTCGTGCTCGGCGAGCCGCCCCGGGCTCGTCGGCCCTTCGCGCAGCAGGATGGCCAGGACGTTGAACTGGGGGTCCGAGAGCCCGGCCTCCCCGCGCTCGGCCTTGAGACGGCGGGTGGCCCGGCTCAGGGTCACCCGCAGGTCGGCAGCGAGGGCCAGGTCCGTGCCCGCCGACGCGGTGGCGGGTTCGGGTGGAGGGTTCGGGGAGACGGTCGACACGGGTACTTACCCTACATCATTACTGCGAGTCAGGACCCGTGATCCTTACCGGTGGTCACCATCTCACCCGTCGAACGACTTGCGCGCCCGTCGCGTCGTGCGCCAAGGTCGAGGCCCCGGGGGGAGGCTCGATGCAAGGATCGAACTGGGGCGTCTCGAACGACGCGCTCGTGGCCGAGGGCCTGATGGCCTCGACCACCGACCCCGTGACGAACCGTGCCACGGCCGTCTCCCTGCACGCCGAGTGCCCGCGCATGCGCGCCGAGGACGCCGTGCTCACGGTCGTCACGCTCGCGTACGACACGGCGACCACGAACGCGCTGCCCGGTCGCGCACGCGGGCTCGACGTCGCCGAGCGCGTCCTGTGCCGCGACCTGGAGCACTGGGCCGGGCAGAGCGGCACCGCGGTCGCGATCGGCGAGGCGGCGGTGGCCTACCTCGCCCTGGGGACACCCGAGGAGGCGCAGCAGCTCCGCAGCCGCCTGCCCGAGCTGACCACCCGCGTGTCCCGGGACGCCGGCGCCGTGCCGCGCATGTCCGCCGCGCAGGGACCCTCGCGCGAGTCGTCCGACGTGGTGGCCCGTGCCCTCGAGCGGCTGGTCCTCCCCCGCGGGGTGGTGCCCGACCAGGACCAGTGGGCCGCCGGGGCCGCGCGCACCCGCCCGCTGTGGGACGCGACGACCGGCCGACGGTTCGGCACGCAGGTGCGCCTGCAGGCCGCGCGCGTCGGCGCTGCCGCGGCGGACCGCGCGGAGGGCCTGCTGGCCCTCACGCGGTCACCGCGGTCGGTCGACGCCGCCGCCGCTGCGCACCAGGCCATGCCGCAGGTCGTCGCGGCGCAGACCGGCGACGAGCCCGTCATGTGGGACGTCTCCGCCGTGCTGTCGGGCACCGGGCCGGCACGTGCCACGCTCACGCAGGCGCTCACCGACCTGTGCCCTCCGGGGGTGTGGGTCGGGGTGTCCGCGTGGCTCGCCGTCCTCGACGAGGTGCAGCAGGCGCTGCGCACGCTGCGCGCCCGTGGTCACCGCATCGTGCTCACCCGCTACGGGTCGGGACGCGAGCCGCTCGCCGCGTTCGACGAGCTGCC
Source organism: Cellulomonas sp. (assembly GCF_015234515.1). Classification (GTDB taxonomy): domain Bacteria; phylum Actinomycetota; class Actinomycetes; order Actinomycetales; family Cellulomonadaceae; genus Cellulomonas. Next base: position 371,290 of record NZ_JADGMY010000028.1, read on the forward strand.
GCTGGACGCGATCCTGCTCGACACGCACCTCGAGACCGGCGCGCGCACGACCTCCGAGGACAGCGCGGTGCTCCTGGCGATCTTCGAGCACGCCGCCCGCAACGGCGTGACCGTGCTCTCCACGTCCCACGGCGCCGTCGACCTGTACCGCCGTCCGGCACCCGTGCTGCGTCCGCGGACCGAGGACCCGGGTGACCAGATCCTCGAACGGGCACGCTTCGTGGGCCTGACGCTGCGGCAGACCGCGATCCTGGTGAACGCGAGCAAGGGCCAGGGGCCCATGGCCCCGCGCTGGGACCGGTACGACGTCGCGACGCACTGGGCCCGCGCGCGGGCGTGACGGCCCGACCGGTCGGCGACGACCGGACGGCGGACGGGCCTCAGGGCCGGCCGAGCGCCCGGTAGGTCCAGCCGGCGGCGCGCCACACCTTCGGGTCCAGCACGTTGCGGCCGTCGACGATGGCGCGGTGGGCCACGACCTCGCCCAGGTCCTCCGGGACCATGTCGCGGTACTCGTCCCACTCCGTGGCGAGCACGACGACGTCGGCGTCCTGCGCCGCCTCGAGCGCCGTGGCCGCGTACTTGAGGTCCGGCCACTTGGCGCGCGCGTTCTCGACCGCCTGCGGGTCGGTCACCGTCACGTGGGCACCCTGGAGCTGCATCTGCGCCGCCACGGACAGCGCCGGGGAGTCGCGGATGTCGTCGCTGTTCGGCTTGAACGCCGCGCCGAGGACGGCGACGCGCTTGCCGACGATGGACCCGGCGCTGACCTCGCGCGCGAGGTCGACCATGCGGACGCGGCGGCGCATGTTGATCGCGTCGACCTCCCGCAGGAACGACAGCGCCTGGTCGACGCCCAGCTCGCCCGCGCGGGCCATGAAGGCGCGGATGTCCTTCGGCAGGCAGCCGCCGCCGAAGCCGAGGCCGGCGTTGAGGAAGCGGCGACCGATGCGCGCGTCGTAGCCGATCGCGTCGGCGAGGCTCGTGACGTCCGCGCCCGTGGCCTCGCACAGCTCGGCCATCGCGTTGATGAACGAGATCTTGGTCGCGAGGAACGAGTTGGCGGCGACCTTGACGAGCTGGGAGGTGGCGTAGTCGGTGACGACGAGCGGCGTGCCCTCGGACAGCGGCGCCGCGTAGACCTCGTCGAGCAGGGCCCGTGCGGCGTCGCCCTCGGGCGTCGGCACGCCCTCGTCGTCCGTCGGCAGGCCGTAGACGAGGCGGTCCGGGTGCAGCGTGTCCTGGACGGCGAAGCCCTCGCGCAGGAACTCCGGGTTCCACACGAGCGACGCACCCGATCCGGCGAGGCGTGCGGCGAGGTCCTCGGCGGTGCCGACCGGCACGGTCGACTTGCCCGCGACCACGTCGCCCGGTGCGAGGTGGGGGCGCAGCGCCTCGAACGCCGACTCGACGTACGACAGGTCGGCACGGAACTCGCCGTGCTTCTGCGGGGTGCCCACGCACAGGAAGTGCACGGTGGCGCCGGCGGCGGCGGCCATGTCGGTGCTGAACGTCAGCCGCCCGGTGCGGCCGACCTCCGCGAGCAGCTCGGGCAGGCCGGGCTCGTAGAACGGTGCCGTCCCCGCGGCGAGGCGGGCGACCTTGCCCGGGTCGACGTCGATGCCGACGACGTCGTGGCCCAGGGACGCCATGCTTGCCGCATGCACCGCGCCGAGGTACCCACAACCGATGACCGAGATGCGCACGTGCTCTCCCCGCTTCAAGGACGATGTCCGGGCAGCGTACCGGGGCGCAGAGGGCGGATCGGGTGAGCGTGGTCACAGGGCGAGCACGGACGCGCTTGCGGGTGGCCTTCGTCGCGTACCTCGCGGTCGTCGCGGTGATCACGATGCGCCCTGCGCCGCCGGACGACGAGACGCTCGGGCTGGCGCGCAGGTTCGTCGACTGGCTCGCCGCGGCAGGGCTGCCGGTGACGCTCCCGGGCATGGAGGCGGTCGCGAACGTCGTGATGTTCGTGCCGTTCGGGGTGCTCGTCGGGCTGCTGCTGCGCCGGCCCTGGTGGGTCGTCGTGCTGCTCGGGGCGGGCACGTCGGCGCTGATCGAGACGGTGCAGCGGTGGCTGCCGACGCGTTACCCCACGCTGCAGGACGTCGTGATGAACACGCTGGGTGCGGCGGTCGGGGTGCTGGGGCTGCTGCTGGTGTCACGACGGGCCGGGACCGGCGTGCGGTCCCGGCCCGTCGGTGGTGCAGGTGTCAGACGCCGAGCAGGTCGCGGATCGGTCCGAGCGCGAAGTACACGACGAACGCGAGCGCGGCCACCCACATGAGCGGGTGGATCGCACGCACCTTGCCGAGCGCGAGCTTCACGACGACGAACGCGATGAAGCCCGCGCCGATGCCGACGCTGATCGAGTACGTGAACGGCATGAGCGCGAGCGTGAGGAACGCGGGGATCGCGATCTCGGGCGACTTCCAGTCGAGGTCGGCGACCTGGGTGACCATGAGGAACCCGACGACGACGAGCACGGGCGCGGCCGCCTCGGACGGGACCATCGCCACCAGGGGCGACAGGAACGTCGCGAGCAGGAACGCGACACCGGTGACGACGGACGCGAGGCCCGTGCGGGCGCCGTCCGCGACACCGGACGTGGACTCCACGTACGCGGTGTTGGACGACACCGAGCCCATGCCACCGGCGACCGCACCGAGCGAGTCGACGACGAGGATCTGCTGGCTGCGGGGCGGGTTGCCCTCCTCGTCCAGGAGCTTGGCCTCCTGGCCGACGGCGACCATCGTGCCCATGGTGTCGAAGAAGTCGGCGAGCAGGATCGAGAACACCAGGACCACGACGGCGAGGACGCCGATCTTGCCGACGGCACCCAGCAGCGAGAACTGACCGATGAGCGACAGGTCCGGCAGCTGCACCAGGGAGTCCGGGAGCGCCGGGACGTTCTGGTGCCAGCCGCCGGGGTTCTCCTCGCCCGCGCCGCCGATCTTCGCGACGGCCTCGACGATCAGCGCCAGCACGGTGGTGCCGATCACCGCGATCAGCAGACCGCCACGGACCTTGCGGACCATGAGGACGATCGCGGCGATGAGCCCGAGGACGAAGACGGCGACGGGCCAGCCGGCGAGCGACCCGCCGGAGCCGAGCTCCAGGGGCGTGCCCTGGCCCTGCCGGACGAACCCGGCGTTGACGAAGCCGATGAGCGCGATGAACAGGCCGATGCCGACACCGATCGCGATCTTCAGCTCCCGCGGGACCGCGCGGAACACCGCGCCACGGAAGCCGGTCAGCACCAGGACGAGGATGACCAGACCCTCGAGCACCACGATGCCCATCGCGTCGGCCCACGTCATGCCCGGCAGCTGCGCGACCGTGTAGGCGACGACCGCGTTGAGGCCCAGGCCCGCGGCCAGCGCCATCGGGAAGTTGGCGACGACGCCCATGAGGATCGACAGGACGCCCGCCACCAGGGCGGTCGCCGCCGCGATCATCGGCAGGTTCTGCGCGTCGCCACCGCCGAGGAACTGACCCGTGCTGTCCGGGATGGTGCCGAGGATCAGCGGGTTGAGCACGATGATGTAGCTCATCGTGAAGAAGGTGACGAGGCCACCGCGGACCTCGGCGCCGATGGTGGAGCCACGCTCCGTGATCTTGAAGAACCGGTCGACGGCGCTGCGGGGGGCCGCGGGTGCGTCGTCGCGCGTCTCCTGGGGGGGAGGAGTTGTCGACATGGCGGAAGTGTCTCAGAGCCGACGACCGTCGGTGACCGTTCCCGCGGGGCCCGTGACCGGGACGTGACGCACGTTACTGCGCACGGCCTACGCGCGGCACCGGATCGTGCGCCACGCACGGTCACGGGCCGAGGAACACCTGCGAGCACAGCAGCGCGGGGCCGTCCGGGACGCAGGCGACTCCGACGTGCCGCAGGTCGGGGTCGAGCAGGTTGTCGCGGTGCCCCGGGGACGCGAGCCATGCCTCGACCACGTCCGCGGGCGGAGCGCTCGCGCGGCTGAGGTTCTCGGCCGTCCGGGGCGCGTCGCAGCCCTGGATGACGTCGTCCAGCGGGGCGTGCGTGAGCTCGGCGACGCCGACCAGGTCCGCCGCGCGCCGCTCGGCCGCCTGCGCCGCGCACGCGGAGACCTCGAGCGCCGGCAGCCCGTCGGCGACGCGGGTGGCGTTGGTGTCCTCGACGAGGGCGGCGGCGTAGAGGTCCGGCTCGAGCGCGACCGACGACGCGGTCCCGCTCGTCGGTAGCCCGGCCGGGTCCGGCGAGGGTGGCGTGCTGCACGCGGGCACGGCCGCCAGCACGACGGCGACGACGAGGGCGCGCACGACCGGAAACGTTGCGCAGGGGCGACATCCGGTCCTGATCACCGCAAGATGGTCGCAGACCGGCGTCAGGGCACGTGCGTGAGACCATGCACGGGCAATTGCGCACATCTGGTCGATCTGCGACCCGGGGGGGTACAGAGCCGTGGAGTTCCAGGACTACCTGTCCATCGTCCGCAAACGGTGGCTGTCGATCGTGCTGATCGCGACCCTCGTCGTCGCGGGCGCGGTGGCCGCGACCCTGGCGGCGACGCCGATGTACCAGGCGCACGCCCAGGTGTACGTGTCGGTCCGCAGCTCCGGGACGACGTCCGACCTCCTGCAGGGCAGCAACTTCACGCAGCGGCAGGTCAGCTCGTACGCCGAGCTGGCGACGACGCCACGTGTGCTCGTGCCCGTCATCGAGCACCTGGACCTGCCGACGACGCCCGACGCCCTCGCGAGCTCGATCTCCGCGTCGTCGCCGGTGGACAGCTCGCTGATCAACATCCGCGTGACGAGCCCAGACCCGCGGACCGCGAGCGACGTGGCGAACTCCGCGGCCGAGAGCCTGTCGAGCGAGGTCGCCGACCTCGAGCGGCCCGAGGGCGGCGTCTCCCCCGTGCAGATCAGCACGGTGCGGGTGGCGTCGCCACCGGAGTCGCCGTCGTCGCCGAACCTCCCCCGCAACCTGGCCCTCGGCGTCGTCGTCGGCCTCGCGCTGGGACTCGGCGTCGCGGTCCTGCGCGAGCTGCTGGACACGCGCGTGCGCACCGAGGCCGACGTGCACGACGTGACCGACACGTCCGTCATCGCGACCGTCCCCCTCGACGACACCGCCGCGGTGCACCCGCTGATCCTGCAGTCGAGCCCGCACAGCCACCGCGCGGAGTCGCTGCGCCGGCTGCGGACCAACCTGCAGTTCCTGGACGTCTCCGGCGGACCGCAGATGTTCGTCGTGACGTCGGCCCTGCCGGGCGAGGGCAAGTCCACCACCACGATCAACCTCGCGATCGCGCTGGCCGACGCCGGCTCGCGCGTCGCCCTCGTGGACGCGGACCTGCGACGACCGTCCGTCGGCAGGTACATGGGCATCGAGGGCGCCGCCGGCCTGACGACTGTGCTCATCGGCCGCGCCGCCCTCGACGAGGTCATCCAGCCGTGGGGCAACGGCAGGCTGCACGTGCTGCCGTCGGGGCAGGTGCCGCCGAACCCCAGCGAGCTGCTGGGCTCACGCGCCATGGGCGAGCTGCTCACGCAGCTGGCCGACAAGTACGACGTCGTGCTCATCGACACGCCCCCGCTGCTGCCCGTGACGGACGCCGCGATCTTGGCGCGCCTGACGAGCGGCGCACTCCTGGTGGCCGGCGCCGACAAGCTGCACCGCCACCAGCTGCAGGAGTCGATCGGCGCGCTGGACGCGGTGGGCGCGCGCATCCTCGGCATCGTGCTCAACCGGCTCGAGCGCAGGAGCGGCGACACGTACGCCTATTACGACTACGCCCCGGAGACGACCGGGAGAACAAACACGGAAGAATCGGGACACACATCGGTCCCGACGACCACGGGACGAATCCCTGCGGCGCACGCGCGCCCGGGGCAGAAGCGTCCCGTCCGCCGGTCCAGCCGGCCGCCGGTGACAAATGTGGTCAATACGCTCGATGACACCATCACCAGCAGCAACTCCACGACCGCATCGCACTGGCCTGGAGGTCCGCGTGCCTGACGCCGCCAAATCGGTGGTTTCGGTTTTACCGGGCGATGCCCTAGGGTAAAACCAAGCATGCAGAACACGGGGGGCGTGGCATGGTATACAAGTCTGCTCGGCGACGGTACGAGATGAATCGGTGGTCATGGGCGACCATTGACGGGGCGGTGTGGTTCACCGCCATCTACCTTGCGACGTGGCTGAGATTCGACTTCACCATCGACGAGTTCGCCGGTCGTGCTGCAGTCTTCGCGGGGGCCGCCGTGGTGCTGCACCTGGTCGTCGGCGCCGCGATCGGTCCGTACGCCGTGGGCCACGTGCGCGGCTCCTTCGAGGAGTCCGTCGACATCGCACGCACGGTCGTGTCGGTGACCGTGGTGCTGCTCGTCTGGTCCCTGGTGACCGACCCGATCATGGTGCCGCGCAGCGTGCCCCTGATCGCCGGTGCGCTCGCACTGGCCGCCATGTTCGGCGTGCGGTTCGTCATCCGCAGCCTGCGCACGCGCCGACGCGCGCCGCATCGCGAGCAGCGCCGCGTGATCGTCTTCGGCGCCGGTGACGCGGGGCGTCGCCTGATCCGCCAGATGACCGAGGACCGGCGAAGCGGGTTCTTCCCCGTGGCGCTGCTCGACGACGACCGCCTCAAGCGCCGACTGCCGGTCGAGGGCGTGCGGGTGCGCGGCGACCGGACCCTGATCGCGTCGGTGGCACGCGAGACGGGCGCCACCGCACTCGTCATCGCGATCCCCCGGGCGGACGGCGCCCTCATCCGGGAGCTGTCGGAGCTGGCCGCGGAGGTGGACCTCGACGTGCTGACGCTGCCGCCGCTGTCGGACATCATCGACGGCCACGTCAGCACGAAGGACCTGCGCGACCTCGACCTGCACGACCTGCTGGGGCGGCGCGCCATCAGCATGGACACCACGGCGATCGCCGAGCAGATCTCCGGCCGCAACGTGCTGGTCACGGGCGCCGGCGGGTCGATCGGGTCGGAGCTGTGCCGCCAGATCGCGCGGTTCGGCCCCGGCAAGCTGTACCTGCTGGACCGGGACGAGTCCGCGCTGCAGGAGACCCAGGTCAGCCTGACAGGTCAAGGGCTGCTCGACGGCGACGAGGTGCTCCTCGCGGACATCCGTGACGCCGACGCCCTGCGCGACGCCTTCGCCGGAGCCCAGCCGGACATCGTGTTCCACGCCGCCGCACTCAAGCACCTGCCGCTGCTGGAGTCGTTCCCGCTCGAGGCGTGGAAGAGCAACGTGGTGGGCACGCTCAACGTGCTCGAGGCCGCGGCGCACGCCGGGGTGCAGACGTTCGTCAACATCTCGACCGACAAGGCGGCCGCGCCGACGTCCGTGCTCGGCTACAGCAAGCGCGTCACCGAACGCCTCACGGCCCACTTCGCGTCCACGGAGCCCGGGCGCTACGTCTCGGTGCGCTTCGGCAACGTCCTCGGCTCGCGCGGGTCGGTGCTGCACGTCTTCCGCTCGCAGATCGCCGCAGGCGGCCCGATCACCGTGACGCACCCGGACGTCGAGCGGTACTTCATGCTCATCCCCGAGGCGTGCCAGCTGGTGCTGGAGGCGGCCAGCATCGGCACCGACGGTGAGGTGATGGTGCTGGACATGGGCGAGCAGATCCGGATCGCCGACGTCGCGCGCACGCTCATCCGCATGTCGGGCCGCCGGGACATCGGCATCGAGTTCAGCGGCCTGCGGCCCGGCGAGAAGCTCGGCGAGGAGCTGTTCTCCCCGCACGAGCAGCGCCGTCCGACGCGCAACCCGCTCGTCAGCTCCGTCGACGTGCCGAGCCTGCCGCCCACGAAGGTCCGGTCCCAGCGCCACCCGGACGCCCTGTCGGCACGCAGCTGGATGCACGACCGGGCGCAGGTGCCGCTGCGGGTGACAGCCTGATGGCGCGCATCCACCTCTCGAAGGCCGACGTGACGGAGCTCGAGGAGAAGTACGTCCTCGAGGCCCTGCGCTCGGGCTGGGTCGCTCCCCTGGGCCCCGAGGTCGACGCGTTCGAGCGGGAGGTCGCCGAGCGCGTCGGTGTCGGCCACGCCCTGGCGCTGGCGTCCGGCACGGCGGCGCTCCACCTGGCGCTGCTCGAGCTGGGTGCGGGCCCCGGCACGGCTGTCGTCCTGCCCACCATGACGTTCGTCGCGTCGGCCAACGCGGTCGCCTACACCGGGGCCGAGCCGGTGTTCGTGGACGCAGGACCCGACGGCAACGTGGACCCGGCCCTGCTGCTCGACGCGGTGGACACCCTGCGCCGCGAGGGCACGACGGTCGCCGCCGCAATGACCGTCGACCTGTTCGGCCGCTGCGCGGAGTACGACGAGCTCGTCGACGCCGTGGCCGAGCGCGGCGTCCCGCTCGTCGAGGACGCCGCCGAGGCGCTGGGTGCGACCTACCGCGGCCGCGCCGCCGGGTCGTTCGGCAAGGCGGCCGCGCTGTCCTTCAACGGCAACAAGATCATGACGACGTCCGGCGGGGGCATGCTGCTCAGCGACGACGAGGACCTGATCGGGCGCGCGCGCTACCTGTCGACGCAGGCACGGCAGCCGGTGGCGTACTACGAGCACACCGAGATCGGCTACAACTACCGGCTCTCCAACATCCTGGCGGCGCTGGGGCGCGCCCAGCTCAGCCGGCTGGACGAGATGATCGAGCGGCGGCGGGCGATCCGGGAGACCTACGCGCAAGCCGTCAGGGACATCGACGACGTGCATGTCCTCGCGGCCGACGAGCGCCGTGGGGACGACGGGGACAACTGCTGGTTGACGTGCGTGACGCTCGACCACACGACCGGCACCGACGTCGCGGCCGTGCTGGCGCGGCTCGACGCCGCCGAGATCGAGGCACGTCACCTCTGGAAGCCGATGCACCTGCAGCCCGTGTTCGCCGACCGCCGCAGCTGGCTCACCGGCGTGTCCGAACGGCTCTTCCTGACGGGCATCACCCTGCCCAGCGGATCCGCCCTCCGCGACGACGAGGTGTCGCGCGTCGTCGAGACGCTGCAGGACGCTCTCCGTGCGGGTGCCCGTTGACGACACCCCCACGTCCGCCGGAGGCCTACGACCAGGTCAAGCGCGCGCTCGACGTCGTCACGGCGGGCGCACTGCTGATCACCACGTCGCCCATCCAAGCCGTCGTCGCCCTGACCGTACGGCGCCGTCTGGGGACGCCTGTGCTGTTCAGGCAGGAGCGGCCCGGGCTCCACGGGAAGCCGTTCACCCTCATCAAGATGCGGACGATGCTCGACGTAGACCCGGCCAAGGGTCTCGTGACGAACGAGCAGCGGATGACCGGCTTCGGCCAGCGGCTGCGCGCCACCAGCCTCGACGAGCTGCCCACCTTGTGGAACGTGCTCCGTGGCGACATGAGCATCGTCGGACCGCGTCCTCTGCGCATGACCTACCTGGAGCGCTACACCGCCCACCAGGCGCGACGGCACGAGGTGCGTCCGGGCGTGACCGGGCTCGCCCAGGTGTCGGGCCGGAACGCCATCGGCTGGGACGAGCGCCTTGATCTGGACGTCGAGTACGTCGACCGCCGGTCTCTGCGGCTCGATCTGTCGATCCTGCTCAGGACGATCGGAGCAGTGCTGCGTCGCGACGGGATCGCGCACGACGGTCACGCCACGATGGGCGCCTTCTACGGGCCGACGAACCGCCACGGCGTCGTGGAGCGGCGCCTGGAGCGCTCCGACCTCGAGACGCGGGTGGCCTGGCTCAACGACCCGACCGTGCGCGCGGGTGTCTCGATCACCTTCGACGCGAACCTCCCCGACACGGTCGCCTGGTTCGACAGGGTCCAGGACGACCCGTGCAGGTACGACTGGGTGCACCACGACCGTGCCGGGCTCGCTGTCGCGATGTGCGGGATGACCATGGACGGCAGCGGTCGGGCCTTCTACTACCTCTACGTCAACCCCGCGGCGCACGGGCGCGGGCACGGCCGTCGGAGTCTTGCGACGAGCGTCGACCGCGCTGAGCAGCTGGGGCTGGAGGCGCTGGACCTCGAGGTCAAGACGGACAACGCGCGCGCCATCCGCCTCTACCGGTCGCTCGGGTTCGTCGAGCGGGACGACGTCGACGCGCCAGCGGGAAAGCTCGCGATGACGCGGCCCTTGAGCCGCAGGGAAGGACGTGTCGCCCGATGACCGCTCGACGCCACCTACGGGTCGTCATCTGCTCCGGGGGGCGGCGGGTCTACATCGTCCGCTGGTTCCGTGAGGCGTTCGCCAAGCTGGACGTCACCGGCGAGGTAGTCGTGCTCGACGCCGACGCGGCCGCGCCGGCTGGTCAGGCGGCAGACGTCTTCCGCCAGGTGCCGCGTGTGACGGACCCGCTGTACCGAGCGGCGATCTGCGAGATCGTCACCGAGCTGCAGCCCGACCTCTTCCTGTCATTGCACGACTACGAGCTCGAGGTGCTGTCCGACGGTCTCGCCGCAGACCTGCGCAGCGACAGGACCGCGGTACTGTCGCTGACCAACGACGCCCAGCTCGTCGCCGGTGACAAGTGGCTGCTGGCCTCACGGCTCGATCCCGCCTACAGCACGCCCACACTGCGAGCGTCCGACCATGCAGCCGTCGCGGCGCTCGTCGCAGCGAACGACAGGGTTGTCGTCAAGCACCGTTACGGCAGCGCCTCGTCCGGGCTGTCGATCGTGTCCGGCGACGACGTCCATGCGGCGGTCGCACGTGCCACGGTGGACGCACCTCGGCCGATGTCCGCGTCGTCGACCGATACGCCCGAGGACTGGGTCGTCGTGCAGCCGTGCGTCCGCGGGACGGAGTACGGCATGGACGCCGTCTTCAGCGTCCACGGGTCGCACGGCGGAGTCCCGAGGGGCGTGTCTGCTCGTAGAAAGCTGCGCATGCGGGCCGGCGAGACCGATCAGGCCGTGACGGTCGATCCCGCGCCCTTCCAGGGCGTAGCCGGGGCGATCGGGGCTCTCCTCGAGCCGCGCGGTCTCGTCGACGTCGACGTGATCGTGGACGACGCAGGGCGGTCGCACGTCATCGACATCAACCCCCGCTTCGGCGGTGGGTACCCTTTCACGCACCTGTCGGGGGTGGATGTCCCGGCGTTCTACCTCGCAGAGGTCCTCGGCTTCCCCGAACCGGAGAAGCACCTTGCCGGCCTGCCTGGCGTCATGAGTGCGAAGTACGAGGAGATCACCGCAGTGCTCACGACGGACGGCCGACCGTGACATCAGACCGCCGGCCATCTGAGGGCAGCACGGCTGCCAGGCGAGCCAGCAGCCGACGTCCAGTGCCCAGTGCGCAAGACCGCACGGCGCTGCCGCACTTCGTGAGCGCCGTGAGGTGACGGACCACCCGCCGAAGGCGTCCGCGGGTCCCCAGCCCGCAGTGTCGACCCGGCTCCGCCACGCGGCAGCCAGCCGGACGAGTGTCCTGCTGCTCGGCCAGGTCGTCGCCGCGGGAGCTGCATTCGGCATCAACATCCTGGCTGCCAAGGTCATGGCCCCGGCGGACAGAGGCGTGCTCGCGCTTGCACTCCAGCTCTCGTACATGGCCACGACGGCGGCACTGCTGGGTGTCGAGTCGCCGTACGTGGCGCGACGCTCGGGCAGTTTCCCCCAGGTTGCGCGCGAACTCGTTTCCCTGATGCGCCTCAGCGTGCTGCTCCCGGCGGCGGGCCTCGTGACGGGAATGGCCCTCTACCTCACCGGGCACATCGAGGTCGCGGTGATCCTCGTTCTCGGATCACTGTATGCCTATGGCAACACGTACGTCAGGGCAGTGCGTGCCGCCTACATCGCGAGCAACGCAGCCAAGCCATTTCTGGTGACGGCCGTCGTGTCACAGATCGTGCTTCTCGCGCTCGCTGCCCTGCTCGTCCTGCTCGACATCGGTGATCCGAGCTTCTGGGTCGGGGCGTACATCATCGTCTCCCTGCCGGCCGTTGCCATCCTCCTCGCGCAGGCTCGCGGCGCCAGACCGATCGACCAGGACGCTCGGGCCGAGCTCGCGGTGGTCCGGCGGCAGGGGTTGCGCCTGCTCCCGGCCTCGTTCGGCAACACGGCGATGCTGCGGTCGGACCGCCTGCTGCTCCCTGCCCTCGCCTCGGTGTCGGAACTCGGGCTCTACATCGTGGTCGCGACCGCGATGGAGATCGCGGGCTGGCCCGTCAAGCAGTGGGTGGACTCGTCCCTGCGCCGCTGGCGGGAGCAAGGACGCGCACTCCGCGCCGGCCTGCTGGTCGCGAGAGCCACAGTCCTGGCGCTCGCCCTCTCTCTCGTGGGCGGAGGTGTCACGTACGTGGCCGTCGTCGTCTTCCTCCCCGAGCCGTACCGCGCATCGACGATGCTGATCCCGGTCCTGGGGTGCGCCACGACCATCTACGCCGCCACGCGCGTCCAGCAGGGTCTGCTCGTCGCGCGCGGACAGTCGACGCAGGTCTCGATCGTCGAGATCTCGGGCATGCTGGCAGCCGTCGCGATGTACGTGGCCCTGATCCCCACCTGGGGCGCGATGGGTGCCGCCATGGGATCGGTCATCGGGTATGCCGTGTGTCTGGCCGCGGGCGCCTGGGCGCTACATCGATCCCCTTCTGCGATGGACCGGAGCACCCATTCCGGAGAGGCGACGCTGTGAAGATCATCTACGTTCAGCAGTACTTCAACACGCCGGACATGGTCGGCGGGAACCGACCCTACGAGATGGCGACCCGGTTTACCGAGGCGGGCCACGACGTCCATGTCGTGACGACCCGTCGCGACCCGGACCCGGGTGATCGCACGGTCGAGGTGCGCCGGGTCAACGGCTTCACGGTTCACCTCATCCCCGCTGCGTACCGGCAGACCATGCCCAGTTGGCAGCGAATCAGAGCGTTCCTCACGTACGCGATGCGGGCGAGCGTGCTCGCTCGCCGACTGCGCGGCGACGTCGTGTTCGCCTCGAGCACTCCACTGACCACTGCGATCCCCGGTATGTACGCGACCGCGTTCCGGCGCTCGCCCCTCGTGTTCGAGGTGCGCGACCTGTGGCCCGCGATCCCGATCGCGCTGGGGTACCTCCACAATCCCCTCCTGCGTTCCGCCGCAGTTCTTCTCGAACGGCTCGCGTACCGTCGTGCCAAGACGATCGTCGCCCTCTCGCCCGACATGGCCTCGGAGATCATCGCCCAAGGCGTGCCACCTGAGAAGCTCGTAGTCGCGCCCAACGCAGCGGACGTCGGCCGTTTTGACGTCCCCGCCGAGGCAGGGCTCCGCTTCCGCGAGGAGCGCGACTGGCTCGCGGACCGACCCCTCCTCGTCTATTGCGGCACGCTGGGGAAGGTCAACGGACTGACCTACCTCGTCGAAATCGCATCGGAGCTCAGGGAACTTGGGTCCGACGCCGTCGTCGCTATCTACGGACAGGGTTCAGAACGTCCGGCGACCGAGGCACTCGCGGAGACGCTCGGCGTGCACGGCACGAGCGTACGATTCTTTGACCCGGTACCGAAGCAGGATCTTCCCGCCATCCTGAGCGCTGCCACTCTGTGCACCTCGTTCTGGATTCCGATCCCGGTCCTGGCCAGCAACAGCGCCAACAAGCTCTTCGACTCGATGGCAGCCGGCAGGCCGATCGCCATCAACCACGGCGGCTGGCAGGCGGAGATCATCGCCCGAGCTCGTACCGGCCTCGTTCTTCCTGAATCTGACGCCCCGGCAGCGGCTCGCGAAATTCACGCGTGGCTCTCGCTACCCGTTGCCGAGCGTCAGCAGTATGGCGAGCGCGCGAAGCGCATCGGAGTCGAGGAGTACAGCCGTGACATCTCAGCAGCTCGTGTTCTCGACACGCTCGAGGCCGCGGTCGGCCCGACGTTCACTCGACCCGAGATCGATGTAGCAGGTCGAGACACGTAGATCGGCACCGCCGGCCGACCGCCGCCAGTTAGTCGTTCTGCCGCACGCTGGCGACAGGCGCGAGCGTCTCTTGCCGGTGGTCAACTGACTCGTCGGATGCCGACAGATGACCGTGCCCAGCACGCGACTCCTCAGCCGCTGCCGCCGGATGGAGACGGGTGAGGCGACCTGACACAACAGCGAGCCGTGACGGCTGCCATCCCTAGCAGGAACCAAAGAAACCGGGTGTCGTAGTAGTCACCTGAGAACAGGCTGGCGATCAAGATCGCACAGGCGCCGGCAACGGCGAAGGCGACATCGCGGGAGACAGCTCGCGCGCGCCACGCAATCGTCAACGGGACAGCCAGTGCCACCACGAGAGCAAGCAGCCCGACGAGTCCGCCCTCGGCCCCCACTGCGAGCACGAGGTTGTGAGGGTAGACCAGCTGCGTCGCCGACGTGAATCCACCGATCCCCGTTCCGACGAGTTGATTCTGCTCAAAGAGATCAAAAGCCTTCTCATAGTAGACGGACCGGCCCGAGTCATAGCCTTGCTGAAGGGTCTGGACGAAGATCCGATGATATATCCCATCCACCAGATCGGAAGGCGCGAGACGATATGCCGCAACGCCCGCCGCCGCAAGTACGGCCGCTGCGGCGATCAACTTCCGCGCTCCAAGCCGACGCGCGAGCGGGATGGCACCGACGGCCAGCACCGCAGAGATGGCCACCATGCCACCGCGCGACCCTGACAGGACCACTCCGGTGAACATTCCAGGAAGAACCAGCAGTGGCCATCGCCTGTTCTTGAGACTGCTGATCGCCAAGCAGGCGATCGCACCAAGGAGCATGACTCGGACAAACACGTTGGGGCCGCCACCAAATGCCGAGTACCTACCCTGGTCGCCGGGGCCGCCCGCAAGGGCGGCGCCAAGATATATGACAGCCGTCAGAAGGAGCCACGTCCACACGCGCCTCAGCGCTCCGATCGTCATGCGGCTCATGACGAATACGCTCATGGAAATCATTACCGCCATCACCACGACGTCGAGGAGTGGCTGTGCCCAGCTATCACCTGGCGGGGACCACGTCGCGGACACCGCCAAGTACAGGAAGAAGCCGTTGAAGGCCAGTCCGACAGCAGACACACCGACCCCGCGAGACACGCCCGTAGCAGGGAGGAACATCACGAATAGAAACGTGGCGAGCGCGAGCCCAAGGAAACGCAGCTCAACGTCCGGCCCGCCTAGACGAATGAGGGAGAAATCCCCCGCAAGGAGTGCGATGTAGAGGACAAGAAGGACAGCAAGTCGTTGCTTGTCGAGGAGAGACAGCTTGTCTGTCGCCAGCGACGGTTCCGCCGTCTCACCATGGGCGCAAGCCACATCCCCCGTCGGCGCCAGTGCCGGTGAAGCGCTCACCTACGACCTCCGAGCTCTTGTGCCGTGGTCCCGTACCCGATTCCACGTTCGAGGATCCGCCGGCCGCCATCACGTGCGTCATCTTGTCCAGACGCGGCACGGGGAGTCCTTCACATCGGGGGATCGCGAAGACGGGCACCCCAGCACAGATCGCGGGCGGACGCCCGCTGTGCAGCATCCCCGAGCCGGCCTTCCCGAGCGAGGCCGCGACATCACGACCGGGCCTCGTGCCGCGGCCTGATGCACGAGAAGCCGAGGGCGCACGCGCCCCCAGCTTCTCGTGGTAGCGATCAGATCAGGGCTGTGCGTGCCGCTTGCGTCGAACCATCACCACAGTGCCCGCGCCCAGCGCGAGCAGCGCTGCAGCCCCGAGCCCGAGCACCAGCGGCTCCGAACCCGTGGTCGCGAGCGCCCCACCACCGGTCGACCCGGACGCGGACCCGCCGGGCGCGCCGACGACGACGGTCGAGTCGGCGACCAGCGCACCTGTCGAGTCGGTGATGGCGACCCGGTAGCTCGCGGCCGACCGCAGCGTCACCGTGAAGGCGACGGAGTCGCTCGTGGCGGTCTTGGTCGCCGAGGCGGTGCCGGCGATCTCGATGTCGCCGCTCGGCACCGATGCCGGGCTCGACGTGATGGTGAGGGTGTAGGCCTCACCTGTCGTGGCACCCTCGAACACGACCTGGAAGGACTCGCCGACTGCGGGCGTCGAGTCGCTCACCTCGAGGTCGACGCCGGGTGCGACGTACGCCTGGGCCGCAGCGGCGGGCATGACGATCATCGCCGCAGCGGCGGCGAAAGCAAGAAGACGACGGTTCACCAGGGACCCCCCCTTGGGCTTCGCGGCAGCGCCGTCCCACCCTAGAAAATACGATCAACCGACAGCATACGCAGGATCCTCAACAAAGCCACCCACCTTCCACATTCACCCGGTGGTCGACCAGCGGGGTCATGGAGATCTCCGGTGTCCCGCTTTGACCAGGTCCGGTACGGAATTCGTAGGTGACGACGACCGACTCGCCGGGGTCGAGCTCGATGGTTCTCGCGATGACGAAGAAGTCGTCGTGGAGGTGCGACGCACCGCCCTGCCGGCCGTCACTCGTCACGACCTTCTCGACGACGCCGTCGCGGGGCGCGTAGGCCAGGACGTTGAAGCGCATCCGACCGGGGTCCAGCACCCGCCCGCCGCTGATGTACGGGGGCATGTCGACGACCTCGGGCGGTGCGGTCGACGTGAAGGTCACCGCCGCGTCGACCAGCCGCGTGCCGTCCGCGGCGCACGCACCAGGGCTCACCTGCACGTCGGCCTGCAGGTAGTACCCGATCTTCGAGCCGGTGCCGTCGTTGACGTAGAGACCGAGGACGGGGGCCCCGTCGCGCACGCCCCGCAGCTCGCCGCTGAGCACCGTCCCGGCGAGGCGAGCCTGCTCCTGAGGGTGCGAGGACCACAGGTGCAGCTGGTCCTGGCTCGCGGCCCCTGCTAGCGCACTCACCGTCTGCGCGGGGTCGCCGACCCCCTGGAGCGCAGCGTCGAAGATCGCAGCGCCCACCGTGGCGTAGAAGGCGTCCTGCTCGGTCGAGTCCTCGACCAGGCGGTAGACGGTGTTGTTGAGGACCTCCACGGCGTTGTCGACCGTCAGGCTCCCGCCCGTCGCGTCCGCCACGGGCCCCGGCGGCATCGCCACCGGACCGGTCGCACCGAGCATCGCGGCCAGGCCGGCCGTGTCGATCGAGACGACGCTGTCGATGTCACCGCCGACCTGCTGCTCCCAGATCGCCTCCGCCATTGCCGCAGCCCGCGGGAAGTCCGGCGTGAACGTCACGTCCGCCATGTAGATGCCGAGCTGCTCACCGAACAATGACCGTTCGACGTCCGTCAGCGGCAGCGCCGGCTCCGGCAGGCCGGACAGGTCGCCGGACGCATTGCGCAGCTCGACGAGCTCGACCGCACCCGCGTCGGCGCGCAGCAGGATCACCGCTCCAGGAATACCGCCCAGTGCTCGCGGCTCGGCATTGTTCTGGACCAGCAGAAGGTGCTGCCGCGGCCCGTCGGCCCCGAGCATCGCGGGAATCAGGTCGGCAGCGCGCGCCGCCGTGGCGGTGTCCGCGCCGACGTCGGCGAGCTGGCCTCGCAGCAGCTCCACCGGCTCGGCGACCTGCGGGAGCAGGCGCCCGGTGTCGACGTCCGCGAGCCGTCCGAGGGACGACTGCACCGCGTCGTCCGCCACGGCGAGCCGGGGCGCCACCGCCACCAGCGGCTCGAGGTCGATCCGGCCGTCGACGGGCGCGAGCCTGGAGGGGTCCACCACCTCGAGGGCGTCGACGAGCGACGGCAGCGCGTCCTGCGCGAGCTCGTCGACGGCACCTGCGACGGCCTGCACGGCGCGCACGTCGGGGCCGACGCCCGGGAGGGCGGCGGTCACGGCCCACACGGGGCCGGACGTGCGCGAGCGTGCCGTGGCGGCGTGGTCCTGGACGGCGACGAGGGTGGCGCGCGCCGCGTCGACGTCCCCGGCGCGCGCCTGCTCCTGCAGCAGCCCCACCTCGGTCCTGGCGGCCAGCAGCGCGTCCCGCGCGTCCAGCGCCGACCACGCGAGCCACGCCACGGACGCGCCGAGCACGAACGACACCGCGAGCAGCCCGAGCCACACCCCACGTCGGCGGGGATGGGCGCCGCGCATCATGTCG
The DNA here is from genome assembly GCF_015234515.1 of Cellulomonas sp. Taxonomy (GTDB): domain Bacteria; phylum Actinomycetota; class Actinomycetes; order Actinomycetales; family Cellulomonadaceae; genus Cellulomonas. The sequence continues at coordinate 389,247 of NZ_JADGMY010000028.1, forward strand.
GCGGTCGACAGCCCGCGCCCCGTCCCGCGTCGTCGCGGGTGCCGAGCGGGTCCACGCGACGAGCGACCGGGCCGCCTGGGCAGTCGCGGACCGCGGCGCCCCGGACCGCGACGTCCCGCGGACGCCTCGGGAACGACCGGGATCGCCTGCGTCGTCCACTCCGGGCCCCAACCGGGATGAGCCACGCGCCGCCTCCGCCCCCCACACCTCGGTACTCGGGGCACCCCCCTGGTGCGTCCGTGGGCGATCGTAGCCGCCGCGCACCACGACACCGGGGCCGGGGCGACGCACTCCACCCTACGAGCCGGACGCCCGCCGCACCTCGTACCCGGACGTATGCGGACGGACGGGACGACGCGACGCGTCGTGCCGGCAGATCGCCCGCTGCGGTGGCCCGGCCGACGTCCCACGTCAGGCATCATCGGACGCCATGACGTCCACCGAGCCCCCGGCCCGCGTCCTCGCGGTCTGTACGGGCAACATCTGCCGGTCCCCCGTCGTCGAGCGCGTGCTCGCGGCCCGGCTCGCGGGCACGGACGTGCAGGTCACGTCGGCCGGGACGCGCGCCGTGGTGGGGCACGCGGTCTCCGCTCCCATGGTCCCGCTGATCACCGCCGCAGGCGCCGAGGCTGCCGGGTTCGCCGCGCGACAGCTCACGGCCGACATGATCCGCGAGTCCGACCTCGTGATCACCCTGACGCGCGCGCACCGCTCGCAGGTCGTCGAGCTGGTCCCGAGCGCGGTGCGCCGCACCTTCACGCTGCTCGAGATCGCCCGGCTCGTCGCGCACGTCGACCCGCAGGCCCTGCACGGCGCGGGGCCGACGCCCGGCGCCCGGGTGCGTGCGCTGCCCGGCCTGGCCGCCGCGGTGCGGCACGTCGCCGGCTCCGGCACGGACGACGTCGCGGACCCGATCGGCGGCACCGAGGCCGTCTACCGGGCGTCGTACGACGCGATGGCGCCCGCACTCAGCACCCTGACGAGGGCGCTACGGGACTGAGGCGGCGCGGACTACCATCACCACGTGCCCTCCGTCCTGTCCACCCTGATGCACCCCCAGCGCACCCCGCCCCCGCCGATCGACGTCGACCTCGCGAAGGTCATGGGCGCCGGCACCGCGGTCTGGGGAGTCGCACTGCTGGTCACGGGCGTGCTGTGGCTGGTCGGCACGGTCCCCGGCACGTGGCCGTGCATGTGCGCGGCCGGCGTGGTGCTCGGGCTCGTCGGCGTGCTGTGGGCTCGCAAGAACGGGCGCCTGGCGGCGGACGGCTCGGGTGCGATGGTCCGCCCGGGCGACCAGGACCTGAAGGCCTGACGCGGCTCAGCCCAGGAACACCTGGACGCACAGCCACCCGCGAGCGCCCTGCGTGCACGCCACGCCGATCTGCGAGAACGACGCGCGCAGGATGTTCTCGCGGTGCCCCTGCGACCTCATCCACCCCGTGACGGCCGCCTGCGCGGAGGCGTAGCCGAGCGACAGGTTCTCCCCCACCGTCCCCGACGCGCACGCCTCGAGGATCGGCCCCAGCGGGTCGTGCTCGAAGCGCCCCTCGGCCACCAGGAGCGCCGACCGGTCCGCCGCCTGCTGCGTGGCGCACGACGACACCCCGAGGGCCGGCAACCCCGCAGCGGCACGCTCCGCGCTGGTCAGCGCGACGATCTCGGCGGACATCGCCCCGCCCTGGTCCGACGCGACCGTCGTACCCGACGCGTCGGCAGCGGCTCCCCCGGCGGTCGGGCGGGCGGCGTCGCGCGGCTCGGGTGCCGGCACGGCGGGGGCAGGGGGCTCGTCGGCCGGGGGTGGCTCCGGGTCGGCGGTCGGCGGGACGGCCGAGCTCGTCGCCGGCAGCGGTTCGGTCGGCTCGGGGGCGCCGCTGCGCTCGCCGCTGCGGGAGACCGGGTCCTGCAGGCGCCCGACCAGGTCCCCGGACGTCAGGGAGAGCGCGACGTGCTCCGTCGGTGCGTGCGCGCCGGGTGCGGCGACCAGGATCAGCGCCAGCGCGACGACGAGGATCCCCGCTGACCCGACCATCCGCACCCGGCGACGTCGATGACCCCGACGCTCGCGCCAGCGTCGGATCTCGCGGCGTTGAGCGACGGGCACGAGGGGACGTTACCCGACCGTGACCTATATCGGTAGTTCCTATGCTTCTGGGCGGTTCATCCCAGCACGAGCGACAGCGCCGCGTCACCGTCGTCCGGGTCCGCGAGCAGAGCCTCGACCTCCCCGCGCGCGCCCCACCGACCGGTCGCCCACGCCAGGCCCGAGGCCAGACCCGCGACGTGCACGGCGTGCACCTGTGCCTGCACTCCCGCGCCGACGACCCACCAGCCGACGGGCGCACCGCCCACCCGGAGCTCGTCGTGCCGCCACCACACCGGCGGGACGTCGGGCAGCAGCACGAGGAGCGCCTCGGGCACGTCCTCCGGCTCACCGTCGCCCGCGACGTCCCCGTCACCCTGCGACGACGCGAGCGGGAGGTCCAGCAGGTCCGCGACCCGAGCCGCGGCGTCGTCGTCCGCGCCCGGCACCGGGACGGGCACGACCGGCACGTCGTGCGCACCCGCGCGCTGCCACCACCGCGGGTCGTCCGCCACCACGGCGTCCTGGACGACGTGCGCGACACCCGGCGCCGTCAGCGCCACCACCACAGCGGGCGCCTCGTCAGGCCCGGCCCCCGCCGCCCACGCCCGCCACACGTGCCCCGCCACGTCGAGCGGCACGGACGCGCCGACCGGGCCCAGCCGCTCCAGCACCGCCGGCCACCGCGCCGCCGGGACCTCCGCGAGCGACCCGACCCCGCCGAGCGCGCGCAGCACGTCCGCGTCCAGGGCCGCGAGCACGTCGGGCACCGGAGGCACCAGCGCCGCAGGCAGCCCCGACGCGCCCGGCAGCGCGAACACCTCCGGCAGCGGCAGGTCGGCGCGCTCGCGCAACCACCACGCCGTGTACGACGGTCCCGTGGCCGTCGCGCCCTCGCCGCGCACGGGCGTCACGAGCGCCGCGCGCAGCGCCGGCGTGCCGGCCAGGTGCGCCAGCAGCTCCGGCCAGCGCTCGTCGTCCACGGCGTCCAGGTCCGCGACCGCGGGCACGTCACCGCAGTACGCCCCGACGTCCAGCACCTCGGCGAGGTCGTCGACGTACTCGGCCCAGCCGTCGAGCGAGGCGGCCGCCAGGGAGGCTCCGTCGTCACCCTCGTCGTCGGGGACCACCCCCGCGACGACGTCCGGCACGGTCGTCACCACCAGGTCGTCCCGCACGCCGACGGCGGCCAGCACCTCGCGACCCCAGCGTTCGACCGCGTCGGCCGCCACCGGCGCCAGGACCCGGTCGTCGAGCAGCCGCGCCGCCGGCCCGCCCGGCAGCACCAACCCGTGCGCCGGCGCCGGCTCCCCGTCGGCCGCGTCGAGCGTCAGCAGGCCCAGCCACCCGACCGCGGCCGCGGGCACGGTCCCCGCGGCGCGGACGACGTCCAGCACGGCGGCCGTCACCTCGTCCGCGTGCTCCAGGTCGTCGTCGTCCGCCTGCCCCAGCACGGCTGCCCGCAGTGCCGGGTGGGCCAGCAGCGCCGCGGCGTCCACGCGCTGCGCCCCCAGTCGTGCCAGCAACGGAGCGGCCGCCGCCGGGTCCACGACACGCAGGCCCCACTCGCGCAACGCCGCCAGCGTGGCCGGCGCCAGGCCTGTCACGTCGTCGTCCAGCAGCACCACGCCCCGCGGTCCGCGGACCACGCGGCCGTCGACCAGCGGCACGGGAAGGGCGGCCAGACCCTCGCGCGCCGTCGTGTCCTGCGCCGCACCGTCCAGCGCGTCGTACAGCGCCGGCCAGTCGACGTCCCCGCCCGTCGGCAGCTCGTCCACGACCTCCGCGAGCGTGCGCTCCTCGACGCCCAGCACCCGCACCGCCGCCGCACCCGACGCCGGGACGCGCACCAGACCGCCCACCACCGTGCCGAGCGCCGCGACCGCCGCGGGGTCCGTCAGGTCGCGCACCGTGGTCGCACGCAGGGGCGCGACCAGGCCGTCCTGCGGGGACGCGGGCACGAGCAGCGGCGTGCGGACCAGCGCCTCGAGCGCCCGCTCCCGCAGCACGGCGTCGACCGCACCGGCCGCCAGACCCGTCGGGACCAGCGCCGTCGCGTCCTGCCCGTCCGCTGCCACCCGGCCCACGAGCTCCGCGTACGCCTGTCCCGCACGGGCCAGCACCTCGTCCGTCAGCGGGCCCGGTGCCACGTGCCGGCGCGACGGGTCCAGCGGCAGCGTCGCCACGAGCAGCGCGGGCAGGGAGCAGGGCTCGTCCGTGGGCGTCGGCGCGTGCACCACGTGCGGCAGCTGCCCCGCGTCCCCCCGCGGCAGCGCCCACGTCACGCGCCAGGACCGCGCGCCACGCTGCTCCACCGGACGGTCCGCGACCAGCGCCAGCGGCACCTCGCCCTCCGCCGTCAGGACGTCCCAGCGGTCGTGGACGTCCGCCAGGCGGCGCGGCGGGTCACCCTCGACGTCGACGAGCACCTCGACGAGCCCCGGCAGCGCCAGCAGCAGCACGTCGTCGACGGCCTCGAGCAGCGAACGGACCTCGTCCCGGACCACCGCGTCACGCAGCTCCAGGACGACGGCCGTGTCGTACCCCGACGGCGGCCGGGCCTCCGCCTGCCACGGCAGCCGCAGCACCGGCAGGGAGCCGTCGCGGCGGCGCACCTCGTCCGCGAGGGTCGGACGTCCCTGCGCCGCCTCCTGGGCGGCGGTGTCCTCCAGGGCCTGGAGGGTGTCCGCCAGGGAGAACCGCACCGCGCCCGTCGTCGAGGCGACCGTGATCTCGTCGGACACCGCCCGCACCGCCGCGAACCCGACGCCGAACCGCCCGACCGTGCCGGTGCCGGCGTCCCGCTTGGACGACGCGCGCAGCGACGCGAGCGACGCGACGCCCGCCGCGTCCAGGGGTGCGCCCGTGTTCGCGGCGACGAGCACCGCGGTGCCCTCGTCCGTCGTCGCCAGGCGCAGGAGCAGGCGACCGCCGACGCCCGCGCGCGTCGCGGCGTCCGCGGCGTTCTGCGCGAGCTCGACCAGCACGCGGTCGCGGTAGTACCCGCGGGCGTGGTCCTCCTCGGTGTTCGCGTCCTCCCGCAACCGCGCCGGCGACGCCCGCCACGCCTCCAGCACCGCCCCGCGCAGCGCGGCCGTGCCGAAGACGTCCGTGGTCACGCCTCGTCGGCGGGACGCTCGTCGGCGTCCGTCTCCGTGGCCTCGGTGTCCGTCGGGTCGGTGTCGGTGGGTTCGGCGTTCTCGGTGTCCGCGACCTCGGTATCCGCGGCCTCGGTGTCCGCGACCTCGGTGTCCGCGGCCTCGGTGACGTCGACGACGGGCTCGGACCCGGCCGGGGAGGTGGCTCCGGACTTCGCGCCGTCCGTGCGCTCGACGACGTCGATCGCCAGCTCGTCGAAGAGCGGGTCGGGCGCCGGCCACTCGCTGGCGGCAGGCTCGGCGTCCGTCTCCGAGTGGGCGCCGCAACCGTGGTCGAGGCTGACGACCTTGCCGTCGTCGGGCGACCACTCGTTGGCGCACACGGCGAACAGCTGCCCGAGCGACCCCTGCAGCGGCACCATGAACCCGCACGACCAGCACGCGCCAGCGGACGCGACCGCGCCGGGCGTCGCGGGCCCGCGGGACCCGCGGTACCAGCGCTGCGCAGCCTCCGCGCGACCCTGCGGCGACAGCACCCGGACCCGCGCGAGCGCGAGCTCGTCGATCGCCACCTCGTCGATCTCGGGGTCGCCCGTCGGGGTGAAGCCGGGCTCGAGGCGCGGGTCGTCGGGACGGAACGGCAGGACGTCGCCGGGGCCGATGTCGCCGGGGCGCAGACGCTCCGACCACGGCACCCACGGCCGCGCGAGGACCGCGTCCTCGCCCGGCAGCAGCTCCGCCTCGCAGACGGTGGCGGTCCGCCCGCGCGGCACGCGCGCCACGGTGACGGTCCACGCCCAGCCGCGGTACCCGCGGGCGGTGCACGCGAACCGGTGGGACACGAGCCGCTCGGCCTCGCGCACGGCACCGAGGTACTCCCCGACGTACTCGGGCTCCTCGGCGATCTCGAGCGCGACCTCACGCGCGAGGTCGACGGCACGCTCCAGGACGGCGTCCTTGACGGCAGCCACGATCAGGCCTCGAGCTTGTCGGCGACGCCGCGCAGCAACGACGCGTACTGGGCGGAGCGCTGGCCCTCGGGGTAGCGACCGCGGCGCAGGTCGTTGCCGATCTTGTCGAGCACCTTGATGAGGTCCTCCACCACGACGGCCATCTCGTCCGCCGGGGGACGGCGGGCCTTCACGACCGAGGGCACGGGGTCCAGCACGGTGACGGACAGGGCCTGCGGTCCACGCCGACCGTCCGCGACGCCGAACTCGACCTTCGTGCCGGGCTTGGGGTCGCTGACCCCCACGGGCAGTGCCGAGGCGTGCAGGAACACCTCACCGCCGTCGTCGCTCGCGATGAAGCCGAATCCACGCTCGGTGTCGAACCACTTGACCTTGCCGGTGGGCACTCCTGCTCCTTCAGCGCCGGACACGTCCGCGAGCACTCCCGCAGATCGTCACCAGGCTACCGGGCCGCGCACGTCGATTCCCTACTCCCGCGCGCGAACCCCTCCCGCGGCCCGGTCCCGGCACCCGCCCACGCGCCCGTCACCGCCGACCGGCCCACCCCGGTGGTAGACCAGGACGGTGGACGACCAGCGCGCACGTGAGCTGCTCCTGGCGCTGCGGGCCGACACCCTGGGACGGCTGACCGGCCTCGGTGACGCGCGCCAGGAGGTCGTCGACGCCGCGCGGGACGCCAACGTCGACGACGAGCACGACCCGGAGGGCGCGACCATCGCGTTCGAGCGCGCCCAGCTGCAGGCGCTCGGGGCGGCCGCCGGCCGGCGCCTCGCCGAGGTGGACGCGGCGCTCGCGCGCGTGGACGCCGGGACCTACGGCAGGTGCGTCGTGGGCGGCGAGGCGATCGACGACGCTCGGTTGGAGGCCCGGCCGACGGCGACCACCTGCGTCGCGCACTCCTGACCGGCGCGCGCCCGGACGTCCGGGCTCAGGCGCCCTGCGCGAGCCGGTCCAGCGCGAGCGCGGCGAGCACCGCGGCGCTGGGCGCGAGCGCCGCGTCGGCGAAGCGAGCACGCGGCGAGTGGTTGTACGGCGCGTCCGCCGGGTCGTCACCCGCGGGCGTCGCCCCGACGAACACGAACGCGCCGGGCACCTGCTGCAGGACGTACGAGAAGTCCTCGGCGCCCGGCACGGGGACGTCCGCGTCGAACCACCCGGCCTCGCCGTAGAGGGTCTGCGTCACGCGACGGGCGCGCGCGACCTCGGTGGCGTCGTTCACGGTCACCGGGTAGCCGCGGGTGTACTCGACGGTCGCGGTCAGCCCGTGCGCCGCCGCGACGTGCTCGGCCAGCCGTGTGATCCGCTCGGGCACCGCCGCGTGCGTCGCCGGGCTGAACGTGCGGATCGTCGCCTCGAGGTGAGCCGTGTCGGGGATGATGTTGTCCTTGGTCCCCGCCTCGACGAGCCCCACCGTGACCACCACCGGGTCGAACACGTCGAACTGCCGCGTCACCATCGCCTGCAGCGCGAGCACCATCTCGGCGGCCACCGGCACGGGGTCCGCCGCGAGGTACGGCTTGGACCCGTGCCCGCCGCGCCCCTCGACCGTGACGCGCACCGTGTCCGAGGCGGCCATGAGCGTGCCGGGCCGCGACGCGACCACGCCCTGCGGCAGCGTCGAGGACATGACGTGCGCGCCGTACGCGGCGACGACGCGCGTGCCCGCGGCGTCCAGCACGCCCTCCTCGATCATGAGGCGGGCACCGTGGTAGCCCTCCTCGCCGGGCTGGAACATCAGGACGACGGACCCGGCGATCTCCTCGCGCCGCGCCGCGAGGAGCCGCGCCGCGCCGACCAGGCCCGCGACGTGCAGGTCGTGCCCGCAGGCGTGCATGACGCCCTCGTGCTCCGACGTGAAGGGCTCACCCGTCTGCTCGGTGACCGGCAGCGCGTCCATGTCACCGCGCAGCAGCACCGCCGGGCCGGGACGCGCGCCCCGCAGCACCGCCGTGACGGACGACAGCGCACGTCCGGTCGACACCTCGAGGTCGAGGTCCGCGAGCGCCTCCAGCACGAGACGCTGCGTGCGCGGCAGGTCCAACCCGCGCTCGGGGACCCGGTGCAGCGCGTGGCGCAGCGCCGCCGTGCGCGGCAGGTCCGCTGCGGCGTCCTCGCGCAGGGACGTCAGCGTGGCGTCGTCGAGCGTGCTCGTCGGGTCCTGCGTCATGCCCTCGTGGTGCCCCATGGCGCCACCCTGCCACAGCGCGGCGACGGGCCACCGCGTGCGCCGGCCGGGGGACGCCGCGGCCGGGATTTCCCCCGTCCGCCGACGACGACGTCCCACGTCACGGCCGGTGGCGTCCCTAGCCTGGGCCGGTGAGCCCGAGCCGCGACGCCGACGGCCGGCGCGTCCCGCCCGGCCCGCCACCGGACCGTGCGCGCGTCCCGGCGTGGGCCCCCGTCCGCGTCGACCGGCCCGCCGCGCCGACGTCCGCCGCCCCTGCCGGCACCCCGGCGCACCGCCAGGACGACGGCCCCACCGGCCGGGCGTGGTCCCGTCGCCTCCGGGTGCCGCGCGTGCGTCTGCGGGTGTCGCGCGTGACCGTCGCAGCAGCCGGCGCGGCACTCGTCGTCAGCGCCGCGGTGGCCACCGCGTCCCTCGCGGGCGACGGCCGGGCCGGCGGCACGCCGGGTGCCACGCCGACCCCCGGGCCCACGACGTCCGCGCCCGCCACCGGATCGCTCGAGCGCGAGGTCGGTCGCCTGCAGGTCGACCTCGCGGTCGCGCGCGCGACCCTCGTCGGTGCGCAGGAGGAGGACGCGGCCGTACGCCGGGACCTCGAGCGTGCCGTCATCGCCGCGCAGGCGTGGCTCGACGCGCAGGTGGCACCGACCACCGCCGCGGACGTGAGCCGGATGCTGCGTGAGGTCAGCGGCCACCGCGACGCCGTCGCGACACTGGTCGGCCGGATGGCGAGTGGCCGGGCCGCACCCACGGCCGCGCCGACCGTCGCCCCGTCGACCGCCGCCGCGTCGCCCCGGACCGCACCGCCGCGGGCCCCGGCGCGCGCCCCGGCGTCCTCGCCGCGCCGGACCGCCGCACCGGCGCCCACCCCGGTCCCGACGAGCGAGCCCACCGCGGCACCGTCGTCGGCCCCCGCGACTCCGGCGCCCACGGCCTCCCCCGCTCCGGCGCCGACCGCACCCGGGCCGACCACGGGCCCCACCACGGCACCGGAGCCGACCACCTCACCGGACGGCGGCGAGCCGGCGGCGGAGCCCGCGGCCCCCTGACGGCCCGCCTGCTCGGGGCGGCGGCGGGGTGCCGGCCGCGCCGCACGGGCGCACGCGGTGCCGACGCGCACGTATCGTGGTGCGGATGGCCACGTTCACCGGGTACCTGCGCGCACGCAGCGACGACGAGCTCGTCGCGCTGCTCGTGCGCCGGCCCGACCTGGCCACGCCGCACCCCGCGACGCTCGCGTCCCTCGCGGCCCGGGCCACCAGCCGGTCCAGCCTCGACCGGGCGCTGACCTGGGTCGACGCGCTCGTGCTGCAGGTCCTCGAGGCGGTCACGGTGCTCGCGTCGACCACGGGAGCACCCCGGCCCGAGGACATCCGGGCGGCCGTCGGGGCGGGACCCGACGACGCGCCCGCCCTCACACGTGCGATCGGGGATGCCGTCGCGCTCGCGCTGCTGTGGCCCGACGAGCACGGTGCCCTGCACCCCGCGCCAGGGCTGGTCGACGCGCTGGGACCGTCGGTCGCGGGTCTGGCCCCCGGCCCCGACGACGCGGGCGACGAGACCCCCGGCCCGGGGTCCGGCGGTGCGGCCACCGACCCGGCCGCGCCCGCCGGCGGCTCACCGTCGCCCGTGCTCGCCGACGCACCGCCGGGTGCGGGCCCGGTGCTCGACGCGCTCACGTGGGGGCCGCCCGTCGGGGTCATGCCACCGCCCGGGAGCACGGCGGCGGACGCCGTCGCGTGGCTGCTCGAGCACGGGCTCCTGGTCCGCGGCGACGGCCGTCACGTGCTGCTGCCCCGGTCCGTCGCGCTCGCGCTGCGCGGCGGCCGGACCCACCGCGCCCCCGCGCTCGCGCCCACGGCCGCCGATGCCCCCGTGCGCGACACGCAGGTCGTCGCCGCGGAGTCGGCACGCGCGGCCGAGCACACCGTGCGCCTGGTGCGTCAGCTGCTGACGCGCTGGGAGCAGTCGCCGCCGGCGGTGCTGCGGGCCGGCGGCCTGGGCGCGCGCGACCTGCGTCGCACCGCGCAGGGCCTCGACGTGGACGACGCGCACGCCGCGTGGCTCGTCGAGACCGCCGCGTCCGCGGGCCTGCTCGCCGACGACGGCGAGGAGAGCCCTGCCTTCGTCCCGACGCTCGAGGCCGACGTGTGGTCCGCGCAGGACGTGCCCCCGCGCTGGGCAGAGCTGGCGCGCGCGTGGCTCGGGTCGACCCGCACGCCCTGGCTCGTCGGCGGGCGGGACGAGCGCGGGGCGCTGCGCGCGGCGCTGGACCCCGAGCTCACGCGGCCGTGGGTGCCGCGGCTGCGGCGCGCCGTCCTCGACGTGCTGGCGTCCGCGCCCGTCGGCGCCGCCCTGCCCGCCGAGGACGTCCACGCGGCACTGCAGTGGCGCACGCCCCGCTCGGCTCCGCCGATGTCCGCGGTCGAGGCGGTGCTCACCGACGCGACGCGCCTGGGCGTGCTCGGCGCGGGCGCGCTGTCCAGCGCCGGACGCGCGCTGCTCGCCGGCGGGGACGCCGTCGCGGCGCTCACCGCGGACCTGCCCGCGCCCGTCGAGGAGATCCTGCTGCAGGGGGACCTCACGGGCGTCGTGCCCGGGCGACCGGGTGCGGATCTCGAGGACCTGCTCGACCTGGCCGCGGTCGTCGAGTCACGCGGCGGCGCGGTGACCGTCCGGTTCACCGCCGAGTCCGTGCTGCGCGCGCTGGACGCGGGCACGACCGCGGACGACCTGCTCGCGCGGCTGGGTGCCGCCGCCCGCGGCCGGGTCCCCCAGCCCCTGGAGTACCTGGTGCGCGACGTCGCGCGCCGGCACGGTCGGCTGCGGGCCGGTGCCGCGTCGTCGTACGTCCGCTCCGACGACCCCGCGCTGCTCGCCGGGCTGGCCGACGACCCGCGTCTGGCGTCCCTGGGCGTACGGCTGCTCGCGCCGACGGTGCTCGTCGCCGACGCGTCCCCCAGCGAGATGCTCGCCGTGCTGCGCGCCCGCGGGCTGGCCCCGGTCGCCGAGGACGCCCGCGGCTCCGTCGTGCACGCGGTCGCGCCCGAGCGCCGGGTCCGTGCCCGCAGCCGGCGCACCGCACCGGTGCACGAGCGTCCGCAGCCGGACCGCGCCGCGGCCGTCGTGCGGTCGTTGCGGCGCGGCACCCCCGCGGACGACCTCGTGACGCCGCGTCCCCCGACCGGCGCGACGGCCACGCCCTCACCGGCCACGGCCTCCTCGGGCACGGGCCGCGGACCCCGTCGCCCCGACGCTGCCGAGGGTCCGCGGGCCGCCGGGACGCCCGGCCGCGGCCCGACGCGCGCGCCCGGTGGAACATCCGAGCCCGGGGACCTGTTGGTGCTCCTGCGGGAAGCGGCGCAGGCGCGGGCGTCCGTGTGGGTCGAGATGGTCGGGCCCGACGGCCGGTCCCAGCGTCGGCTCGTGCGGCCGCTGAAGGTCGAAGGCGGCCGGCTGCGCGCGCTGGACCCCCAGCGTGAGGCCGAGCTCACCGTCGCCGTCCACCGCATCGCGGGCGTCGAACCCGCCACCACACCTGGCTCATGAGACCGAGAGAACTGGGGCTTCACGGCCCCGCATCCTCGGTCTCGCGAGACCGACGCAATGAGGGAGAGTGCGAGTGCCCGACGGCCCGCTGATCGTCCAGTCCGACAAGACCCTCCTCCTGGAGGTCGACCACGACCAGGCCGACGCGTGCCGCCGCGCCATCGCCCCGTTCGCCGAGCTCGAGCGCGCGCCCGAGCACGTCCACACCTACCGGCTGACGCCGCTGGGCCTGTGGAACGCGCGGGCCGCCGGGCACGACGCCGAGCAGGTCGTCGACACGCTGCTCGAGTTCAGCCGCTACCCGGTGCCGCACGCGCTGCTGGTCGACGTCGCGGAGACGATGTCCCGCTACGGGCGCCTGCAGCTGGTGCAGGACCCCGTGCACGGGCTGGTGCTGCACGCGCTGGACGCGGCGGTGCTCGCCGAGGTCATGAAGTCGCGACGCACCGCGGGCCTGCTCGGCGAGCGCCTCGACGCGACGGACGTCGTCGTGCACCCCTCCGAGCGTGGCCACCTCAAGCAGGTCCTCGTCAAGCTCGGGTGGCCGGCGGAGGACCTCGCCGGGTACGTGGACGGTGAGGCCCACCAGATCGACCTGCGGGAGGACGGCTGGGCGCTGCGGCCCTACCAGCAGCAGGCCGTCGACGGCTTCTTCCACGGCGGGTCCGGCGTCGTCGTGCTCCCCTGCGGGGCCGGCAAGACGCTCGTCGGCGCCGGGGCGATGGCACGGTCGTCGACGACGACGCTGATCCTGGTGACCAACACCGTCTCGGCGCGGCAGTGGCGCGACGAGCTGGTGAAGCGGACGTCGCTCACCGAGGACGAGATCGGTGAGTACTCCGGCACGCGCAAGGAGGTCCGGCCCGTCACGATCGCGACCTACCAGGTGCTGACGACCAAGCGGAAGGGCGTCTACACGCACCTCGAGCTGCTGGACGCGCGCGACTGGGGCCTGATCGTCTACGACGAGGTCCACCTGCTGCCCGCGCCGATCTTCCGCATGACGGCGGACCTGCAGGCACGTCGGCGCCTCGGGCTGACGGCGACGCTCGTGCGGGAGGACGGCCGCGAGGACGAGGTGTTCTCCCTCATCGGGCCCAAGCGGTTCGACGCGCCGTGGAAGGACATCGAGTCGCAGGGGTACATCGCGCCCGCCGAGTGCGTCGAGGTGCGGCTCACCCTGCCGGACCACGAGCGCATGACGTACGCGACCGCCGAGCCGGAGGACAGGTACCGGCTCGCCGCCACGGCCGTCGGCAAGAACCGCGTCGTCGACTCGCTGGTCGCCAAGCACGCCGGTGAGCAGACGCTCGTCATCGGCCAGTACCTCGACCAGCTGCACGACCTGGCGGAGCACCTGGGCGCGGACCTCATCACGGGCGAGACGACCGTCCGCGAGCGCCAACGGCTGTTCGAGGCGTTCCGCACGGGCGAGATCACGACCCTCGTGGTGTCGAAGGTCGCGAACTTCTCGATCGACCTGCCCGAGGCGTCCGTCGCGATCCAGGTGTCGGGCTCGTTCGGGTCGCGTCAGGAGGAGGCGCAGCGCCTCGGCCGGATCATGCGCCCGAAGGCCGACGGCAAGACCGCCCACTTCTACACGGTCGTCGCGCGCGACACCGTCGACCAGGACTTCGCCGCCCACCGGCAGAGGTTCCTGGCGGAGCAGGGGTACGCCTACACCATCGTCGACGCGGAGGACCTGGGCGTAGCCCGGTGACCGGTGGGGGCGCGCGCAGCCGCACCCGCCGGGCACCGGGCGCAGCCCTGGTCCGACCACGGGACGAGTGGACCTGGGCGTAGCCCGGTGACCGGTGGGGGGCGCGCGCAGCCGCACCCGCCCGACGACGCCGTGGAGTGGTCACACCTGTGACCACTCCACGTTCCGACCGACGCAGATGTGACCACTCGCACGCCCCGGACGCCACCTGGCACCCGCACGGGGGTCGCACCTGCCGTCGCATCTGCGGAAACTAGGGACCGATGACTTCTCTGCTGCTGAACCCTGACCTGATCTCGACCGCTCTGCCTGCCGGGTGGCACGCCGCCGTCCCCGGACCTGATGACGTGGCGGACCTGCACGCGTTGCGCGCCCGGCACGAGGTCGCCGCGCGAGGTGCGGAGTCGGCCGGTCTCGATGCGACCCGCGCGGAGCTGACGGGGAACGCCGCCGAGACCCGCGTGCACGTGATGGTGCGGGACGCCGCCGGCGCCGCCCGCGGGTGGGCGACGGCGCACGACCGCGCGGCGGGACGCGTGCTCGTGGCCGTCGTCGTCGACCCCGCGCTGGACGACGGGACGGGCGACGACGTCGCGGCCGTGCTGTTCGCGTGGGCGGAGGGTGCCGGGGTGGCGCACGCGCGTGCCCGGGAGCTGTCCCGCACGCAGCTCGACAGCGGCGCGTTCGAGCCCGACACCCGCCAGCAGCGTCGCCTCGCCGCCGCGGGGTACGAGCACGTGCGGACGTGGTGGCAGATGCGACGCCCGGTCGTCGACGAGGACCACGGCCTGGGCCCCACCGGGCCGGGAGTCGTGATCCGGCGGCTGGAACGCGAGGAGGGCGGGATGCCGGGGGCGCGCGACCTGGTCGCGGCGCACGACATCCTCGAGCAGGCGTTCACCGACCACTTCAACCACCACGAGGAGACGTTCGAGGAGTTCCTCGCGCGGCTGCGGTCCGACCCGGGTCACCGGTGGGACCACTGGTGGCTCGCCGAGCTCGTCGACGGTGACGAGCCGCAGGCGGTCGGGGTGCTCATCGCGAGCGCGTCGACCGACGCCGACGGCCACGCCGTGGGCAGCTACGTCGAGTACCTCGGGGTGCGGCAGGTGGCCCGCGGGCGGGGCGTGGCGCGCTCGCTCCTCGACGCGGTCGTCACGGACGCGGCCGAGCGCGGCCGCGGGTACGTCGGCCTCGAGGTCGACGCCGACTCCCCCACCGGCGCGGCCGACCTGTACCTGTCGTCGGGCTTCACGACGTCCTACGTGACGCAGTCCTGGCACCGGTACGCCGACGTCGTGTGACGTCGGCGTCGTGGCTGCTCGACCCGCACGGGCGCACCACGTGCCTGCGCCTGTCGGTGCCCGGTGGTAGACCGGTCACGTCGCCGACGGGAGGGGGCCACCGTGCGCTGGGGCACGCTGCTGGCCGACCAGCTCGACTTCTACTGGGCCGCGAGCCTGTGGCCACGGCTCGCGGGTCTGACGGACGACGAGTACCTCTGGGAGCCCGTCGCGGGGTGCTGGTCGGTCCGCCCGCGCGCGGACGGCACCTGGCAGGCGGACGGGCTGGGCGTCCCGGAGCCGGACCCGCCGCCCGTCACCACGATCGCCTGGCGCCTGGCGCACATCGCCGTCGACATCCTCGGGACCCGCGCGCGGGCGTTCTTCGGCGACGACGTCCCGGCCGACGCGGACATGTTCGACCCGCGCCTGCGTCCGGCGTCCCTGCCCGCCACCGCGGACGACGCGCTCGAGGTGCTCGACGCGGCGTACCGCACGTGGCGCGACGGGCTCGCCGCCCTCGACGACGAGGCGCTGGCCCGCCCGCTGGGCCCGCGCGGCGCCGGGTACGCGGACCAGCCGCTGGCGGCCCTCGCGCTGCACCTGCACCGCGAGGTCATGCACCACGGCGGGGAGGTCGGCGTGCTCCGCGACCTGTACCGGGCGGGATGCCGGGCCGGCTGACCCCCGACGGGACCACCGCCGCGGCCGTGCCCGCGCCCCTCCCGCCTCCCGTCCCGTTGCCGCGTGTCACACCCTGGGAAAGGATCGACACGTGCCCCTGGCCCGTCGCGCCCTCCGCCCGCTCTGCGCCCTCGCTGCCGGCGCGGTCCTCGTCGCCGCCGGTGCCACCGGCGCGGCAGCCGAGGCGCCGTTCGACCTCGACGGCCGGACGGTCGTCGACCGCGCGGGGGTGCTGCAGGACCCGTCGGCGGTGCAGGCCGCCGTCGACCGCGTGGGGCAGGACACGCCGTACCGGTTGACCGTCGTGTACGTCGACTCGTTCGACGGGCTGGGCGCCGAGACGTGGGTGGAGCGCACCGCCGACGCATCAGGGCTGGGGCAGTCCGACGCCGTGCTGGCCGTCGCCGTCGACGACGAGCAGTACACGCTGGCGCCGACGTCGCTCGGGACGATCACGCCCGCGCAGCTCGACCGGGTCGCCGCCGACGTGCAGGCGGAGCTGTCGGACGCCGACTGGGACGGCGCAGCGGTCGCCGCGGCGGACGGGATCATCGCGGCGGCGAACGGTCGCACGACCGGGGGGACGTCGTCCGGCGGCGGGTTCGCCGCCGTGCTCCTCATCGGCCTGGCCGTGATCGCCGCGGTGCTGCTGGTCGCGTTCCTGCGGCGCCGTCGGACGCCCCAGCCAGCGGGCGTCCTGCGCGACACCGCGGGCGCGACGCGCCTGGCGGGGGCCGCCGACGAGTTCGCGTCCCTGCCGACCGCCGAGCTGGACCGCCGCTCGGCGTCCGCGCTGGTCGCGCTCGACGACGCCCTGCGCTCCTCGGAGGAGGAGCTGGGCTTCGCGCAGGCGCAGTTCGGCGCCGAGCCCACGCGCGAGTTCGAGACGGTGCTGACGCAGGGCAAGCAGACGCTCACCGAGGCGTTCCGGCTGCGGCAGGCCCTCGACGACGACGTCCCGGACACCGAGGAGCAGGTGCGCGCCACGTCGGCGCAGATCCTGCGGCTGTGCGGCCAGGTCGAGGGGGCCCTCGACCAGCAGAAGGCCGCGTTCGACCGGCTGCGCGCGATCGAGGCGCGCGTCGACGACGCGATCGAGGCGCACCAGCGCGAGGCGCAGCGGCTACGGGCCCGTGTCGAGCCCGCACGGGCCGCCGTCTCCGCGCTCGCGGCGCGGTACTCCCCCGACACGCTCGGCTCGGTCGCCGGCAACCCCGACCAGGCCGCCCGGCTGCTCGAGGACGTCGACTCCGCGCTGGCACAGGGCCGGGACCGCTCCGCCGCCGGCGACAAGGGCGGCGCCGTCGGCTTCGCGCGCGCCGCGGAGGAGGCGCTCGCACAGGCGACGACCATGCTCGACGCGGTGGACTCGGCGGACAGCGAGCTGGCAGCCGCGGGCGCACGGCTCGAGGCCGGGATCGCGTCGATCACCTCGGACCTCGCCGACGCCGCCCGGCTCGCGCCCGGCGACCCCCAGGTGGCGCCCCATGCCCAGGAGGCGCGCGCCGCCGTCGAGGCCGCCACGGCCGCCCGCAACGGCACGGGCGACCCGCTCGCGGCGCTGCGCCGGCTCACGGCCGCCGAGGCCGCCATCGACGCGGCGCTCGCCCCGCGCCGGGACGCCGAGGAGCGCGGTCGACGCGCCCTGTCGCTGCTCGACGACACGCTCGGGCGGCTCGCGTCGGCGGTGCGGGCGACCACCGACTACGTCAGCACCCGGCGGGGTGCCGTCGGACCCGAGGCCCGGACCCGGTTGGCCGAGGCGGACCGGCTGCGGCTGCGCGCCCTCGACCAGCGCGCGACCGACCCCGAGGCTGCGCTCGCCACGGCGCAGCGCGGCGAGCAGCTCGTCGCCGAGGCGCAGCGGCTCGCGCAGCTCGACGTGGCGAACGCCCAGCGGTACGACGACGACCGCCGCGGCGGGCAGGGCGGCGGCACGAACCTGGGCGGCATGGTCCTGGGCGGCATCCTCATCGACTCGATCCTGCGCGGCGGCGGACGCGGCGGCGGCGGGTGGGGCGGTGGCGGAGGCAGCTGGGGTGGCGGCGGCTTCGGTGGCGGCGGGTTCGGCGGCGGCGGACGCGGTGGCGGCTTCGGGGGTGGGTTCGGCGGCGGCGGACGCGGTGGCGGCTTCGGCGGCGGCGGACGCGGCGGCGGGTTCTGACGACCTCACGTGCGCGCCGACGACGACGCGCACGGCACGTGACACCGGGCGGACGGTCCGGGTCGGCACCACAGGGAGGGCACGACACGATGACCGAGAAGCAGTCGATCTTCGGACGGATCGCGCAGCTGACGCGCGCGAACATCAACGCGCTCATCGACCAGGCCGAGGACCCGCAGAAGATGCTCGACCAGCTCGTACGGGACTTCACGAGCTCCATCGCCGACGCCGAGAAGGCCATCGCGCAGTCCATCGGCAACCTGCGCCTCGCCGAGCAGGACTACAACGAGGACGTCGCGGCGGCGAGCGACTGGGGTCAGAAGGCCAGCGCGGCGTCGGCGCGCGCCGACCAGTTCCGCACCGCCGGTGACACCGCGAACGCCGACAAGTTCGACAACCTCGCCAAGATCGCCATCGGCAAGCAGCTGGCCGCCGAGCAGGAGGTCCGCGACGCGGAGCCCGTCATCGCGTCGCAGCGCGAGACCGTCGAGAGGCTCAAGTCCGGCCTGGCGCAGATGAAGGACAAGCTGAGCCAGCTCAAGTCCCGTCGGGACACGCTCGTCGCCCGGCAGAAGTCCGCGCAGGCCCAGCGTCAGGTGCAGGAGGCCATCGGCTCGATCAACGTGCTCGACCCGACGAGCGAGATCGCGCGCTTCGAGGAGAAGGTGCGCCGCGAGGAGGCGTACGCCATGGGCCAGGCCGAGCTGGCCGCGTCGTCGCTCGACTCGCAGTTCGCCGAGCTGGAGTCGGCGGGTGCAGAGATCGAGATCGAGGCCCGCCTCGCCGCCCTCAAGCAGGGCGCCACCCCGCGCCAGGTCGAGGCGACCACGGTGACGCCGCAGATCGGCACCGGCACGTCGGACGCCTGACGCGCCAGGGACGGCCCCGGTCCCGAGCATGCCGGGACCGGGGCCGTCGACCGTGGCGGGCCGTCGCCGACCGCCGCCAGGGTCGTCGTCAGACGCTCACGCGGCGAGCGGCAGCGCGGTCGCGGACCAGGCTCGCAAAGCCGTCGGCGAGGGCGCGCCCGCAGGTCTCGACGGCCTCGGCGCGCGTCGTCATCTGCGCGACGACGGCCTCGGTGTCGACGTCCTCGTGCCCGTCCGCCCAGGCGCGCATGGTCTCGAGTCCGGCCTCGGGGTGGAACTGCAGACCCCAGGCGCTCCCGACGCGGAACGCCTGGAACGGGTACGTCGCGGACGCCGCGAGCCACACCGCACCCCGCGGGAGGTCCACCACGGCGTCGCCGTGCATGCTCGGCTGCGGGCTCGTGCGCGCGGCGGCGGCCATCTCCACGAGGGGGCCGACGAGCGCGTCGGACGCTGCCTCGGGACGCCACCGCACGTCGATGACCCCGGCCTCGCGTCCGGGCGGGGCGGCGAGCTCGACGCGTCCACCGCGTGCGACCGCGAGCAGCTGGGCGCCCAGGCAGATGCCGAGGGCGGGCACGTCGGTCGCGCTGACGACGGCCAGCAGGTCCCGCAGGGGGCGGAGCCACGGCGTGGTCGCGTCGTCGTAGGCGGACATCTGCCCGCCCAGGACGACGAGCCCGTCGCCGACCTCGGCCGGCCCAGGGAGTGCCTCTCCGAGGTCGGCGCGCACGAGGCGCACGTCGAGCCCGGTCAGCCACTCGGCGAAGCGGTCGAGGCCGACGTCGGGTGAGCTCTGGACGACGGTCACGCGGGGCATCGCCCCGTCCGTACCGTCGACGTCGTGGTCGCTGAGGGAAACGGTCACGAATCCACGGTAGCGGGGCTGCGGCGGCTCTCCGAATGTCCAGGTCACATGTCCACAACGATCCGGGTTCCGCCTACTTCGGCGTCAATATGGCGATCTGGGGAGCCGTCACTCCCAGGAGACTCCCAGGAAACGGTCGTGCTCCCCCACCTGCCGTCCAGGCAGTTCCCAGCATCCGGCGCGAGACTGGGAGCATGACCAGCACGCCCAGCGCCCCCGAGGCCCGCCTGCTCGTCGTGGACGACGAGCCGAACATCCGCGAGCTGCTCGCCACCTCGCTGCGCTTCGCCGGCTTCGAGGTGCACGCCGCCGCCGACGGGGTCTCCGCGCTACGGCTCGCTCGTGACGTCGAGCCGGACCTCGTCGTGCTCGACGTCATGCTCCCCGACATGGACGGCTTCACCGTGACGCGGCGGCTGCGCGAGAAGGGGCAGCACGTGCCGGTGCTCTTCCTCACCGCGCGCGACGACACGGCCGACAAGGTCCAGGGCCTGACCGTCGGCGGCGACGACTACGTGACCAAGCCGTTCAGCCTGGAGGAGGTCGTCGCGCGGATCCGGGCGATCCTGCGGCGCACGACCCCGGACGACGGCGTCAGCTCGTCCGTGCTGCGGTACGCGGACCTCGAGCTCGACGACGACACGTACGAGGTGCGGCGCGCCGGGCAGCCGATCGAGCTGTCGCCCACCGAGTTCAAGCTGCTGCGGTACCTCATGCTCAACCCGCAGCGCGTGCTGTCCAAGTCGCAGATCCTCGACCACGTCTGGCAGTACGACTGGGGCGGCGACGCCAACATCGTGGAGTCGTACATCTCCTACCTGCGTCGCAAGATCGACCAGCTCACCGACGCCGACGGCAACCGGCTGCCGCCGCTGATCCACACCCGACGCGGTGTGGGCTACCTGCTGCGCGAGTCGGCGTGAACGAACCGGGGGACGACACCCGGACCGCACGGCCCGTCGCGGTGGCGCGGTCCGTCTGGCGCGGCATGTCGCTGCAGCGGCGGCTGGTCACGATCACGGCGGTCCTGCTCAGCACGGGCCTCGTCGTCGCCGGCGTCACTGCCACGACGCTGCTCGAGCGCAACCTGCTGGCCCCGGTCGACGCGAAGCTCGCGAACGAGGCGGAGGTCGTCGCGGGCGACGCGCTGCGGTTCCTCACCAACCAGGCCGGGCACATCGGGCCCACGGACTACTACGTGCGCGTGCAGGCCGGGGACGAGGACGCCTCGGTCGTGAGCCCTGCCGCGGAGCAGGCCTACGGCAAGCCGCGCGTGGCCGACCTGACGGTCCTGGACGCCTCGAAGATCAGCGGCGAGCCGTTCACCGTGCCGTCGTCGCACGTCGGCTCACCGTGGCGCGTGGTCGCCTACCCGTTCCAGAGCGACGGGATCGTGGGCTCGGTCGTGGTCGGACTGCCGCTCATGGACATCCACGGGGCCGTCGTCAGCATGTCCTGGAGCCTGGTGACCGCGGGTCTGCTCATCGTCGCTGCGGGCGTGCTCGTGGGTGGCTGGGCGGTGCGCCGGTCGTTGCGCCCCCTCGGCGAGATCGAGCGGACAGCCGCGAAGATCGCCGCCGGCGACCTGTCCCAGCGCGTGCCCGTCGCGCCTGACGGCACCGAGGTCGGCCGGCTCGGAGCCGCGCTGAACGGGATGCTCGCCCAGATCGAGGAGGCGTTCCGCGCGCGCACCGTGTCGGAGGCGCGCATGCGCAGGTTCGTCGCCGACGCGTCGCACGAGCTGCGGACGCCCCTGGCCGCGATCCGTGGCTACGCCGAGCTGTACCGGATGGGCGCGACGACGACGCAGGAGCAGATCGCCGACACGATGCGGCGCATCGAGGACTCCGCGGCCCGCATGGGCTCGCTCGTCGAGGACCTGCTCGCGCTCGCCCGTCTCGACGAGGGACGGCGGGGGAACGTCGGCCCGGTCGACCTGACCGTGCTGGCCGCGGACGCGGTCAGCGACCTGCGGGCGCTGGACCCGCAGCGGCCGGTGCGGCTCGAGTCGCTGGACGGGACGACCGCCCCACGGGTCGTGGTCGGCGACGAGGCGCGGCTGCGCCAGGTGCTCGCCAACCTCGTCGGCAACACCGCCCGCCACACGCCGCCCGCGACGCCCGTCGAGATCGCCGTGGGGGCGGGCGACGACGGCCGGACCGTGGTCCTCGAGGTCCGTGACCACGGGCCGGGCATCCCACCGGAGCACGCCGAACGCGTCTTCGAGCGCTTCTACCGGATCGACGAGTCGCGTACGCGCGACTCCGGGGGCTCGGGGCTCGGCATGGCGATCGTGGCCGCGATCGTCGCCTCCCACGACGGGAGCGTGGCGGTGCACCCGACGCCCGGCGGGGGCACCACCGTGCGCGTCGAGCTGCCCGTGTCCGGCCCCACATCCGATCCCCGACCCGTCGACGCGCCACCCGCGCCGGACGTGGCTACGATGACGGGTCCGTCGTCACCGTCGTGAGGCTGATCCATGGGCGTCCATGACGCACCCGCCTGGCTCGTCCCGGCTTTCACCCGCAACGTCCTCGAGGCCGGGGGCACCGCACCCCCCGAGGACGTCCGGCGCACCGCCGAGGACCTCCTGGAGCGGTGGACCCGTCCGGAGCGGCACTTCCACAACCTCCGGCACCTCGTCGACGTGCTCGCGCGCGTCGACGAGCTGGACGAGGAGGCCCACCACCCCGAGCTCGTCCGCCTCGCCGCCTGGTACCACGGCGCGGTGTTCGACTCCGCCGAGCGCAAGGCGTACGCGAACCAGGGCGGTGAGGACGAGGCCGCCAGCGCCGTCCTCGCCCGCGAGCAGCTGATGGCGCTGGGTGTCCCGGAGAAGCAGGCGCAGCGTGTCGCCGCGCTCGTCTCGGCCCTCGTGCGCCACGCGCCGGACCCCACCGACAGCGACTGCGCGGTCCTGTGCGACGCGGACCTCGCGATGCTCGCGACCGAGCCGCAGCGCTACAAGTCCTACCTCCACGACGTGCGCGCCGAGTACGCGCACCTCCCCGTGGAGGACTACGTGCGGGCGCGCCTGCGCATCCTGCACAAGCTGCTCGCACGCCCGTCGCTGTTCGTGAGCCCGCTCGCGCAGCCCTGGGAGGAACCAGCGCGGCAGAACGTGTCAGCCGAGCTGCAGCGACTCGAGAAGGAGATCGCCCGGCTCGAGGCCGCCGCGGCGGAGCGCGCCGCCACGGAGGGCGCCGACGCCACGCAGGTCACGGAGGCCACGGGCGGGACGACGACCGGGAGCACCTCGGCGTCCTGAGCCCCGGCGCCGGGCCGACCGCCGTCCGCCTGCGCCGGCCGTCAGCCTGCGCCAGCCGTCAGCCGTCAGCCGTCAGCCCGGGCCAGCCTTCAGTAGGCGAACAGCCCTCAGTGGGCGAACAGCCGCGAGGCGTGCGCCTCCGCCTCGGCGTACGTCCGTGCCGCCGCCTGCATCGCCGCCGCGATCTGGGCGAGGGACTGCTCGACGCGCGCCTGGGTCACGTTCCACTCGGCGACGACCGACCCGAACGCCCCGGCGGCACCGCCGCGCCACGTCGCCTGCAGCTCGAGGAGCTGCCGCTGCATCGCGGCGACCTCCGCCTGGATGCTCGCGGAGCGTGCCAGCACCGCCGCCGCGGACCCGTCGAGCTGTGCGCTGTCGACCTCGTACCTGCTCATGGACGTCCTCCTGCTGCCGTGGTGCCGCCGTGCGCCGCACCGACCACGGCGACGCTACGGACCACGGGCGCACCGATCGGCGGGTGCCCGGGGATCGGTGGACGGGCCCGCACCTCGCGGGACCTGGGGTCGGGTCACCGGACCGCGACGCCCCGTCCCGCACGGGACGTCAGCGACGCGGACCCGTCCCGCCGGGGACGCGGACCGCGAGCGGACCCCGTCCCGC
>NZ_JADGMY010000028.1:412712-521105 GCF_015234515.1 Cellulomonas sp.
AGCGACGCGGACCCGTCCCGCCGGGGACGCGGACCGCGAGCGGACCCCGTCCCGCAGTGGACGTCAGCGACGTGGACCCCGTCCCGCAGTGGACGTCAGCGACGTGGACCCCGTCCCGCCGGGGACGCGGACCGCGAGCGGACCCCGTCCCGCCGGGCGCGCTCGCGACGCGCGCGGGCCGCTCTCGTAACCTCGGACCGTGACCGTCCTCGTCGACCCCCCGCTGTGGCCCCGGCACGGGACCGTGTGGGGGCACCTCGTGAGCGACACCTCGTACGCGGAGCTGCACGACTTCGCGGAGCGCGCCGGCATCCCGCGGCGGGCGTTCGACCAGGACCACTACGACGTGCCGGCCGAGCGGTGGGACGACGTCGTCGCGCTGGGCGCCGAACCCGTGGGCACGCGTGACCTGGTCCGCCGCCTGCGCGCCTCGGGACTGCGCGTCACCGCCCGCGAACGTCACCCGCCAGCTCCCCCGGCGGGACGGCCAGGACACCCGGCACGTCCCACCGGCTGAGACACGGCCCCCACGAGACCGGGCTCGGTCGTCGATCGCGGCATCGAAGGACGACCCAGCCCGGTCTCGCGCGGACCGCGTCCCGGGATGTGGACGACGGGCGCCTCAGGCCTGGACTGCCGTCCGCGACCGCGCCACCGCCGCGGCCAGGCCCACCGCGAGCGCTGCACAGACCAGCACCCCGACCGCTCCCGCCACGGCGACGAGCACACCCCCCGCGTCGCCGTAGTCGGCCAGCGGCATCCCGGCGAGCGCGTGGTCACGGGCCGCACCGGCGAACCCGGTGCGTTCCGCGGTCGCCTCGAGGCCGTCGGGCGCGGACGAGGCGAACGACGACAGCACCACGGCCGCCAGCCCTCCGAGTCCGGCGAGGACGCCGGCAGGACGCAGCGCCCCCGAGCGGGCGGGCGCGCCGTCGCGCGCGGTGAGCGCGACCGCGTCGGGCCGCACGGCGACGACCACCGCGACCACCGCCCCCGTGATCACGGCCTCACCGAGCCCGATCAGGGCGTGCACACCGAGCATGTGCGCCGCCAGCGCACCCGTCGGCACGCCGACCGTCCCGCCCACGGCATACAGCCCGACGAACAGCGCCGCCGCTGCGACGACCCCCGCGGCACCACCGAGAGCCGCACCCAGCGGGCCTGCCGCGCGCCCGTCCCCGCCGGCCGTCCGGCGGCGCGCGGCGCCGACGACGCCCCGCGCGACCACCCAGCCGACGAGCGTGCCGACGACCGCCATGAGCAGCGTGTTCGTCCCCAGTGCCGTGAGGCCGCCGTCCGCGAAGACCGCCGCCTGCACGACCAGCACCACCGTCACCGACAGCAGCCCCCACACCGGTCCCAGCAGCGCAGCAGCGACCGCGCCCCCCATCAGGTGCCCGCTCGTGCCGGCACCGACCGGGTAGTTCACCATCTGCAGGCCGAACACGGCGGCCGTCGTCGCGCCGATCATCGCCGGGTGCGGCCCACGCGCCGCACCGCGTCGGGCGCGCAGCGCGGCCGCCACGACGACGGCGCCGGCGGCCGCCGCGGTCGTCGCGGACACCGGGTCGCTCAGGTACTGGTCGGGAACGTGCATCGTCGTGCTCCTTCGGGTGCTCGGGGGCGCGATCGCCCTGTCCGGGATCGGTGGTACGGGTGTCGGGCCGACGTGCCGTGCCGGCTCATCAGGTCCTCTGCGTCGCGAGGACCGCCGGCCGGCCGGGGCCGGCGCGGGCCCCCGTCGCGGCGGGAGCGCGGGGCACGCAGGTCCAGCAGACGACCCACGAGCCGTCGGTGAGCTCGACCGGCCCGAGGGCCGCGGGCGCGGGCAGCGACACCAGGAGCCTGCCGAGCGCCCCGGCCGAGAGCCGCCAGACGTCGCCGGCGAACGACGCGCCCGCACCCCGTGCGACCCGCGCGAGGGCCGGCCCGTGGGGGTACGCCGGGCGGGGCTCGTCCCCGTCCGGCGCGCGGAGCTCGTACGCGTCCGACGTCCGCGCCCCGCGCTCGCACCGCCCGCCGAGGCCGGCGAGGGTGCGCCGCACAGCGCCGTCGGCCGGCCCGACGACCAGCAGCTCGACGGACCCCGGCACCACCAGGGGCGCGACGGGCCTCGGCAGCACCTGGGCGCCGTCGCCCGCCACCGGCGCGAGCAGCCGCGCCGCGAGGTCGAGGGCAGGCTGGTCGTCGAAGGCACGCGCGAGGACGCTGACGCCGAACGGCTCGCCGTCGACCGTCCCGACGGGCAGCGCGACGGCGGCCAGGTCCAGCAGGTTGACGAAGTTCGTGTAGGTCCCGAGCCGGCGGTTGACCCCCACGGGGTCGGCCGCGACGTCGGCGAGCGTCGGGTGGTCGGTGGTCGTGGGCAGCAGCAGCAGGTCGCACCCGTCGAGCACGTCGAGCGCGTGGGCGCGCGCCGTGGCCAACGCGGCCCGGTCCCGCACGTACTCCGCCGCGGAGACGCTCGCCCCGGCGAGCACGATGGCCGCGACGGTGGGGTCGGCGTCCGGCGGCGAGCCCGCCAGGAAGTCCCCGACGGCGGCGTACCGCTCGGCGAGGATCGCACCGTCGTAGAGCAGGTGCGCGGCGGCGAGCATGCCGGACACGTCGACCTCCACCGTGCGCGCACCCACGGCCCGCGCGTGCGCGACGGCGGCACGGAAGGCGACGCGCCACGACGGCGTCAGCGCCTCGAGGTCCGCCGCCCGGGGCACGGCGACGACCGGGTGCTCGGGCAGCGCGAGCCGGACGTCCGCCGGCCAGCCACGACCGCCCGACCGGTCGCCCGAGGCCTCGACCATGATCCGGGTCGCGTGCGCACCGGTGGCCAGGTCGCGCGTCAGCGTCGTGACGACGTCGTACGACGCGCACGCGGGCACGACGCCGTCGGTCGGGACGAGGCCCACGGTCGTCTTGATGCCCACCAGACCGTGGAACGCGGCCGGGACGCGGCCCGAGCCGGCCGTGTCGGTGCCGATGCCGATGTCCGCGACGCCCAGCGCGACGGCGACCGCCGACCCGGACGACGACCCCCCGGACACGCGGTCCGGCAGCGTCGCGTGCCGGACCGCGCCGTACGGGCTGCGCGTGCCGACCAGGCCCGTGGCGAACTGGTCGAGGTTGGTCTTGCCCAGCAGGACCGCGCCCGCGTCGAGCAGCGCCTGCACGGCCGGTGCGGTGCGCGGGGCCGGGCCGGGGCGGCCGCGGGGGTCCGTGGCGTACGAGGGGCAGCCGGCGGTCGTCGGCAGCCCGGCGACGTCGACGTTGTCCTTGACGGCCAGCGTCGTGCCCGCCAGCGGCAGGTGCTCGCCCGCGGCGACCCGCTGGTCGACACGCCGGGCGGCGGCGAGCGCGTCGGCCTCGGGGAGCAGCAGGGTCCACACCTCGGGCCGGTCGACCTCCCGCAACCGCGCGTGGGCCGCGCGCACCCGGGCCTGCGCGGTCGCGCTGCGCGTACCGGCCGCGCCGGGACGCCGGGCCGTCACGTGGCGACCTCCAGCACCGCGAGGGGCGTGCCGGGTGCCACGTGGTGCCCCGGCTCGACGAGCACGCGCACCACGCGACCGTCGGCCGGCGCGGCGACGGGCAGCTCGAGCTTCATGGCCTCCAGGGCGACCAGCACGTCGCCCGCGCGCACGTCGGCGCCGACGGTGGCCGCCACCCGCCACACGGCCCCGACCATGGGCGACACCACGAGCACGTGCCCGGCGGGGAGGTCGACGACGGGCGCGTCGCCGTCCGGAGCACCGGCGGCGCCGTGGCCCCGCCACGACGGACCGCACCGCGCAGCACCGGCACGCGCCCCCTCGTCCTCGGCACGGACGTCGAGCTCGCCCGCCGCGGCCCAGGCGGCGCGCTCCGCCGCGAAGGCCACCGCCTGCCGCGCACGCGTCGCCGCGATCTCCTCGGCGTGCGTGGTCAGCAACGCGTGGTGCTCCCGCGCGGAGAACTCCCCCTCCTCGACGTGCACGTCGAGGCGCCCGGCGGCGAACGCGGCGCGCTGCTCCGCGAGCTCGGCGGCGCTCACGCGGTGCCACACGATGCGGTCGAAGAACCGCAGCAGCCACGGCGCGCCCGACGTCCCACGACGCCGGTGCCCCGACCAGACCGGCAGGGTCCGGCCGACCAGCTGGTAGCCACCCGGGGAGTCCATGCCGTAGACGCACAGGTACTGCCCGCCCAGCCCGACCGTCCCCGCCGCGGTCCACGTGCGCGCCGGGTTGTACTTGGTCGTCAGCAGCCGGTGCCGGGGGTCGAGGGGCACGGCCAGGGGGGCACCCAGGTACACGTCGCCGAGGCCGAGCACCAGGTACTCCGCCGCCAGCAGGGTGTCCAGGACGTCGTGCGCGCTCGCCAGGCCGTTCATGCGGCGTACGAGCTCGACGTTCGACGGCAGCCAGGGCGCGCGCTCCCGCACGCCCGCGGTGTACCGCTCGACCGCCTCGTCCACCGCCGGGTCCTCGAACGACAGCGGCAGGTGCACGCGGCGGGACGGCACGACGAGCACGTCGGTCGGGGGCAGGTGGGCCTCCAGCGCGGCGAGCACGTCCACGAGCGCGCGCACGGGCAGCGACGCCGGGTCGACGTGCACGTGCAGGGTGCGCACCCCGGGCGTGACGTCGACGACGCCGGGCAGCGCGCGGGCGCGCAGCGCCTCGGCGAGCGCGTGCACCCGCAGCCGCAGCCCGAGGTCCAGCACCGGAGGGCCGTACTCGACCAGCACGTTGTCGTCACCGCCACGCCGGTAGACCACCTCAGGACGCCCGCGTGGGCCGTCGGCCGTCACCTGCGCGAGCACGCCGTCGTCGCCGTCGGGACCGGTGCGCAGGTCCGGGGGCAGCGTCGCCGCGGCGCGTCGGACGGTCGAGGTGCGCAGCACCTCGGCGGCGGCCGCGTCGACCGGAACCAGGCGCACGGTGTCCCCGGGGCGGATCTGCCCGAGGCGCCAGCGGTGGCCCGTCACCACCGTGACAGGGCACGCGAACCCGCCCAGCGAGGGCCCGTCCGGGCCCAGCAGGATCGGGGTGTCGCCCGACAGGTTGAGCGCGCCGACGCTGTACGGGTTGTCGTGGACGTTCGACGGGTGCAGGCCGGCCTCGCCGCCGTCGGGCCGTGCCCAGCGCAGCCGCGGGCCGGTCAGGCGGACACCGCTGCGGTCGGTGTGGGCCTGCACCTGCCACGTGGCGCCGTACAGCGTCGCCATGCCCTCGCGCGTCAGGTGGGCCGGGGCGGGCTGCGGCCCCTCCTGCACCGCGAGCTCCCACGCGTGCGTGAGCCGCGGACGCGCCTCGAGGGGCACCGGCGCGACCGGGCGGGCGTCGTCCGGCACCGGCGCGGGGACCAGCACGTCCCCCGTCGCGAGCGCACTCCCGGTGTACCCGCCGAACCCGCCGGGCACGAACGTCGCCGCCGACCCGAGATACCGCGGGACGTCCAGACCCCCGCGGACCAGCACGTACGTCCGCAGGCCGGGCCCGTGGGGTGCGCCGATGTCGAGCACGCCGCCCGCGGGCACGTCGACGGGCTGCCACGACGGGACGGGCACGCCGTCGACGCTCACCGGCACGTCCGCGCCCGTCACGCACACCACCGCCGGGTGGCTGAACCGCAGCCGGGGGCCCGCCAGCGTGCACTCCAGGCCCGGTGCGCCCTCGGGGTTGCCGAGCGCGACGTTGCCGAGCCGGAACGACAGGTCGTCCACCGGCCCCGACGGGCACACGCCCACGTCCCAGTACCCGACGCGTCCGGGCCAGTCCTGCACGGTCGTCAGGACGCCGGGCCGCAGCACCTCGACCCACGGCTCGTCGTCCGTGACCCCGGCGAGGGTCGCGGTCGTGTGGCGTGCCGCCCGGACGTCCGGGTCCGCCACGGCGGCGCGCAGCAGCGGCAGGTTGGTGGCGACGCCGTGCACGGCCGTGCCCGCGAGCGCGACCCCGGCCGCGGCGAACGCCGACGCGCGGTCGGAGGCGTGCACGACGACCTTGGCGAGCAGCGGGTCGTAGTGCGTCGTGATCTCCTGACCGGGCTCGGCCCAGGTGTCGACGCGGACGTCCGCGGGCAGGTCGACGGCGGTGAGCAGGCCGGTGCCGGGGCGGTAGCCGCGGCGCGGGTCCTCCGCGTAGACGCGCGCCTCGACCGCGTGGCCGTGGACCGGCGGGCCGGTGTCGGGCAGGGCGGCGAGCTCGGCGTGCAGGTCGCCGTCCCCGCGCGCGAGGCGCAGCATCCAGCCGACGAGGTCGACGCCCGTGACCTCCTCGGTGACGGTGTGCTCGACCTGCAGCCGCGCGTTGACCTCGAGGAACGCGTGGTCCCCGCGCTCGACGTCGACGACGTACTCCACCGTGCCGGCCGACCGGTACCCGACCGACGCGGTCAACGCACGCGCGGACGCGGCCAGCTGCGCGCGCAGGTCGCCGGGCAGGCCCGGGGCGGGCGCCTCCTCGACGACCTTCTGGTGGCGGCGCTGCAGCGAGCAGTCGCGGTCCCCCAGGCTGACGACCCGCCCCGTGCCGTCGCCGAACACCTGGACCTCCACGTGCCGGGCCCGGCGCACGAGCCGCTCGAGGAAGATCCCGTCGTGGGACGCCGGGAGCCGCGCGAGCCGCTCGTACGCCGCGCGCACGTCCGCGGGTGTCGCGCACGCGCGCATGCCGAGGCCACCGCCCCCGCCGGCGGCCTTGACCATCACGGGGTAGCCGAGGTGCTCGGCGGCGGCCAGCGCGTCGTCGACGTCGGCCAGCAGACCGCTCCCCGGCAGCAGCGGGACGCCTGCCGCCTGCGCGGCCCGGCGCGCGCGGTGCTTGTCGCCGAACAACGCGAGCTGGTCGGGCGTCGGGCCGACGAACGTCAGCCCTGCCGCCTCGACCGCGCTCGCGAAGCCGGGGTCCTCCGACAGGAACCCGTACCCCGGGTGGACCGCGCCCGCCCCGGTGCGCAGCGCGGCCTCCACGACCGCGTCGACGTGCAGGTACGCGTCGGGCGGGCCGATCCGCACGGCCACGTCCGCCAGCCGCACGTGCGGCGCGGCGGCGTCGACGTCGGAGTGCACCGCCACCGTGCGCAGGCCCAGCGCGGCCGCCGCGCGCAGGATGCGCACGGCGATCTCGCCCCGGTTGGCCACGAGCAGGGTGTCGAACACGGCGTCCTTCAGGTCGGGAGCGGCGTGTATACGCGCCGGTATCCCGGACGGTAGGGATGCGGTGTTGCCCCGGACGTCCGACGATGTGAACGCTGGGTTACGCGCCTCGCGTTGACCGGTTCGCCGGGATACTGCACGCTCGGACGACCACGACGGCAGGAGGCCGGCATGAGCGCAGCGGCGGCGGGCGCCACAGGGCAGGTGGACGAGGGGCGCAAGCGCGGCGCGTTCAGCTCGCGGCGCGTCTTCATCCTCGCGGCGATCGGCTCGGCGGTCGGGCTGGGCAACATCTGGCGGTTCCCGTACGTGACCTACGAGAACGGGGGCGGCGCGTTCATCGTGCCGTACCTGGTCGCGCTGCTGACGGCGGGCCTGCCGTTCCTGCTGCTCGACTACGCGATCGGTCACCGGAACCGCGGCTCCGCCCCGCTGTCCTTCGCCCGCCTGCGCCGCGGCACCGAGGGGCTCGGCTGGTGGCAGGTGGCCATCTGCTTCGTCATCGCCGTCTACTACGCGGCCGTGGTCGCGTGGGCGCTGCGCTACACCTTCTTCTCGCTCGACAAGGCCTGGGGCTCCGACCCCGAGGGCTTCTTCTTCGGCGAGTTCCTCCAGGCCGGCGACGTCCGCGTCACCACCGACGTCGTGCCCGGGGTGCTCGTGCCCCTCGCGATCGTCTGGCTGGGCGTGCTGGTGATCATGGCGCTGGGCGTCCAGCGCGGGATCGGTGCGAGCTCCGTGGTCTTCATCCCGGTGCTGATCCTGGCGTTCGCGGCCCTCGTCGTGCAGGCGCTGCTGCTGCCCGGCGCGGCGGCCGGGCTCGACGCCCTCTTCACACCGGACTGGTCGGCGCTCACCTCGGCATCGGTGTGGGCGGCCGCGTTCGGCCAGATCTTCTTCTCGCTGTCCATCGGCTTCGGCATCATGATCACGTACGCCTCGTACGTGGGCCGCCGCGAGGACATGGTCGGCTCGGGCTTCGTCGTCGGCTTCGCGAACTCCAGCTTCGAGCTGCTCGCCGGCATCGGCGTGTTCGCCGCCCTCGGGTTCATGGCGCAGGCCAACGGGGTCGCGGTCGGCGACGTCGCCAGCAGCGGGATCGGTCTGGCGTTCATCGCGTTCCCGACGATCATCAGCGAGGCACCGGCCGGCGCGCTCATCGGCGTCCTGTTCTTCGGGTCCCTCGTCCTGGCCGGCATCACGTCGCTCGTCAGCGTCATCGAGGTGGTCATCTCCGCCGTCCGCGACAAGTTCGACACCCGTCGCCTCACCGCGACCCTCGCGGTCGTCGTGCCGTGCGCGCTGCTGAGCCTGGCCCTGTTCAGCACGACGAGCGGCATCTACGTCCTCGACGTCGTCGACCACTTCGTCAACCAGTACGGCATCCTCGTCGTGGCGCTGGTCAGCATGCTGGTCGTCGCCTGGGCGCTGCGCGCCCTGCCCGCCCTCGGCGCGCACCTCAACGTCCACGGCCGCCCGCGGCTCGGTCGGACCTGGCGCTTCCTGACGAGCGTCGTGGCCCCGGTGGGGCTGGTCGTCGTGCTCGTCTTCGCGCTCCGCGACGACCTCGGCGCACCCTACGAGGACTACCCCGCCTGGCTGCTGATCGTCTTCGGCTGGCTCATGGTCGTGCTGCTGCCGGTCGTCGGGTTCCTGCTGGCCCGCGTCCCGTGGCGCGCCGGGACCCACCTGGACGGGCCGCCACCCGGCTCCGACCCCACGGCACCGCTGGACGCCACCGGCATCGGGGCGTCCGGGGCTCGCCCGGCCCGTGACGACGAGGGAGACCGCTGATGAGCACGAGCGCGATCGTGATGATGGTGGTGGCGATGGTCGTCATCTGGGGTGGGCTGGCCGCGGCGATCGTCAACCTGCTGCGGCACGGCTCGGTCGAGAACCGCGCGGAGAACGTGCGCCGGGACCTGTGAGGCCTGCGGCCGGCTGACGAGGCGGGGTCGCCGCACCCTCTCAGCCCGCGACCGCCATGCGCGCCATCGCGTGCGACGCGCGCTCCATCACGACCTCCAACGACTCCCCCACGTGCCGGTGCAGCGCCGTGAGCGCCTCGCCGAGCCGCTCGCCGAGGACCAGGTCGAGGATCTCGATGTGCTCCTCGACGGTCGCGGTGATGCGCTCGTCCTCGATGAAGTCGTGCATGCGCACGGCGCGGATCTTCTGGTTCACGGTGACCAGGGCGTCGGTGAGCTGGCCGTTGCCCGACGCCTGGGACAGCGCGCGGTGGAAGCCCTCGTCGAGCACCACGAAGCTCGGGTCCGGGTCGGGGACGACGTCGCGCATCTCCTGCCAGCGGGCCAGCTCGGCGCCCAGGAGGTCACGGTCGTGCTGGACCTGCGGGTTCTCGATGGCGCGCGCGATGCCCCGCAGCTCGAGCGTGATCCGCAGCTCGTACAGGTCGCGCAACGCGGCCAGCGACGGCACGACGACGGCGTAGCCGAAGTCCGTGCGCTCGACGAGCCCGTCGGACAGCAGCCGCGACAGCGCCTCGCGCACCGGGGTGCGGGACACCTCGAACGCCTTCGACAGCTTGGGCTCGGTGAGCCGCTCACGCGGCGAGACACGCCCGTTGAGGATCTCGTCGCGCAGCTGCTGGTACACCTGCTCGCGCAACGACCCGCTGGCCATGCTCATGACAGTAGCCCTCCGCCCCCCACGTCCCCGGGGCGGACGCCCCGGGGATCAGCCGCGCGACGACGCTCAGAGCGCCATCGCGGCACGCACGTCACCCTCCTGGGCGACGCCACCGACACCGTCGGCCGTCACCCTCCCCGACTCCAGGACGTAGTAGCGCGACGACGCGGCGAGCGCGAAGCCCACGTGCTGCTCCACGAGCAGCACCGACAGCCCGTTCCCTGCGAGCTGCACGATCGCGTCCTCGATCTCGGCGACGACCGACGGCTGGATGCCCTCGGTCGGCTCGTCGAGGACGATGAGCCGCGGCCCGGTGATGAGCGCGCGGGCGATCGCGAGCTGCTGACGCTGCCCGCCGGACAGCAGCCCTGCACGCCGCCCCAGCAGCTCGCGCAGCGCGGGGAACAGGTCGAGCGCCTCGTCGAGCCGCCGGGCCCCCGCCGGCCCGGCGACGTCGGCGACGAGCTGCAGGTTCTCCCGCGCAGTGAGCTGCCCGAACGACTGCTGCCCCTGCGGCACGTACGCCAGGCCCGCGCGCACCCGCTGGTGCGGCCGCCACCGCGTGACGTCCTGCCCACCGAGCAGGACCGTGCCGGACCGCACCGGCAGCAGCCCGACCGCGGCCCGCAGGAGCGTCGTCTTGCCCGCACCGTTGTGGCCCATGACGGCGACGACCGACCCGTCCGGCACCTCGACGTCGACCCCGTGGACGACCGCGGTGCGGCCGTACCCGACGTGCACCCCGCGCAGCTCCAGCATCACTCCACCTCCGTGCTCGCGACGGGCGCGGCGTCCGTCTGCGCCGCCGCGCCATCCGTCTGCGCCGCCGCGCCTCGCCCCCGCCCGTGCGCCCCCGACCCCAGGTACACCTCGACGACCCGCGGGTCCGCCTGCACCTGCGCGACCGTCCCCTCGGACAGGACCCTCCCCTGGTGCAGCACCGTGACCGAGGAGGCGAACGAGCGCAGGAACTCCATGTCGTGCTCGACGACGACGACCGTGCGCTGCTCGCCGATGCGCTGCAGCAGCAGGCCCGTCTCCTCGCGCTCGGCCTGGCTCATGCCCGCCACCGGCTCGTCGAGCAGCAGCAGCCGCGCGTCCTGGACCAGCAGCATGCCGATCTCGAGCCACTGCTTCTGCCCGTGCGCGAGCACCCCGGCGGGCAGGTCGCGCACCTGCGTCAGGCCCACGGTCTCCAGCGCGGCCTCGACCTCGGGCGGCACGACGTGCCGACGTCGCAGCATGGTCCACGGCCCGCGCCCGGCCCCGGCGGCGATGTCCAGGTTCTGCAGCACCGAGAGCTCGTCGAAGACGCTCGCGGTCTGGAACGTCCGCCCGACGCCCGCGCGCACGATCCGGTGCGACGGTCGCCCGAGCAGCTCGACGCCGCCGAACTGCACGGACCCGGTCGCGGGCGCCAGGCCCGTGATCGCGTCGACGATCGTGGTCTTGCCGGCGCCGTTCGGCCCGATCAGGAAGCGCAGGTCCCCCTGCGTGACGGTCAGGTCCACGCCGTCGACCGCGACGAACCCGTCGAAGACGACGCGCAGGTCGCGGATCTCCAGGTAGTCGTGGCGGAAGCGCTCACCCGGGGCGGCGATGACCGCCTCGAGGGCCTCGGGGTCCAGGCCGCCTGTGGCGTCGGGCGCGACGACGGGGCCGGTGTCGGTGTGCTCGCTCATGCGTGCCTCCCTGCGGTGCGGGCCGCGTCGGCGGCGTGCTGCGCGTCGTCATCGGGTGCCGTGCCGGTCCCCGCGGGCGTGGCGGTCGGGGCCGGCGGGTCCCCCGGCACGTCGTCCGACGTCCCACGGCGCCGCCGCCACAGGCCGCCGAGGGACGCGAACCCCTGCGGCAGGAACGCGACGACGAGGATGAACAGCGCCCCCTGGAAGTAGGTCCAGAAGGACGGGAACTGCTCCGAGAGGCCGGTCTCGGCCCACGACACGGCCACCGCGCCCAGCACCGGGCCCAGCAGCGTCGCGCGCCCGCCGATCGCGACGCCCACGAGGAACCCGATGGACGGGATCACGCCCACGTCGGCGGGCGAGATGATCCCCACGACCGGGGCGAACAGCGCGCCGCCGATGCCGGCGAAGCACGCCGCGATCGCGTAGGCGACGACCTTGACGTTCGCCGGGTCGTACCCGAGGAACCGGACGCGGTTCTCCTGGTCGCGGACGGCGACGAGCAGCTCGCCGTAGCGCGAGTGCATGAGCAGCCGCACCACCACCACCATCGCGATGAGCACGCCTGCCGCGATGAAGTAGAGCATCCGCTTGTTGACGGGGTCGGCCAGGTCGTACCCGAAGAACGACCGGAACCCGTTGAGGCCGTTAGTGCCGCCCGTGACCTTCTGCTGACCGACCAGCAGGATCGCGAACGCGGCCGCGAGCGCCTGGGACAGGATCGCGAAGTACGCGCCGCGCACCCGGCGGCGGAACACCGCGAGACCGAGCAGCGCGGCGATGCCGGCGGGCAGCACGAGGATCGCCAGGACGGTCACGACGGGGCTGCGCAACGGCTCCCACCAGCCGGGCACGACGCCGTCGCCGTACAGCAGCAGGAAGTCCGGCACCCCGCCGGGGCCCGCGTCGGACAGCTTCATGTGCATCGCCATCAGGTAGCCCCCGATGCCGAAGAACACGCCCTGCCCGAGGACGAGCATGCCGCCGCGCCCCCACGCCAGGCCGATCCCGACCGCGACCATCGCGAGGCACAGGAACTTGGCGAGCAGGTTCAGCCGGAAGTCCGAGAGCAGCGCGGGGGCCAGCCCGAACAGCACGACCGCGGCGACCGCGACGCCGGCCCACACGCGCACGGCAGGGCGCCGCCACCAGGTCGTCGACGTGCTCGCAGGCTGCGCGGCGTCCGTCGTCCCCGCGCTCATGCCAGGCTCCGCGTGCGGACCGAGACCAGGCCCTGCGGCCGGACCTGCAGGAACGCGACGATGACGACGAAGAGCAGGACCTTGGCCAGGCTCGCGGTCGTCGAGTACTCGAACGTCGCCTGCACGATCCCGAGCGAGAACGCGGCGATCACGGCGCCCTTGAGCTGGCCGATGCCCCCGACGACGACCACGAGGAACGCGTCGACGATGTAGTTGGTGCCCAGGGTCGGGCCGATCGACCCGAGCAACGTCAGCGCGACGCCCGCGACCCCCGCCACGCCGGAGCCGACGAAGAACGTGAGGCGGTCGGTGGCACGCGTCGAGACGCCGGAGGTCTCCGCGAGGTCGCGGTTCTGCACGGTCGCGCGGATGCGGCGGCCCAGCGACGTCATCTTGAGGACGAGGGCCAGCACGACCACGCACGCGATCGCGAGACCCAGGATGAACAGCCGCGTCTTCGGCAGGTTCATGCCGAGGAACGGCACCGCACCCGAGAGCCACGCCGGGGCGCGCACGTCGACGTTGGGGGCACCGAACACGTCCCGCGCCAGCTGCTGCAGCACCAGCGCGACGCCGAACGTCACGAGCAGCGTGTCCAACGGCCTGCGGTACATCCGGGAGATCAACGTGACCTCCAGCAGCAGGCCCAGCAGGCCGCCGACGACGAACCCGACGGGCAGCGCGACGAGCAGCGAGACGCCCGCGTCGGGGATGAACGCCTGCAGGACGAACGCCGTGTACGCGCCGGCCATCATGAACTCGCCGTGCGCCATGTTGATGACGCCCATCTGGCCGAACGTCAGGGCCAGGCCGAGCGCCGCGAGCAGGAGCACCGAGCCGAGGCTCAGGCCCGCGAAGAGCTGGGAGAACAGGGCGTCCATGCGGCGCCGCCTTCCGTGGGTGGTCGTGCACCGGGGCGGGTGGCCCGGTCCGTTCGTCGGACCGGGCCACCGCGCTCAGGGGTGCGTCCGGGCGTGCGGGACGCGGGTCAGGACAGGCCCTCGGCCCAGTCGTAGCCCTCGAGGAACGGGTCCGGCTCGATCGGGCCGTCCGACTCCCAGACGGAGTGGATGAGACCGTCCGCACCGATCTCGCCGATGTACGCCGTCTTGGCGATGTGGTGGTTGTCGCCGTTGACGGTGACGGTGCCCTCCGGGGCGTCGAAGCTGACGCCGTCCGCGGCCTCCTGGATGTCCGCGACCGCGAAGGACTCGGCCTTCTCGACCATGCCCTTCCACAGGTAGA
The DNA here is from genome assembly GCF_015234515.1 of Cellulomonas sp. GTDB lineage: Bacteria > Actinomycetota > Actinomycetes > Actinomycetales > Cellulomonadaceae > Cellulomonas. The sequence continues at coordinate 426,629 of NZ_JADGMY010000028.1, forward strand.
GCGACGTGTACGCGGCCTCCATCGGGTCGGACGTCGGGCGGTCGTCGCCGTACTTCTCCTTGAACGCCGCGACGAACGTCGTGTTCTCGGGCGACTCGACCGTCTGGTAGTAGTTCCACGCGGTGAGCTGGCCGACGATGTTGTCGACGCCGATGCCGCCGACCTCCTCCTCGGCGATCGACACCGAGACCACGGGGGTGGCGTCCACCGTCAGGCCGACGTTCTTGTACTCCTTGAAGAACGCGACGTTGGAGTCACCGTTCAGGGTGTTGAACACCGCGTCCGCGCCGGACGCCTTGAGCTTGTTGACGATGGTCGCGAAGTCGGTGTGCCCCAGCGGCGCGTACTCCTCACCGACGATCTCGATGCCGTTCGCCTCGGCGTAGGCGTTGATGATCTTGTTCGCGGTGCGCGGGAAGACGTAGTCCGACCCGACGAGGAAGACCTTCTTCTTCCCCTGCTCCTTGAGGTAGTCCATGCCGGGGATGATCTGCTGGTTCGTCGTCGCGCCGGTGTAGAAGATGTTCTTCGACGCCTCGAGGCCCTCGTACTGCACGGGGTAGAACAGCAGCGAGTTCTTCGACTCGAAGACCGGCAGCATCGCCTTGCGGGACGAGGACGTCCAGCCGCCGAAGACCGCGGCGACGCAGTCGGACGAGATGAGCTTGTCGGCCTTCTCGGCGAAGACGGTCGGCTCGGAGGCGCCGTCCTCGGCGACGACCTCCAGCTGCTTGCCGAGCACGCCGCCGGCCGCGTTGATCTCCTCCGCCGCCAGGTCGAGCGAGTCGCGGACCGTCTGCTCGGAGATGGCCATGGTGCCGGACAGCGAGTTGAGGAACCCGATCTTCACGGTGTCGCCGGAGGTGTCGACGCAGGACGCGCCACCGGAGGCGGACGCCGTGCCGCCGTCGCTGCCTGCGGCGGTGCGGGCGCCGCCGCAGGCCGACAGCGTGAGGGCGGCCGCGAGCGCCGCGGCCGACAGTGCGAGCGCGCGCTTCCGGGACGTCCGCGAGGGGAGGGGGTGTGTGGTCAACGGAGTGCCTTTCGATCAGGACGAGCTGACGGGCGATGCCGGGCTCGGGCGCCGACCCACCGCGTGCCACCGCGCTGTGTCCCGCGGCGTATACAGGCCGGTGCCCATGGCCGAGGACGCTAGGGAGCACGTGTTTCGCGGATCCGCCGGTTCCTGTAAACATCGCGTTTCGGCTGTATACGCAGGCGGATACAGCCCCGTCGACGGCCCTAGGGTGCGGTCCATGAGGCTCACTCCCGCCGATACCGAGAAGCTGTTGCTGTCCGTCGCCGGCATGGTCGCGCGCGACCGGCTGACCCGCGGCGTCCGGCTCAACCACCCCGAGGCCGTCGCGCTGCTCAGCACCTGGGTGATCGAGCGCGCACGCGACGGGGTCGGCGTGTCGCAGCTGATGTCGGACGGCCGCTCGGTGCTGCGCCGCGACCAGGTCATGGACGGCGTCCCGGAGATGCTGGCTGACGTGCAGGTCGAGGCGACCTTCCCCGACGGCCGCAAGCTCGTGACCCTCCACCACCCCATCCCCTGACTCACGAGACCGAGAGATCGAGGGGTTCCGGCCCCGGAAAACTCTGGCTCACCAGACCGACCTTGGAGGTAGGCACATGGCAGGCACGTCCGGCGACGGCCCCGGTGCGGTGCGCACGCGCGCGGGCACGCTCGTGCTCAACGGGGACCGCGCAGCGCACGAGCGGATCACGCTCGTCGTCGAGAACACCGGGGACCGGCCGGTGCAGATCGGCTCCCACCTGCACCTGCCCGATGCCAACGCGGCACTCGCCTTCGACCGCGCGGCCGCGCACGGGTTCCGGCTGGACGTGCCGTCGGGGACCTCGCAGCGGTTCGAGCCGGGGGCCTCGCGGGCGGTCGAGGCCGTCGCGATCCGCGGGGCACGGCGTGTGCCGGGCCTGCAGCGCGGCAAGGCCGACGGGGGTGCGCTCTAGTGGTCGAGATCTCGCGTGCGCGGTACGCCGCGCTGTACGGCCCGACGACCGGCGACCAGGTGCGCCTCGGTGACACCGACCTGTGGATCGAGGTCGAGGACGACCTGACCGTCGGCGGCGAGGAGGCCGTGTTCGGCGGCGGCAAGTCGATCCGCGAGTCGATGGCGCAGGGCTCGACGACGCGGGCGCAGGGGGCACCGGACACGGTGATCACCAACGCCCTGGTCCTGGACTGGTGGGGCATCGTCAAGGCGGACGTCGGCATCCGCGACGGACGCATCGTGGCCCTGGGCCGCGCAGGCAACCCCGACGTCGCGGACGGCGTGCACCCTGACCTGCACATCGGCCCGTCGACCGACGTCATCAGCGGCGAGGGACGCATCCTCACGGCGGGCGGCATCGACGTCCACGTGCACTTCCTGTCCCCGTCGCAGGTGCACGAGGCCCTGGCGACCGGCCTGACGACGCTCGCCGGCGGCGGGACGGGCCCGTCCGAGGGCTCGAAGGCGACGACAGTGACGCCGGGGGCCTGGCACCTGCGCGCACTGCACCGCGCGCTCGACACCGTCCCGGTGAACCTGCTGCTGCTGGGCAAGGGCAACACCGTCAGCGCCGAGGGCCTGGCCGAGCAGGCCCTGGCCGGCGCCGGCGGCTACAAGGTCCACGAGGACTGGGGCTCGACGCCCGCGGCGATCGACGCCGCACTGCGCGCCGCCGACGACTGGGGGCTGCAGGTCGCGCTGCACTCCGACTCGCTCAACGAGGCCGGGTTCGTCGAGTCGACGATCGGCGCGATCGCGGGCCGGTCGATCCATGCGTTCCACGCCGAGGGCGCCGGCGGCGGGCACGCGCCGGACATCCTCACGGTCGCCTCCCTGCCGCACGTCATCCCCGGATCGACCAACCCGACGCTCCCCCACACGGTCAACACGGTGGCCGAGCACCTCGACATGCTCATGGTCTGCCACCACCTCAACCCGGCCGTCCCCGAGGACCTCGCGTTCGCCGAGTCCCGCATCCGCGCGACGACCATCGCTGCCGAGGACGTCCTGCACGACATGGGTGCGCTGTCCATCACGTCGTCCGACGCCCAGGCCATGGGCCGCATCGGCGAGGTGATCACCCGCACGTGGCAGGTCGCGCACGTCATGAAGCACCGGCGCGGACCGCTGTCGTCGGCCATGCCCGCGGACAACGAGCGTGCCCGCCGCTACGTCGCGAAGTACACGATCAACCCCGCGGTCGCGCACGGCATCGACCACGTCGTCGGGTCGGTCGAGGTCGGCAAGCTCGCGGACCTCGTGCTGTGGGACCCGCGGTTCTTCGGCGTCCGGCCCGACGTGGTGATGAAGGGCGGCGCGATCGCGTGGGCCGCGCTGGGCGACCCGAACGCGTCCATCCCGACCCCGCAGCCGGTGCTGATGCGGCCGTCGTTCGCCGACGCGACCGGGGCGGACGTGTCGGTGTCGTTCGTCGCGCCGGCCGCCCTCGACGACGGCCTGGCCGATCGTCTCGGCCTGCGGCGCCGTCTGGAGGGCGTGCGTCCCACGCGCGACGTCGGCAAGGCGCAGATGGTCAACAACGACACCCTCCCGCGCATCGAGGTCGACCCGGAGACGTTCACCATCCGCATCGACGGCGACGTCGTCGAGCCGGCCCCCGCGGACGTCCTGCCCCTCGCCCAGCTCTACTCCCTCTTCTGACATGGACACCCCCACCCCTCCCCCGCGGGAGAGCAGTCCAGTCACCGACGCGTCAGCCCTGCTCGTTCTCGCCATGCTGGCCGACGCCCGCCTCCCGACCGGCGCCCACGCCCACTCCGCCGGCCTCGAGCCGGCCGTCCAGGCGGGCCTGCTCACCCCGGCCGCGTCCCCCGACGTGCCACCCAGTCACGCCACCCCTGACTGGATTGCACTCTCACGACCAACGGGGGTGCCTACGGGGGTGCCCACGGGGGTGCCCACGGGGGTGCCCACGGGGGTGCCTACGGGGGTGCCCACCCGGGGGCTCGCGGGGGTGGCCTCCCACCCCACCCCGGGCGTGAGAGTGCGATCCAGTCACCGCACCCGCGACTCGATCGCACTCTCGCGAGGGCGGGGTGGGGGGGAGGACGTGGGGCGGGTGCCCGCGCTGGCGGCGACGCGGCTGCGGACCGTGACCGCGACCGAGGCGGGGGCCGCCGTGGTCGCGCGGCATCGGTGGCTCGACCGGCGTGACCTCGCGCCGGTCGAGGACGCGTGGGCCGCGCGCACCCCCAGCCCTGCGGTCCGCGACGCGACGCGGCGCCTGGGCCGCGGCTACCTGCGGCTCGCGCTGGCGCTGTGGCCCGACGAGCTCGCCGGCGCGTTCGCGCCCGGGTCCGCGCCCCCGCGCCCGCTGGTCGCGGGCGCGATCGGGGCGGTCGCCGGTCTCGACGCGCTGCAGGTCGCGCTGCTCGTCGGCTACGACGACGTCCAGACGATCGCGTCGGCCGCGCTCAAGCTCACCCCCCTGGACCCCGCGACGACGACGCGCTGGGTGCTCGACCTGCACCCGGCCGTGGCGGCGATGGCGGCCGACGTCGCCCACCTGACCGACCCGGACGACATCCCGTCGGCGGGAGCACCGATGACCGACGCGTGGGCACAGGCCCACGCCCGCACCACCCGGAGGCTGTTCCATGGCTGAGACCCCCGCCACCCCCACCCGCGCGTTCCGGCTCGGCGTCGCCGGACCGGTCGGCACCGGCAAGACGTCGCTCATCGGGCTGCTGTGCCGCGAGCTGGCGGACGAGATCGAGATGGGCGTCGTCACCAACGACATCTACACCGACGAGGACGCGCAGATCCTGCGGGCGGCGGGCGTGCTGGAGATCGACCGCATCCGTGCCGTCGAGACGGGCGCGTGCCCGCACACCGCGATCCGCGACGACGTCACCCCCAACCTCATCGCCGTCGAGGACCTCGAGGCCGACCACGGGCCGCTGGACCTCGTGCTGGTCGAGTCCGGCGGCGACAACCTCACCGCGACCTTCTCCCCCGCGCTCGTCGACGCGCAGATCTTCGTCCTCGACGTGGCCGGCGGCGGCGACGTCGCCCGCAAGGGCGGCCCGGGCATCGCGCGCGCCGACCTGCTCGTCGTCAACAAGACGGACCTCGCGCCGTACGTCGAGGTCGACGTCGAGCGCATGCTGAGCGACGCGTCCGACGCCCGCGACGGCGGCCCCGTCATCGGCCTGTCGCGGCACGACCGCGCGTCCGTCGACGCCCTGACCGACTGGGTGCGGCGCATGACGGCGGCCGTCCGCGCGGGGCAGCACACGCCCGTCGACCCCGGCCCGATGGCACCGCACAGCCACGCCGACGAGGACGGGCACGTGACCGTCCACAGCCACGACCCGGCGGACGGCCACGCCCACGACCGCGTCGCCCACGGACACCCGCACCCCCAGGAGCACCGCCCGCACCCGCTCGCGCACGAGCGCCCGGCAGTGTGAGCCCCTCCACGCTCGGTGCGACCCGGCTCGTCGTCGCCCGCGCACCCGACGGGCGCGTGCGGGCGGACCTCGACGGGACGCTGCTGTCGTGCCGACGGCTGCCGGACGAGCACGGGACGGTCCGCGTCGCGCTCGTCGCCACCCAGGCCCTGCTGCTGGCCGGCGACGACGTGCGGATCACCGTGCAGGTCGACGACGGCCTGGCGCTCGAGGTCGTCGAGGTCGCCGGGACGGTCGCGTACGACATGCAGGGCGGCAGCGCGACGTGGCGTGTCGACGTGCGTCTGGGTGCCGGTGCGCTGCTCGTCTGGGACGCGTTGCCGTTCGTCGTCGCCACCGGCGCCGACGTGCAGCGCACGGCGACGCTCGAGCTGGCCGAGGGCGCGCGTGCGGTGCTGCGCGAGACGTTCGTCCTCGGCCGCACGGGCGAGGTGGGTGGTCGGCTGACGACGACCACGCGCGCCCGTCTGGCGGGTCGCCCGCTGCTCGTCGAGACGCTCACGGTCGACCCGGACGCCCGCCGGGACCCGGCGCTGCTGGGCGGCGCACGGTGCCTCGACACCGTGACGGTGCTCGGCTCCCGCTACGACGCCGAGCCGCCGCCCGGCGCCGACGTCCTGCAGCTCGACGGTCCCGGCACGCTGGTCCGCACCTTCGGCACGGACGCCCACACGGGCGACCTGACGGGCGCCGTCACGCTCGCCCGGCACACCGTGACCGCCGGCCCCGATGGCGCGACGCCCGCACGTCGGTGAAGATGGCCCGGTGCTCGTGCCCGCCCGCGGGGAGGTGGGCGGGCACGAGCACGCCGGAGGTGGACATCCTGCAGGTCACGACGCACGAGCCCCAGGGCGTCCGCACGACCGGCCGGCCGGTGGCCTGCCGCACCCGTGTCGCCGTCACCGCCGAGGGCGACGTCGAGCTCGCGGGTGACCTCGTGAGCGCGCGGCGCCTGCCAGCCGAGCACGGCCGAGCCCGCGTCGCGCTCCTCGCGCCGCCGGCGCCGGTCGGGGGCGACCTGCGGATCGAGGTCGACGTCGCGCCGGGTCGCGCGCTCGAGATCGTCGAGAGCACGCGCACCGGAACCCACGACGTGAACGGCCCCCGGACCACGTGGCTCGCCCACGTCCGCCTCGGGCAGGACGCCGTCCTGATCTGGCCGAGCCTGCCGGTCGTGGTCGGCGACGGGGCCGACGTCCTGCGGCTCACGCACGTGGAGCTGGCGCAGGGTGCCCGCGTGGTCCTGCGCGAGACCCTCGTCCTGGGACGCACGGGCGAGGCGGGCGGGCGCGTGCGCACGACGGTGCGGGCGCGGCTGGCTGACCGGCCGCTGCTCTCGGAGACGTTCGTCGCCGAGCCGGCACCACCGATGATCGGCGAGCTCGACGCCGTGCTCGACGCGGTCAGCCTCATCCGCGACCCGCAGGACGCCATGGCGGCCGCCCACCGCGACCGACAGCCGCCCGTGCAGGAGCAGCGCCTCGACACGCTGCTCGTCCTGGGCGCACGCCTCCACCACCCGGACGCGCTGCAGCTGGAGCGCGAGGGCACCATGCTGCGCGGCCCGGAGGCGCGCGCTCACGACGGCGACCTGGCCGGGCTGATCGCCCCGTACGCGTCGTTCGTCCTGCCCGGCTGACCGCGGACCGACCACCGGCCGTCGCGACCAGGCCACCTCCTCCCGAGTGGCCGCAGCGTCCGCCCACGAGGCAGGACTACCCTGCATGACATGCTGCTGCGCCCCCTCGACCAGTCCGCCAAGCTCAAGGACGTCCTCTACGAGATCCGGGGCAAGGCACTCGACGAGGCAGCACGCATGGAGGCCGAGGGCCGCCGCGTGCTCAAGCTCAACACCGGCAACCCTGCGGCGTTCGGGTTCGACGCGCCGCACCAGATCGTCGCCGACGTCATCGCCGCGGTCCCCCACGCGCACGGGTACACCGAGTCGCGCGGCATCCTGTCGGCACGCCGCGCCATCGTCACGCGGTACGAGACCGTCGAGGGCTTCCCCACGTTCGACGTCGACGACGTGTACCTGGGCAACGGCGTCTCGGAGCTCATCACCATGACGCTCCAGGCGCTGCTCGACGAGGGCGACGAGGTCCTCATCCCGTCGCCGGACTACCCGCTGTGGACGGCCATGACGAGCCTGTCCGACGGCAAGCCCGTGCACTACCGGTGCGACGAGACGAACGGCTGGGAGCCGGACGTCGAGCACATCCGCGAGCAGATCACGCCGCGCACCAAGGCGATCGTGGTCATCAACCCCAACAACCCGACCGGCGCGGTGTACCGCCGCGAGGTGCTCGAGCAGATCGCCGACATCGCGCGCGAGCACAGCCTGCTCCTGCTGGCGGACGAGATCTACGACCGCATCCTCTACGACGACGCGCAGCACATCCCGATGGCGAGCGTCGCGCCCGACCTGCTGTGCCTGACCTTCAACGGGCTGTCGAAGACGTACCGGGTCGCCGGCTACCGCTCCGGGTGGGTCGTCGTCACCGGGCCGCAGAGCCACGCCAAGGGCTTCCTCGAGGGCATGACCCTGCTCGCGTCGACGCGGCTGTGCCCCAACGTCCCGGCGCAGTACGCCATCCAGGCGGCCCTGGGCGGCGTGCAGTCGATCAACGGCCTCGTCGCACCGGGCGGCCGGCTGCACGAGCAGCGGCAGGTCGCGTGGGAGGGCGTCAACGCCATCCCGGGCGTCTCGTGCACCAAGCCGGACGGCGCGCTCTACCTCTTCCCGCGCCTCGACCCCGAGGTGTTCGGCATCGTCGACGACGCCCAGCTCGTCTACGACCTGCTCGTCAGCGAGCAGATCCTCCTCGTGCAGGGCACCGGGTTCAACTGGCCCACGCCCGACCACCTGCGCATCGTCACGCTGCCCGAGGCGCGCGTGCTCGCCGAGGCGGTCGAGCGCATGGGCAACTTCCTGTCCTCGTACCGGCAGACCCGCTGACCCGTCGGCGGGCGGCCCGGGCCTCCCGGTCGCCCGCCGACGCGCTCACAGCACGAGCAGCGAGAAGCCGCCGGACCCGTACCCCGGGACCTCGACGACGAGGTCGGTGCGCCGCACGTAGGCACGCACCCACGGCGCGGCGTCGGCGGGCAGCGCCTCGCGCGGCTGGTACACCGCGTCGAGCCGCAGGTGCGGCGCACCCTCGACGTTGAGCAGCGAGGCGAGGACGTTGAGCACCTCGGCCGCGTTCTCGTCGAGCGGCGCCTCGAGCACCTGGCTCACCGCGCAGTCCTGCGCGAGGCGGGCCGGCACGAGGCCGAGCGCCGCCCCGAGGTGTGCCGCCGCGGCGACGTCCAGCAGGCACATCGCCTTGAGGCGCAGCAGCCCGTCGACGTAGAGGCCGACCATGGCGCCCCCCTCGGACGACGGGTCGACCATCGGGGCGCCGGTGCGGACGTCGACCTCCCGCCCCACGAGGCCGCAGAGCAGCTCCCGCACGTGCTTCGCGGTGGGCAGGGGCGTCTCGGTCATGCGAGCACCGGCTCGATGACGGACCGGAACTGCTCGGCCGTGAACGGCTTGGAGACGAGGAACAGGGCCCCCTCACGCCCGGCGAGCTCGCGCATCTCCGGCGACCCCTCCGAGGTGACGAAGCCCAGCGGGGTCTCGTACCCCTCGGCGCGCAGCCGGCGCAGCAGGTCGATGCCCGTCATCTCGGGCATGTTCCAGTCCGAGAGGATGACGTCCGGCTCCTCGGCACGCACGGCCTCGAGCGCCTGCGCACCGTCGCCGGCCTCCCGGACCTCCCAGTCGTAGCCCGCCTGCCGGAGCGTACGGACGACGATCTGGCGCATGACGCGGCTGTCGTCCACGACCAGGACGCGGATCATCGGTGTCCTCCTCGGTTGCGGGGGTGCGCCGTCACGCGGCACCCCTGACGGTGAGCACGAGCGCGCGCCCGCGCCAGTCCAGCGTGACCCGCGTGAGGACGACCGTGGCGTCCTCGCACGGCTCGTGGTCGGCGACCTCGGGCAGCCCGAGGGTGCCGTGCGCCGGCAGCAGCGACTTGACGTTGCCCCCGACGACGTTGGCGACCTCCCCGAACGCGTCGCGCAGGTCCTCGTCACCGACCGCCTCGTCCGGCCCGAGCGCGAGCAGCGCCCGGGCGAGCGCGTCGGCGGTCGTGCGCTCGGTCGTCACCGAGGCCCGGCCGACCCACCCGCCGTGCAGGTCGACCCACGCGACGACGGGCCGCGCCCAGTCCGGGGCGGGGCCGTCCCAGGGGCGGACCGTGCCCGGCTCGCCGTCGACCATCGCGGCGAACAGGTCCTGGGCGATCGTGTAGACGTCGCCGTCGGCGAGGGTCTGGCTCATGCGTGCACCCCCTGGGGGACGAGGCCGAGCAGCACGAGCTTCTCGCGCACCGCCTCGGCCGAGAACGGCTTGATGAGGTACTCGTGCGCCCCGGCGGCCAGCGCCCGCACGATCTGGGAGTGCTCGCTCTCGGTCGTCACCATCATGAGCGTCATGGACCTCCACTCGGGGCGGGCCCGGACCTGGGAGACGAACGTCAGCCCGTCCATGACGGGCATGTTCCAGTCGATGCACGCGAGCTCCGGCAGCGGCCCCTCCGCGAGCCGCTCGAGCGCGTCCTGGCCGTGCTCGGCCTCGACGGTCTCGAACCCCAGCCCTTCGAGGATGCGGCAGACGATCCGGCGCATCGCGCGGGAGTCGTCGATGACGAGCGCTCTCACAGTGGCCCAGCTCCTCGCGGTGTCGGCAGGCCGGTCGCGGTGGCGACCGGTACGGCAGGGACGTGGACGCCGGGAGCCCAGAGGGCGGCGACCGGCGTGACGGCGTGCGCCGGCACGGGCACGGCGCGGAAGATCGTGGCCGCGCCGGCCGCGACCCGCTCGAAGCCCTCGTGGACCCCGAGGGTCGTCTCGGCGGACCCGAGCACGAGCCACCCGCCGGGCTGCAACGAGCGCAGCACCTGGTCGAGCACCCGCACCCGGGTCGCCAGGTCGAAGTAGATGAGCACGTTGCGCAGGAACACGACGTCGAACGTCCGCCACGCCGGGGGCGCCCCGAGCAGGTTGTGGTGCGCGAACCGCACCCGCGAGCGCAGCGCGTCGGACACCTGCCACCCGCTGCCGCTGCGCCGGAAGTGACGCACGAGCGCGGCCGCCGGCATGCCGCGGTTCATCTCGAGCGAGGTGTAGTGCCCCTCCCTGCCGCGCTCGAGCGCGCGGGGGGACAGGTCGGTCGCGAGGACGTCGCAGTCCCCCGCGGCCAGGTCGGCGAGGGTCATGGCGATCGAGTAGGGCTCCTGGCCGGTCGCGCACGCGGCCGACCAGATGCGCAGCGGCCCGGAGGGCCGGGTCGCGCGCACCTGCGGCACGACGTGCTCGCGCAGCGCGTCGAACGGCGCGACGTCACGGAACCACGACGTCTCGTTCGTCGTCATCGCCTCGACGACCTCCTCGACGGTCGCCGGCGTCGGGTGGGCGCGCAGCCGCGCGACGAACGTGTCGACGTCCGTGGCGCCGCACTCCCGCGCGGGCTGCGCGAGCCGGCTCTCGACGAGGTACTCCTTGCCGGGCTCGAGGTGGATCCCGGCGCGCTCGTGGACGAGCTGCGCGACGTACGCGAACGTGGCCTGCGAGATCGTCATCGGGCTCCCCCCGTGCGGGTCTGGACGGCCCGGGCGACGGCCGGTGCGAGGTCGTCGAGCGGCAGGACGTGGTGGGCGTACCCGGCGGCGACGACCGCGCCGGGCATGCCCCACACGACGCTCGTGGCGCGGTCCTGGGCCAGGACGGTGCCGCCCGCGGCGACGACCCTGCCGGCCCCCGTGCGCCCGTCCGCGCCCATGCCGGTGAGCACGACGGCGAGCGTCCGCCCGCCGACGGCGTCGACCGCCGACCCGAGCAGGACGTCGACCGCCGGGCGGCAGAAGTTCACCGGCGGCCCGTCGGTGAGCCGCGCCACGAGGCCGCCGGCGACCCGGCGCACCTCGAGGTGGCGGTCGCCGGGGGCGATGTGCACGCGACCGGGCCGCAGCACCTCCTCGTCCGCCACCTCGACGACCGACCACGGCCCGACGCGGTCGAGCCGGCCCGCGAGCTGCCGGGTGAACACCGGCGGCATGTGCTGGACGACCGCCACCGGCACGTCGAGCAGCGGGAGCCCCTCGAGCAGCCGGGTGAGGGCAGCCGGGCCACCGGTCGAGGCGCCGACGAGGACGAGCTCGACGCCGTGCGGCGCAGGCGGCCGGGGCGGGGCGGGGACCGCAGGCGCCGCCGGTGCGCGCGCCGGCGCGGGTGCGGCGCGCCCGCCGAGCGCCAGCACGCGCGGCACGAGCTGCGCGGCCACCTCGTCGACGGACTGCGCCACCGTGCCGGTGCCCGTCGGCTTCGCGACGTAGTCGGTGGCACCGGCGGCCAGCGCGTCGAGCGTCGAGCGCGCGCCACGCTCGGTGAGCGTCGAGAACATGATGATCGGCTGCCGGTGCCCGGCGGCCCGCAGCGCGCGGACCGCCTCGATGCCGTCCATCTCCGGCATCTCGACGTCCATCGTGACGACGTCGGGCGCCAGCTGCTCGACCTTCTGCACCGCGATGCGGCCGTTGGCGGCCACACCCACGACCTCGATCGAGGGTTCGCGCGACAGCGCCGCGTGCACGAGCCGCCGCACGACGACCGAGTCGTCGACGACGAGCACCCGCGTCGTGGGCACCGCCCCTCCCGCGACCATCAGTAGATGAAGGCCGCGACGCGTCCGCGCAGCTCCTCGGAGAGGCGCGCGAGCTCGGTGACGGAGTCGTTCATCTGCGCGACGACCTGCGAGGACGTCTGGGCCGAGGTCGCGACGCCGGTGATGTTCGAGGCGATCTCGCCGGCGCCCATCGCTGCCTCCGTGACGCCGCGGCTCATCTCGTTGGTCGTCGCGGTCTGCTCCTCGACGGCCGAGGCGATCGTCATCTGGTAGTCGTTGATGCGCGCGATGATCGCCGAGATCTCGCCGATCGCCGCGACGGCGCCGTCGGTGTCCGACTGGATCGCCTCGACGCGGCGGGCGATGTCCTCGGTGGCCTTCGCCGTCTCCTGCGCGAGCTCCTTGACCTCCCCGGCCACGACCGCGAAGCCCTTGCCCGCCTCGCCGGCGCGCGCGGCCTCGATCGTCGCGTTGAGCGCCAGCAGGTTCGTCTGCTCGGCGATCGTCGTGATGACCTTGACGACCTCGCCGATCTCCCGCGAGCTCACGCCGAGCTTGGCGACGGTGTCGTTCGTCTGCACCGCGACGGCCGTCGCCTGGTCGGCCACGCGTGCGGCCTCCTGCGCGTTCTGCGCGATCTCCCGGATGCTCGCGCCCATCTGCTCGGCGCCCGCGGCCACCGCCTGCACGTTGCGCGAGACCTGCTCCGCGGCAGCCGCGACGACGCCGGCCTGCACGCTCGTCTCCTCGGCCCCGGAGGCGACCTGCGCACCCGCGGCCGACATCTCCTCGGAAGCCTCCGCGACCTGCGTGGACGCGAGCGCCACGCCGGACATCGCCTCGCGCAGGGCCAGCTGGGCGACGGTGAGCCCGTCGGCCACCCGGCCGAGCTCGTCCCGGCTGCGGACGTCCACCACGGCGGTGAGGTCCCGCTCGGCGAGACGCGCGACGGCCGCGGTGACCGCCGCGGTCGAGCGTGCGATGCCACCGGCGACGATCCACCCGATGGCGGCGGACACCGCCGCACCCACCGCCAGCACGACGACGAGCACGGTGCTCGTGCGGTCGGCGTCCGCGTCCGCGTCCGCGGCGCTCGCGGCGGCCGCCTCCTGGGCGCTGTGCGACAGGCCGGCCAGCTGCTCGATGATCGACTCCGCGAGCGGGCCCACCTGGTCGTCCCTCAGGGCCTGGACCTCCTCCATCCGGCCCTGGTCGCCGAGTGCCTCGACCTCGGCGACGAGCCCGAGGTAGGTCTCGACGTCGGCGTCGAGCGCGTCGACGAGCGCGAGGATGTCGGCGTCGGGCTCGGTCGCACGGAAGTCGACGATCCCCTCGGTGAGCAGCTCGCCGATCTCGTCCTGCTGCTCGGTGTACCTGGCCTTGAGGGCGTCGGTCGCCGCGTGGAGGTTGTTGACCGTGGCGAGGCGGTAGTCGGTGAAGAGGAAGCGCAGCTCCTCCGCCTTGGCGGCGCCGAGGGTGTGCTGGGAGTACAGCGTCTGGGTGGTGCTCGCGCTCGTGGCGAGCGCGTTGATGCCGAGCAGGCCGCCGACGAGCCCGCCGAGAACGGCGACGCAGACCGCCGCGGCCACCTTGAGCCGGACGGACACCCCGCGCCGGGAGCGCGGCCCCGCGGACGGCGTCGAGGCGGGTGCACCGGCGCCGCGGGGCGTCGGCCGGGCGGCGGGCGCCTCGGGTGCTGCAGGGGTCGGGGTGAGTGTCTGCGACATGTCGCTCTCCATGGGGGTTGGGGTGGCGGGCCTCGGACCGTCGGTGTGGGGTACCTCGCCGTCGGGGGAGTGCCGGGGTCGGACGTGCCGAACGTCGTCGTCGGGTCAGAACACGAACGTGCTCGCACGTGCGCGCAGGTCCTCGGACATCCGGGCCAGGTCGGCGACGGACGTGCTCATCTGCGCGACCACCTCGGACGAGGAGTGCGCGGAGGCGGCGACGCCGCCGATGTTCGCCGCGATCTCGCCCGAGCCGGTGGCCGCCTCGGTGACGCTGCGCGACATCTCGTTCGTCGTGGCGGTCTGCTCCTCGACCGCGGACGCGATGCTCGTCTGGAAGTCGTTGATCCGGGCGATGGTGCCGCTGATCCGGCCGATCGAGTCGACCGCACCGGAGGTGTCGGTCTGGATGGCCTCGACGCGGCGCGCGATGTCCTCGGTGGCCTTCGCGGTCTGCTGCGCGAGCTCCTTGACCTCGCTGGCGACGACGGCGAAGCCCTTGCCCGCCTCCCCGGCGCGCGCGGCCTCGATGGTCGCGTTGAGGGCGAGCAGGTTGGTCTGCTCGGCGATCTGCGTGATGAGCTTGACGACGTTGCCGATCTCCGCGCTGGAGGACCCCAGGCGCTGCACCGTGTCGTTCGCGCCCGCCGCCTCGCTGGTGGCCTCCTCGGCCACCCTCGCGGCCGCGGCCGCGTTCTGCGCGATCTCGCGGATGGACGAACCCATCTGCTCGGTGCCCGCGGCCACCGCCTGCACGTTGCGGCTCACCTGCTCGGCGGCGGCCGCGACCGTGCCGGCCTGCGCGCTCGTCGCCTCCGAGCCGGACGCGACCTGGTCGGAGGCCGCGGCGAGCTCCTCGGCGGCGGCCGCGACCGAGCCGGACGCCTCGACGACCCCGGCGAGGGTGGCACGCACGGACTCCTGGGCGGCCGCGAGCTGGACGGCCATGCGCCCGACCTCGTCCCGGTGGTCGACGTGCGGGACGCGCGTGAAGTCGCCGGCGGCCATCGCCTGGACCGACCGCTGCACCTCGAGCACCGAGGCGCGCACCGTGCGGGCCATGAGCACGGCGACGACGACCGCGCAGAGCAGGACGAGCCCGGTGACGGCGGACAGGTAGCGCCCGGCCTCGGCGGCCTCGGCGTCGGCGTCGGCCGCCGCCTGCTCCATCCGCGCGGTGATCTCGTCTCCGAACGCGTCGAGGTGCACGAGGTACGCCTCGATCATCGGGCCGCTCACCCCGCTCTCGACGTCCTGGAAGGCGGCGCGGTCGTCCGAGCGGGCGGCCGGGAGGAGCTTGAGGTCACGGACCTCGGCCCACTCCCGGTAGCCCTTCCAGAACTTCCGCCAGCTCTCGCTCTCCTCGGCGAACGGCGTGACGTTGAGGACGGCGGCGGCCGCCGACAGCTCGGCGTCGTTCGCGGCCTGCTCGTCCAGCCAGCGCTGCTGGTCGCCCACGTTGTCGGTGGCCGCGACCTGTGCGACGACGAGCCGGGCCGTCAGCTGTCCCTGGTAGACCACGGCCCGCGGCTCGGCGACGGTGGTCTGCAGCTCGGCCAGCTCGGAGGTGAGCCCGCCGACGACGCGCATCTCCGCGACGGCGTACACCGCTCCCCCGAGGCACACGGTGCCGAGCAGCGCGACGACGAGCAGGATCTTCGTCTGGATCGACCGGTCGCGGAACCGGCCCACGAGACCGCGGCGACCCGGACGCGCGGCGGTCGACCGCCCCATCGCGTGTCCTGCCCCGTCGAGGGACGCGCGGGCGCGAGGTGCCCCGCGCGGCCGGCGGACGCGGGGCAGGACGCGGCTCATCCGGCGACCGCCGCGTCGACGTCGAGGACGAGCAGCAGCCGGTCCTCGAGCTTGTGGGCGCCGCGCACGAGCGCGCGCAGTGCGGGGTCGAGGGTCGCGGGCGGCTCCTCGAACGAGTCGGGGCCGGCGTCGACGACGTCGCCGACGGCGTCGACGAGCAGGCTCACCGGCTCCCCGTCCACGTGGACGACGATCATCATCGGCTCCTGCTCCCCGCGCGGCGGCAGGCCGAGCCGCGTGCGCAGGTCGAGCGCGAGGACCACCTGCCCGCGCAGGTTGACGAGGCCCGCGACGTCCGTGGGCGCCAGCGGCACCCGGGTGCGCGGACGCGCCGTGAGCGCCTCCTGGACGCGCAGCACGTCGATGCCGTAGGTGGCCTCGTCGAGCGTGAAGGTGACGTACCTGCTCATGCCTCTGCTCCTGCCGGCTCCGCCGCGTCGACGGCGTCGAGGAAGCCCGGGTCGGCGGCGAGCACCGCCGTGCGCACGTCGAGCAGCTCGACGACGTGCTCCCCGATGACGGTCGAGCCGACGAGGCCCCGGTCGCTCACGTCGGCGTGCCGGTCCTCGACGTCGTCGACGATGTCGAGGACCTGGTGGACGACGATCCCCGCCGACCTGCCGCCGCGGGAGAGGACGACGACGAGCATGTCCTCGACCGGGTCGCCCGGGTCGGCGCCGAGCACGTCGTCCAGACGCGCGAGCGGCAGGATGACGCCGCGTCGCCGGACGACCTCCCGCCCTCCGACGCGCTCGACCTGGTCGGCGCGCAGGTGCTCGAGGCGGGTGACCTCGTCGGTCGGGAGGGCCACGCGCCGCCCGTCGCCCGTCGTGACGACGAGGACGGGACGGCTGGCGGCGGCCTCCGCCGTGACGTCCGCCGCCGGGGCGGTGACCTCCACGTCCCCGACCATCGCCCGCCGGGCGACGGCCTGGACGTCGACGATGAGGCACACCCGGCCGTCCCCGAGCACCGCCGCGCCGGCGTAGAGACCGATCGCGGTGAGGCGTGCGGACAGCGCCTTGACGACGATCTCCTCGGTGTGGAGCACCCGGTCGACGACGAGCCCGAAGCGGTGCTCGTGCGCCTGCACGACCGCGACGACCGCGTCCTGGGCGGCGTCCCACGAGCCGGTGCCGAGCACCTCGGAGAGGCCGACGAGCGGCAGCAGCTCGCCGCGCAGCCGGTAGACGCGTGCGCCGTGCACGTGCTCGACGGCGAGCGCGCCACGGCCCTCGCCGAGGGCGACGAGCTCGAGCAGGTCGACCTGCGGCAGCGCGTAGACGTCACCGTCGCACTCGACGGTGAGCGCCGGCATGATCGCCAGCGTCAGCGGGATCCGCAGGCGCCAGACGGTGCCCTCGCCGACCTGGGACTCGACGTCCACGGTGCCGCCGACGCCCTCGATCTTCGTGCGCACCACGTCCATGCCGACGCCCCGGCCGGACACGTTCGTCACGGCCTGCGCGGTGGAGAAGCCCGGCAGGAAGACGAGGTGCAGCAGCTCGGCCGGGGTGGCGGCGGCGACCTGCTCGGCGGTCCGCAGCCCGCGCTCGACAGCCTTCGCCCCGACGACGGCCGGGTCGATGCCCGCGCCGTCGTCCGCGACCTCGACGACGACCTGGCCGCCACTGTGGAAGGCGCGCATGGACAGCCGCCCCGTGGCGGGCTTGCCCGCGGCGACCCGCGACGCGGGCGGCTCGATGCCGTGGTCGACGGCGTTGCGCACGAGGTGCGTGAGCGGGTCCTTGACCGCCTCGAGGACGCTGCGGTCCACCTCGGTCTCCCCGCCGGACATCTCGAGCTGGACCTCGCGCCCGCACGTCGAGGCGAGGTCGCGCACGACGCGCGGCATCTTCGACCACAGGTGCTCGATGGGCTGCATGCGCGTGCGCATGACGCCCTCCTGCAGCTCACCGGCGACCAGGTCGAGCTGCTGGGCCGTGCGGGACAGGTCGAGGTCCTCGAGGTCGGCGGCGAGCCGGGTGATGCGGTTGCGCGCGAGGACGAGCTCACCGACCTGGCGCATGAGCCCGTCGAGGAGGTCGACGTCGACGCGGATCGCGGTCTCCGCGGCGCGCACCTGGGCGCCGGGCTCCTCGGCGGCCTCGACCCCGGCCTCGGCGCCGGCCTCGGGCGACGGGTGGGGCGTCGGTACGGCCGGGGCGGGTGGGACGACGGCGGGCTCGACCGGCACCGTGGCGGTCGCGGGCACGTCCTGCGTCTCGGTGGCGGGCGCGGCGGCGAGGACCCCCTCGAGCGCGGCGACGACGTCGTCGATCGGCACGTCGCCCTCGGTGCCGTCGCGGTCGACGGCGGCGAGCACGGACCGGACACGGTCGACCATGGCGAGCAGCACGTCGGTCGTGCGCTGGTCCATGGTCCGGCGGCCGTCGCGCAGCTCGGCGAGGAGGCTCTCACCGGCGTGCGTGAGGCGCTCGAGCCGGGCGAAGGCGAGGAAGCCGCTCGTGCCCTTGATGGTGTGGATCGTGCGGAACACGCTGCTGAGCAGCGGGCGCGAGGTCGGGTCCTTCTCGAGTGCCACGAGGTCCTGATCGAGCTGGTCGAGATTCTCCAGCGACTCCATCAGGAACTCGCGGACGATCTCGTCGACGTCGTCCACGTCCACCTCCCCCGCCGGGCCACGCGCGCCGGCAGGTGCCTGATCGGCACGGCGGTGGGAGGACTGAGACGTCGGTGGGCTCAGCCCTGCGCGGGTGCGCCCTGCCCACCTGCCGCGTCGGGGGCGGCGGCCCCGTGGCCGGACCGCGGGACCAGGTCACGCAGGGCGGCGACGGCGTCGTCGTCGGCCTGCACGGCGGTGACGTTCTCGACGCGCACCGCGTCGAGCACCTCCGCACGGTGGACGCGCACGTGGCGGGGAGCGTCGATGCCCAGCCGGACGCCGTCGGACCGCACCTCGAGGACGGTGACGACGATGTCGTCCCCGATGACGAGGCTCTCTCCGACACGACGGGTGAGCACGAGCATGCGGCGACACTACCTCCCGTCCGGCACGACGCCGGCGACGGCCCGGCTCAGCCCAGCGCCTGCTCGAGCTCCTGGCCGAGAGCCGCGGCCCACACCAGGCGCGACGCCGGGACGCCGTCGACCCAGGCCACGGGCAGGCCGGGCTCGAGCACCGTGCCCGGCGCCGCGGTCTCGAGCAGACCGTGCACGGCCAGCGCGTCGACGCGGTGCCGGACGCCGACGGCGGCGACCCACGCGGCGACGTCGGCCGGCTTGGTCCGGGCGTCCGTCACGGCCCACACCTGGTCCGGTGCGAGCTGCGCGAGCGCCTGCGCGGCGAGCGTGCGGTCGTGCGGCTTCGGTCCGACCCGCAGCGCGACGACCTGCGGCGCACGGGCGTCGCGCGGGAACGGGACGACCGCCGCGGCGTCGAGCTCGTGCACGCGCTCGTCCGGGAGCGCCCAGCGCACCGCGAGGCTGCGGACCACGGCCCGTGGCCCGTCGCCCTCGCCGGCGACGACGAGCAGCTCACCGGCGCCGCGCGGCGCCGGGGGCGGCTGCGGCAACCGCCGCAGGACGGCGGCGAGCGTCACCGGGCCCGGCCCGAGCAGGCGGTCGGGCACGCCCATGCGGACGAGCTCGGCCCGCAGCGTCGGGGGTTCGGGGCTGCGCACGGTCGCCGCCGCCGCGTCCGCCGGCGCCGCGGTGGCCGGCGCCGCGGTGGCCCGCGCTGCGGTGGCCGGCGCGGGCGGGACGGGGTGCGTCGCGGCCCGCGCGACGTCGGCCCGGGCGGGCACGACGACGTCCGGCACCGGCAGCCCGACGAGCGACCTCACCTGGTCGAGCACCACCGCGAACTGCTCCGAGCTCGTCGACACCTGGGTGCTCCCCCCACCCGCGTCCGGGGAGCGGGCCGGACCGTCCGCGGCGTCCGCGGCGTCGAGCAGCGCGTCGAGGTCGCCGTCCGGCGCCGGTGCGGGTGCGGGTGGGTGGTGGGCGAACGCCCGGGGCGGGGGCGCCGCCTCGTCCGGCACGTCGACCATCATCTCGAAGTGCTCCGTGGTGAAGAAGCCCGCGAACCCGCCGGAGCGCACCCGCTCGGCGCTGACGATGCGCGCCGTGGGGCCGAACTGCTCGCGCACGGTGGCGACGAGCTCGGTGAGGTCGGTGCCCTCAAGCAGCAATCGCGTGGTCACCGTTCACCACCCCGACGGTGTCGACGCGCACCCCGGCCGCCGTGACCTCGGGGTACGAGAGCACGGTGAGCCGGGTGTCCGCGAGCGCGACGAGCCGGCGCAGCGCGGGGCGGATGGCCGGGGAGCAGACGAGCACGGCGCCGCGACCCTCGGCCTCCGCCCGTGCCACCACGGTGCGGACCTGCGTGAGCACCGCGTCGAGACGCTGGGGGTCGACGACGAGCTGGGTGCCCTGGTCGCCGGGCCGCAGCCCTTCGGCGAGCTGGTGCTCGAGGACCGGTTCGAGCGTGACGACGCGCAGCGCACCGTCCTGGACGTACGGTCCGGCGAGCGCCGGCCCGAGCGCGGCGCGGGCCGCCTCGACGAGCCCCTCGGGGTCGGTCGAGACGCGGGCGCGCAGCGTGAGGGCCTCGTAGACCCGCCCGAGGTCGCGGATGGCGACGCGCTCGGCGAGCAGCCCCTGCAGGACGCGCTGCACCTCCCCGAGGGAGAGCAGGGACGGCACGAGCTCCTCGACGACCGACGGGTTGACCTGCTTGAGCCCGTCGGTGAGCAGCCGGACGTCCTCACGCCCGAGCAGCCGCGCGGCGTGCTCGTGGACGAGCGCCGACAGGTGCGTGACGAGCACCGACACCCGGTCGACGACGGTCGCGCCGGCGATCTCCGCCGGGTGGCGCAGCTCGGCGGGGATCCACTTGCCCGGCAGGCCGAAGACCGGCTCGTTGACCGGCTGGCCGGGCAGCGCGGCGAGGTCGTCCCCGAGCGCGAGGAGCCGCCCGGCGGGCGCCTGCCCGCGACCCACCTCGACGCCCGCGACCCGCACGACGTACGTCGACGGCGGCAGGTCGACGGAGTCCCGCGTCCGCACCGGCGGCACGACGATGCCGAGGTCCATCGCGACCTTGCGGCGCAGCGCCCGCACGCGGGCGAGCAGGTCCTGGTCGGGGCCGGTGCCGACGAGGTCGACGAGGTCGGGCGCGAGGAGGATCTCGAGGGTGTGCACCCGCATCTGCTCGATGAGCTGGTCGGGGGTGTCGGTGGCCGGCGGCGCGACGCCCGCAGCGGGCACGGCGGCGGCCCGCGCCTCGGCCTTCTGCTCCGCGCCGACGCGCTGGGCCGCGACGAGCATGAGCGCACCGACGAGGAGGAACGGCACCTTCGGCATGCCGGGCAGCAGCGCGAGCACCACGGCGGCGCCGCCGGCGACGGTGAGCGCGGTGCGCGACTGCGTGAGCTGGGTCGCCGCCGCCGTGCCCATGTCACCCTCGGCGGTGGCCCGGGTGACGACGATGCCGGTGGCCACCGACAGCAGCAGCGCGGGGATCTGCGTGACCAGGCCGTCGCCGATCGTGAGCAGGGAGAACCGCTCGATCGACTCCCCCGCGGACATGCCCATCTCGAGCATCCCGATGGCGAAGCCGCCGACGAGGTTGATGAGCGTGATGACGATGCCCGCGATGGCGTCGCCCTTGACGAACTTCGAGCCACCGTCCATCGCGCCGTAGAAGTCGGCCTCGGCGGAGATCTCGGCCCGGCGGCGACGGGCCTGGTCCTCGTCGATGAGGCCGGAGTTGAGGTCGGCGTCGATCGCCATCTGCTTGCCGGGCATCGCGTCGAGGGTGAACCGGGCGCCCACCTCGGCGACGCGGCCGGCGCCGCTGGTGATGACGACGAACTGGATGACGACGAGGATGAGGAAGATGACGAGCCCGATGACGAGCGAGCCGCCGACGACGAAGTGGCCGAACGCGTCGATGACCTCCCCGGCGTAGCCGTCGCGCAGCACGAGCCGGGTGCTCGCGACGTTGATCCCCAGCCGGAACAGCGTGAGCACGAGGATGAGCGAGGGGAACACCGAGAAGTCGAGTGGCTTGCGCACGTACATGCTCGTCAGCAGCACGACGAGCGAGCCGGTGATGTTGACGACGATGAGCACGTCGAGCAGCTGCGGCGGCAGCGGGACGACGAGCAGCAGGACGATGCCGACGACCCCGACGGGCACCGCGAGGTGGGCGACGGAACGGCTCTTCACGGTCAGCTCCTGGTGGCGCCGGCACGCGGCCGGCGAGGTCGGGACGGGGTACCGGCCGGCAGGGCCGGACCGGTGGGAAGACGGTGGTGGCCGGCGCTCGCACCGCGGCGGCGCAGCGCCATGACGAACGCGAGGACGCGCGCGACGGCGGTGAAGAGGTGCTCGGGGATCTCCTGGCCGACGTCGCAGGCGCCGTGCAGGGCGCGTGCCAGCGGCACGTCCTCGACGAGCGGCACGCGGTGCTCGGCCGCGAGCTCGCGGATGCGGGCGGCCACGGCGCCGGCGCCCTTGGCGACGACGCGGGGCGCGCCGGAGCCGGGCTCGTACCGCAGCGCGACGGCGACGTGCGTGGGGTTGACGAGGACGACGTCGGCGCCCGCGACCTCGGCCATCATCCGGTTGCGGCTCATGCGGGCCTGCCGGGAGCGGATCGCGCCCTTGACCAGCGGGTCACCCTCGGTGCGCTTGTTGTCCTCCTTGAGCTCCTGCTTCGTCATCCGCGTCGACTTGCGGTTGCGCCGCATGACGACGACGAGGTCGAGGACGGCGAAGCCGATGCCGGCGGCGATGCCGCCGCGCAGGAGGGTGGACGTGCCGTCGCCGGCGGCGGACAGCAGCGCGGACAGCGTGAGGTGCCCCGAGGCCATGAGGGTCGGCACCATGGCCTGCACGCCGGCGTAGAGCACGCCGGCGACGGCGAGGGTCTTGAGGAAGGTCTTCGTGCCCTGCCACAGGGCCTGCGGCCCGACGAACCGCTTGGCGGCGGCGGCAGGCTTGAGGTGGTCGAAGCGCGGCTTCATGCTGCGCGCGTGGACTCCGCCCTGCGCCACCGCGACGACGACGGTGGTGAGGACGAGCACGAGGAACATCGGGGTGAGCGTCGACACGGCCGACGAGATGCCGGCGCGCAGCACCTCCACGGCCTGGGCGGGGTCGGCGGTCACCGCGACGTGCCTCACCTGCGCCATCTGGTCGAGCGCCGCACCCTGGGCACGCTCGAGGACCCCGGGCAGCATGACCGCCGCGGCCCCGAGCCCCACCCACGCCGACAGGTCCTGCGACCGGCCCAGCTGCCCCTTGCGGCGCACGTCCTTGAGCCGCTGCGGGGTCGCCTTCTCGCTGCGCTCGCCGCTGCCTGCGCCGCTCACCGCAGCACCGCCGGCAGGTCCCGCGCGACGTCGTCCGCGAACGCGGAGAGCACGGCCGGCAGCGCGAGCAGCGCGAACCCGGCGAGCGTGAGGGTGAGGAGGATCTTCAGCGGGAAGCCGAGCGCGAACGCGTTGAGCGCCGGCGACACCCGGGTGAGCAGGCCGAGCCCGACGTCGGCGAGGAAGAGGACGACGAGCAGGGGGCCGGCGATCTGCAGCGCGCCGACGAACATGTCCGTCAGCCCGTCCGTGACCGAGCGGCCGTACGACGCGGTGGAGAACATCACGCCGACCGGCAGCGCGTCGAAGGTGCGCACGAGCCCGGCCACGACCACCTGGTAGCCGTCGGAGGCGAAGAGCAGCGCGGTCGCGAGCATCTGGTAGAGCCGGCTGAACTGCGCGCTGTTCGTCATGCTCATCGGGTCGTAGGCCGCCGCGATCTGGAACCCGCCGAAGACGTCGACGAGCGAGCCGGCGGACTGCACGGCGGCGAGCACGAGGTAGACGAGGAAGCCGCTGGCCGCACCGACGAGCGCCTGGAGCACGAGGTCACCGACGAAGGTCGCGGTGCTGTCGGCCTCGACCTGCGGCAGGCGAGGCGTCACCGCCATCGCCAGCCCGGTGCCGAGCGCGACCTTCACCGTCCCCGGGATCGCGCGCTGCGCGAACGGCGGCGCCACGACGAGGAACGCGATGATCCGCACCGAGGCGAGCAGCGTGGTCTCGACCGTGGCGAGCGGCAGGGTGACGGCGGCGGGGTCCATCGGCCCGGCTCACCCGGCCAGCAGCGCGGGGATGCGGGCGTACAGCTCGTGCGTGAAGGTGACGAGCTCGGTGATCATCCAGTGCCCGCACACCAGCAGCGCGCTCGCGGCAGCGAGCGCCTTGGGCACGAACGACAGCGTGATCTCCTGGATCTGCGTGACCGACTGCACGAGGGAGACGGTGAACCCCACGACGAGCGCGCTGACGAGCACCGGGGCGGCGAGCTTGGCCGCCAGCACGAGCGAGTCGAGGGCGATGTCGAGGACGGCGTTGGTGTCCACTACCCGCCCCCGGTGTACGAGCCGACGAGCGCGGTGACGACCAGACCCCAGCCGTCGACGAGCACGAACAGCAGCAGCTTGAACGGCAGGGAGACCATGGTCGGCGGGAGCATCATCATGCCCATCGCCATGAGCGCGGCGGAGACGACGAGGTCGATGACGAGGAACGGCACGAAGATGACGAAGCCCATGATGAACGCGGCCCGCAGCTCCGAGAGCAGGAACGCCGGTGCGAGCACGCTGAAGGACACGTCGGCGTGGGTCTGCGGGTCGGGCTGGTCGGCGGCCCGGGTGAGCAGCGCGAGGTCCTCCTGGCGGGTGTGGGAGAGCATGAACTCCCGCAGCGGCACCTGGCCGGCCTCGACGGCGTCCGTGAAGGTGAGCGACCCGTCGAGGTAGGGCTGCACGCCGAGGTCGTTCACCGCCCCGATGACCGGGGCCATGACGAACAGCGAGAGGAACAGCGCGATCCCGGCGAGCACCTGGTTGGGCGGCACCCCCTGCAGCCCGAGCGCGTTCCGGGTGAGGGAGAGCACGACGAGGATCTTCGTGAAGCTCGTCGTCAGCAGCAGGAGCGAGGGCGCGACCGACAGCAGCGTGATGCCGAGCAGCACGACGACCGAGCTGCTCGGGGTGCCGTTGATCCCGTTGATGCTCACGCTCACCTCGGCGCCGTCACCGGCGGGCGGGGTGGGTGGGGTCGGGCCGACGGTGGCGTGCGCGGGGGCGGCGAGGACGACCTGCAGCAGCACGACGAAGAGCAGCGCCAGGGCGAGAGCGAGCGCGACCCGGCGGGTGCCGGAGCCGACGGTGCCGGTGCGGGCGGCGCCGGTGAGGGCGGGCCGGGGCGCGGCGCCGAGCAGGCCGGCGTGGGTCATCGCCGCACCGTGCGGTCCTGCAGCACCCGCAGGGTCGCCCGCCACGTCGCCGGGGAGAGCACGGAGCCGGCGAGCGGCCCGGACGTGACACCGACCGGGCCGGGCGCGGCAGCGGCCGGTCCCGCCGGGTCGGCGGCGGACGCGTGCGCCGCCGCGGGCAGGGGCGCGGCCGCCTCGGCGACCGGGCGCAGCTCGGTGAGCATCGTCACCTGCTGCTCGCCGAACCCGACGAGCAGCCGCCGGCTGCCGACCGCGACGACGGCGACCCCGGCGGTCCGCGAGAGCTGCTGCCTGTCGACGACCCGCACGCTCGGCTCACGGTCGTCACGTGCGGGACGCGCGGCGCCGAAACGCCGCGCGAGGTACCACACGAGCCCGACGACGCATGCGAGCGAGAGCAGCACGCGGCCGACGAGCAGCAGCTCGTCCATCAGCCTGCGTCCGCCGGGCTGACGATCTCGGTGACGCGGATGGCGAAGTCCTCGTCGACGACGACGACCTCACCGCGGGCGACGACCCGGCCGTTGACGACGACGTCGGCGGGGCCGCCGGCGGCCCGGTCGAGCTCGAGCACGGTGCCGGGCGTGAGGTCGAGGACCTGGCGCAGCGGCAGACGGGTGCGCCCGAGCTCGGCGGTGAGGGTGAGCTCGACGTCGTACAGGGCGCGCAGCGCGGCGCCGCGCTGCTCCGCCACCGCCACCGCCGGGCGCGGGGCGGGTGCCGCGGCCGGGCGCACGGCGAGCCACGCCTGCGTGGCCCCGCCGCCGTCGAGGGCGAGCACCTGGGCGCCGGCGCCGGTGACGGCCGCGGCGGTCGTGAGGCGGGCGGGCTCGAGGACGCCTCCGCCGACGGCCTCGACGGCGGCCTGCAGCGCCGGGCGCAGCGCGTCCGTCGGCTCGAGGACGCCGCCGCCGGCCTCGGCGAGCGCCGCGGCGACGAGGGGGCCGACCACGAGCGCGACCTCGGTGACCCGTTCGCCGACGACCCGGGCCGCGACGGCCGTGGCCCCCGGGTCCGGCGCGGCGGCGCCGGGTGCGGCGTACAGCGGGACGGCTGCGGGGACGAGCCGTGCGGCAGCGGCGGCTGCCGCGGCGACGTCGACTGTGGTGCTCATGGGTGGTTCTCCTCGACGCTCAGGACCTGGCAGGCGATGCGGGACCCGTGCGTGCCGGCGGCGGCGTGCGCGAGCACGACGTCGTCGACGACGACCTCGAGCGGGCGGCTCGCCGGGTGGGACAGCGGCAGCACGTCGCCGACCTGGAGGTCGACGACGTCACGGGGGTGGCTGATGCGCGGGGTGAACCGCACGGCGACCTCGACGGGCACCTCGAGCACCGCGCGCTCGAGGGCGGCGTGCGCCTGCGCGAGGCTCTCGCGGGAGTCCGGCCCGGCGCCGTCCGGCGCCCGGTCGGTGCGCAGCGCGGCGAGCACGGGCTCGGCGGGGAGCATGAGCGTGGCGACGTCGCTGCGGTCCTCACCGATGCGGATCGTGAAACGGGCGACGACCACGGCGTCGGTCGCCGCGACGGCCTGCACGAACTGCGGGTTGTACTGGATCGAGCGCACCGACAGCTCGAGCGCCATGATCGGGGCGAACGTGTACGACAGGTCCGCGAGCGCGTGGCCGAGCAGGTCGCGCACGACGGACGTCTCGATCTCGGTGAGCTCGCGGCCCTCGCGGTCGTCGCCCAGGCCCGTGCCCCCGAAGAGGTAGTCGACCCACACGAGCGTCGTCGGCACCGGCACCTGGAGCAGCGCGGTGCCACGCCCCCGCTCCCCCGCGCACACGAACAGCCCGGTCGGGGTCGGCAGGCTCGCGACGTGGTCGTCGTAGGTCTGCAGCGTGACGTCCTCGAAGGACACCTGGACGAGGGCGCGCAGCCGGGTCGTCAGCTGGGTGCCCCACAGCCGCGCGAACCGCTGCAGCGCCATCGACAGGTGCCGGGCGTGCTCGCGCGACAGCGTGAGCGGCCGTCGGAAGTCGTACGGCTCCGGTGCGGCGTTGCGCCGGCGGGCGGGCGCGGCGGGCGGGGACGGCGTCACGCACCCCCCATCGGCCGGGAGCGTGCGGACGTGAGAAGAACTCCTGCGCCCGCCGGACCGCACGACGCCGGCGGCGCCCCGCGTGGCGCCGCCCGGGTCACGTCACTGCGTGACGTAGTTCGTCAGGTAGACGTCCATCACCTCGCCGTCGTACGTCTCCTGCAGCACCGTGACGAGCTCGGCCGTGAGCGCGTCACGCGCCACCGGGTCCTGGACCTCGGCGATCGTCCGGCCGGAGAAGAGCGCGATGGCGGCGTCGAGCGCGGGAGCCGGGTCGGGCGCGCCGTGCGCGTCGGCCGTCAGCTGCAGCCCGAGCCCGAGGCGCAGGTAGTGGCCGTCGGCGAGGTTGACCGAGATCGCCTCGACGTGGGCGACCTCACCGGGCTCGGCGGTGGGCTCCGGGACGGAGGCCCCCGCGCCGCGCCCGTAGAGGAACCACCCTGCGGCGACCGCGGCCGCCAGCAGGACGACGGCGACCGCGACGAGGAGCGCCGCCCGGCGGCGACGGCGCGGGCGCGCGGGCTCCGGCTCGGTGGGTGCCGGCGGCGGCGGCGCGGTGGCGGCGCGGGCGCCGATCTTCTGGCGGGACACGACTCGCTGCTCGACGGGCACCTCACACCTCCGGGTGCGGTCGGTGGGTGACGGTCACGAGGTGACCACCACGGGGATGAGCTCGCGCACGCGCTCGGGCGCGTCGCTGAGGACGACGAGGTCGACGCGGCGGTTCATCGCCAGGGACTCCTCGTCCATCCCCGGCGCGACCGGGCGCGCGTCGCCGTAGCCGACGGCCGAGATCCGGCCCGGGGGCAGCCCGTCGGACTCGACGAGGTGGCGCAGCACCCGCGTCGCACGGTCCGCCGAGAGCTCCCAGTTCGTCGCGTAGCGGCCGCCCACGGGCAGCACGTTCGCGTGCCCCTCGACGGCGAGCTGCTCGCTGAGGCCGACGAGCGTGGGGGCGGCCACGTCGAGCACCCGCTGCGCGGTGTCGGTGAGGGCCGCGCTCGCCGGGCCGAAGAAGACGTCGTCGGCGACGAGGCCGAGCACGAGCCCCCGGTCGTCGATGCGGAACTGCACGACGCCCTCGAGTCCCTGGGAGCGCAGCCCGCCGAGGATCGCCTCGCGCACCTGCTGGAGGTGCGTGACCTCCTCGCGGGCCGCGGCGACCAGCGCCGGGTCGACCGTCTCGGACGCTCGCGGCACGGCGCCCTGCGTGCCGAGGCCGTCGTCGGCGTCGACGAGCCCCGCGGTGCCCTCGAAGCGGCCGTCGTCAGGGCCCTTCGGGCCGCCGTCGAGGATGCCGGCGGTGCCGTCGAGCACGGACGCGGTGACGACGACCTGCCCGTCGCCGAAGCCCGCCGCGAGCGACTCGCGCAGCGCGATGTACTTCTCCTGGTCGACCTGGCTGATGGCGAACAGGACGATGAACAGCGCCATGAGCACGGTGATCATGTCCGAGTAGCTGACGAGCCAGCGCTCGTGGTTGACGTACTCGTCGGGCTCGACGTGCCGGCGCCGGCGCCGGCCGCGCGCGCTCACGCCGCTTCCTTGCCGCTGTCGGGCTGCTTGCCGTCGCTGGGCACGAGGCTGCGCAGCCGCTCGCTCACGAGGCGCGGGTTGGCTCCGGCCTGGACGGCGAGCAGGCCCTCGAGCGTCACCTCCATCTGCTGGCACTCGAGGTCGGAGATGCGCCGGATGCGCGCGCCGAGCGGCAGCCACACGACGTTCGCGGACGCGATGCCCCACAGGGTCGCGACGAAGGCCGAGGCGATGGAGTGGCCGAGCGTCGCGGGCTCCGAGAGGTTCTCGAGCACGTGGACGAGCGAGATGACGGTGCCGATGATGCCGATGGTCGGCGCGTAGCCACCCATGTCGATGAAGTAGCGCGCGCTCACGCGGTCGGCCGTGCGCTTCGTGGCGATGCGGTCCTCGAGGATCATCCGCAGGTCCTCGGGGTCCGTGCCGTCGATCGCGGCCTGCAGGCCCTCGCGCAGGAACGGGTCCTCGATCTTGCGGGCCTCGTCCTCGAGCGAGAGCAGCCCCTCGCGGCGGGCGCGCTCGGCGAGCCGCACGACGGTGTCGACGTGCGCGCCCGGCCTCGGGGCACGGGCCCGCAGCGCCCGCGGCACCGCGGCGTACGCGGCGGCGGCGTCCCGCAGGGTGTTGCCCGCGAGACCGACACCGATGGTGCCGAGCCACACGAGGATGAGCGGCGCCGGCAGCACGATCGACATCGGGTCGGCGCCCTCGAGCGTCATCGCGACGAAGATCGCCCCGAAGGCGATGACGACGCCGATGATCCCTGCCGGGTCCATCAGCGGTTCCTCGGGCGCAGCGGCACCGGAGGCGGTGTCGGCCCCTCGTCGGGCGTGTCGTCCGGGACGAGCTGGACGGGGCCCCGGCGCTCGATCTCCCGGGCGCGGGCCAGCAGGCCGGCCCGCTGCTCGTGGACGAGCGCGATGACCTCGTCGATGGACTCGCGGACGATGAGCTTGGTCCCGTCGACGAGGGTGAGGATCGTGTCGGGTGCACTGTCGACCCGCTGGATGAGGTCGGGGTTGACCCCGAACCTCCCACCGCTCAGGCGCGTCACGACGATCACTGCATCATCCCGTCCCTGGTCACTGCTGTCGTGCGGCGCTCGGCCGCGTACACCCCGTCCGTGGGGTGCAGGTATCTCATCGGCAGCTCGCGGCCGGCGCTGAGAGGTCGCGGCGAGAGTGCTCAGGTCTGGAACGCCCAGTGCCACGGTTCGCGCGGGGTGTCCTCGGCGAACCCGTAGCGGGCGGCGTTGGCACGCATCCACGCCTGCGCCTGGTCGTCGAGGCGCAGGTCCGTCGCGAGGGCCCAGCCGTGGTCCGACGTGCCGGGCGCGGCCGCGAGCCCGCCCTGCGAGTACAGGCCCTTGCGCCGCACGAGGTCGGCCTGCGTCTCGTACGTGCGGTACGAGTCGGTGATGCCGATGGTGACGCCCTGGGCGCGCGCGTCGGCGACGAGCCGCGTGAGCGCCTCGGCGGCCGGCTGCCACAGCCGGTGCCCGGTGTCACCGACGGGCGACAGCGCGTCGGCGGGGATCCGGCCGTTCTCGTAGCGGGCGAGCCCCTGGGGCAGCGGGTCGCCGTTGACGCGGCGCACCGACGACGGCGAGGTGTCGACGGCGACCGCCGCCACCGCGCCGGCGAGCGCGTCGGCGAACGACGTCGACGTCCCGGCCGTGGCAGGGCGTGCCACCACGGCCGGGGTCGGCGCGACGAGCTGCTGGAGCTGCGCGACGCGTGCCACGATCGCTGAGATCTGCTCCATGCTCAGCGCTTGAGGTTGACCAGCTCGTTGAGCACCTCGTCGGACGTCGTGATGATGCGCGAGTTCGCCTGGAACCCGCGCTGGGCGACGATGAGGCTCGTGAACTCGCTCGACAGGTCGACGTTCGACATCTCGAGCGCGCTGCCGGCGAGCGTCCCGCGACCACCGGTGCCCGCGGTACCGAGCTGCGCGCCGCCGGAGTTCACGCTCGTGCGGTAGAGCGAGCCGCCGGCCTTCTCCAGCCCCGCGGGGTTGGTGAAGGAGCCGAGGGCGATGCGGCCGATGGTCTGCTTGAGCCCGTTGCTGAACGCGCCGGTGATGGTGCCGTCCGCGCCGAGCGAGAAGGACAGCAGGGTGCCGGCGGCCTGGCCGTCCTGTCCGCCGGACTGCACGGTGTCGAGGCCGGCGTACCCGGTGAGGGTGCCGAGCTCGAGGGTGATGCCGCCGACCGTCGGCTGGACGGGGCCGGTGATCTTCCCGTCGGCGCCGAAGACGACGGGCTCCGGTCCGAAGGTCCCGGTGCCGTCCGTGGCCGTCACGGTCCAGCCGGCCGCGTCCTTGGTGAACGTCGTCGTCAGGGTGCGCTCGTTGCCGATCTCGTCGTAGAGCTTCTCGGTGAGGGTGCGCGTCGTACCGACCGCGGCCGCGGCGTCGAGGTTGCCCTTGATGTCGGACGTCGTGGAGGGCACCGCGGCCATCGTCGTGCCGGCCGGGACCTGCAGGTCGGTGAGCGGCCCGGTGGTGTCGACGACGCCGTTCACGGCGGCCCACCCCTGCACGAGCGCGCCGTCACCGGGGAGCACCATCTGGCCGGTGGCGTCGAAGTCGAAGGACCCGGCGCGGGTGTAGAACGTCTCGGCGCCCTTGCGGACGACGAAGAAACCGTCGCCCTGGATCATCATGTCGGTGCTGCGGCCGGTGGACTGCACCGCACCCTGCGTGAAGTTCGTCGTCACGCCCGCGACGCGCACGCCGAGGCCGACCTGCGCGGGGTTGGTGCCACCGACGCCGTCCTGCGCGCCGCCGGCGCCCAGGAGCATCTGGCTGAGGGTGTCCTGGAACTGCACCTGCGAGGACTTGAAGCCCGTGGTGTTGACGTTGGCGATGTTGTTGCCGGTGACGTCGAGCATGGTCTGGTGGCTACGCAGACCGCTGATGCCGGAGAAGAGCGAGCGGAGCATGGTGGGGTTCCCTTCGGGTGGTCCGCGTCAGGCGGCGGTGTCGGGCGCGGTGTCGGGCGCGGTGTCGGGCGCGGTGTCGGGCGCGGGGTCGGGCGCGGTGGTGCGTGGTGCGGTGACGGCGGCGATCGCGTCGAGCGGCACGTCGGTCTCGCCGACGCGGACGGTCGGCACCGCGCCGGTGTAGGTCACCGAGCTGACGACGCCGTGGTGGGCGACGCCGTCGGCGTCCGCCCAGCGCACCTCGTGCCCCACGAGGGCCGCTGCGGAGGAGCGCATCTGCAGCGCGAACGCCTCGCGCTGGGTGTCGGAGAGCTCGACGAGCCGCTCCATCGTCGTCAGCTGCGTGGTCTGCGCCATGAGCTGCGAGGTGTCCATCGGGCTCGTCGGGTCCTGGTAGCGCAGCTGCGCGACGAGGAGCTGGAGGAACGCCTGCTTGTCGAGGGTGTCGCCCGCCGCGGCGGCGACGGGCTCGGGGGTGCGTGCCGTCCCGGAGACGGCGTACGACGTGTCGATGCTCATGGGGCCTCCGCGTCAGACGACGAGGTCGAGCGCGCCGCGGCGCGCGGTGGTCGTGGGGTCGGGGACGGCGGGTGCCGCGGGAGCGGCCGCCGGCCCGTCGGACGGGTGCCCGGGACCGTCGTGGTGGGTGCCGGGCCCGCCGTCGCGGGCGGTCCCGCCGGTGTCCTGCCCGCTGCGGGCGTCGCCGCGCTGCAGCCCGATCTCGGCCTGCAGGCCGGACGCCTGGAGGTCCCGGCGCAGGTCGGCCAGGCCGGCCCGCAGCAGGTCCCGGGTGACCTCGCTCGCCCCGACGAGCTCGAGGCGCACGACGTCGCCGGTGATGTGCGCGACGACCCGGACCGGCCCGAGGTGCTCGGGGTCGAGCGGCACCGACAGCACGTGACGGCCGGTGCCGAGCGAGCCGACGGTGCGCAGCCGCGCCCCGAGCTGCTCGGCGACGGGCACGGACGGTGCGGCGGCAGGGCGCTGGGGTGCGAGGGCCGGTGCGGGGGCCGGTGCTGCGGCCGCCGGGGAGGCCGGGCCCCCGGGAGCCGTGACGACCGGGGCGGGGGTGCCCTCGGCGCCGGTGCGGGACCCGATCTCGGCCGACGGCACCGCGGGCGGCGCGGTCGCGACCGGGTCCGCCGGCAGCGCGGCGCCCGGGCCGGTCGGCCGGCCGGCCGTGGTCGCCGGGCGCGCGGGACCGTCCGCGGGTGCGGTGCCCTCGGGTGCGGTGCCCTGGTCTGCGGTGCCCTGGTCTGCGGTGCCCTGGGGTGCGGGCGGGGTCGCCGGCTGCGTGACGCCGCCCTGCGTGCCGGCCGGGGGCACCGGCGGGGCCGCCGCGACCGGCACGCCGTCCGGCGTGGACGACGGCGCCGCGGCGGGCGCGACGGGCGAGCCACCCGGCGCACCACCCTCGGTGGCGGTCACGGACGGCACCGTGGCGGCGGGGCCCGTGGCCGGTGCCGGTGCGGGGGCCGTCGGCAGCAGGCCGACCGGCACGGCCACGGCCGACGCGTCCTGCGCCGTCGCGGCGTCCTCCTCCGTCGGCAGCTGCCCGTCGGGGCCCGCCCCGTCGACGGCAGCCCGCCCGGCGGGGGTCGTCCGGTCGGCACCCGGCCGGGCCGCCTCGGTCCGGTCGGCACCCGGCCGGCCGGTGCCGAGCTCGGCGGCGAGCGCCTGCTCGAACGCGCCGGCCGGGCCCGTGGCCGCGGGTGCGCCCCTGGGGACCGGCCGGGCGACGGCCGGCAGGGTCGTGACGGCGGCGGTCATGCGCCCTCCTCGCCCAGTGCGGTGGTCGGCGGACGGCGAGCGGCCACCTCGTCGATCGCGGCCTGCTCGGCGCGCTCGTCCTCGGCGCGCTGCTCCTCGTCGTGCTTGTCGCGCAGCCGCTCGACGGCACGGGTGCGGACCCGTGCCCGCGTCCACTCGTCCTGTCGGCGCCCGGTCTCCTCCTCGGCGTCCCGCACCTCGGCGACGTCCTCGGTGAGCAGGGAGGACAGCGCGACCCGGGCAGCGACCGCCGCCTTCCAGGCGGACAGCTCGGCCTCCCCCGGCGGTCGGGACGAGCCGAGCATCTCCGCGGTGCAGGCGGCGCGGCGGCGGGCGGCGTCCTCCTCGCGGCGGGCCGCCGCCAGCTCGGCCGCGGCGGTGTCCTCCGCGAGCGCGCGCACCCGCAGCAGGCCCGCGAGCGGGAACGGTCGGCTCATCGCTGCTCCCCCATCTGCTGCACGAGCGCGTGCAGCCGGTCCCACGAGTCGGCGGCGGCCGCTCGCTCGTCCATGCCCTGGCGCAGGAAGGCGTCGATCGCGCCGGCGTGCGTCACCGCCGTGTCGACGAGCGGGTTCGACCCGGAGACGTACGCGCCGACGTCCAGCAGGTCCTGCGCCTGCCGGCGGGCCGCCATGACGGCCCGCAGGCGTGCGGCGTCCGCCCGCTGCTGCGGGGTGCACACGTGCGACGCGACGCGCGACACCGACGCGAGCGCGTCGACGGACGGGAAGTGCCCGGCGACCGCGAGGCGGCGGTCGAGGACGACGTGCCCGTCGAGGATCGACCGGGCCGCGTCCGCGACCGGCTCGTTGTGGTCGTCGCCGTCGACGAGCACCGTGTACAGGCCCGTCACGGACCCCGTCGGCCCGGTGCCGGCGCGCTCGAGGAGCTGCGCGAGCAGCGCGAACGTGCTCGGCGGGTACCCGCGCGTCGCGGGCGGCTCCCCGACGGACAGCCCGATCTCCCGCTGCGCCATCGCGACGCGGGTGAGGGAGTCCATCATGAGCACGGCGTGCCGGCCCTCGTCGCGCAGGTGCTCGGCGATGCGCGTGGCGACGAACGCCGACCGCAGCCGCACGAGCGGCGGCTGGTCGGACGTCGCGACGACGACGACGGAGCGTGCGAGCCCCTCCGGGCCGAGGTCGTCCTCGAGGAACTCGCGCACCTCACGGCCGCGCTCGCCGACGAGCGCGATGACCGACACCTCGGCGTCGGTGCCGCGTGCCACCATCGACAGGAGGCTCGACTTGCCGACGCCCGAGCCGGCGAACAGCCCGAGGCGCTGGCCACGTCCCGCGCTGACGAGCGTGTCGAGGACCCGCACTCCGAGCGGCAGCGGCGCGTCCACGCGGGCGCGGTCGAGCGGGTGCGGCGCGGCGCGGTCGAGCGGCACGCGCGCCTGCGCGTCCAGCGGGCCGCGGCCGTCGATCGGCCGGCCCAGCCCGTCGAGCACCCGCCCGAGCAGGCCGGGGCCGACGGGCACCCGCAGGCCGGTGCCGTGCGCGCGGACCGGCAGACCGGCGCGCATCCCGTGCGCCGGCCCGAGCGGCATGCAGCGAGCCGTGCCGCCGCTCGTCGCGACGACCTCGGCGGGCACGGCGTCCGCACCCTCGCCGACGGTGACGAGCTCGCCCACCGCCGCCCCGGTGCCGACGGTCTCGAGCGAGAGCCCGACGGCGGCACGCACCCGCCCGACGCGCTCGGGCCGCGCGGCGCGCCGGACGGCCTCCCAGCGCGGGTCGGCGGACGTCGCGAGGGCGGGTGTCGCCAGGGCGGTGCTCACGCCTCCCCCCAGGCGGCGCGGACCCGGTCGAGCGCGCTGCGCAGGCGCGCGTCGACGCTGCCGTCGGCGTGCTCGGCGACGGCGTCCCCGGGCTCCAGGGCGGGGTCGGCGACGAGCGCGAGCCCGTCGGGGCGCTCCGGCAGCGCGTCGAGGTCCTGCGGGTGCAGGCGCACGACGAGATCGGCGGGCAGGTCGGGCACGGCGAGCACGCGGTCGAGCGCCGCCCGGGCGCGTGCGGACGCGTCGGAGAGCTCGGCACCGAGCAGCACCTGCGCGAGCTCGAGGGCGGCGTGCCGCACCGTGTCGAGCAGGTGCTCGACGACCGGCTCCTCCCGGGCGCGGACCGCGCGGGCGGCGGTCTCGAGCGCCGCGAGCGCCGCGGCGTGCTCCTGCGCGCGGCGCTGCTCGGCCCGCTCCTGCTCGGCCCGCACCCGCTCGGCCTCGACCGCGGCGTCCACGGCGGCCTGCCGGGCGGCGTGCCGGGCGGCCGCGGCGTAGCCCGCGGCCCAGCCGGCGCCGTGCGCGGCGGCATCCGGGCGGGCCTGCCCGCCGAGGCGCGCGAAGTCCGCCGGGCGCAGCACGCCCGGGCCGGGCGTCCAGGTGGTCACCCCCGGGGCGAGGTCGACGTCAGGCAACGAGCTCGTCCTCGCCCTCGCGCCGCACGACGATCTGCCCGCTCTCCTCCAGGCCACGGATGACCTGGACGATCGCGGCACGCGCCTCCTCGACCTGGGACAGCCGCACCGGGCCGAGCATCTCGATCTCCTCGAGGAGGTTCTCGCGCGCCCGCTCGGACATGTTGCGCAGGACCTTCTCGCGTACCTCGGGCCCGGCGCCCTTGAGCGCCTGCGACAACGTGCCGGTCTCGACCTGGCGCAGCACCAGCTGCACGGCACGGTCCTCGAGCAGCACGACGTCGGCGAAGACGAACATGAGGCTGCGGACCTGCTCGGCGAGCGCCTCGTCGCGCTCGGTGAGCCCCTCGAGGATCGCCCGCTCCGTCGTCGGGTCGGCGCGGTTGATGATCTCGACGAGCGGCTGCACACCGCCGACGGCCGCGAGCTCACGCGGCGCGAGCACCGCCGAGGCCTTGCGGTGCAGGCTCTCGGCGACGACCGCGACGACGTCCGGGGACGCGCGCTCCATGAGGGCGATCCGGTGTGCGACGTCGGCGCGCAGGTCGTTCGGCAGACCCGCGAGGATCGCGGACGCGTGCTCGGGGCGCAGGTGCGCGAGCACCAGGGCGATGGTCTGCGGGTGCTCGCCGTCGAGGAGCGAGACGACCTGCCGGGCATCGGCCTGCTGGAGGAAGTCGAAGGAGTGCCCGGCCATCGACGCCTGCAGCCGCTCGAGCATCCCCGCGGCCTGGTCCTTGCCGAGGGACGCCTCGAGCACCTGCTGGGCGAACCCGACGCCGCCGCCAAGCCCCGGGCCGAGCTGCGCCACGGCGCAGAACTCGTCGACGACCTCGTCCGCGAGCCGCTGGTCGACCCGCTCGAGGCGCATGATCTCGCCGGTGAGCTCCTCGACCTCGGCGACGTCGAGGTGCTCCATGACGCGCGCCGCCCGTTCCCGCCCCAGCTGCACGAGGAGCAGCGCGGCCTTCTGCCGTCCGGACAGGTTCATGGCCGGGCACCTGCCATCCAGCCGCGGAGCAGCTCGGCGACCTGCTCGGGCTGCTCGTCGGCGAGGGCGGCGACCTCGGCCCGGCGCACCTCGGCCGGGTCCGGCGCGGCCGGTGGCGGCGGGAGCACGGGCAGGTCGTCCTCGTCGGCCAACGCGCCGTCGAGCAGCGTGAGCGGCATCGCGGCGGCACGGGCGGCCTCGAGCTCCCCGAGGTCGAGCGCCTCGCGCCGGGCACGCCGTGAGCGCCGGCCGACCGCGACGAGCACGGCGATCACGACGGCCGCGATCGCGGCGGCCACCGCGAGGTCGCGCACGAGGTCGCGCTGCGCGACCGCGGCGGCCTGCTCGTCGGCCACCGCGAGCGCCTCGGCGGCGGCCTCGGCCGTCGTCGTATCGAACGGCATGCGCTGCACCGAGAGGGTGTCGCCCCGCTCGGCGTCGATGCCGGCGGCCGCGGCCACCGCGTCGCGCAGGGCGCCCATGTCGATGGCGGCGGCGGCGGTCTGGTCGACGAGCACGGACACCGACTGGCGCTGCAGGGCGCCGGGGCCGGAGCGCGTCACCTCGGTGCTCTTGTTCACCGCGTTGGTGACGTCCTCGCTGGTGGCACTGTAGGAGCCG
This sequence comes from Cellulomonas sp., assembly GCF_015234515.1. GTDB lineage: Bacteria > Actinomycetota > Actinomycetes > Actinomycetales > Cellulomonadaceae > Cellulomonas. The sequence continues at coordinate 463,890 of NZ_JADGMY010000028.1, forward strand.
CCGCCGTCGTCGTTCGGCACGGCGATGTTGTCCGGGCCGAGCACCCCGGTGCCGCCGGCGCCCGCCGCGGCGCCGCCGGTGTACTCCTCGGTCGTCGTCGAGGAGCCGAGCGGGGGGGTGTCCGGCGTGGCGGAGAACTCCTCGGTCGTCCGCTCGGTCTCGGTGTGGTCGACCTCCGCGGTGACGGCGACGGTCGCCCCGCCGACGCCGACGAGCCGGTCGAGCATCGTCTGCACGGCGCCGCCCACCCGGTTCTCGTGCTCGGCCGCGAGCGAGTCCTCGGACCCGCCGGAACCCTCCTCGCCGACCGCCGAGAGCACCGTGCCCGAGGCGTCGACGACGGCGACGTCGAGCGGCGCCATGCCGTCGACCCCGGCCGAGACGAGGTGCGTGATCGCCCGCACCTGGTCGGTGGAGAGCTGCACGCCGGTGCGCGTACGCACGAAGACGGAGGCGGTCGGGGCGCCGCGCTCGGCGACGAAGACCGTCTCCTCGGGGATCGCGAGCCGCACGGTCGCGGCCTCGACGCCCTCGATCGCGGAGACCGTGCGGGACAGCTCGCCCTCGAGGGCACGGCGGTAGGTCGTCTCCTGCTGGAACTCCGAGGCCGTCATCGGCATCTCGTCGAGCAGCGAGTACCCGGCACCGTCGGCGTCCGCGGGCAGGCCCGCCGCGGCGAGCCGCACGCGCTGCTCGTACACCGCTGCGGTCGGCACGAGCACCGTGGCGCCGCCGTCGGCCAGCTCGTAGCCGACGCCGGCGGAGGTGAGCTCGTCGACGACGGCGCTCGCGTCCGCACCGGACAGGCCGGAGAACAGCGGGACCATCGACGGCCGCGACATCCAGCTCGACAGCGCGACCACGCCGAGCACGAGCGCGCCGATCCCGATGAGGGCGAACGTGCGCTGCGCGATCGTGAACGCGCGCAGTACCGACGTCAGCCGGCCGAGGGCGTCCTGCACCTGTGCGGGCATCAGGCCTGCATCCTCATGATCTCGGTGAACGCGTCGACGGCCTTGTTGCGCACGGCCGCGGTGAGCTCGAGCGCGAGCGAGGAGCGCGCCGCGGCGATCGTGTAGTCGTGGACGTCGTCGAGGTCACCGGTGACCGCCTGCACGGCGAGCCCCTGCGACGTCGACTGCAGCTGCTGGAGCTGGTCGATGTTCCCGAGGACGGCGGTGAACGCCGAGCCGTCGGTCGCACCCGCGGCGCCGAGGCCGGCGCCCGCGCCGGTGGTCGGCAGCATCCCGCCGGGGCCGGTCACGCCGGAGACGGCCGGCACCGCGAACGTGCTCACTGGTTGCGTCCGATCTGCAGCGCCGCCTGGTACGACTCGGTCACCCGCGACACCGTCGCGGCGTTCGCCTGGTAGCCGCGCTGGGCCATGATGAGTTGCGTCATCTGGGAGGCCATGTCGACGTCGGGGTAGCGCACGTACCCGTCCTCGTCGGCGAGCGGGTGCCCGGGCTCGTGGACGAGCCGGCCCTCGGCGCTGCCGAGCGCGATGCCCGCGACCTGCACGCCCCCGTCGCCGCCCGTCATCGGCTCGACGAGGACGAAGCGCGACCGGAACGCCTCCTCGCTCGTCGGCGTGACGGTGCTCGCGTTCGCGATGTTGTCGCTGATCGCGTCCAGCCACTTGCGCGTGACGGTCATGCCCGTGCCGGCCACACCGATGGCCCCGAAGATCGTCATCAGCTCGTCCTCATCGCGGTCCGCACCGAGCTGAACGTGCCCGACATCGCCTGGCTCGCCAGCTGGAAGCGCAGGTTCGTGTCGATCTGGAGCAGCGTCTCGGCGTCGAGGTTGACGTTGTTGCCGTCCTCGCGGGTCGGCTCGAGGGACTCCGCGACGGTCGCCGGGACGGCGCCGCTGCCGCGGGACACGGCCTGGGACAGCGCCTCCTCGAACTGGACCCGCTTGGCCTGGTAGCCGGGGGTCTGCAGGTTGGAGACGTTGTCCGCGCTGGTCCGCTGGCGCAGCGCGAGACCGTCCAGCGCGCTGTCGAGCGCGACGGAGGTCACCGAGTCGAACAAGCCCATGACGAGCCACCTCACCGATGACGAGGAGTGGGGTCGGCCGATCCGTGGCCAGTTGCGCGAGCATCCGTTCTCGCACGGCCCCCATCGGCCGACCCCGGTGGGGTGTGAGACCTCGGCCCGACGACGTCACCCGTCCGGCGGTACGCCGCGCGCCGGTACGTCCGGGTCGTCCCGAGACGCCCGGGTGGCGGGTTCACGCCTGGGTGTCGACGAACACCGGGCGCGCCACCGGACGCGTGCGCATCGCGTCGGCGGCGACGAGCTGGCGCCGCGCGGCGGCCATCGCCTCCGCGGTGCGCCGCGCGAGGTCGAGCTGGCGCTCGAGGAGCGCCTGTGCGCGCTCCTGCAGCGGCGCCGGCAGCGGTCCCAGCCCGGCAGGCGGCTGCCACCGGCGGGCGGCGACGTCCGCGACGTCGGGCAGGTGGGCCTCGGCGAGCAGCCGCTCAGCCGTGGCGACGTCGAGCTCGAGCTCGTCCAGAGCGCGCTCCCACCGGTCGTGCCAGCCGCCGGGCCCGACCGGCGGAACCGCGGCGGCCACGTCAGCCGACCCCGAGCAGGCCCGTGCCGGAGGCCGGTGCCGGCGTGCCCGCGACCGGCGCGGCCGCGTCGCGGGCCGACTGCTCGGCCGCCTCGCGCCACGTGCGCGCGATCGGCTCGACGACGCGGGCGCACGCCCGCACCCGCTCGACGTCACCGGCGGCCGAGGCCGCGAGCAGCTCGCCGTGCAGCCACGTGTAGATCGACAGCAGCCCCGGCCCGCCCTCCCAGCCGTCGACGTCGAGGCTGGCGATGAGCTCGGCGACGATCTCCTGCGCGTGCGCGAGCTGCTGGGTGGCCCGCGGACGCTGCCCCGCGTCGAGCGCGTGGGCGGCGCGCTCGACGTCGAGCAGCAGCCGGTCGCACAGCATCGTCAGCAGCCGTGCCGGGCTCGCGGTCTGCACCGAGGTCGCGACGTAGCTGCTGCGGGCGTCGTACATGGGGGCCTCCTGCTACTTCGTCGACTGCTGGTCCAGTGCCGCGATCTGGCTGGCGAGATAGCTCGACTGCGCGGACAGCCGCGACAGCGTCGTCTCGAGCGCCGCGTACTGCCGCTCGAGCGCGCTGCGGCGCATGGCGAGCCGGTCGTCCCAGCCGGACATGCGGTCGCCGAGGTCGCGCACCGTCGTCTGCTGGGCCTCGACCGCGAGCGTCAGCGTGCCGTCACCGCTGCGGGAGGCCACGGTCGCCATCTCCGCGAGGCGCGAGGCCACGCCGCTGACGACCGCCTGCACCTTGTCGGGGTCCTTCGCCAGGGCGGCGGCGAACGCCTGCTCGTCGAACGTGAACGTGCCGTCGCGGTTGATGACGATCCCGACGTCGGAGGGCGACGTCCCGTCCACGGGCATCGACGCCTCGGTCATGACCTGCTGCTGGAGCAGGCGGATGCGCGTGTCACCGGCGAAGAGCCCGCCGCTGACGACGGTGCGACCGTCCTCGTCCGTGCTCTCCTTCGACTTCGTGCGCGAGGCGATCTCCGAGAGCACGACGTTGACGTTGGCGACGAGGTCCGATGCGAGCTTCTGCAACGCGGCGTCGTCCGGGGCGACCGTCACCGTGAGGGGCTCGGCCCCAGGGGCCGTCACCGCCGTCACCGTGAGGTCGACGCCCGTCATGACGCCGTCGAAGGTGTTCGAGGACGACGTGAGCACCTGCTCGGCGCCCGACCCGGGGAACAGCGTGATAGCCGCGTCCGAGGCTGCCCGGATCGTCCGGAGGTCGACGGCCACGTCGCCGTCGGCTCCCGCGTAGGTGAGCGTGAAGGCGTTCTGGGTGCCGGTCTCGGTGCCGGTGAGCTGCAGGCGGTACGTGCTCTCACCGGTGGGCCGGCCCTGGTCGTCGAGCACGGGGAGCTTGACGGCGGTGGCGCGCACACCCGTCCCGGACGCGTTGAACGCGTCGACGAGGTCGGGCACGTCGGCGCTGCGCGCGGTGACGGTGACGGTCTCGCCACCCCTCGTCAGCGTGAAGGTCGCCCCGTCCCCGGCGTGGTCACCGGGCGCGGGGAGCGTGACGAGCGACGCCTGGGACTGCGCGACCGCGTCGACACGGAACGTCAGGGTGCCCGAGGTGGCGGTGCTGCCGACCGCGGTGGTGGCGCCCGGGGCGCTCACCCCGGCCTGGGTCACCGTGCCGGACACCGCCTGCCAGGACGCCGGCCTGGCGGCCGCGGTCGCGGCCTCCGCGAGCGAGGACACTCTCGTCGTGAGGGACTCCAGCGCGCTGGCGAGCGACTGCGCGGCCGCCTTCTTCGAGGCCAGCTGCCGCTGCGTGCCGGCCTCGAGGTAGATGAGGTTGTCGATGAGGTCGCCCGTCTTGATCCCGCTGACAAGCCCGTCGATCGTCGCCATCGAGGGTCCTCCTGGTGTCCGGTGCCGTGTGGCCGTGCGTGGAGCACGACCGGCGGTGGGCGGGGCGCCCACCGCCGGTCGCTGATGCTGGTCCGGTCACCTCGCGGTGACCGGGCAGGTCACTGCAGCAGCTGCAGGACGGACTGCGGCAGCGCCTTCGCCTGCGCGAGCATCGCGGTGCCCGCCTGCGAGAGGATCTGCGCCCGCGTGAACGCCACCATCTCCTCGGCCATGTCCGTGTCACGGATGCGGCTCTCCGACGCGGAGAGGTTCTCCACGGCGACGTTGAGGTTGTTGATGGTGTGGTCGAAGCGGTTCTGCACGGCACCGAGCTGCGAACGGACCTTCGAGACGGCCTCGATCGCGTTGTCGATCGCCGTGATGGCGCTCTGCGGGCCACCCGTGCCACCGACCGCGTCGGCACCGCCGGCGAGCGTGACGCCGGTGAGCCCCGTGACCGCGCCGTTGCCGGCCACACCGGCGGCGACGGCCTTGACGGTGACGTCGTAGTTCGCCGGGGTCGTGGCGTTGGCCGTGACGGTCACCGCGTAGTTGGCGCCGGCAGCGGTCTGCAGCGCGGTCTGGACGTCGGCGGCGGTCGGGGTGCCGGTGAGCGCCGTGCCGCCCTTCATGGTGTTGACGGCCGTCAGGGCGAGGTTCGTCTGGGTGGCGCTGGCCTGTGCGGCCGTCGTCCCCCCGGCGCTGTCCGCCGTCACGTCGATGCCCGTGAGGCCGAGGCCACCCGAGGACAGACCGCCCGTACCGGTGACACCGGTCGCGAGGCCGGCGAGGTCGGTGGTGGTGAGCCCGACCTTGATCTGGTTGTCGTCGCCCGTGTTGGCACCGACGTGGAAGACGCCCGAGTAGGTGCCGTCCAGGAGCTTCGCCCCGTTGAACTGCGTCGTCTTGGCGATGCGGTCGAGCTCGGTGCTCAGCTCGCCGATCTCGTCCTGGATGTTGGACTTCGCCGCGGCCGACAGACCACCGGTGTTGGCGGCCTGCACCGACAGGGTGCGCATACGCTGCAGGATCGAGTGCGTCTCGGTGAGCGCACCCTCCGCGGTCTGGACGACGGAGATGCCGTCCTGGGCGTTGCGGACGGCCTGCTTGGTGCCGCCGATCTGGGCGCGCAGGCCCTCGGAGATCGCCAGGCCGGCCGCGTCGTCGGCCGCGCGGTTGATCCGCAGACCGGACGAGAGCTTCTCGAGCGAGGACGACAGGTCACCCTGCGTCGCCGAGAGGTTGCGGTACGAGTTCATCGCCGCGATGTTCGTGTTGATGGAGAGACCCATGGTTCTCTTCCTCCTTGAGTCGGGTCAGGACAGCCCATCCGTGGGCACGACCTGCTCATCGGAGGCGCCGGCCCGCTCCTGAGGAGTTCGGTCCGGCGGCGTTCTCAGGCGGTGTGGACGCCGGTCTCCGAGGAGACCGGCCCGTGCTGCGTCGGCACGGCCGCCGAGGGCGCGGTGACGGCGCCGGCGAGCGCCGCCCGCGCCGCGATCGCCGCGTAGTACGCCTGCCGCCGCCGCTCGGCCACGCCGTCGGGCCGCGTGGGGGCGGCGACGAGGTCGGGGTCGAACGCGGTGTTCAGGCCGTCACGCATGAGGTTGAGCGCCTCGGTACGGAGCTGGCTGATGCGCGACTGCGTCACGCCGAGCTCGGCGGCGAGGTCCGCGATCGTGCCGTCGTGCAGGTACAGCCCTTCGACGACGACGCGCAGCCGCTCGGGCAGCTCGGCGACGGCGGCCCGCAGCCAGTGCGCGCGCTCCTGGGTGAGCACCTCCTCCTCAGGGGTGCGCGACGGGTCGCGCAGCGAGTCCGCGACAGAGCTCTCCGGCACGTCGAGGGAGAGCACACGCCGCTCGGCGTCGAGCCGGGCCGCGTCGACGGCCTGCGTGTCGACGCCCATGGCCTCGGCGAGCTCGGCCCTCGTCGGGGTCCGGCCGAGGGCCGCACGCAGCCGCTCCGCGGCGCACTCGAGCTCGCGTCCGCGCCGGCGGGCACCGCGGGTCGCCCAGTCCATCGAGCGCAGCTCGTCGAGGATCGCGCCCTTGATCCGCAGCGTCGCGTACCGCGCGAAGGGCACGTTCGTCGACGGGTCGTAGGCGCGGGCGGCGAGCACGAGAGCGAGCGCACCGGCGGACGCGAGCTCGTCGCGGGTGACGGTCGGGGGCACTCGGTGCAGCGCCTCGGTAACGTTGTAACCGACGAGGGGCAGGTGCTCGAGGACGAGGGCCTCAATGTCGGCCTCGGGAGGGGAAACGCTCACATCAATGCAGGTCGGCGGGTCACGGCCTCATTCTTGACCCCCAACGGGTAAGTGCATTGACCCGCGTCAGACGGACATTCCCCGCACGCACGTGCCGAACCGGTGCGAACCGGTTCAGCAGGCCGTCTCCGGGATGACCAGATTCGTGCAGAATGCAAGGAAGTCGCGGCACGCCGGTGTGATCAACGTCACTTGACCTGGACATATGCCCAGGTCGGCACGTCGCCGCAGGCGTGACGTGTGGGTGCTATCACCTAGGACCGGAGACCTGTGGGTCAGAAGCCGGCGCGGCCGGCCGATAGGCAGTGGAGGCACCACGAAGGGTGCCTCCGGGAGGAGCGTGAGCAGTGAGCACGAGAGCAGTCCTCGAGCGGCTGTCCGAGGTGCTGTGGCGCGAGCGCCACCTCCTCGAGCTGCTGCTGTTCAAGCTGGAGGAGGAGCAGCTCGTCCTCACCTCCGGGCGCACCCGCTGGCTCGGCCACGCCACTCGCGAGGTCGAGGCGGTGCTCGACGAGATCCGCACGGCCGAGCTCGGGCGCGCCGTCGAGGCGGACGCCGCCGCGCAGGCCCTCGGGCTCGAGCCCGGCGCGAGCCTCGCCGAGCTCGCCGCGCACGCGCCCGCCCCGTGGGACGAGCTGCTGCGCACCCACCGCGACGCGTTCGCGTCCCTCACCGCCGAGATCTCCGCGCTCGCCGACGGCAACCGCGAGCTGCTCGCGGTCTCGCACCGTGCCGCGCAGGAGACACTCATGTCCCTCCGGGACACCGTCCAGACGTACGACGGCTCCGGTCAGCGGAGCAACGTCGCCGTCCCGGACGCCCAGCTCGTCGACCGGTCCATCTAGGGAGCACCAACCACGTGAGCACCTTCTCCGGCCTCGGCACGGCCCTGAGCTCGCTCGTCGCGCAGCGTCAGGCGCTCGACGTGTCCGCCCAGAACGTCGCCAACGCGAACACCGTCGGTTACACGCGCCAGCGCGCCTCGCTCGTCGCGGTGCCCGGCCAGACGCTCCCGGCGATGTTCGCCACGGGCGACGGCATCGGCAACGGCGTGCGCGCCGCGACCGTCGACCGCCTCGGTGACGTCTTCCTCGACGCCAAGGTCCGCGCCGCGAGCTCGAACGCCTCGTTCCTCACCGCCCGCGCCGACGCGCTGGCCACGCTCGAGAAGAGCCTCGGCGAGCCCTCAGAGACGGGCCTCGCCGCCCAGCTCGCGGACTTCTGGGGCGGCTGGGCGGACGTCGCCAACGGCTCCGACCGCGACGCGGCCCGGGCCGTCCTGCTCGAGCGCGGCGTGGCCGTCGCCACGGCGGTGCAGACCCGCTACAGCGACGTGCAGACGCAGTGGCAGCAGGCACGTGGCACCGCCGTCGCGCTCGTCGACCGCGTCAACGCAGCCGCCGCGTCGATCGCCGACCTCAACGAGAAGATCCTGGCCATCGAGAACTCGGGCGGCACCGCCCACGAGCTGTCCGACCAGCGCGACCTGCTCGTCACCGAGCTCTCGGGCCTCGTCGGGGCGTCGATGCGGACCCGGGACAACGGGCAGGTCGACGTGCTCGTCGGCGGCAACGCGCTCGTCTCCGGCACGCACGTGAGCACGCTCGAGCTCGGCGGGCCCGCCGCGTTCTCGCAGGCCATGGCCGGGCAGTCCGTGACCGTCGTGTGGGCCGACGGCGCGGGGCACCGCGCCGAGCTCGGCGGCGGCCGCATCGCCGGCCTCGTCTCCGTCCTCGCGCCCGCGGGCGACGGCGGCCTGCTCACCGGCGCGGGCGCGCGGCTCGACGGTCTCGCCCGCTCGCTCGCGGACGCGGTCAACGACGTCCACGCCCAGGGCGTCACCCGCGACGGCACCCCCGGTGGGCCCTTCTTCACGCAGGACCCGGCGGGAGCGCTCGACCTGCGGGTCGTCCTCACCGACCCCGCCTCGGTCGCCGCAGCCGCCCCGGGCACGGGCGCGCTCGACGGGTCGGTCGCGGCGCGGGTCGCCGCGATCGGGTCGACGTCGGAGGGCCCGGACGCGACGTGGCGCTCGATCGTCACCGACCTCGGCGTCCAGGCCGCTGCGGCGACCTCGCGGGCCACGGTCTCGCAGAAGGCGCTGCAGTCCGTGTCGCTGCAGCAGCTCGCGAACGCGGGCGTCGACCTCGACGAGGAGTCGGTGAGCATGCTCGCGCACCAGCGTGCGTACGAGGGTGCCGCACGAGTCCTCACCGTGATCGACGAGATGCTCGACACGCTCATCAACCGCACCGGCATCGTCGGGAGGTGACCGGAATGGTCGCTCGCATCACTCATGGCACGATCCAGCGCTCCACGCTGGCCAACCTCCAGACCAACCTCACGGCCGTCGCGCGCCTCCAGGCCCAGATGTCCAGCGGCACGAAGATCTCGGTGCCCTCGGACGACCCGGCCGGCGCGCACGACGTGCTCCGGCTGCGTGCCGACCAGCGCACCGCGGTGCAGCACAAGCGCAACACCGACGACGGCGACGCGTGGCTCACCACCATCGACACAGCCCTCCAGGCCTCGCTCGCCATCGTGCGCCGGTCGCGCGACCTCGCGGTCCGCGCCGGTGCGCAGGGCTCGCTCGGCCCGGACTCCCGCGAGGCGCTGGCCGCCGAGGTGGAGGCCCGTCGCGACGAGCTGCTCCAGCAGGCCAACTCGACGTACTCGGGCCGGCACGTCTTCGCCGGGACGAGCGCAGACGCCGCGTTCGCCGTCGACACCTCGACGCCGACGCGCACCTACGTGTGGTCCGGCACCCCCGCCGCCACGGTGACCCGCGAGGTCGGGCCGGGCACGAACGTCCGGGTCGACGCCGACGGCTCGGCGGTCTTCGGTGTCGGGGGCGCGTCGGTCTTCGCGGCGCTCGACCGGCTCGCCGCCGACATCCGCGCCGGCGCCGACATCTCCCCGTCCATCGACGCGATCGACGCCCACATGTCGAGCATGCTCCGGGAGGTGGCCGCCGTCGGTGCCCGCCACAACCAGGTGCTCGGCGCCAAGGACGTCCTCGCCGAGCGCGACATCACGCTGCGGACGCAGGTCTCGGCCCTCATCGACGTCGACCTCGCCGCGATCATCGTCGAGATCCAGTCCCAGGAGCTCGCCTACCGCGGCGCCCTCGGGGCGGCGTCGAAGGTGCTCGCGCCCTCGCTCATGGACTTCCTGCGATGAGCACCGCGGGCGTGACCGTCGCCACGCCGGACGGGCCGCGCGCGCTGCCGGCCGTGCTGCGCACCGCCCGGCCGCTGCCCGGCCTGCCGGAGCACGAGGAGTTCACGCTCGCACCGCTCGACGGCTCGGGGGCGGTCCTCACCCTCACCTCGACGCCGGGTCGAGCGCGGCCGGTCCGGTTGTTCGTCGTCGCGCCGCACACGTTCTTCCCGTCCTACGCGCCCGAGGTGCCCGCCGACACCCGCGCGACGCTCGGCCTGGCCGAGGGCGAGAGCCCCGTGCTGCTCGCCGTCGTCCACCCCGCCGGCGTCGACCGCGAGGTGCCGTCGGCGAACCTGCTGGCGCCGCTCGTCGTCCACCCTGCCGACGGCCGGGTGGTCCAGGCCGTGCTCGACGGGGACCTGCCGTTGCGCGCACCGCTCGGCTGAGGGCGCCGCAGGGTGCAGCGGCTCAGGTCGGCACCGGGCCGGCCGATGGTGTGGGGGTGAGACCAGCCCCGTCGCAGGAGGTCGCGTGAGCATCCCGTCCACCCCCGTCCGCACCGGTGTGACGATCCAGCGGCAGCCCGTCCTGCACCCCGACCGCAGCGTCTTCGCCTACGCGGTGCGCGGCGTCGTCCCGGACGTCGACGGCCGCCCGATGCCCGAGGGCTCGGTCGAGCACATGGTCGACGCGATGTTCCGCACCATCGACCTGGAGACGCTCGCCGGCGAGCGCCCGCTCGTCGTGCGACTCACCCGCGGCCTGCTCGCCTCCCCCGGCGAGCTGCTCCACCTGCCACGCGGCGTCGTCCTCGAGGTCCCGCCGCACGTGCTCGCGGACCCGACGGCGCTCGACCGCCTGCGCGCCATGGTCGACGACGAGCAGCGCCTGGCCCTCGCGGACTACGTCGGCCGGCCGGACCAGGACGCGGCGCTGCCGCTCGTCCAGATGGTCAAGGTCGACGCCGCGTGCGACCGCAGGCTCCTCGACGTGCGCGTCGCGCGGGCGTCGTCACGCGGTGCCGTCGTCGTCGCCGAGAACGCCACGACGCCGGCCCGCGTCGACGCCGCCCTCGAGGCCGGTGCCGAGCTGCTCCAGGGGCCGCTCGTCATCGACCGCCGCCATGAGCCCGAGCGCGCGATGAGCGTCGGCGAGATCCAGTGCGTCGAGCTCATCCGCCTCGTCTCCGGCCCGAACCCCGACCCGGCCGCGTGCGCCGACACCATCTCGCGCGACCCGGAGCTCTCCATCCGCGTGCTCCACCTCGTCAACTCCTCGGCGATGGGCGTGCGGCACAAGGTGGACTCGGTGCAGCGCGCCGTCGTGCTGCTCGGCCCGCGCCCGCTCGGGGCGCTGGCGACCGCGGCGATCATCGGCTCGACGCCCGCGACGATGGAGACCCTCTGGTACCTGCTCACGCGTGCCACGGCCTGCGGCACGATCGTGGGCGACGACGTCGCCTACACCGTCGGCCTGCTGTCCTCGGTCGCGGCGCGGCTCCAGCTCCCCCCGGCGACGATCGTCTCCCGCTCCGGGGTCTCGGCCGAGGTGGCCGACGCCCTCGAGCGCGGCACCGGCCGCTACGGCCCGGTGCTGCGTGCCGTCCTCGCCCAGGAGCGCAACGACAGCGAGGGCGTCGCCGCGGCCGGGTTCGACCCGCGCGACGTCGCCCGCGCCTACCTCGACGCGGTCGCCACCGCGCTGTCCGTCGCGAGCCGCATCGCCGCGACCGGCTGACCGCCCGGCGGGCCGACCGCACGGGCCCCCGAGCAGCCCCGGACGCGCCGAGGGCCGGCCACCCCTGCGGGTGACCGGCCCTCGTGCCGTTCAGGTGGTGCTCAGCGACTCAGAAACCGCCGCCGAAGTCCTCGCCACCGCCGCCGCCGCCGGCCGGGGCCGACTTCTCCGGCTTGTCGGCCACGACGGCCTCCGTGGTGAGGAACAGCGCCGCGATGGACGCGGCGTTCTGCAGCGCGGAGCGCGTGACCTTGACCGGGTCGTTGACGCCCGCGGCCAGCAGGTCCTCGTACACGCCGGTCGCGGCGTTGAGGCCGTGCCCGGCGGGGAGGTTGCGGACCTTCTCCGCCACGACGCCGCCCTCGAGGCCGGCGTTGATGGCGATCTGCTTGAGCGGGGCCTCGATCGCGTACTTCACGATGTTGGCACCGGTCGCCTCGTCACCCTCGAGCTCGAGCTTCTCGAACGCGACCTTGCCGGCCTGGATGAGCGCCACGCCACCACCGGCGACGATGCCCTCCTCGACGGCCGCCTTGGCGTTGCGCACGGCGTCCTCGATGCGGTGCTTGCGCTCCTTGAGCTCGACCTCGGTGGCCGCGCCCGCCTTGATGACGGCGACGCCACCGGCGAGCTTCGCGAGACGCTCCTGGAGCTTCTCGCGGTCGTAGTCCGAGTCCGAGTTCTCGATCTCGGCACGGATCTGGTTGACGCGGCCCGCGATCAGCGAGGCCTCGCCACCACCCTCGACGATGGTCGTCTCGTCCTTCGTGACGACGACCTTGCGCGCGGTGCCGAGCACCTCGAGGCCGACCGAGTCCAGCTTCAGACCGACGGTCTCGGAGACGACCTGGCCACCGGTGAGGACGGCCATGTCCTGCAGCATCGCCTTGCGGCGGTCGCCGAAGCCCGGCGCCTTGACGGCGATGGACTTGAAGATGCCGCGGATGCGGTTGACGACGAGCGTCGCCAGCGCCTCGGACTCGACGTCCTCGGCCACGATGAGCAGCGGCTTGCCGGCCTGGATGACCTTCTCCAGCAGCGGCAGCAGGTCCTTGACGTTCGAGACCTTGGACTCGACGAGCAGGACGTACGCGTCCTCCAGGACGGCCTCCTGGCGCTCCGGGTCCGTCACGAAGTACGCCGACAGGAAGCCCTTGTCGAAGCGCATGCCCTCGGTGAGCTCGAGCTCGAGGCCCAGGGCGCTCGACTCCTCGACGGTGATGACGCCCTCCTTGCCCACCTTGTCGAGGGCCTCGGCGATGAGCTCGCCGATCGCGGGGTCACCGGCGGAGATGGCGGCGGTGGCCGCGATCTCCTCCTTGGTCTCGATCTCCTTGGCCTGGGCCAGGAGCTGCGCCGTGACGGCCTCGACGGCCTTCTCGATGCCCTTCTTCAGGGCGATCGGGTTGGCACCCGCGGCGACGTTGCGCAGACCCTCGCGCACGAGCGCCTGGGCCAGCACGGTGGCGGTGGTGGTGCCGTCACCGGCGACGTCGTCCGTCTTCTTGGCGACCTCCTTGACGAGCTCGGCGCCGATGCGCTCGAACGGCTCCTCGAGGTCGATCTCCTTGGCGATGGAGACGCCGTCGTTGGTGATCGTCGGCGCGCCCCACTTCTTGTCGAGCACGACGTTGCGGCCCTTCGGGCCCAGGGTGACCTTGACGGTGTCGGCGAGGACGTTGAGCCCACGCTCCATGCTCCGTCGGGCCTCCTCGTCGAAGGCGATGATCTTGGCCATGGGGCTGTGATCCTTCTTCCAGTTCGTGGGTGGCCGGTCGGTGCCCGCGACGGACGGACCGCCGCGCGCGCTCACGTCCCGCTCGCGACGACCCTCACCTGACGGCCGGGTGTTCTGTCACTCTCCACCGGAGAGTGCTAAGTCCAATGGTTAGCACTCGACCCCCTCGAGTGCAAGCAGCAGACGTGTCAGCCCCTTCGCCGAGCGCGAACCCCTAAGGTGCTCGTTGTGCTCGACACGGTGGTCGTGAGCCGCGCCCTGCGCACCCGCGCCGGCGCGGTCACCCTGCTGGGCGGCCTGCTGCTGATCACGAGCACGGCGGGCGGGACCCCCGGCGCCGCGCCGGGCACGGACCCGGTCGACATCGCCGTCGGAGCCGGAGCGGCCGCGGGCGTCGGGCGGGGGGTGGGCGCCCTGGCCGACGCGCAGATCCCGCTGTACCAGCAGGCCGTGTCGGTCCTGCCGGACGGCGCGCGCGACGCCGTGCCGTCGGACGCCCTCGCGGTCTACCTGCCCGGCACGCGCGTCCCGGACCCCGCGGCCGCGGTGCTCGCGGGCGCGGTCGGCGCGACACCGACCACGACCGTCGTCGTCGGGCCGCGCGCCGCCGCGTCCGCGGCCGCCGAGCAGCACGCGTGGCTCGCCGCCGGTCAGGTCCCCGGGGCGGGGGGACCGCACGAGGACCTCGCGCGTGCCGCCCTGCTCGACCTGCACTCGCTGACGGTCGCGGACGGGGTCGTCGTCGCCGGCTGGTCCCCGCGATGGCGCTACGTGTGGCCCCGCGACTCGGCCTTCGTCGCCGTCGCGCTGGCACGTACGGGCCACGTCGACGACGCGCTCGCCGTGCTGGACTTCCTCGCCGGCGTCCAGGCGCCCGACGGGTCGTTCCACGCGCGGTACCTGCCCGACGGCTCCGGCCCGCCCGACGACCGCGGCCTGCAGACGGACGGCACGGGGTGGGCGATGTGGGCGGCGGGCCTCGTCCTCGCCGAGGTCGACGACGCGGACCGGGTCGCCCAGGCGCAGCGCCTGGCGCCGCTCGTCGAGCGGTCGGCCGGACGTGCCCTGAGCCTCGTCGCAGGCGGTCTGCCGCCCGCGTCACCGGACTACTGGGAGGTCGCCGAGGGCGAGGTGACGCTCGGCACGGCCGCACCCCTGGTGGCCGGGCTGGAGCAGGCGGCGGTCGTGCTCGACGCCGCCGGCCTGCCCGGTCGCGCGGCGGCGGCCGCGACCGGTGCCGCCCGCGCACGCCAGGCCGTCGTCGACGCGTTCGGCCCCACCGGCTACGGCCGGTACGCGACCCGCACGGTGCCGGACGCCGCGAGCGCGTTCGTCCTCGCCCCGTTCTGGGCGCAGCCGCCGCCCGGCGCGGGCGCCGCGTGGCAGGCCTCCGTGCCCTCCATGCTCCGGCCGGCCCAGGGGCTGGCTCCGGGGGGCGGCTGGCGCCGCGACGGGGTGTCGTGGACGCCGCAGACGACGCTGTACGCCTGGGTGGCCGCCGAGCAGGGCGACCCCGCCGGGGCGGCGCACTGGTTGGGCGTCGTCGAGCGGCACCGGACGCCGTCCGGTGCGATCCCCGAGAAGCTGCTGGCGGACGGCGCACCCGCCGCGGTCGCACCGCTCGGGTGGAGCGCGGCGTGCGTGCTCCTCGCGATCGACGCCCTCGACACCGCGCGCTCGTCGCCGACGTGACGCCCGGGCCGGCGCGGTGCGCGTCGACCGGTCGGTGCGTGGGACCGCCGGTCAGGCGTCGGGGTCGCTGACCAGCACCACGGTGATCCCGCCGCCGGCCTGCTGGGGTGAGACCTCGATCGTCGGGACCCCGACGGTGGTGGCCACCAGCTCAGCGGTCGGGCGCAGGTCCTCCGACGTGACGAAGACGGTGGACACGGCCGGGACGGTACCGGTCGCGTTGTCCGGGAAGACGGCGGTGAAGCCCGCGCCCTCGAGCTCGTCCGCCACACGGCCTGCGAGCCCGGAGACGCGCGCGCCGTTGAGCACGGAGACCGGCGTCGCGAGGTCCGGCGCGGGCGGCGGGGGCTCCTCCGTCGCGGGCACCTCGGGCTCGGTGTCGGCCGGGGGCTCCTCGCCCGGGTCCTCGCCCGCGGCCGCGTCGTCGGGCGGCACCGCCGGCGCCTCCTCGCCCTGGGACGAGCCGCCCGCCAGCGGCAGGTCACCGGTGCGCGACAGGTACGCGACGGCACCGTAGGCCAGCACGGGCACCACCAGGAGCACGACCAGGAACGGCCACCACCGACTCCAGGCGGACCGGGGCGCACGGTGGACACCGGTCGGCGCGTCGGGCGAGATCGCGTCGAACTCGTCCTCGGGGTAGGGGTAGTCGGCCTTGCTCACGGCCGCAAGGCTAACCGCTCGCCGCGACGGGCAGGTCGCGCCCCGCCGCCGGGCCGCCGACCAGCCAGGAGCGACCTGGACGTACCCGGCACCCGGTCCTCAGGCCTCGGCGCCCAGCCGGCGCGCGGTACGGGCCCGCTGGCGCGACGACCGCATGCGGCGCAGCCGCTTGACGAGCATCGGGTCGTGCGCGAGCGCGGCCGGGTCGTCGATGAGCGCGTTGAGGAGCTGGTAGTACCGGGTGGCGGACATGTCGAACAGCTCGCGGACGGCCTGCTCCTTGGCGCCTGCGTACTTCCACCACTGCCGCTCGAACGCGAGGACCTCCCGGTCGCGCGGGCTCAGCCCGTCGCTCCCGCGCTCGTCGTCGCGCAGGTCGTCCCCGACCACGTGGGTCGCCGTGCCGGCTGTGCCGTCCATGGCTCTCCTCCTCGCGGGTCGTGCCGTGGGTGCTCCGCCCGGCATCGTACGCGGCGAACGACACGGGTGTCATTCGCACGCGCGGGTGGTGCCGTGGTCCGCCGACCCGGCGACGTCGGGGCCGTGGGGCGGTAGCCTGCGTCGCCGTGAACGCACCCCTGGAGGACCTGGTCGCACCGGACTGGGCGCACGCGCTGGCGCCCGCCGAGCCGGCGCTGCGTGCCGCCGGGCAGTTCCTGCGCGACGAGGTCGCCGCCGGGCGGGAGTACCTGCCCGCGGCGGACGCGGTCCTGCGCGCGTTCCACCGCCCGCTCGCGGACGTCCGCGTGCTGGTCGTCGGACAGGACCCGTACCCCACGCCCGGGCACCCGATGGGCCTGTCGTTCGCGGTCCAGGCGGACGTGCGGCCCCTGCCCCGCTCGCTCGACAACGTCTTCCGCGAGCTGGTGGCCGACGTGGGGGTCCCCCGTCCGACGACCGGGGACCTCACGCCGTGGGCGGACCAGGGCGTCATGCTGCTCAACAGGGTGCTCACGGTGCGCCCCGGTGCGCCCGCGTCCCACCGCCGCAGGGGCTGGGAGCAGGTGACCGACCGTGCGATCGCCGCGCTCGTCGAGCGCGGCGGGCCGCTCGTGGCCGTGCTGTGGGGCCGCGACGCGCAGTCGCTGCGGCCGGCCCTGCGCGACGTGCCGGTCGTGGCGAGCGCGCACCCCAGCCCGCTGTCGGCGTCGCGCGGCTTCTTCGGCTCCCGGCCGTTCTCCCGGGTCGACGCGCTGCTGCGCGAGCAGGGTGCCGACCCCGTGGACTGGCGCCTGCCGTGACCCACGGGCGGACACCGGCCCGCGGCGGTCCCGTTCGTCGCATGATGGGGGGATGACGTCGCACGAGGGGTCCCGTCCTACGACCGCCGGCGCTCCCCTTCCTGCCGGTCCGCCGCGCTGGACCCGCTACGTCGCCTGCGGCGACTCGTTCTCCGAAGGGTTGTGGGACGCGCCCGACGGTCCGGACGCGCCGCTGCGCGGGTGGGCCGACCTGCTCGCGTCCCACCTGTCGCGCCGCCGCACGGACGCCGGCTCCGAGCCCCTGCAGTACGCGAACCTCGCTGTCCGCGGCCGCCTCGTGCGGTCCATCCTCACCGACCAGGTGCCGGCAGCCCTCGAGCTCGAGCCCGACCTCGTCAGCATCGTCGGCGGCGGCAACGACATCCTGCGCCCGTCCGTCGACGTGGACACCGTGGCGGCCGACATCGAGCGGACCGTCGCTCAGGTGCGCTCGCGCGGCGTGGACGTGCTGCTGAGCACCGGCTTCGACACGCGGGACAGCCCGCTGGTGCGGGCGACGCGAGCTCGCGTGGGCGTCTTCAACGCGCACATCTGGTCGATCGCGCGGCGGAACGGCGCCTACGTCCTCGACCCCTGGGGCATGCGCAGCCTGCGGGACTGGCGCATGTGGTCCGACGACCGGATCCACCTGACCACCGACGGGCACGCGCGCGTCGCCCAGGGTGCGCTGGTCGCCCTCGGGCAGTCACCCGACCGCGCCGACTGGGACGACCCGCTCGCCCCCCTGCCGCCCGTCCCGCGGCTCGCCCGGGCCCGGCAGGACGCCCGCTGGCTGCGCGAGCACGCCTACCCGTGGGCGACGCGGCGACTGCGCCGACGGTCGTCCGGGGACCTGCTGAGCGCGAAGCGGCCACAGGCGCTCCCCGTGGAGTGAGCGACCCGCGGTGCCGGTGGGTCCGGCGCCTCAGTGGTCGTCCGCGAGGACCCCGAGCCGCATGGTGGCCTCCACCCGGGCACCCGTCGGGACGCGCGGCACGACACGCAGCGCACCACCCACGAGCCGCAGCCGCTGGTCCAGACGCGCCGTGCCCGACGCCGGGTCCGGCTCGGCGGGGGGCACGTACGGGTCGCCGTCGTTGGACACGACGATCCGCAGCTCGTCGGCCACCAGGTCGAGCTCCGCCTCGACGAGCGCGGGCGGTCCGTTCTTGAGCGCGTTGGACACCGCCTCCTCGACCACGCGCACCGCCAGCAGCCGCTCGGCGACCGTCAGGCCCACCGCGGACGGGTCGTCGACGGCCCGCAGCCCGTCACCCACCCGCAGCCGAGTCGCGATCGTCGCGGGCAACCGGCCCAGCAGGGCCCGGACCGCCGGCACCAGGCCCAGCTCGAGCCGGTCCGGGTACAGCAGCCGGCTCATCTGACGCACGTCCTGCTCGCGCGACTCCGCCAGCTCGGCGCGTACCAGCGCGATCTCCTCGGCGACCTCCGGCAGCACACCGGCGGCCCCCTGCTGGACCGCCGCGAGCCGCGCGTCCACCACCAGCAGCCGCTGCTGGACCGTGCCGTGCAGACCCTCGGCGACCTGCCGGCGCACCCGGATCTCCTCCGCCTCCAGCGCCTGCAGCGCGAGCTCGACGCTGACCGCCTGCCGCTCCACCGCGCGCGTGGTGACCCGCATCCGGCGACGCGAGACGAGGGCCCACACCCCGATGCCCGCGGAGACGAACGCGATGAACGCCCCGGTGGTGACCTCGGCCGCCAGCATCGGCTTGTCGTCCAGCGGGTGCACGCCCAGCACCACCTGCGCCGCGACCCGCAGCACGCCCATGAAGACGGCCGCCACCGCCGCGCGCCCGACGACCGCGACGACGCTCCGGGGGCGGTGGGCCCGCAGCACCGCCAACGCCGCGACCAGCCCCAGCACCGCGGTGCCGTTCGCCACCAGCCTGCGCCACAGGTCGACCTGCGCCCACTCGGGCACCAGCTCGGAGTAGATCCACTCGCTCTGGATCGAGGCACCCAGCGCGAAGCCGAGCGCGACGACCCCCGTGCCGCGCAGGAGCGTCAGACGGTCCGCCGCCTCGTCGTGCCGCCGCACGGCGGCGGGCGTCATGTCACGGTCGACCGCCATCGTCCCCCACCCCTCACGTCGACGTGCGCCGAGCCGTCCGCGCACGTCGCAGGCGCAACAGCCCAGGCGTGACCATACTGGTCCGGATGATCCCTCCACCGTCCCGACGCCTGCGCGTCGCCCTCGTCGAGGACCAGCCCCTGTTCCGCTCGATGCTGGAGCGGACGATCGCCGACATGCGTGGCCTCGACGTCGTGGCCGCGGTCGGCACGGTCGCCGAGGCGCGCCGGATCCTGCAGCCTGGCGTCGCCGACGTCGTGGTGCTCGACATCGACCTGCCCGACGGCAACGGCATCGCGCTGGGCGTCACGCTGCGCCGCGCGCAGCCCGATCTGGGGGTGCTGCTGCTGTCCGCGCACGACGCGATGGACCTGCTGCTCGACCTGCCGCCCGATGTCGCGCACGGCTGGTGCTACCTGTCGAAGAACAGCGGCACGAGCGAGCAGGTCCTGCTGCGCGCCGTCCACGCCGCCGCCGCAGGTGAGACCGTGCTCGACCCGGCCCTGCTCGACCGGGTCTCCCCGCGCGTCGGGTCCGCGGTCTCACGGCTGACGCAGCGCCAGTACGAGGTGCTGCGGCTGCTCGCCCAGGGGTTCTCCAACGCCGGCATCGCCGCGAGGCTCGAGATCGCCGAGAAGTCGGTCCAGAACCACGTGTACGCGGTCTACTCGGCCCTCGGCATCGACGCCGAACCCGCGCGCAACCCGCGGGTGAGGGCCGCGCTGCGGCTCCTCGAGGAGACGGGGCCGTCCCTGTGATCCCGGCGTGCGGTCCGCACGCCCGTCCGTCCGGAACGAGGAGGTCGTCGTGGTGCTGATCGGGGCGCACGTGCGCGGTACGGAGCCCGTGACCGAGGCCGAGCGTGTGGGTGCGCAGGCCGTGCAGGTCTTCCTCGCCGACCCGCAGGGCTGGAAGAAGCCGGTGCGTCGGGAGGACGCCGACGCGCTCGTCGCCTCCGGGCTCGGCATCTACGCGCACGCGCCGTACCTGGTGAACGTCGCGTCGACCAACAACCGCATCCGGATCCCGAGCCGCAACATGATCGCCCAGCACACCGCGGCCGCCGCCGACCTGGGCGCGCGCGGGCTCGTCGTGCACGGGGGGCACGTCGGCGACGGCGAGGACGTCGCGGTCGGTATCGACAACTGGCGCAAGACCTTCGAGCGCGCGACGTTCCCCGTACGCGTGCTCGTCGAGAACACCGCGGGCGGCGAGAACGCGTGCGCCCGCACGCTCGACCGGTGGGCGATGCTGTGGGACGCCATCGGCGGGTACGACGTGGGCGTGTGCCTCGACACGTGCCACGCGTGGGCGGCGGGCGAGGACCTCGAGACGATCGTGGAGCGGCTGACGGCCATCACGGGACGCGTCGACCTCGTGCACGCCAACTCCTCGCGCGACCCGCACGGCTCGAGCCGCGACCGTCACGCCGGCTTCGCCGACGGCACGATCCCTCTCGAGCTCATCGCCCACGTCGTGCGCGAGGCCGGCTGCGACGTCGTCGTCGAGACGCCGGCCGAGACGCAGGCCGACGACATCGCGTACCTGCGCGAGGCGCTCGACCTCTAGATGTACTTCCTCGACCAGGGCGTCTCGCACGTCGGGGCCTGCCAGCGGCAGGACTGCACGCACAACGACCACCTCGGGTGCAGCGCCCCGTCGGTGCGGACCGGCGCGGGGCCCGACCTCGCCGACTGCCTGACGTCCGCCTCGCGCTGAGGCACGCGACACGGCGGCCGCACCCGGACCGGGCGCGGCCGCCGAACCTGCGACCTGTGGCGGTCTGCCGGCGGTCGCGTGCTCACGTCGCCTACGGGGCGGCCGGGTGCAGCAGCTCGGCCATGCCGAGCCGCTGCACGAAGGCGGCGCGCGCCTGGTAGGCCGCCCAGTTCACGTGCTCGACCCCTGCGTCGGCGTCGTCGACGACCGTGCGGAACGGCTTGGCCCCGAAGGGCAGGGCCAGGACCCGGACGACCTCCTTCGCCACACCCTCGGCACCCTGGAGCGGTCCGGGTCCCAGGAGCCCCGCGGTCGCCTGCTCGTTCGCGGCGACCAGCGGGTCGAGCACCTGGTAGGCGCTGGTCCGCTCGAGGTCGCTCGCACGGCCGGCGTTCGGGAAGTGCTGGGTGCCCTGCGTGATCGGGCCCGGCATGACGATCACCGTCTCGATGCCGAACGCGTTGGCCTCGTAGGCCGTGGTGACGGCGAGGGCGTCCATGGCCGCCTTCGAGACGACGTAGGGCCCGAGGAACGGTGGCGTCGTGACCGGGATGGTGCTGCCGATGTACAGCAGCGTGCCCGACCGCCGCTCGCGGAAGTGCGGCAGGACGGCGCGGTTCACCCGGTGGACGCCGATGGTGTTGACGTCGATCAGGTGCATGAGCTCCTCGGGCGCGAACGCCTCGACGTACCCGACGTTGAGGTGGCCTGCGTTGTTCACGACGACGTCGAGCCCGCCCGCCTCGGTGACGACCCGGTCGACGGCCGCCTGCACGGAGGCCTCCGACGTCACGTCCAGCTCGACGACCCGCAGGTCGACGCCGTCACGCGCCGCGGTGTCGAGGAGGCTCGCGGCACGCTCGGCGTTGCGTCCGTCGACGCCGCGCATGCTGGCGAAGACGGTGTGCCCGTCGGCGGCGAGGTGCCGGGCGGTGAGGTTGCCGATGCCCGTGGCGGCACCGGTGATGAGGATGACCGACATGACTTCCTTCTTTCTCTTCCTGATGGTGTGTCGTGGGTGGTGGCGGACGACCGGCCCCGCGGGACCTAGGCCTGGCCGCCGTTGACGAAGAGCGTCTGGCCGTTGATCCACCGCGCGGGGCCGGCCAGCGCGGAGATCACCTCGGCCAGGTCGCCCGGGGTGCCGATGCGTCCCATCGGGTTCTGGCCGGCGATCTGCTCGACGAGCTCGGCGCTCTTGCCCTCGAGGAAGAGCGCGGTCGCCGTGGGGCCCGGAGCGACGGCGTTGACCGTGACGTCGCGGCCGCGCAGCTCCCGGGCGAGGATGAGGCTGAGCGCCTCGACAGCCGCCTTGCTCGCGGCGTACGCGGCGTAGCCGGGGGTGCTCAGCCGTGTCACCGACGTGGACACGTTGATGATCGCTCCACCCTGTCGGACCCGCCGGGCCGCCTGCTGAGCGACCACGAAGGTGCCGCGCACGTTGGTGCGGTGCATGCGGTCCAGTGCGACGAGATCGATGTCCGCCACCGGCGCCAGGACCATGACTCCTGCGGCGTTGACGACGACGTCGACGCCGCCGAAGTCCCGTTCCGCCGCGTCGAACAGTGCGGCGACCGCGGCCTCGTCGGCCACGTCCGCCTGGACGGCGATGGCGCGGCCACCGGCGTCCTGGATGCCGCCCACTGCGGCGTCCGCCTCGGCCTGGTTGCCGACGTACGCGATGACGACGGCGAGGCCGTCGGCGGCGAGCCGCTCGGCAGTGGCCCGACCGATGCCTCGCGAGCCTCCCGTCACGATGGCGACGCGACCCGTTGTCCCGTTCATGTGGTTCTCCTCGACTGGCTGGTGCCGTTGATAACACCGCGACACTATCACCGCTACCTGCCACTGACAACATCGATATGTTGTCAGCGGTAGTACCGCAGTTATCGCCGGTCCGTTATCATCGCCAGGTGGCTACCCCATCGACCCGCGAGCGCATCGTCCGGAGCGCAGCAGCCCTTCTCGCCGAAGGCGGCCGCGAGGCCGTCTCGACGCGGTCGGTGTCCGCTGCCGCAGGCGTGCAGTCGCCCGCCATCTACCGGCACTTCGTCGACATGAGGGCGCTCCTGGACGCCGTCGCCGAGCACGGGTTCGAGGACTACCTGCTGAGGAAGGGTGCTCTGGCCCCCTCAGGAGACCCGGTCGAGGACCTCCGGCGGGGGTGGGACCTGCACGTGGAGTTCGGGGTGAGCCATCCCGCGCTGTACTCGCTCGCGTACGGCCAGGGGCAGCCCGGCGTGCAGACCCCGGCGGCAGAGAAGGCCTCCGCCATCCTCGCTGCGCAGATCAAGGCCATCGCTCTCGCCGGACGGCTTCAGATGAGTGAGGGCACGGCGGCGCACCTGGTCCACGCCGCGGGCTGTGGCGTCACGTTCACCCTCATCTCGATGCCGCAGGACCAGCGCGACCCGGATCTCTCAGCGCGTGCCCGCGAGGCGGCGATCGCGGCCGTCACCACCGATGGCGGCCCCGGCGACGTCGGCCGGGGGCGGCGCGGCACCGTCGTCGCGATGCGTGCCATGGCGCCGGAGCTCACCGAGCTCAGCGACGCGGAACGCGCGCTCCTGGCGGAGTGGATGGAGCGCGCCTCGCGGTAGGACCCCCGGCGACGTCGCGGGGCCGCCCTCCGGGGTCAGGGTGATCACGCGGTGTCGAACCCGGAGGTCCTCGCTCGTGTCGAGGACGTCCGTGGGCACGGCACCTGGATGGAGCCCCCTGTCGGATTCGAACCGACGACCTGCTGTTTACAAGACAGCTGCTCTGGCCATCTGAGCTAAGGAGGCGAGGCGGCCAGGGTACCGGCCGCACCGCCGCGGGCGCCCGCCCCTCGCGGGGGACGGACGCCCGTGGCGTGTCGGGTCAGCCCTTGGCGGCCGCGGCCTCGAGGACCGCCTGGGTGAGCGGACCGGGGTTGTACAGGTCGCCCTCCCACTTCTCGCCGTCGATGAGCACGGTCGGCGTGCTGAGGCCGCCGAGGTCCTCCCCGGCCTGCTGCGTGGTCGCCACGACGAACGGGGCGAAGCGGCGCCACGTGCCCTCGCGGGACTCCTTCTCGTCCTCGGAGGTCGCGACCTCGAACGTGCCGTCCACCGTCTCCGTGAAGCTGTCGACGACCTCCTGCGGGACGCCCACCTCGGTCGCGATCTCGGCGATCCGCTTGTCCTTCAGGCCCGCGGTCGCCTCCTCCGGCTGGTTCGCGAACAGGGCCGTGACGAAGTCGGTGAAGTGCTCCGGGTCCTCCGCGGCGACCGTGGCGGCGGCGTTGGCGGCCCGCGTCGAGTAGAAGGTGCCCTGCGAGTTGCCGTCGAGGAAGGCGATGTTCTTGTAGACGACGGTCACGCCCTCGCCGGCGGCGAGCGCCTCGAGCTCACTGGAGTTGGCGAGGTCGAACTTCCCGCACCAGGGGCACATGAAGTCGTAGTAGACCTCGACCACGACGTCGTCCTCGCCCCCTGCCTCACCGACACCTGCGGCACTGATCGGGATGCCGCCGGTCTCGTCGGCGACGTCAGGGGTGTCGATGTCGTCGAACGCCGGGGCGAGCGCGTTCTCGGACCCGCCGGCGAAGACGACGTCGCCGTACGCCTCCGCGTTGGCCTGGCCCTGGCGGACGATCGCGAAGATCACGCCACCGAGCACGAGGACGGCCGCGAGCAGGCCGCCGATCGCGATCAGCCGCGTGCGCTTCGCCTTGCGCTCCTGCTCCTGGCGCATCGCGAGCGCCTTGGCACGTGCGTCGTCGCGGCGCTGCGACTTGGTGGGACGGGGGTCGTTGGTGGGCATGGGTGCTCCTGGTCTCGGGTGCCGGTCCGACCGGCGGGGACGTGCGGGGCTGCTGAGGTCCTGCGCGGGGTGCGCGTCAGGGCGCCGGGGGCCCGCGACGCGGGCGCGCGGGGTCGTGCCCTCGATCGCGCCGCACGCGGACGGCGACGCCCGACGTCGGCAGGCCCGACCGTCCGGGGAAGGCCGGGAGACCCACCACCGCGACGGGGGGCACGAGGTGCGACGCGAGCAGGCCGACGACAGCGGCCACACCACGGCGCGTCACCACCCCGAGGCCCAGGCCGCACGCGGTCAGCAGGACGTGGGCGGCGACCACGGGCAGCGCGACGCTCAGCAGCAGCACGGCACCGGTCGAGACGGAACCGAGGCCGAGGGCGCCGTCGGGGCACTCGGAGGCCGAGCGCAGCACCGCCATGCGGACCCCGAGGGCCGCCAGCGGGCCCTCGGCGCTGACGCACTGGTGCAGCAGGACGCGTCCCTGCACGCCCAGCACGACGGACAGCACGGCGAGCACGCCGGCCAGGGCCCCGAGGAACGGGGTCCGGGCAGCGACGGGCAGGCGGGCACGCCGAGCCACGGGGGCTACCGCCCGCACCGTCGACGTCGCACGCACGGCACCAGGGTAGGGCCACGCGCACCGCGGGTCATCCACCCGCTGTCCGGCCCGGGAGCGGTCAGGGACGAGGGAGGGTGGGCGTCGACGCGGGCCACCAGGTGATCGGCGGGACGTCCAGCAGGCGGTCGGTGAGCACCACCGCGGCGACGAGGGCGACGACGACCACCACCAGGCTCCCCACCGGAGCGGGCGCGACGGCCGCCAGGGTCCGACGGGCGCCCGTGCGCGTCATGCGGGAGAGCGGCCCCCACCACAGGAAGGCGATCGCGAGGACCACGAGCGCACCCACGACCAGCACGGCCGTCTGCCCCTGCGGCTCCTGGCCGGGGGGCGACCCGCCGATCTCCCAGCGTCCCGACGCCAGCAGCCACCAGCCCAGCCCGCCGACGATGAGCACGACCGCTCCGCCGACGAGCACCGCCGGCAGCACGCCCAGGACCGAGCGCAGCAGGTACCAGGGCGTCGACACCGCGGCGAGCAGCCGGTCCCCCCGGCGCACGCCGCGCCGCTCACGGCGGCCGTGCATCGCCTCGACGGTCGCCCCGACGGTGCGCACGACGACGACGAGCACCAGGACCACCGCGATGGTCGCGACCGGGTACTGCATGCCCGCGAGCGCGGCGACCGCCCCGAGTGCGAGCAGCGACCCCCAGCGGCGGCGGGCCGGCGGACGCTCGTACCAGGGCCCCTCCTCGTCGGTCCACTCCGACTCGTCGACGTCCTGGTCGAGCCAGTCGACGCCGTCGGCGTCGTGCTCGTCGGCGTAGGTGCTGTCGTCGTCGGGGTCGGTGGTGCCGTCCCCGGTCCCGGCGTCCGGCGGTGCAGCGGGTGACGCGGGACGCCGCACCGGGACCGCGACCGTGCGACCGTCGTGCACGGGCGCCTCGGCCGGTGCCACGACCGCGGCGGCACCTGCGGCGCCCGCCGAGGTCCCGACGGCGACGGTCGGCAGCTCGTCCCGCGGCGACGGTGGCCGCTGCGTGACGAGCTCGGTCGGGAGCTCGTCCTCGTCCCACGCGTCGTCGTCCTCCGCGTCGGGGTCCTCCGCGTCGAGGTCGTCGTCCGCGGGGTCCTCGTCCGCGAGGTCCTCGTCCGCGAGGTCCTCGCCCGCGTCGAGGTCGTCGTCCTCACCACGGTCCTCGGCGACGAGGCCCTCGGGGTCGTCGACGTCGTCCACATCGGCCTCGTCGACGTCCTCCGCGTCGGCGACGTCCTCGTCCACCTCCTCGTCGGCCTCGTCGAGCGCGCCGTCCAGGTCGTCGTCCGCGAGCGGGTCGTCATCCGGGTCGACGCCCGCCTCGGCGCCGGTGTCGACGTCCGCGTCGTCCGGCGTCCCGGCCGCTGCGAGCGCGCCGGCACCGGCGGCTGCCGCTGCGGCCGCCACCGCGGGCCCCGACGTCTCACCGCTCGAGAGCGCGATCGTCGGCACCGCACCGGGCGGCAGCTCCCCCTGCGTCGCGACGGTCCGGAGCGCTGCGACCACGTCCGCCGGGTCCGTGCGGTCGGCGGGGGCGGGACGCAGGGCGCCCGCGAGCGCGGCGCGCGTGAGCGGTCCCACCCCGAGAAGGTCGACCTCGCCGGCGCGGGCGCGCGCCAGCACGGCCTCCACCGGCCGGCTGCCGAACGGGTCCCGCCCGGTCGCCGCGAACGCGAGCACCGCCGCCCAGCCCCACAGGTCCGTCGCCGGGCCGGGCTCCCCGCCGTCGAGCAGCTCGGGTGCGAGGTACCCCGGGGTGCCCAGCACGAAGCCCGCGGTCGTGAGGTTCGCGTCGTCGTCGACGCCCTGCGCGAGCCCGAAGTCGATGAGCACGGGTCCGTCGTCCGTCAGCAGCACGTTCGAGGGCTTCATGTCGCGGTGCACGACACCTGCGGCGTGCACGGCCGTGAGCGCCGAGCGCAGCCCCTCGGCCAGCAGCAGGAGCTCGTCGGCGTCGAGCGGGCCGCTCGCGCGCACGCGCTCGGTCAGGGTGTCGCCCGCCACCAGCTCGGTGACGAGGAACGCCTCGGTCGAGTCCGCCTCGGCGTCCAGCACGGCGGCGACCGACCCGTGCCGCAGACGCTGCAGCGCGGCGACCTCCCGCATGAGCCTGGCGCGCACCACGGAGTCCGACGCGACGTGCGGGTGCAGCAGCTTGAGCGCGACGGGCTCGCCGCCGCCGTCGACCGCGCGGTACACGGTGCCCATGCCGCCCGAGCCCAGGGGGGCGACGATCGTGTACCCGCCGATCTGGGACCCCGGCGTCAGACCGATCCGCTCCATGACGGGAAACCTAGCCGGTCGGGCCGACGCACGGCGCGGTCCGGCGCCCGAGCGTGTCACCCGTGGGACGACTAGGGTCGGAGACCGAACCACCCGCGAGGAGCTGATCCGGTGCCCATCGACGCGCCACACGACGGCCAGGACCTGGTCGTCGTCGCGAACCGCCTGCCGGTCGACGTGACCCTGGACGACCAGGGGGAGCCGACCTGGACGCGGTCCCCCGGCGGCCTCGTGACGGCGCTCGCGCCGGTCATGGCCCAGACCAAGGGCGCGTGGGTCGGCTGGGGCGGGTCACCGGGCCTGGAGCTCGAGCCGTTCGACGTCGACGGCACCGAGCTGGTCCCGGTGATGCTGACGGAGACCGACGTCGAGCGGTACTACGAGGGGTTCTCGAACGACACCCTGTGGCCGCTGTACCACGACGTGATCGCCCCGCCGCAGTTCCACCGGCAGTGGTGGGACGCGTACCGGCGCGTCAACGAGCGCTTCGCGCAGGCGGCCGCCGCCAACGCGGCGCACGGCGCGACGGTGTGGGTGCACGACTACCAGCTGCAGCTCGTCCCGGCGTACCTGCGGGCGCTGCGCCCCGACCTGCGCATCGGGTACTTCCACCACATCCCCTTCCCCCCGCTCGAGATCTTCGCGCAGCTGCCGTGGCGCAAGCAGGTGGTCGAGGGCCTGCTCGGCGCGGACCTCATCGGGTTCCAGCGCGGCGGGGACGCGGCGAACTTCGTCCGGATCGTGCGGCGGCTGACGGACCTGACGACGCGCGGGCAGATGATCACGGTCGACGAGGGCACCCCGACGCAGCGCCACGTGCGCGCCCAGGCGTTCCCCATCTCGATCGACTCGCACGCGTTCGACCAGCTCGCGCGCACCGAGGCCGTCCAGGAGCGCGCGCGGGAGATCCGCCGCGAGCTCGGTGACCCGCAGTACCTGCTGCTGGGCGTCGACCGGCTCGACTACACCAAGGGCATCCGCCACCGCATCAAGGCGTACGGCGAGCTGCTCGAGGACGGGCGGCTGTCGGCCACGCAGACCACGCTGGTGCAGGTGGCCAGCCCCAGCCGCGAGAACGTCGGCGCCTACCAGCAGCTGCGCGACGACGTCGAGCTGCTGGTCGGCCGCATCAACGGGGACCACGGGCAGGTGGGCCACGCGCCCGTGCAGTACCTGCACCAGTCGTTCCCCATGGAGGAGATGGCGGCCCTCTACCTCGCCGCCGACGTCATGCTGGTGACAGCCCTGCGCGACGGGATGAACCTGGTCGCCAAGGAGTACGTGGCGGCGCGGTCGGACGAGCGCGGCTGCCTGGTGCTCAGCGAGTTCACGGGCGCCGCGGACGAGCTGGTGGGCGCCGTGCTGGTCAACCCGCACGACATCGACGGCATGAAGGACGCGATCACGTACGCCGTGCACCTCGACCCCAAGGAGGCGCGCAAGCGCATGCGCAGGTTGCGACGCCGCGTGCTGACCCACGACGTCGCCGCGTGGTCGGGGCAGTTCCTGGCCGCGCTGACGGCCGTACCGGTGAGGGACGGGAATGCCTGACGCGCCGACGCCCGACGACGTCGTCACGCACGGCCCCGACGGGGGCGTGCCCGCCGACCTGCGCGACCGGCTCCTGGCCCTCGCCGCCGACACCGCGGCGCGGCCCCTGCTCGTGGCCCTGGACTTCGACGGCACGCTCGCCCCGCTCCAGGACGACCCGGCGGCCTCGCGCATCCTGCCCGCGGGCGTCGAGGTGCTCGCCTCGCTGGCGGGCCTGGACGGCGTCGCGCTGGCGCTGGTGTCCGGACGCGCGATGGCGGACCTGCACACGCTCGCCGAGGTGCCCCCGGGGACGTACCTGGTCGGCAGCCACGGCGTCGAACGTGCGCGCGTCACCCCGTTCGGCCTGGACCGCGACGTCGTCGAGCTGACGCACGAGCAGGCGGACCTGCTCGCCGGCCTGGGGGCACGCGCGGCCGCGGTGGCGCGGGGTCGCGACGGCGTGTGGGTCGAGACCAAGCCGACGGCCGTGGTGGTGCACACGCGCCTCGCGGAGCCGCAGGACGCCGTGCCGGCCGAGGCCGAGGCCGTCGCGCTCGGCACCGAGCTGGGGGTGGGCACGCTGCACGGCAAGGACGTCGTGGAGCTGACCGTCCTGCGGGCGGACAAGGGGACGGCGCTGCAGGCGCTGCGCCACGAGCTGGGGGCCCCCGTCGTGCTGTACGCCGGTGACGACGTCACGGACGAGCACGCCTTCGCCGCCCTCGACCCGCAGGACGTGACGATCAAGGTCGGGCCGGGGACGACCGTCGCGCGTCACCGCGTCGCGGACCCGGCGGCGGGAGTCGCCGCGCTGGCCGTGCTGCGCGACGCGCTCGAGCGGGCGTCGCGCGCCTGACGGACGGTCACGTGCACGGCACGCTGCGTCCCGGGCCTGGTCCTGCCCCACGTGTCCTGTGCCATACTGTCCGCGACCGGGGGAGGTCCGACGGACCCCCCTCGTTCCGTGTCAGCGGAGACACATGGGCTCAGCAGGCCCGCACCCGCGGACCTGCGTTGACACTCTTCACGACGGATCGTCCGGCACGTACCTGCCGGTGAAGGGAAAGTACAACCATGGCTACGGTCAGCTTCGACCACGCGACCCGGATCTACCCGGGCACCGAGCGTCCCGCGGTGGACGCCCTCAACCTCCACGTCGAGGACGGCGAGTTCCTCGTCCTCGTCGGCCCCTCCGGCTGCGGCAAGTCGACCTCCCTGCGCATGCTCGCAGGTCTCGAGGACGTCAACGCCGGGCGCATCCTCATCGGTGACCGCGACGTCACCGACGTGCAGCCCAAGGACCGGGACATCGCGATGGTGTTCCAGAACTACGCGCTGTACCCGCACATGACGGTCGCCGACAACATGGGCTTCGCGCTCAAGATCGCCGGCACCCCGAAGGCGGAGATCCGTCAGCGTGTCGAGGAGGCTGCCAAGATCCTCGACCTGCAGCAGTACCTGGACCGCAAGCCGAAGGCGCTCTCCGGTGGCCAGCGCCAGCGCGTCGCCATGGGCCGTGCCATCGTGCGTCAGCCCCAGGTGTTCCTCATGGACGAGCCGCTGTCGAACCTCGACGCCAAGCTCCGCGTCCAGACGCGCACGCAGATCGCGTCGCTGCAGCGCCGCCTCGGCGTCACGACGGTCTACGTCACGCACGACCAGACCGAGGCCCTGACCATGGGTGACCGCATCGCGGTCCTCAAGGACGGCATCCTCCAGCAGGTCGGCACGCCGCGTGACATGTACGACACCCCGGCCAACGTCTTCGTCGCCGGCTTCATCGGCTCGCCGGCCATGAACATCGGCACGTTCCCCGTGCTCGAGGGCTCGGCGTCGGTCGGCTCGTCGCGTCTGGCGCTCCCGCGCGAGGCCATCACGACGCTCACCGACGACGACCGCGGCCACATCACGGTCGGCTTCCGCCCCGAGTCGCTGGACGTCGTCCCCCAGGGCACGCCGGACTCGTTCCCGGTCGTCGTCAACATCGTCGAGGAGCTCGGCTCGGACGCGTACGTCTACGGTGCGCTGACGAACGACTTCGGCGAGGCGTCCGCGGTGCACTCCGGCGCCGGTGACGCGCAGATCATCGTGCGCGTCGACCCCCGCCAGGTCCCGCCGAAGGGCTCGACGATCTTCGTCCGCATCCGCCCGACGGAGCAGCACCTGTTCCACGCGGGCTCGGGCGAGCGCATCTCCTGACACCCAGCACCACACGCAGAGGCGGGTCCGGCGCATGCCGGGCCCGCCTCTGGCGTCTCGTAGGCCAGGGGTCGCGGCAGGATGTCGCCAGGACCTGAGAAGATCTGTGCATGAGCGTCACGGCACAACGCCTGCAGATCACGGCGGCGAACCCGGACCCCGCCCTCCTGGACCTGCCGTGGCACATCCCGCTGGAGGACTGGCCCTCGGAGACGCTGGCGGCCCTGCCGCGCGGCATCTCCCGGCACATCGTGCGGTTCGCGCGGCTGTCCGGGCGAGTGATCGCCATCAAGGAGATCGGCGAGACGGTCGCCTACCGGGAGTACGAGCTGCTGCGCCAGCTGCGCAAGCTCGACGTCCCGAGCGTCGAGCCCGTGGGGGTCATCACGGGACGTCGTTCACCCGAGGGCGAGCCGCTCGAGGCCGTGCTCATCACGCAGCACCTGAGCTTCTCGCTGCCGTACCGCGCCCTGTTCAGCCAGTCGCTGCGGCCCGACACGGCGACCCGCCTCATCGACGCCCTCGCCGTGCTCCTCGTGCGCCTGCACCTCGCGGGCTTCTACTGGGGCGACGTGTCGCTGTCGAACACGTTGTTCCGCCGCGACGCCGAGACGTTCGCCGCGTACCTGGTCGACGCGGAGACCGGCGACCTGCACGACGTCCTGACCCCCGGGCAGCGCGGGTACGACCTCGAGGTCGCGCGGGTCAACATCATCGGCGAGCTCATGGACCTGCAGGCCGGGGAGTTCCTCGACGAGGACGAGGACGCCGTCGGGATCGGCGAGGCGCTCGTCGTGCGGTACGAGGAGCTGTGGCGTGCGCTGACCGAGACGGAGTCGTTCGGGTTCGGCGAGCGCTGGCGCGTGCAGGCCCGCATCGACCGGCTCAACGACCTCGGGTTCGACGTGGGTGAGCTCGCCATCACGACGGACCTCGACGGCACGTCCGTGCGGATCCAGCCGAAGGTCGTCGACGCGGGCCACCACTCCCGTCGGCTCATGCGCCTGACGGGCCTGGACGTGCAGGAGAACCAGGCGCGGCGCCTGCTCAACGACCTCGACGAGTTCCGGGCCGCGACGGACCGGCAGGCCGACGACGAGGCGTTCGTCGCCCACGACTGGTTGACCGACATCTTCGAGCCCGCGGTGCGCAGCGTGCCGCGCGAGCTGCGCGGCAAGCTCGAGCCCGCGCAGATCTACCACGAGCTGCTCGACCACCGCTGGTACCTCTCGCAGCAGCAGCACCGGGACGTCCCGATGCCCGAGGTCGCGGCGAGCTACGTCGACACCATCCTGCCGACGCGCCCCGACGAGCACGCCGTCCTGGGCACCCGGGCGGAGGACCTCCGCGACGGCGAGCCCGGCGCCGGCGGTGCCGACGACGACTACGACCCGGATCAGGTCATCGGCTGACGCACACCGAGGTCGAGCGCGAGCTCGACCTCGGCGGCGCCGTCGGCGACGACGTCAGGCGCGCTGCCGGGCGACCTCGTACAGGGCGATGCCCGCCGCGACGCCCGCGTTGAGCGACTCCACGGCCGAGGCGATCGGGATCGAGACGATCGCGTCGCACTGCTCGCGCACGAGCCGTGACAGGCCCTTGCCCTCCGAGCCGACGACGAGCACCAGCGGGTCGGCGGCGAAGGGCAGGCCGCTGAGCGGCACGTCCCCGCCGGCGTCGAGCCCGACGACGAACACCCCGGCACGCCGGTAGTCCTGCAGGGCGCGTGTGAGGTTCGTGGCCCGTGCCACCGGCACGCGCGCCGCGGCACCGGCCGAGACCTTCCACGCCGACGCCGTCACGCCCGCAGCCCGGCGCTCCGGGACGAGGACGCCGTGGGCGCCGAACGCACCGGCGGACCGCAGCACGGCCCCCAGGTTGCGCGGGTCGGTGACGCCGTCGAGCGCCACGACGAGCGGAGCGGTCTGCGAGGCCTCGGCGGTGTCCAGCAGGTCGTCCGGGTCGAGGTACTCGTACGGCGGCACCTGGATCGCGACGCCCTGGTGCACGGCGCCGTCGGTGAGCCGGTCGATCTCCGCGCGGCCGACCTCGAGCAGGGGGTACCCCGAGTCGGCGGCGATGGAGATGATCTCGCGCGTGCGGTCGTCCGCCTCGAGGCGGGCCGCCAGGTACACGGTCGCGACGGGGATGCCGGCGCGCAGCGCCTCGAGGACGGAGTTGCGCCCCGACACGATCTCGTGGGTGGAGCTGGTCTTGCCGCCACGCTTGCCCTGGGCGCCGCGTGCGGTGCGCGCCGACGGGCGACCCGAGCCGCCCGGCGCCTCCGCAGCCTTCTCGGCCGCGACCTTGCGCTTGTGGGCGACGTGGTACGGGCGGTCCTCCGCCTTGGGCGTCGGGCCCCTGCCCTCGAGCGCGCGGCGGCTGTGACCGCCGGTGCCGACGCGGGCACCCTTCTTGGATCCCGCCTTGCGGGTAGCGCCACGGCGCTGGGAGTTGCCGGCCATCAGTCCTCCGAGTTGTCGGTCGCGGACGCGGCGAGCGTCCAGCGCGCGCCCGTCGGGGAGTCCTCCACGACGACGCCTGCAGCAGTGAGCCGGTCGCGGATCGCGTCGGCGGTGGCCCAGTCACGGGCAGCGCGCGCGGCAGCGCGCGCGTCGAGCTCCGCGCGGACGAGCGAGTCGAGGGCACGGTCCGTGCGGCTGTCGCCCCCGGTCGTGCTCCAGTGCGGCGAGCCCGGGTCGAGCCCCAGGACGTCGAGCATGCCGCGCAGCGTCACCATCGCACGGCGCGCGACGGCGTCGTCACCGGCCGCGAGCGCGGTGTTGCCGGCCCGCAGGGTCTCGTGGACGACCGCGAGCGCGGCGGGCACGTTGAGGTCGTCGTCGAGCGCGGCCGCGAACGGTGCCGGCAGGTCGACCGCCGTCACCTCGTCGGGCGCCACGGCGCCCACCCGCTCGGTGGCGCGCTGCACGAACCCGGCGAGCCGCTCCCACGTCGCCTCGGCCTCGGCCAGGGTGTCGTCCGTCCACTCGAGCATCGAGCGGTACTGCACGGCCGTCAGCGCGTACCGGACGACGGCCGCGGGCGCCTTCTCGAGCACCGCGGTGACGAGCAGGCCGTTGCCGAGCGACTTGCTCATCTTGGCGCCGCCCTGGGTGACCCAGCCGTTGTGGAGCCAGTACTGCGCGAACCGGTAGCCGGCCGCACGCGACTGCGCCTGCTCGTTCTCGTGGTGCGGGAAGCGCAGGTCGAGCCCGCCACCGTGGATGTCGAACGCCTCGCCGAGGTACCGGTGGGCCATCGCGGAGCACTCGAGGTGCCAGCCCGGCCGGCCACGCCCGTACGGGGTCTCCCAGGACGCCGTGGCCGGCTCCCCGGGCTTCGACGACTTCCACAGCGCGAAGTCGTGCGGGTCGCGCTTGCCGGAGCCCGCGTCCTCGGGGACGTCGGTCATGTCGTCGACCCGCTGGTTGGTCAGCGAGCCGTACTCGGGCCAGGAGCGGACGTCGAAGTACACGTCGCCAGGGCCGGCGGCGTAGGCGTGGCCGCGCTCGACGAGGCGGTCCATCAGCTCGAGCATCGCCGGGACGTGCGCGGTGGCCCGCGGCTCGTAGTCGGGCGGCACCACGCCGAGGGCGTCGTAGGCGGCGGTGAAGGCGCGTTCGTTGGCCAGGGCCCACGCCCACCACTCGACACCCGCCGCAGCGGCCTTCGCGAGGATCTTGTCGTCGATGTCGGTGACGTTGCGGATCACCGTGACACGCACGCCCTTGCGACGCAGCCAACGCACGAGCACGTCGAACGCGACGGCCGAGCGCACGTGGCCGACGTGCGGGGGCGCCTGCACCGTGGCACCGCACAGGTAGACGCCGACCTCGCCCTCGACGAGAGGGACGAAGTCACGCACCGACTGGGTGCCGCTGTCGAACAGCCGCAGGCTCACGCGCCCAGGCTACCGGCGCGCGGGCTCGCGCCCGACCGCAGCGGGCGCCCACGCGCTCAGCCGACGCAGACGCCCTCGCCGCGGTACGTCGGCACGGTGGCCTCGACCCGCTCACCCCGCACGAGGTGCACGTGCGTGAAACGCTCCATCACCTCGCCGGCCTTGGCGTGGCGGAACCACACCCGGTCACCGATGCGCAGGTCCGCCCGGGCGGGCACGCGCAGCGGCGTCTGCACCTCGCCCGCACCCTCCCGCGGGCCCAGGCGCAGACCCGCGGGCCACACGGGTCGCGGCAGCCGGCTCGCGGAGGCGGGACCCGACGCGACGTAGCCGCCACCGAAGACGGTCGCCCACCCGTCACCGGGCACGCGGACGACGTCGAGACCGAAGTAGGCAGCGGGGCGCGGCGCGAAGGCGCGGTAGCCGTCGAAGAGGGTCGGGACGAACAGGCCCGAGCCGGCCGTCACCTCCGTGACGCCCGGTGCTGACGCACTGACCTCGAGGCACCCGGTACCACCCGAGTTGACGAGCTCGAGGGCCCGGCCGAGCGCGTCGGAGACGGCGTCGACGACGTCCGTGCGCCGGCGCGCGAGCTCGCGCACCGACGCCCGCTTCACGAGCCGCACCGCGGCCGAGCTGTCCGGCAGCCCGGCGACCTGCGCCTCGTAGAACATCACGCCCCGGACCTCGAGGCACCCGCGCCGCTCGACGGCGGTCGCGAGCGTCGCGACGTCGTCCGGCATGCGCACGGGTGAGCGGCGGACCCCGAGGTGGACCGTCAACGGGCCGCGACCGAGCCGCAGCGACGCGTCCACGTCGAGGCAGACCCGCAGCCGCCGCCCGTGGCGTCGTGCGGCTGCCGCGAGCAGGTCGGCCTGGGCGGTGTCGTCGACCATGAACGTCACCGCCCGCGCCGCGTCGGCGTCGGCGGCGATCGCGTCGACGGCCGCGGTGTCGACCGTCGGGTAGCCCAGCAGCACGTCACGCACGCCGTGCGCGACGAGCCACCGCGCCTCCGCGGCGGCGTACGCCATGACCCCGCCGAAGCCGGGCCGTGCGAGCACGTCCTCGAGCACGTGGCGCACCCGCACCGACTTGCTCGCGACACGGACGGGCGTGCCCCCGGCGCGCCGCAGGACGTCGTCCGTGTTCGCGTCGAGGGCGTCGAGGTCGACGACGACCACCGGCGCGGGCAGGTGCGCCGTGGCCGCGTCGAGCCTCTGGCCGAGGGTGCGCGGGGCCACCCCGGGGGACCTCTCCGCGTCGCTGTGGCGGGTCGTCGTCGGGGCGGTCATGCCCGGTGCCTCGTCATGCCAGGGCAGACACCCCCGCCGGGACGGTCGGTGCGGCGAACGGGTGCACGTCGGCCGCGGGCTCGTCGGCCGCGGTGGTGCCCGTACCCAGCATGGCCGTCTCGTCGATCGGGACGGCGAGGGACGCGAGGTGCTCGGCGAACAGGCGCAGCCCCTGGTAGGCGGCGTCGTCGTCCCCGTCGACCAGCCACGCGAGCGAGAACCCGTCGATGGTCGCGATGATCGTGCGCGCCACGGTGTGGCGGGGCACACGCCACACGATGCCGGCCGCGCGCTCCACCTCCTCGAGGAAGCGCTCGGCAGCCGCCCAGCTGACCACGTACTGGTCGACCCCGACCTGCCGGAGCTCGGGGTGACGCAACGAGGTGGTGGTGAGCTCGTAGGTCAGCAGCTGCGGCCCGCGCGTGGCCCGGATGTTCGACCAGAGCTCCTCGAGGACCCCCAGGACGAGGTCGCGCGCCGGTGCGGACTCCGGCATCTCGGCGACGCCACGACCGAGGTTGCGCTCGGTGATGGTGTGAGCCATCGCACGCAGGAGCTCGTCCTTGTCGCGGAAGCAGTAGTGGACGACGCCCAACGACACGCCCGCTTCCGCGGCGACGGCGCGCACCGTGGCACCGTCGATGCCCTCACGACTCGCGACACTGAGTGCTGCTTCGATGAGCTGCTCACGGCGCTCGGCAACCGGCAGACGGTTCATGGCTTCCTCCTAGCGGACGCATCGCCACACACCCCCCCGGGTGCGGTCATATGCGTCTTCGGGATCATCTCATCGGTTGTCTTGACGATAGTCAAGACTTTCGTGCACTTGACTTGGACACTCGCCCAGCCGATCCTGCGAAGATGGGAGCACGTCGTGCCGGACGACCGGCCGGCTCGTGGCAGAACTGGGCTCGCACGCAACGCGCGAACCCGCGCAGGGTGGCACGTCCGCGCGACGTCGGCGAGCTCGTCCAGGAGGTGGGCGCGGCGACGGCCGCCGGGACCCGCCTGCGGGCCGTCGGTGCAGGCCACTCGTTCACGGGCGCCGCCGTGACCGACGGCGTCCACGTCCATCTGGACGCCCTGGCGGGGTTCGAACGGGTCGTCACGCGCCCGGACGGCTCCGCGCTCGTGACGGTCGGCGCGGGCATCCGGCTCGCCGCCCTGAACGCCGGGCTCGCCGCCCGCGGCCTGGCCCTGCGCAACCTCGGGGACATCGACGCCCAGTCCCTGGCGGGCGCCATCAGCACCGGCACGCACGGCACCGGTGCGCGGCTCGGCGGGCTCGCGACACAGGTCGTCGGCTGCCGTGTCGTCACCGGAACGGGTGACGTGCTCGACGTCTCGCCCGAGCAGGATCCCGACGTCTTCGAGCTCGCGCGCCTGGGGCTGGGGACGGCGGGCGTCCTGGCGTCCGTCACGCTGGAGGCGGTGCCCTCGTTCCGACTGCTGGCCCGGGAGGAGCCCTCGAGCCTGCACGAGGTCCTCGAACGGCTCGACGCCCTCGTCGACGGCAACGAGCACTTCGAGTTCTTCTGGTTCCCCCACACCGACCGCGTGCTCAGCAAGCGCAACAACCGCGCGACGGACGACGAGGACCGCCCGCTGTCCCCGCTGCGTCACCTCGTCGACGACGAGCTGCTGTCCAACGGGGTCTTCACCCTGACCAACAGGGTCGCCACCGCGCGGCCGACCCTCGTCCCCCGCCTCAACGCCCTCGCCAGCCGCGCGCTCACCGCGCGGACCTACACCGGCGCGTCGGCCGACGTGTTCGTCTCCCCGCGTCGCGTCAGGTTCCGCGAGATGGAGTACGCGGTCCCGCGCGAGCACGTGCCCGACGTCCTGCGCGAGGTCGACGCGTGGCTGCGCACGACGGGCGACCCGGTCCCCTTCCCCGTGGAGGTGCGCTTCGCCGCGCCCGACGACCTGTGGCTGTCGACCGCCCACGGCCGCGCGACGGGGTACGTGGCGGTGCACCAGTACCACCGCATGCCGTACCGCCGGTACTTCGACGCCGTCGAGCGGATCGTCGCGCAGGTCGACGGGCGGCCCCACTGGGGCAAGCTGCACGGGCTCGACCACACCCGCCTGGCGGAGCTGTACCCGCGCATGCCGGACGTGCGCCGGGTCCGCGCCCGCGTCGACCCCGCCGGCACGTTCCGCAACGCCTACGTCGACCAGGTGCTCGGGCCGCCGGCCTGACGGGCGCCTGTCGAGGTTTCAGGCGAACGAGCGACCCGCCCCGCCTGGTCAGCGAGGCGATCCGGCGTCAGGCTGGCCCGATGGCGGACGTGGGACGAGCGGTCGTGGCAAGCGCTCTCGGCGGGCCGGAGGTGCTGCGGGTCCTGGAGGTCCGGGCACCGGAGCCGGGGCCCGGCGAGGTCCAGGTCCGTGTCGAGGCCGCGGGCGTCAACCCGTGGGACTGGAAGTCGTACGCGCCCGGTGCGGGCGGCCGGCCGCCCGTCCGCCTCGGGCTCGAGGTCGCGGGCGTCGTGCAGGCGGTGGGACCGGGCGTGCGCTGGTACTCGCCGGGCGACGAGGTCGTCGCCTGGCCCGTCACCGGCGGGTACGCCGACGTGGTGACGGCGCCGCAGCGGGTGCTGGTGCGACGGCCCGACCAGCTCGGTGCCGTGCAGGCGGCGGGGCTCCTCGGGTCCGGCGTCGCCGCGGCGCACGCCGTGGCCGCGACCGGCGTGGCGGACGAGGACGTCGTGCTGGTCCACGGGGCGTCGGGGGGTGTCGGGCGCATGGCCGTGCAGCTCGCGGTGCTGCGAGGGGCGCGGGTGATCGCGACGGCGTCACCCCGGTGGCACGACTGCCTGCGGCGTTTCGGGGCCGAGCCCGTCGACTACGGACCGGGCCTCCTCGGCCGGGTCCGTGACCTCGAGGCGACGATCGGCCGCGTGACCGTCGCGATCGACGCGGTCGGCACACCGGAGGCGCTGGACACGTCGGTGACGCTGGTGACGGACCGGCGCCGCGTCGCGACGCTCGTCGCCCTCGACCGTGCGGCCGAGCTCGGGATCCTCGGCCTGGGCCACGGGGCAGGAGCCGATCCCGGCGTCGACATCCGGGACGCCGCACGCAGCCAGCTCACGGCCCTCGCGGCCGACGGCTCGCTGGACGTGCTGGTCACGGGCACGTACCCGCTCGAGGAGGCGGCTGCCGCCCACCGGCGCAGCCGCGAGGGTCACGCGGGAGGCAAGCTGGTGCTGGTCACCGGGTGACGCGCGGCTGGCTCCCCGTGACGCGCGGGTGGCTGCCGGTCACCGGCGGCCACAGGTCGGCCGGGGGGTCGAGCGGCGCGGTGGGGCGTGCGCTCTCGTCGACCTGCTGCAGGCCGGCGAACGTGGCCTCCAGCGTCTCCAGCGCCACCCGGTTGCGAGGCCGGACGGGCAGGGTCCGCGCACGCTGCGGCAGGCCGGTCGGGCCCGTCGCAGGCGTCGGCGCGTCGCGCGTGGGAGCGCGTTCGCTGTCGGTGGGTGGCGCAGTCACGTGGACGGACGGTACCGGCGATTCGTCCGGATCGCGACGCCTCGGGAGCCCTCGACCTCGTCACTTTCGGAATCGGTTCCGACAGTTCACCCGGGCGAGTGGCGCCCTGCCCACATCCTGACACGTGCGTCCGGGACCGCTCTCTGCGCTCCGCACGCCCCACAGGGGTGGCACGCGACCCGGCCCAGCACGCGTGGACGCACCCGGCCACCACGGCCCCACGGGGCCGACCACGGACCCCGCTGCGGTGGCGAGCGTCACCTGAGCCGGCGGGCAGCGGCGGGCGGGTCAGACGGTGTCGAGCGTGATCAGTGCGGTCGCGATGGCCGCGACGCCCTCGCCACGACCGGTCAGGCCCAGCCCGTCGGTCGTCGTCGCACTGACCGTGACGGTCGCACCGCAGGCCATGGACATGATCGCCTGCGCCTCGACGCGCCGCGGCCCCAGCTTGGGGCGGTTGCCGACGACCTGCACCGCGACGTTGCCGATCGTGAACCCCACCGCCCGGACCCGGCGTGCGGCCTCGGCGAGCAGCGCGGCGCCGGACGCACCGGCCCAGCGCGGGTCGTCGGTGCCGAACTGCAGGCCGAGGTCGCCCAGGCCCGCCGCGGACAGCAGCGCGTCGGCCGCGGCGTGCGCCGCGACGTCCGCGTCGGAGTGACCCGCCAGGGGTCGCTCGCCGGGCCACTCCAGGCCCGCGAGGTGCAGCACGGCGTCGGGTGCGGGGTCGGGGTCGTAGGCGTGCACGTCGATGCCGATGCCGGTCCGCACGTTCACGCGAGGGCTCCCGTCGTCAGGGCGTGGGCGACGAGCAGGTCGCGGGCCGTCGTCACCTTGGCGGCCCGCTCGTCACCGGGCACCACCCAGACCGGCACGCCCGCCGCCTCGACCAGCCCGGCGTCGTCCGAGGCCGCCGTCGCCTCGTGCGAGCCGAGCCCCGACCCCACCGCGTGCGCCCGCTCGAGGACGTCCCGGGCGAAGCCCTGCGGCGTCTGGACCGCGACCAGGTCGGCGCGCGGCACCGTCTCGAGGACGGGCCGCCCGGTGGCGTCGCCCCGCCCGACACGCTTCACCGTGTCGACGACGGGCAGCCCTGGCACGACCGCGGGGTGGCCCGCACGCACGGCGTCCACGACGCGGGCGACGAGCTCCGGCGGGACGAAGGGACGTGCGGCGTCGTGCACGAGGACCACGTCGACCTCGTCGACCAGCTCGGCCAGGCCCGCGGCGACGGACTCCTGCCGGGTGCGTCCACCCCCGACGACGTCCAGCCGCACGTCCGACGCCACCGCGTCGACGACACCGCCGACGAGTGCGGCCACCTCGTCGAGGTGAGCGGCAGGGGCGGTGACGACGAGCTGGCTGACGGCGGAACCGTCGGCCGCGCGGGCGGCGAGCAGCGCGCGGGCCGCGTGCACGACCAGCGGCTCCCCTGCGACGGGCACGACCGCCTTGGGCAGGTCGAGCCCGAGGCGCGACCCGCTCCCGGCGGCCGTGAGGA
The DNA here is from genome assembly GCF_015234515.1 of Cellulomonas sp. Classification (GTDB taxonomy): domain Bacteria; phylum Actinomycetota; class Actinomycetes; order Actinomycetales; family Cellulomonadaceae; genus Cellulomonas. The sequence goes on from NZ_JADGMY010000028.1 coordinate 505,224, forward strand.
CTGCGGCGATCGTCATGTGCGCATCGTGCACCGTGCGGCTCCCGGACGCTCACCCGACACAGCAGACGGCCCGGGCGCCGTGCACCCGGACCGTCGCGTGCGGATCAGGACGCGAGGACCTCGTCGAGGATGGCCTCGGCCTTGTCCTCCTCGGTCTTCTCGGCGAGCGCGAGCTCCGAGACCAGGATCTGACGGGCCTTGGCGAGCATCCGCTTCTCGCCGGCGGACAGACCGCGGTCGGCGTCACGGCGGGAGAGGTCGCGCACGACCTCCGCCACCTTGATGACGTCGCCGGACTGCAGCTTCTCGAGGTTGGCCTTGTAGCGTCGCGACCAGTTGGTCGGCTCCTCCGTGTACGGGGCGCGCAGCACCTCGAACACGCGGTCGAGCCCTTCCTGGCCCACGACGTCACGGACACCCACGAGATCGACGTTCTCCGCCGGCACCTCGATCGTCAGGTCGCCGTGCGCGACCTTGAGCTTGAGGTAGAGCTTCTCCTCGCCCCGGATGGTCCGGCTCTTGATCTCTTCGATCTTGGCTGCACCGTGGTGCGGGTAGACGACGGTCTCCCCAACAGTGAAAGTCATCTGTCGGTGTCCCCTTTCGCAGACGTGTATGGTATCACGCCCGCTTCGTGCGGATTCCGTGGCCGGGACGGTGTCCGCGCTGGTCAGCGCGGGGTCGAGCGGAGCCGACGACCCGCTGGAGCACCGGTCACGCCCTCGACCCGGCGGCCCGACGGTAGGGTGGTCGCGACCTGCCTGTGTCCGGCCGCCGCCGTCGGCCCGGACCCGGGCAGCCCGCCCACCCGCACCCGCCGCCTCCGCGCGCGAGACCAGCAGGAGCCCTCGTGACCCGCCTCCGCCCCCGCCCCGCCCGGGCCGCCGTCGCCGGCCTGGTCGCCGCCGCCGCCCTCGCCCTGACCGGCTGCTCGGCGACCAACCCGATCACGACGAGCTGGGACTACGAGGCCTCCGACGGCGCCGGCACCACCGTGGGCGACGTCCGCGTGCTCAACATGCTGGTCGTGACGGCCGAGAAGGGCGCACCTGGCGTCCTCACCGGCGCACTCGCCAACGGCTCGTCGGACGACGAGGACGTGACGCTCGCGGTCGGCGACGCGGAGCCGGTGCGCGTCAGCGTCGGCGGCGGCGGCACGGTGCTGCTGGGCGTCAGCGACGCCCCGCCGCGCTACACGACGCAGGACGTCCCGCTGGCCGCCGTCGACACCGCCCCCGGCGGGCTGACCAGGCTCACGGTCACCACCTCCAGCGGCGGCACCGTCGAGGTGCGCATCCCCGTGCTCGACGGCGCCCTGCCCGAGTACGCGGCTGTCCTCGAGGCGATCGAGACGCCGGGCGCGACCCCGACCGACGACACCACCCAGGACGCCTCCGAGCCGCAGGAGCAGGAGCAGGAGCAGGGCGAGTAGCACCCGCCCGTCAGCGAGCCGTCGCGCACGAGGGGCCGACCACCGCCCGGTGGTCGGCCCCTCGTGCGTCGGTGCGCGGGTGCGTCAGCCGAAGCGACCCGAGATGTAGTCCTCCGTGGCCTGCTCGCGCGGCGAGGAGAACATCGTCGAGGTGTCGTCCATCTCGATGAGCCGGCCCGGCTTGCCGGTGCCTGCGATGTTGAAGAACGCCGTGCGGTCCGAGACCCGGGCGGCCTGCTGCATGTTGTGCGTGACGATCACGATCGTGTACTCGCTCTTGAGCTCGGCGATGAGGTCCTCGATCGCGAGCGTCGAGATCGGGTCGAGCGCCGAGCACGGCTCGTCCATGAGCAGGACCTGCGGCTTCACCGCGATCGCGCGCGCGATGCACAGCCGCTGCTGCTGCCCGCCGGACAGGCTCGACCCGGGCCGCGCCAGGCGGTCCTTGACCTCGTTCCACAGGTTCGCGCCGCGCAGGGAGCGCTCGACGAGCTCCTGCTGGTCACCCTTCGACATGCGGCGGTTGTTCAGGCGCACACCCGCGAGCACGTTGTCCGCGATCGACATCGTCGGGAACGGGTTGGGCCGCTGGAACACCATGCCGACCAGACGCCGGACCGTCACCGGGTCGACGTCCGCGCCGTACAGGTCCTGACCGTCCATGAGGGCCTTGCCCTGGACGCGGGCACCGGGGATGACCTCGTGCATGCGGTTGAGGGTGCGCAGGAACGTCGACTTGCCGCAGCCCGACGGGCCGATGAGCGCCGTGGCCTGCCGCGCCTCGATGGTCATGTTGACGCCCTGCACGGCGAGGAAGTCGCCGTAGTAGACGTCGAGGTCCGAGACGTCGATCCGATTGGACATGGGGGTCCTTCCTGGGGTCGGTGCGGCCCGCGTCAGCGGGCGCCCTTCGGGGCGAACCAGCGGCTGACGAGCCGGGCCACGAGGTTGAGGAGCATGACGAGCAGGATCAGCGTGAGCGCGGCGGCCCAGGCCCGGTCGATGCCGGTGCCGCCCTGCTCGTACTGGCGGTACGCGAACACGGGCAGCGTGGCCATGCGCCCGTCGAAGAGGTCGGTGTTGGTCTGCGCGACCAGGCCGACCGTGAGCAGCAGGGGCGCGGTCTCGCCGATGACGCGCGCGACCGCGAGCATGACGCCCGTGACGATGCCGGCGGCCGAGGTCCGCAGCACGACCTTGACGATCGTCAGCCACTTCGGCACACCCAGCGCGTACGACGCCTCACGCAGCTCGTTGGGCACGAGCCGCAGCATCTCCTCGACCGAGCGGATGACGACGGGCGTCATCAGCAGGGCCAGCGCGACGGCGCCCATGATCCCCGCGCGGTACGCCGGGCCCATGACCAGCGTGAACAGCGCGAACGCGAACAGCCCCGCGACGATCGACGGGATGCCCGTCATGACGTCGACGAGCAGCGTGATGCCGCGCGCCAGCGGACCGCGGCCGTACTCCACGAGGTAGATGGCCGTGAGCAGCCCGACCGGCACGGAGATGACCGCCGCGGCGAGCGTGACCAGGAGCGTCCCGACGAGCGCGTGGGCGATGCCGCCGGACGTCATCTCACCGAAGACGCCGACCATGTCGGTCGTCAGGAACGTCCAGCCGAACGACGACGCGCCCCGCGTGACGACGAGCACGACGAGCGACACCAGCGGCACCAGGGCGAGCAGGAAGGCGCCGGTCACCAGGGTCGTCGCCAGGCGGTCCGCGGCCCGCCGGGGCCCCTCGACGACGCGGGACGTGATGCTCGACGACAGCACGAACAGCACGGCACCGAGCACGACCACGCTCGTCGGCGACGCCGCGCCGGCGGTCACCAGCACGAGCAGCGCCGTCGCGAGCGAGCCGCCCGCGAACGCCCACGGGCTCCACGACGGCAGGCGACGGTACGCATCGTCGGTGAGCAGGCCCGCGGTGCGCGCGGGGGCGGTGGCGTGGGTCATCAGTTGGCTCCCGAGAACTCGGCGCGCCGCGCGATGACCCACCGCGCCGCGAAGTTGACCGCGAACGTGATGACGAACAGCGCGAGGCCCGTCGCGATGAGCGCGCTCACGCTCAGGCCGCTGGCCTCGGGGAACTTGGACGCGATGTTCGCGGCGATGGTCTGCTGCTGGCCGGGCTTCAGCAGGAAGAACGAGAACAGGAACCCGGGCGAGATGACCATGAGCACGGCCATCGTCTCCCCCAGCGCGCGCCCCAGGCCGAGCATCGAGGCGCTGATGACGCCCGAACGGCCGAAGGGCAGGACGGCCTGGCGGACCATCTCCCAGCGGGTCGCGCCGAGGGCGAGCGACGCCTCCTCGTGCAGCCGCGGGGTCTGCAGGAACACCTCGCGCGAGACGGCGGTGATGATCGGCAGGATCATCACCGCGAGCACCACCGACGCCGACATGATGTTCTTGGCCGGCGCCTGGTAGTCCGCGAACAGCGGGATGAAGCCGAGGTTCGACGACAGCCACGTGAACACGGGGTCGAGCCGCCCGATCAGCCACAGCGCTCCCCACAGGCCGTAGACGACCGAGGGGATGGCCGCCAGCAGGTCGATCAGGTAGCCGAGGCCGCTCGCGAGGCGGCGCGGCGCGTAGTGCGAGATGAACAGCGCGATGCCGATCGACACGGGCACCGCGAGCGCCAGCGCCAGCAGGGAGGCGAGCAGCGTCCCGAAGATCAGCGGGCCCACGTACTGCGCGACCGAGCCGCCGTGGAACCACGAGATGGCCTCGAGGTCCTCCCGGGAGGCGGTCAGTGCCGGCCACGCGCGCAGCACGAGGAAGACCGCGACCGCGGCGAGCGTCACGAGGATGAGCAGGCCGGCGCCGGTCGACAGGCCGGCGAAGACGCGCCCGGCCAGCCGTCCGGTCGAGGCGGCGCGTGCGGCGGCGCCCGGCGGGTCCGCGGCGTCGGACGAGGGACGCGCGGACGCGCCGCCTCGCGGGGGTGGGGTGGTGGTGACAGCCACTGCTGCTCCGTCGGTCGGGGAGGGTGGGGGCACCGCGCGTGCCGTCCCGGGGTGGGCGTCGTGCCCGACCCGGGACGGCCCGGCGTGGTGCGGTCGTCCGGTCGTCGTCAGCCCGCGGCAATCGAGTCGATGGCGGCCTGGACCTCGGCGCGCAGGGCGTCGGAGATCGGTGCGGAGCCCGCGACGCCCGGGTCGGCGGCGCGGTCCTGGCCCTCGGCGCTCGCCACGTAGGTGAGGTACGCCTTGACGTTGTTCGCGTCGGCCTCGTCGGCGTACGTCGAGCACGCGATCGAGTACGAGATGAGGACCAGCGGGTAGGTGCCGGCCTCGGTCGTGGTCCGGTCCAGCTCGACGACGAGACGCTTGTCCGTCGCGCCCTCGGCACGCGGCGAGGCGTCGACGACCGCGGCTGCGGCCTCGGCCGAGAACGGCACGTACTCGTCACCGACCTTGAGCGCGACGGTGCCCAGGTCCCCGGCGCGTGACGCGTCCGCGTAGCCGATCGCGCCCTCGGCGCCCGAGACCGTGTCGATGACACCCTGCGTGCCCTGGCCCGACTGCCCGCCGGACAGCGGCCAGTCACCGGAGGCCTCGTGGGGCCAGGCGCCGTCCGACGCGGCCTCGAGGTACTCGGTGAAGTTCTCCGTGGTGCCCGACTCGTCGGAGCGGTTCACGGGGATGATGTCGATCGACGGGAGCGTGACACCGGGGTTCTCCGCGGCGATCGCCGCGTCGTCCCACGTGGTGATGTCGCGGTTGAAGATCTTCGCGATCGTCGCGGCGGACAGCTGCACGTGGTCCGCGTCGACGTCGGGCAGGTTGTAGACCACCGCGATCGGGCTGATGTACAGCGGCAGCTCGACGGCCTCGCCGCCCTCGCAGCGCTCGGCGGCCGTCGCGAGCTCGTCCTCCTTGAGCGCGGCGTCGGACCCGGCGAGCTGCACGGCGCCCGCGAGGAACTGCTCGCGACCCCCGCCCGAGCCCACGGCGTCGTAGCTGACGGCCACGTCGGGGTGGGTGTCGTTGAAACCCGCGATCCAGCCGGCGACCGCCTTCTCCTGCGAGGACGCACCGGCGGCCGCGAGCGAGCCGCTGAGCTCGGCGCTGCCGGCGGTCGATCCGGGCTCCGCCGACGACCCGGAGCTGCACGCGGCGAGCACCAACGCCACCGCGCCGGTGAGCGCGACGGCACCGAAACGGCTGTGGGGGGTGAGCTTCACTGTGTCCCGTCCTCATCACGTCTGCGCGCACCGGTCGGTGCGCGGCCGACGCCGACGCTAGGCGGGGCAGGTGACCGCACCGGCGGCCCCGGGTGAACCCCGGGTGAACGCTCGTCGACCAGACGCGCGCTACTCCCCCGTGCCGTCGGACAGCTTGTAGCCCAGGCCCCGCACGGTCGTCAGCAGCGTCGGCGCGGACGGGTCCTGCTCGATCTTCGCGCGGACGCGCTTGACGTGGACGTCCAGGGTCTTGGTGTCCCCCACGTAGTCCGATCCCCACACCCGGTCGATGAGCTGCCCGCGCGTCAGCACCCGGTCCGGGTTGCGCAGCAGCATCTCCAGCAGCTCGAACTCCTTGAGCGGGAACGGCACGAGCTCGCCGTCCACGTGGACGGTGTGCCGGTCGACGTCCATCCGCACGCCGCCGACCTGCAGGACCCCGTCGTCGTCCGCGTCGGCCGTCCGCGCGCCGGTGTCCCTGCGGCGCAGGACCGCCCGGATGCGTGCGAGGAGCTCGCGCGACGAGTACGGCTTGGTCACGTAGTCGTCGGCGCCCAGCTCCAGGCCCACGACCTTGTCGATCTCGTCGTCCTTGGCGGTCAGCATGATCACCGGGACGTCGGACTCGAGCCGCAGGCGCCGGCACACCTCCGTGCCGGGCAGGCCCGGCAGCATGAGGTCGAGCAGGACGAGGTCCGCGCCGTGCTGCGCGAACTGCTCCAGCGCCTCGGGCCCGGTCGCCGCCGTCACGACGTCGTAGCCCTCGCGGCCGAGCTGGTAGGACAGCGGGTCGCGGTAGGACTCCTCGTCCTCGACGAGAAGGATGCGGGTCACGTGGCGCTCCTGGAGGGGGTCGTGGCGGTGCCGGGCCGGGGCGTGGACGTGGGCGCGTCGGCGTCGACGGCGGGCGCGGCGACGGGCAGGCGCAGGGTGAACGTGGACCCGCGGCCCGGCTGCGACCACACCGACACGTCGCCGCCGTGGTCGCCCGCGACGTGCTTGACGATCGACAGGCCCAGGCCCGTCCCGCCGGTGTCGCGCGAGCGCGCGGGGTCCACGCGGTAGAACCGCTCGAAGACGCGTTCCTGGTCGGCCTCGGCGATGCCGACGCCCTCGTCGACGACCGCGACCTCCACCAGGTCGCCCCGGCGCCGCACGCCGACGCTGACCCGCGTCCCGTCCGGCGAGTACGCGACCGCGTTGTCGAGAAGGTTGCGTACGGCCGTGACCAGCAGGTTGCGGTCCCCGATCACGACGACGCCACGGTCGCCGCCGGCCACGACCCGGACCGCCTTCGCGTCGGCGGCCGTGCGCGCGCGGTCGACGGCCTCGGCGACGACGTCGTCGACCGCGACCTCCTCGGCGTTCTCCAGGGCGCCCGCGACCTGCAGGCGGGACAGCTCGATGATCTCGTGCACGAGGGCCGAGAGCCGGGCGGCCTCGGTGAGCATCCGCCCGCTGAACCGGCGCACCGCCTCCGGGTCGTCGGCCGCGTCCTGGACCGTCTCGGCCAGCAGCGACAACGCGCCGACGGGGGTCTTGAGCTCGTGCGACACGTTGACGACGAAGTCGCGGCGGACGGCCTCGAGCCGTCGTGCCTGCGTGAGGTCCTCGGCGAGCAGCAGCAGGTGGTCCGGCGTCACCTGGGCGACGCGCACCTGCAGGAGCAGGCGCGAGGGGCCCACGGGGCCCCGCGGCACGTCGAGCTCCTCGTCGCGGATCACGCCGTCGCGGCGGACGTCGGCGACCATGTCACGCATCGAGGCGTGCACCAGCTGCCCGTCGCGGACGACGCCGAGCGCGTACGCGGGCGGGCTCGCCCGCACCACGCGGTCCTCCGCGTCGAGGACGACCGCGGCCGAGCGCAGCACCGCGAGCGTGCGCACCAGGCCGTCCTCGAGCTCGGGCTCGGCCTGCGGCGGCACCGTGTGCTGCTCCCGCTCGCTCCAGCGGAACGCAGCGACCGCGACGGCGCCGACGAGCACGCCGATCAGCCCCGCGACCAGGGGCGCCGCCTCCAGGATCCAGTCCACGACATCCACAGTAGGCCGCCCGCCCGGCCGCCCCGAGCCGCCGTCAGGCCCGGACGCCCAACCGCCGCCACGTGTTCACCTGCCGGGCGGCAGTCGTTCACCGGCGCGTGCGACCGTGGCGGCCGCGACACCGACGAGAGGGAGCACATGCGGGACATCTTCGAGGCCGAGCTCACCCAGCTCGGCCAGGACCTGGTCGCGATGAGCGGCCGGGTCGAGCACGCCATGAGCAACGCCGGCACCGCGCTGCTGACGGCCGACCTCCAGCTCGCGGAGTCCGTCATCGCCGACGACCTGGCGATCGACGCCCTCGAGCGGGACCTCGACGACCGGTGCGTGCGCCTCCTCGCGCAGCAGCAGCCCGTCGCGACGGACCTGCGCGTCGTCGTCTCGGCGCTGCGCATGAGCGCGTCGCTGGAGCGCATGGGCGACCTCGCACGGCACGTCGCCCAGGTCACGCGCGCCCGCTACCCCGTCGTCGCCGTGCCGACGGGCATGGAGGCGACCTTCACGCAGATGCAGGACGCCGCCGTGCGCGTCGCCCGGCGCGTGACCACGCTGCTGCGCACCCGGGACATGGCCCTCGCCGAGTCGATCCAGCAGGACGACGACCTGCTGGACGCGCTGCACGCCAGCACGTTCGCCTCCATGCTGTCCGGCCCGTGGGACCGCTCGGCGCAGGAGACGGTCGACGTCACGCTGCTCGGGCGGTACTACGAGCGGTTCGGCGACCACGGCGTGTCCGTGGCGCGGCGCATGGTCTACCTGGTGACGGGCGACGTGGCCGACGCGCTCGACCCCGGCGCGGTGCGCGCACGCTGACACCCGGACCGCGGGGCCCGTCGTGGTCCCGTGCACGCGAGAGGCGCCCGTGCCGGGGAGGGGGCGGGCGCCTCTCGTCGTGGTGGTCGCGTCGGGACCCGGGTCAGCGACCCTGGTTGGCGACCGCCGCGATGGCGGCCTTGGCGGCCTCGGGGTCGAGGTACATGCCGCCCTTCGTGACCGGCTTGAGGGTCTCCTCGTCCAGCTCGTACAGCAGCGGGATGCCCGTGGGGATGTTGATGCCGGCGATGGTCTGCTCGTCCACGTCGTCGAGGTACTTGACGATCGAGCGGATCGAGTTGCCGTGGGCGGCGACCAGGACGACCTTGCGCGCCTTGAGGTCGGGCACGATCTCGGCCTCCCAGTACGGCAGCGCCCGCTCGAGGACCTGCGCGAGGGCCTCGGTGCGCGGGATCGGCTCACCCGCGTAGCGGGGGTCGGCGTCCTGCGAGTACTCGGAGCCGAGCTCGATCTCCGGCGGCGGGACGTCGTACGAGCGGCGCCAGAGCATGAACTGCTCCTCGCCGTACTCCTCGAGCGTCTCCTTCTTGTTCTTGCCCTGCAGCGCGCCGTAGTGACGCTCGTTGAGGCGCCACGACCGCTTCACGGGGATCCAGTGGCGGTCCGCGACGTCGAGCGCGAGGTTCGCGGTCGTGATCGCGCGGCGCAGCAGCGACGTGTGCACGACGTCGGGCAGCACGCCCGCGTCGGTCAGCAGCGTGCCGCCACGCTTGGCCTCCTCGACGCCCTTCTCGGACAGGGGCACGTCCACCCAGCCGGTGAACAGGTTCTTGGCGTTCCACTCGCTCTCGCCGTGGCGGAGCAGCACGAGGGTGTAGGTCATGCCCCTCATCCTGCCGCAGCCCCGGAAGACCCGCAGGGACGTCCGTCCCCCGGTCGCACCCCCCAGAGTTCGTGAGAGTGCAATCCAGCACCCACCCCAGGTGGTGACAGTGCAACCCAGCACCCACCCCAGGTGGTGACAGTGCAACCCAGCACCCACCCCAGGTGGTGACAGTGCAATCCAGCACCCACCCCAGGTGGTGACAGTGCAATCCAGCACCCACCCCAGGTGGTGACAGTGCAATCCAGTCGCCCTGACGCCGGCGCGGCGCGTGTCTGCTGTGACTGGATTGCACTCTCACGCCCCGGAGGGGGACCGGATTGCACTCTCACGCCCCGGAGGGGGACTGGATTGCACTCTCACGACCCCACGGTGGGTAGGGGTCAGCGGGTGGGCTCGGCCGCGATCTCGTAGACCTTGAGGACCTGGTCGGCGGCCGTCGGCCACGCGTAGCGCTCCGCGACCTGGCGTGCGCCGACCGACCAGCGCGCGCGGCGCGGTGCGTCTGCGAGCGCGTCCGCGATGACGTCGGCCCAGTCGGCCGGGTCGTGGCCCGGCACCAGGCGGCCGGAGACGTCGTCGTCGACGACGGTCCGCAGGCCACCGACGTCCGCCGCGATCACCGGCGTGCCGCTGGCCTGCGCCTCGACGGCGACGAGGCCGAAGGACTCCGAGCGCGACGGCATCGCCACGAGGTCGGCCGCGCGGTACCAGGCGACGAGCTCGTCGCGCGGCGCGGGGGGACGGACCACGACGTCGTCGTCGACACCGAGGGTCACCGCCAGCGCACGCAGCTCGCGCACCGCGGTCAACCGCCCGGACGGGCCACCGAGCACGACCAGCAGCGGGACCGGGCGGCCGCTCGCGCGCAGCGCACCGATCGCGCGGACCAGCACGTCGGGCGCCTTGAGCGGCTGGACGCGGCCCGCGAACAGCACCACGGGCCGGTCGGTCGGCAGCCCGAGCCGACGACGTGCCTCGTCACGCGCCCCGGGCGGCCCCGGACGGAACCGGTCGAGGTCTACCCCGGGCTCGACGACGTGGACCCGCGCCGGGTCGGCCCCGTACAGCTCGACCAGCTCGCGCGCCTCCACGGGCGTCGAGGCGACCAGCGCGTCGGCGTCGGCGACGACCTGCTCCTCGCCCACGACGCGCACGCTCGGCTCGGCGGTGTCCCCCGGCCCCAGGCTCGCGTTCTTCACCTTCGCGAGGGTGTGGGCCGTGTGCACGAGCGGCACCTCCCACCGCTGCGCCGCGATCGCACCGACCTGCCCCGACAGCCAGTAGTGCGAGTGCACGACGTCGTACCACCCCGGGCGGCGCGCGGCCTCGGACCGCAGGACGCCGGCGGCCATGCCGCACAGCACGCCCGGCAGGTCGTTCTTGTCGAGCGCCTCGAAGGGGCCTGCCGGCACGTGGTGCACGAGCACGGGCGGCGTGACGCCGGGCGGCACGTCGTCGGCGAGCAGGACCTCGCGCGCGTCGTCGGCCGTGAGTGCGCGACCCTGCGCGTCGGTGCCGTCGAGCACGACCGTCTCCGGGGAGTCGGACCGCGTCGCACGCGTGAACACCTCGACGCGCGCGCCGCGGGCCGCGAGCGCGTGCGCGAGCTCCAGGACATACACGTTCATGCCCCCGGCATCGCCCGTCCCGGGCTGGTCGAGGGGGGAGGTGTGCACCGAGAGCATGGCGACGCGCGGCGCTCGGTCGGTGGTCACCGGACCATTGTCGCCCGGCACGGTGCCGTGCGCGCCACCGCACCGAGGCGCCGGTCGGGGCGCGTGCGGTCGGCGGACGGGCTCAGCCCCGGGCGACGGGGACACGACCCCGCGCACGCTCGGTGTCCGCCATGACGCGCAGCGGGACGCCGAGGCCGTAGGTCACGAAGTCGCCGTGGGGCGTGAGCCGCACCATCACGACGTCCCCGCGCTCGGCGTCCGGCTCGGTCAGCCCGCGCAGCAGGCGCCGGCGCACGTCGTCCGGGGCGTCGCCGACCGGCAGCACCTGCGCGGTCGCGGGGACGGTGACGGTCGCGGGCGGGATCGGCGCGACCAGCGCGAGCAGGCCGCCGCGGCGGACCGGGACCGTGACGGAGACCTCCGGCTGGTGCCGCAGGTGGGTCACCTTCCAGTCCGTCTCCGTCGCGGCGAACCACAGGTCGTCGCCGTGCACGGCGGGGGTGACGCCGACGCTGCGGCCCCGCCCGTGCCGGTTGACCATCGCGATCACCATGAACGGCTGGCGGGCCAGCGCGCGCCACACCTGCTCGGTCGTCAGCGAAGGGCGGCCTGCCGCCGGCCGGTCCGTCTCGGGCTGCGGCATCGGGACTCCTCCAAGGGTGCTGACGGTCCGGTGACCGTCGGGCGTGACGCTACCCCGGGCTCACGGGGGGACCGACCGGCGCACGGCCGCGCGGACGAGCGCCTGCGTCACGACGGGGTGCGCGAGCCGGACGGGGGCGAAGTAGGCACGACCGCGCCAGCCGTGCAGCGGAACGGCCGTGACGACGCGCAGCAGGCGGCGCTGCGCGTCGACGCCCACACCGACCCGGAAGTCGCGCCGGGTCACGGCGCGCCGCCCGCGACGACGAAGAGCGCCTGTCGCCTCGACGCCCACGGGCGTCAGCGCGGAGCCACCTGGACCACGCACGCCGGTGACGGCAGCTCCACCCGGGACACCTGCGCGCCGTGCGGGTCGTGCACGACGAGCGCGTGCGCGTCCTGCAGCGCGACGACCGTCCAGCCGTGCACGACCTCGAGGTGGCGCGGCGTCGGACCGCTCAGGGGCTGCGTCCGCGGGGCGCCGAGGGAGCCGTCGGCGTGCACGTCGAACACGCGCAGGACGTCGGGACCCTGCAGGCCCAGCGCCCGCACCCCCAGGACGAGCCGGTCGCCGTCGAGCAGGACGTGCGACGGCGAGCGTCGCACGCCGTCGGCCGACTGGTCCTCGGGCACCGCGGGGACGCGCTGCAGCACCGTGCCGGTGGCCGACGCCGCGTCCCAGAGCAGCACGTGGACGCTCGCGTCGAGCTCCCCGACGACGTACAGGTTCGCGCCGTCGGCCGCGAAGGCGACGTGCCGCGGGCCGGTGCCGGGCGGGAGGGTCGCGGCGACGCCGTCGGGCGTGAGCAGGCCGTCGACGCGGCGCGCGTAGCGCCGCAGCTCGTCGGTGCCGAGGTCGGCGACGAGGACGTGCCGGCCGTCGGGCGTCAGCGCGACGAAGTGGGCGTGCGGCCCCTCCTGGCGATCGGTGTCCGGGCCCGTGCCGGCGTGGCCGAACGTCTGCGCCGGTCTGCCGGAGGCGACGACGTCGGGGGCGAACGCGCCGTCGGGCGTCAGGGGCACGACGCCCAGGACGCCGTCGACGTAGTTGGCGACGTAGAGCGTGTCGTCGACGACGAGCAGGTGGCAGGGCGCCACGCCGCCGGACGTGACCGTGGCGCGCGCGGTCAGGCCGCCGTCGTCGTCGACCTCGAAGGCCGTCACGGCCCCAGGGTCGCTCTCCCCCGCCGCGTACAGCCACCGGCCGCCCGGGTGCGTCGCGACGAACGTCGGCGCCGGGGTCTCGACGACCAGCCGCGGCTCGCCCAGCACGCCGGTCGTCTCGTCGAGGCCGACGCGCCACACCCCCTCGCCGAGCCCGGCCGTGGTGCCGATGCCGGCGTGCGGAAACGTGCCGATCCACAGGTCTGTCGCAGCGCTCACGCCAGGACCCTACGCAACGACCCCCCACCCCGTCCCGACCACTCGAACCCGAACCCGCCGAACACGCACTTCGGCGGCTCATGGCGTCGCAGAAGCCGCCGAAGTGCGGGCTCGACGGCGGGACGTCAGGAGGTGGTCGCGAACCAGGGGGTCGGGTCGGAGACGACCGTGCGCAGGACCGCGAGCGCGCCACCCGTCATCGCCGGGTAGTCCCCCGCGGCCGAGCGGCGGACGCTCGGGGCGGACCAGTCGGCGAAGATCACGCGGTCGGCCAGCGCCTCGCGGACGACGTCCTGCACCTCGTCGAAGACGAGCCCGAACGTCCCGCCGAGCACGACCTCGCTGACGTCGACCACGTTGGCGACGGTCGCGACGGCCAGCCCGAGCCACCGTGCCGCACCCCGCACGGCGTCCCGCGCGCGGGGGTCACCGGCAGCCAGGGCAGCGACGACGTCCGCGAACGGCGCGCCGGGTGCCAGCCCGGCCGCCTGGGCGATGGCGTCCTGACCCGCGCGCTGCTCGAGCGACACGGGCCGCGTGCCGTCCGGGCCGCCGTCGACGACGACGTGCCCGATCTCGCCGCTCCAGCCGTGGCGGCCGAGGAAGATCTCGCCGTCGAGCACGAGCGCGCCACCCACGCCCACCTCGCCCGACACGTACAGGAACGAGGGTGCGACCCGTCCGCGGCGCGCATGGGCCTCGGCGCGCGCGGCGAGGTTCGCCTCGTTGGCGACGCGCGGCGGCAGGTCGGCCAGGACGGGGTGCGCCGCGAGCCGGCCGACGACGTCGACGTCGCGCCACCCGAGGTTCGGCGCGTAGCGCAACGGCCCGGTGATGCGGTCGACGAGGCCGGGCACCGCGAGCGCGGTGCCGGCGACGCGCACACCGTCGGCGGCGAGCGACGCCAGGACCGGTGCGGCGAGGTTCGCGAGTCGGTCGAGCACGGCGTCGGGCTCGCTGCCGCGCAGGTCGGCACGCTCGACCGTCTCGACGAGCACACCCCCCGCGAGGTCGACGGCCCGCAGCCCGAGGTAGTCGACGTTGACCTCCATGCCGACACCCGCGACGCGACCGGGCGTGGGCTCCAGCGGCACGGCGGGGCGCCCGGCGCGCGCGACGACGACCGGGTCCAGCTCGCGGACGATGCCGGCCTCGATGAGCAGGTCGACCAGCCCGGTGACCGTGCCGCGCGCGAGCCCCGTCGACGCGGCGATCTGCGCCCGGGAAGGCGGTGTGTGCGCGTCGACGACCTGCGCGAGCGTCACGGACAGGTTGTGGGCGCGCATCTGCGCCTGCCGTGCCGCGCGTCCGCGGTCGGGCATGCGCTCGGCGGCCTGACCCTCGCGCGTCCGCGGGTTGTCGGCGAGAGTGGTGGCACTCCCGGGAGCCGCGACGACGACGGCCTGCGCGGCAGCGCCCGATCCGTCGTCCTTGCTCGGCATGGCTTGACCCTACCGACTCCCGGGGATAAATTCATCCCGAGAACAAAACCCGGTCGCTCGACTGACGCGCGCCCGGTCCCCCCTCGACGCGGAGGCCTCCATGGTTCGCAAGCCCACCCCTGACGACAGGTTCTCCTTCGGTCTCTGGACCGTCGGATGGAACGCTCAGGACCCGTTCGGTGCCGCCACCCGCCCGTGGCTCGACCCGGTCGAGTCCGTGCACAAGCTCGCCGAGCTCGGCGCCTCGCACGTGACCTTCCACGACGACGACGTCGTCCCGTTCGGCTCCTCGGACGCCGAGCGCGAGAAGATCCTCGACCGCTTCCGCGGCGCGCTGGCCGAGACCGGCATCACGGTCGAGATGGTCACGACCAACACGTTCACGCACCCCATCTTCAAGGACGGCGCGTTCACGTCCAACGACCGTCGCGTGCGCCGCTACGCGCTGCGCAAGATCCTGCGCAACGTCGACCTGGCGGCCTCGCTCGACGCCGACACGTTCGTCATGTGGGGCGGCCGCGAGGGCGCCGAGTACGACAGCGCGAAGGACCTGTACGCCGCGCACCAGGCGTACGCCGACGGCATCGACACCGTCGCGGCGTACATCAAGGAGAAGGGCTACGGCCTGCGCATCGCGATCGAGCCCAAGCCCAACGAGCCCCGCGGCGACATCCTGCTCCCGACGATCGGGCACGCGCTCGGCCTCATCGCCAAGCTCGAGCACGGCGACATCGTCGGCCTCAACCCGGAGACGGGCCACGAGCAGATGGCCGGCCTGAACTACACGACCGGCCTCGCGCAGGCGCTGTGGGCGGACAAGCTGTTCCACATCGACCTCAACGGCCAGCGCGGCATCAAGTACGACCAGGACCTGGTCTTCGGCCACGGCGACCTGTTCTCCGCGTTCGCGACGGTCGACCTGGTCGAGAACGGCTTCCCCAGCGGCGGCCCCAAGTACACCGGCCCGGTGCACTTCGACTACAAGCCCTCGCGCACCGAGGACTTCGACGGCGTGTGGGCCTCGGCCGCCGCCAACATGTCGACCTACATCCTCCTCAAGGAGCGGGCGCAGGCGTTCCGCGCCGACCCCGAGGTCCAGGAGGCCATGGAGGCCGCCGGCGTCTTCGAGCTCGCGAAGCCCACGCTGAACGAGGGCGAGTCGCTCGAGGACTTCCTCGCGGACCGCTCCGCGTTCGAGGACTTCGACGTCGAGGGTGTCGCCAAGCACGGCTACGGCTTCGTCCGCCTCAACCAGCTCGCGGTCGAGCACGCCATGGGCGCGCGCGGCTGATCGACGCACCACCCGACGCCCGGGGAGCCTCGCGCTCCCCGGGCGTCGTCCGTCCCCGGCACCCGACGTCCGAGCGGGCCGCAGGACGCCACCCCTCGGACACCCCACGCCCGG
>NZ_JADGMY010000029.1 GCF_015234515.1 Cellulomonas sp.
CGCGAGCCCATCTCGCTGCACACGCCCCTCGGTGAGGACGGCGACAGCGAGTTCGGTGACCTCATCGAGGACTCCGAGGCCGTCGTCCCCGCGGACGCCGTGAGCTTCACCCTGCTGCAGGAGCAGCTGCACCAGGTCCTCGACACGCTCTCGGAGCGCGAGGCCGGCGTGGTCTCCATGCGGTTCGGCCTCACCGACGGCCAGCCCAAGACCCTCGACGAGATCGGCAAGGTCTACGGCGTGACGCGCGAGCGCATCCGCCAGATCGAGTCGAAGACGATGTCGAAGCTGCGTCACCCGTCGCGTTCGCAGGTGCTGCGGGACTACCTCGACTGACAGTCACCGTGCACGTCCACGAGAGCCCGGCCCCACCAGGGGCCGGGCTCTCGTCGTTGCTCACGCCGCCTGCTGTGAGCGCTGACGCACGGCGAAGGCCCCGGACCGTGGTCCGGGGCCTTCGGGGTTCGTGGTGGTTCGCTCGTCAGCCCGCAGCCGCGCCGGGGCCTGCCCCGTGCTCTGCGAGCAGGCGGTCCGTCTCGTCCTGCACGTGCGTCGCGACGCTCGCGAACTTGGGTGCGTGCTCCCGTGCGTGGTGCGCGCAGAACAGCAGCTCACCGACCGGGAGCACGACGCGGACGTAGGCCTGGGCGTTGCAGCGGTCGCAGCGGTCGGCAGCTGTCAGCGGGGTCCTGGATTCCATCGTCGTCCCTGTCACATCTCCATACAACCACCCGCTCAGCGGTTCCATGCCCTCAGGAACGGGTGGTTCGCTCTCTGCGTACAAGATCGTGACGCGCCGTCACGTGTTCGTGATCCCCGCGCAACGTGACGTGGCGCACGCATCACGGTCCCGACACGCGCGCTCGAGCACCGGCCGGGCGCCCGCGCGGCATGGCGAGGCGGGTCACGCGGACGCACGCGGTTACCATCGGCGCCGTGACGACGACCTCCGCCCAGGCGGGCTACACCGCGCGGCACCTCTCGGTCCTCGAGGGCCTCGAGGCGGTGCGCAAGCGGCCCGGCATGTACATCGGTACGACCGACAGCCGCGGCCTCATGCACTGCCTCTGGGAGATCATCGACAACTCCGTCGATGAGGCCCTGGGCGGGCACGGCGACCGGATCGAGATCGTGCTGCACGCGGACTCCTCGGTCGAGGTCCGCGACAACGGGCGTGGCATCCCCGTGGACGTCGAGCCGAAGACCGGCCTGACCGGTGTCGAGGTCGTCCTGACCAAGCTGCACGCCGGCGGCAAGTTCGGCGGCGGCTCGTACGCGGCGTCGGGTGGGCTGCACGGCGTCGGCGCCTCGGTGGTGAACGCGCTGTCCGCGCGCCTCGACGTGGAGGTCGACCGTGGTGGGCGCACCTACCGCATGACGTTCCACCGTGGTGAGCCCGGGGTGTTCGACGACCGGGCGGGCGTGAGTCCCGACTCGCCGTTCGAGCCCTTCGTGCAGGGTTCCGAGCTCGCGGTCGTGGGCAAGGTCGCCAAGGGCGTCAGCGGGACGCGTGTGCGCTACTGGGCCGACCGGCAGATCTTCCCCAAGAGCGCCGTCTTCTCGTACGACGAGCTCGTCACCCGCGCGCGGCAGACCAGCTTCCTCGTGCCGGGTCTGGCCATCACGCTGCGGGACGAGCGCCGTGTGCCCGGGACGCCCGGTGAGCACGGTCCGCACGAGGAGACGTTCCTGCACACGGGCGGCGTCGTCGACTTCGTCGACCACCTCTCGCCGGACCCCGCGGTCACCGACACGTGGACCCTGCGGGGCCAGGGGACGTTCACCGAGACCGTGCCCGTGCTCGACGACCGCGGTCACATGACCCCGCAGGAGGTCTCGCGCACGTGCGAGGTCGACGTCGCGGTGCGGTGGGGCACGGGGTACGCGACCGAGGTGCGCAGCTTCGTCAACATCATCGCGACGCCCAAGGGGGGCACGCACCTCGCCGGTTTCGAGGCGGCGCTGCTCAAGACCGTGCGGGCCCAGGTGGCCGCCAACGCGCGGCGCCTGAAGATCTCGGCGAAGGACTCGTCGTCGGAGCGGGTCGAGAAGGAGGACGTGCTGGCGGGGCTCACGGCCGTCGTCACGGTGCGGCTGGCCGAGCCCCAGTTCGAGGGTCAGACGAAGGAGGTCCTGGGCACCGGGCCCGTGCGCGGCATCGTCGCGCGCGTCGTCGAGCAGGAGCTCACGGCCGTCTTCACGTCCTCCAAGCGGGACCACAAGGCACACTCGGCGCTCCTGCTCGACAAGGTCGTGGGGGAGATGCGCGCGCGGGTGTCCGCGCGCAAGCAGAAGGAGATCTCGCGCCGCAAGAACGCGCTCGAGTCGTCCTCGCTGCCCGCCAAGCTCGCGGACTGCCGCATCGACGACGTCGCGCGCAGCGAGCTGTTCATCGTCGAGGGCGACAGCGCGCTCGGTACCGCCAAGCTCGCCCGCAGCTCGGACTTCCAGGCGCTCCTGCCGATCCGCGGCAAAATCCTCAACGTCCAGAAGGCGTCCGTCGGCGACATGCTGAAGAACGCCGAGTGCGCCGCGATCATCCAGGTGGTCGGCGCCGGGTCGGGCCGCACGTTCGACCTCGAGGCCGCGCGCTACGGCAAGATCGTCCTGATGACCGACGCCGACGTCGACGGCGCCCACATCCGCACGCTGCTGCTGACGCTCTTCTTCCGGTACATGCGCCCACTCGTGGAGGACGGGCGGGTGTACGCCGCGGTGCCGCCGCTGCACCGCGTCGAGGTCATCGGTGCCGGGTCGCGCAAGAACGAGTACGTCTACACCTACTCCGAGGCCGAGCTCACGAGCACGCTGAAGAAGCTCGACCGCGCCGGCAAGCGGTACAAGGACGACATCCAGCGCTACAAGGGCCTGGGGGAGATGGACGCCGACCAGCTGGCCGAGACGACCATGGACCCGCGGCACCGCACGCTGCGGCGGGTGCGCATCGGGGAGGCCGAGGCGGCGGCCGCGCACGTCGAGAAGGTGTTCGAGCTGCTGATGGGCTCCGACGTGGCACCCCGCAAGGACTTCATCGTCGCCAACGCCCACGCCCTGGACCAGTCGCGGATCGACGCCTGACCGGCACCGCCCTGCGGCCGTCGCGCGCCACGCATTTGCGGTGGACCGGCCTCCCGCCCTCACGTCACGCTGGGCGCCATGACCGACACGACCGTGCCCCTGGCCCAGCGAGCGGCAGCGCCCGACCAGCTCCCGTTGCCCGCCGTCGGGCTTGGCCTGACGTGGCGTGCCGCCGGCACCGACGACGCGGCCGCCCTCGCAGCGCTGCGGGGGCGGTGCCAGGAGGCCGACGGGCTCCCGTACCGGACGTCCGTCGAGGAGGTCGCCGAGGAGCTGGAGCCGACGTGGCGCGACCTGCGGCTCGACACCCTCACGGGGCTCGACGCCGACGGGACCGTGCGTGCGTGGGCCCAGGTCGACACCGCGCCGGGTGACGAGCGCGTCGTCCGCGCGTTCGTCGAGGGGGACGTCGACCCGGCCTGGCGCGGCCGAGGCATCGGGACCGCGCTGGTCGCCTGGTCGCAGGCCCGCGCGCGGCAGGTGCTCGCTGCCTCCGGCAAGGAGCTGCCCGCACGGATCGCCACGTTCTGCGACGACTCGACACCCGACGTGGCGCGTGTGTACGAGGCTGCCGGGTTCACGCCCGTCCGGTACTACACGCACATGCGGCGGCCGCTCGACGCGCCCCTTCCCGACGTGCCGCAGATCGACGGCCTCCGTGTCGTGCCGTGGTCCCCGGAGCTCGACGACCAGGTCCGCCTGACGCACAACGACGTGTTCGCGGACCACTGGGGCTCCGAGCCGCGCACCCCTGAGCAGTGGCGCGCCGCGCGCGCGATGTTCGCGCCGACGTGGTCGTTCGTCGCGCTCGACGACGCCGACCAGGTCGTCGGGTACGCGGTCTCGGCGCGCTTCGAGCACGACTGGCCCGCGGCCGGCTACCCGTCCGGGTACACCGAGCTCCTGGGCGTGCGGCGTGAGTGGCGCGGCAGGCGCGTCGCCGTCGCGCTGCTGGCGGACGTGATGCGTGCGTACGCGGCCGACGGGATGCGGTACGCGGAGCTCGAGGTCGACACCGACAACCCGTCGGGCGCCCACGGGATCTACGCGGGGCTGGGCTACGAGGTCGCCCACTCGTCGACCATGCTGACGATCGAGCTGTGAGCACCGGCGCGCGACGGGACTGTGAGATCGGGCGGGACGGGCTCGCTCCGGCACGTCGCGACGTCCGGGACGGTTAGGGTCTGTGGACATGACCGACGTGCTCGACCTGCAGGACGTGACGATCCGCCGGGGGGCGACGACGATCCTCGACTCCGTGACGTGGCGGGTCCAGGACTCCGAGCGGTGGGTGGTGCTGGGCCGCAACGGCGCCGGCAAGACCACCCTGCTGCAGGTGGCGTCCGGTCGGATGCACCCGACCTCGGGGACCGCGACGCTGCTCGGCGCGCGCATGGGCGCCACGGACGTGTTCGAGCTCCGGCCCCGGATCGGCTTCGCCAGCGCGGCTCTGGCCGACCGGATCCCGTCGGGCGAGACCGTGCGGGACGTCGTGCTGACCGCCGCCTACGGCGTGACGGGCCGCTGGCGCGAGGAGTACGAGACCGTCGACGAGGCACGGGCGACGGACCTGCTCACGGCGTTCGGCGTCGAGCACCTCGCGGAGCGCTGGTTTGGCACCCTGTCGGAGGGGGAGCGCAAGCGCGTGCAGATCGCCCGCTCGCTCATGAGCGACCCCGAGCTGCTGCTCCTCGACGAGCCGGCCGCGGGGCTCGACCTCGGGGGACGTGAGGAGCTCGTCGGCGCGCTGGCCGAGCTCGCGCGCGACCGGCGTTCTCCGGCGCTGGTGCTGGTGACGCACCACGTCGAGGAGATCCCCCCGGGGTTCACGCACCTGCTCCTGCTGCGAGCGGGGCGGGTGTTCGCCGCCGGGCCGATCCTCGAGACCCTGACCGCGGAGAACCTGTCCGGTGCGTTCGACATACCTCTGGGCCTCGACCACGTCGACGGCCGTTGGGCTGCGCACGCCACCGGGCGGGCCACGGTCTGATCGTGGCCGTACCGTGACGCGCCGACCACAGGTTCGCAAAGCGATCACATAGGATCGCTTGACGGACGACGACGACTGCGGAGGTGGCGGCCATGGGATGGCTCTGGTGGGTCGGGGGAGCCCTGACGCTCGGCATCCTGGAGATGCTGTCGCTGGACCTCGTGCTCGTCATGTTCGCGGGCGGAGCCCTCGCGGGAGCGCTGGCCTACGCGCTCGGCGCGCCCGTCGCCGTGCAGATCCTCGTCGCCGCGCTCACCTCGATCGTGCTGCTGGTGGCGTTGCGCCCCTGGCTGCTGCGTCACCTCAAGGGCCGGGTGGACCTGCCGGAGACGAACGCCGCGGCGCTCGTCGGGCGGCCGGCCACGGTGGTCTCCACCGTCGACGGCACGACCGGGCGGGTGAAGCTCGTCGGCGAGGTGTGGACCGCGCGGACCGCGGACGGCGGCTCGTTGCCGCCGGGTACGGCGGTGACGGTGACGAAGATCGACGGCGCGACCGCGGTGGTCAGTCCTGCGGCCGCCACAGCCCCGGGTGACACGGCGGCCCCCGGCGTCGCGCCCGCCTGACCGAGACCGACCGAGACACCGACCCGGGCCCCCGGGTCACCGTGGCCGTCCCGGTACGGGCGGCAGAACTTGCGGAGGTGCCATGAACGACGGCCCCGATGTCGGCCAGATCGCCCTGATCGCCGTCCTCGTCCTGGTCCTGATCTTCGTCGTCGTCGCCCTGGCCCGCGCGGTGCGGATCGTGCCGCAGGCCGTGGCGATCATCGTCGAGCGGCTGGGACGGTACAACAAGACGCTCGACGCAGGCCTGCACCTGCTGATCCCGTTCGTGGACCGTGTGCGTGCCAGCGTCGACCTGCGCGAGCAGGTCGTGTCATTCCCGCCGCAGCCGGTCATCACGTCCGACAACCTCGTGGTGAGCATCGACACCGTCATCTACTTCCAGGTGACGTCGCCGAAGGACGCGGTCTACGAGATCGCGAACTACATCACCGGCATCGAGCAGCTGACGGTGACGACGCTGCGCAACGTCATCGGGTCCATGGACCTCGAGCAGACGCTCACGAGCCGCGACCAGATCAACGGCCAGCTCCGCGGTGTGCTCGACGAGGCGACCGGCAAGTGGGGCATCCGCGTCAACCGGGTCGAGCTCAAGGCGATCGACCCGCCCGCCTCGGTGCAGGGCTCGATGGAGCAGCAGATGCGTGCCGAGCGTGACCGGCGCGCCGCGATCCTCACGGCCGAGGGCGTCAAGCAGTCCGCGATCCTCACGGCCGAGGGCGAGAAGCAGTCGGCGATCCTGCGGGCCGAGGGTGAGGCGCAGTCGGCGATCCTGCGGGCCGAGGGTGAGGCGCGCGCGATCCTGCAGGTCTTCGACGCGGTGCACCGCGGCGACGCCGACCCCAAGCTGCTCGCGTACCAGTACCTGCAGACCCTGCCGAAGATCGCCGCGAGCCCGTCGAACAAGATGTGGTTCCTCCCGGCCGAGCTCAGCGGCGCACTCGGGTGGCTCTCCAAGGGTTTCCAGGGCGGCTCGGGTGACGACGGCGACTACCCGACGCGTCCGGCGGGAAGCTCGCCCATCGCGGACGGTGACCTGCCGCCCGTGTCGCTGACGGACCCGGGCGAGGCGCTGGCCGAGGCCCGACGCGAGTCGGCCGCGGCCACGGCCGATGCGACGAGCGCCGGCACGCTCTCGGGTGTGCCGTTCGACCCGTCGGCCGAACGGGGTCAGCGACCCGGTGCGGGTCCGGCGGCGCCGCAGCAGCCGACGTACGGGTCGCCGACCGCAACCCCGCGGCCGGACCCGCAGCAGGACGCCCCGCCGCGCGACGACCCCCGTCCGCCGGCACAGCCGACGCCCTGACGCCCGTCCGCTCGCCCGCCGCCGGCGTCCCGTCCCCGGGGTGCCGGCGTCGGGCTGTCCGCCCTGCGCGGAATGGTGGTGCGCACCGCGGTCGGGGGCGGCATCGTGTACCTGCCGCGGTCCGGTTGCTGGGGGTCCGGGCACCTCGTCCACCGGCGCACCCCGCCGCCACGGAAGGGCTCTGACCCATGCTGGTAGGTCTGCTCCGGGAGCACCTGCGCCCGTACCGGGCTGCCGTCGTCGCCGTGCTCGCGCTGCAGCTCGTGCAGGTGATCGCGTCGCTGTGGCTGCCGAGCCTCAACGCCGACATCATCGACGACGGGGTGGCACAGGGTGACACGGCGACCATCTGGCGGCTGGGCGGCGTCATGCTGGCGATCAGCCTGGTGCAGGTCGCCGCGTCGGTCGCGGCGGTCTGGTACGGCGCTCGCGCCGCGATGGCGTTCGGGCGCGACGTGCGTGCCCGCCTGTTCGCGCAGGTCCAGTCCTACTCCCAGCAGGAGATGGGCCGGTTCGGTGCCCCGACGTTGATCACCCGCACGACGAACGACGTCCAGCAGGTGCAGATGGTCGTGTTCATGACGTTCGTGTTCCTCGTCATGGCCCCGCTCATGCTCATCGGCGGCGTCGTGATGTCGTTGCGCGAGGACGTCGGCCTCTCGGGGCTGCTGCTGGTGGTGGTGCCGGTGCTGGCGGTGGTCATCGGGCTGATCGTGTCCCGCATGGTGCCGTGGTTCCGGCAGATGCAGAAGCGCATCGACGCGGTCAACCGGGTCATGCGCGAGCAGCTGTCCGGGGTGCGCGTCATCCGGGCGTTCGTGCGCGAGCGCCAGGAGCAGGCGCGGTTCGAGGTCGCCAACACGGACCTCTACATCGCCTCGCTGCGAGCGGGCCTGCTGTTCGCCCTCATGTTCCCCGTCGTGATGCTGGTGATGAACCTCTCGAGCGTCTCGGTCGTGTGGTTCGGGGCGCAGCGGGTGGACGCCGGGGAGATGCAGATCGGGTCGCTGATCGCCTTCCTCAGCTACATCATGTTCGTCCTCATGGCCGTGATGATGAGCTCGATGATGGTCGTGATGGTGCCGCGGGCCATGGTGTCGGCCGACCGCATCGGTGAGGTGCTCGACACCTCCACCACGGTCCGGGCACCCGACCGGCCCGTCGCGTTCCCGACCGGCGCGGACGCACGTCCGGGGCTGCTCGAGCTGCGCGACGTGGAGTTCCGCTACCCGGGGGCCGAGGACGCGGTGCTGCGGGACGTGTCGTTCGTCGCCGAGCCCGGCCGGACGACCGCGATCATCGGCTCCACGGGCTCCGGGAAGACGACGCTGCTGCACCTCGTGCCGCGGCTCTACGACGTGACAGGGGGGCGCGTCCTCGTCGACGGCGTGGACGTGCGGGACGCCGACCCGGCCGCGCTCGGCGCCCGGATCGGGTTCGTGCCGCAGCGGCCGTACCTGTTCACCGGGACCGTGCGCAGCAACCTGCAGTTCGGCAGGCCCGACGCGGACGACGACGAGCTGTGGCACGCGCTCGAGGTCGCGCAGGCGCGCGACTTCGTCGAGGCACTGCCCGAGGGGCTGGACGCCCCGGTGGCGCAGGGCGGGACCAACCTGTCCGGCGGTCAGCGCCAGCGCCTCGCGATCGCGCGCGCGCTCGTCCGACGCCCGAGCATCTACCTCTTCGACGACTCCTTCTCCGCGCTCGACTACGCCACGGACGCGGCCCTGCGTGCCGCCCTGGCACCCGAGACGCGGGACGCCACCGTCCTCGTCGTGGCGCAACGCGTCGCGACCATCCGGTTCGCCGACCGGATCCTCGTCCTCGACGAGGGTCGCGTCGTCGGTGACGGCACCCACGACGAGCTCCTCGCGTCGAACGAGACGTACCAGGAGATCGTGTACTCCCAGCTGAGCGCGCAGGAGGCGGCATGAGCGCCACGGCGAAGGAACCGCGCGCCGGCAGTGCCGCACCCGCGGGTCCGCCCCCGGGCGGCCCGCGCGGCGGCCACATGGGGCCAGGGCTCGGTATGCCCGGGCAGAAGTCGATGGACTTCCGGGGTTCCCTGCGCCGCCTGCTCACCGTGCTGCGCCCCGAGCGCGCACGGCTCGTCGCGGTCCTGGTGCTGGGCACGTTGTCCGTCGCGGCGGCGGTCGCCGGACCCAAGCTGCTCGGCAACGCCACCGACGTGCTGTTCGAGGGCGTCGTCTCGCGCCAGCTCGGGCAGGTCGTCCCGGCGGGCGCGTCGCAGGCGCAGGCCGTCGAGGCGCTGCGGGCCGCCGGGCAGAACCAGCTCGCCGAGCTCGTCGGCGGCATGGCGCAGCTGACCGTCGGGGCCGGCGTCGACTTCGAGCGCCTCGGCTCGATCCTGCTCGTCGTGCTGGCCGTGTACGTCGCGGCGTTCCTCTTCGCCTGGCTCCAGGGCCGATTGACCGCACGCGCGGTGCAGAACACCGTCCGCCGGATGCGGTCGCAGGTCGAGGAGAAGCTCGCGCGCGTCCCGCTGTCGTACTTCGACCAGCAGCCGCGCGGCGAGCTGCTCTCCCGCGTGACCAACGACATCGACAACGTCGCCCAGACGGTGCAGCAGACCCTGTCGCAGCTCGTGACCTCGGTGCTCACCGTCGTGGGGGTCCTGGCGATGATGTTCTGGATCTCCCCGCTGCTGGCAGTCGTCGCCCTCGTCACCGTCCCGCTGTCCGTCGTCATCGCCGCGGCCATCGCCAAGCGCTCGCAGCCGCAGTTCGTCGAGCAGTGGGCCTGGACCGGCAAGCTCAACGCGCACATCGAGGAGATGTTCACCGGGCACGCGCTCGTGACCGTCTTCGGGCGTCAGGAGGAGGCCGCCGCGACGTTCGCCGAGCGCAACGAGCGGCTCTACGAGTCGTCGTTCCGGGCGCAGTTCATCTCCGGGATCATCCAGCCGGCCCTCGGGTTCGTCGCGAACCTCAACTACCTCGTGGTGGCGGTGGTCGGCGGCCTGCGCGTCGCGTCGGGCACGATGACGCTCGGTGACGTCCAGGCGTTCATCCAGTACTCGCGGCAGTTCACGCAGCCGATCACGCAGATCGCGTCCATGGCGAACCTGCTGCAGTCGGGTGTCGCGTCGGCCGAGCGCGTCTTCGAGCTCCTGGACGCGGACGAGCAGTCGCCGGACCCCGCGCAGCCGGTCGCCCTCCCGGCCCGCGTGCGGGGGCGGGTCGCGTTCGAGGACGTGTCGTTCCGTTACGAGCCCGACACCCCCCTGATCGAGCACCTGTCGGTCGTCGCGGAGCCCGGCCAGACCGTCGCGATCGTCGGGCCGACCGGCGCGGGCAAGACCACGCTGGTCAACCTCGTGATGCGGTTCTACGAGGTCGACGACGGGCGGATCACGCTCGACGGCGTGGACACCCGGGACCTCACGCGCGACGCGCTGCGCTCCCAGATGGGCATGGTCCTGCAGGACACGTGGCTGTACAAGGGGACCATCGCGGAGAACATCGCCTACGGCGTCGACGACGCGACGCACGTGCAGATCGTCGAGGCCGCCGTCGCGACGCACGTCGACCGCTTCGTGCGGACGCTGCCCGAGGGGTACGAGACCGTCCTGGACGACGAGGGCGGGGCGGTGTCCGCAGGCGAGAAGCAGCTGCTGACGATCGCGCGCGCGTTCCTCGCCGACCCGGCCATCCTCATCCTCGACGAGGCGACGTCGTCCGTCGACACGCGCACCGAGGTGCTCGTGCAGCACGCGATGAACGCCCTGCGCGTGGGGCGCACGTCGTTCGTCATCGCGCACCGCCTGTCGACGATCCGCGACGCGGACGTCATCCTCGTGATGGAGCACGGGCAGATCGTCGAGAAGGGCAGCCACGGCGAGCTCCTCGCGGCGGGCGGGGCCTACGCGCGGCTCTACGAGAGCCAGTTCGCCGCCGCGGTGGCCCCTGTCGACTGACGCGGCACGCGTGGCTGGTGGTCGACGGTCGGTCACGTCGACGGTCGATGAGGGGCGTCGCCCCTGACCCGAAGGTCCCACGGGGGCCTGCCGGCTGCGACGTAACGTCGAGTGGGACGACGTACCCGCCACGCGACGAGAGGGTCGACCCATCAGCTCCACCGCAGCCGCCGCACCCACGCACCGGACGCCGGGACCGAACCGTGGGAGCGGGCTCCCGCGTGCGGAGCGGCTACGCCGCCCGAGCCGACAGACCATCGGTCTGGTCGTCGGTCCGGTGCTCGCGGCGATCGTCGCCTGGGTGATGCCGGACATGCCGCCCGAGGCCGCGGGTGCGCCCGCGTACGCCGGGGCGGTGACCGCAGCGACGCTCGTCCTCATGGGCGTGTGGTGGATGACCGAGGCGCTGCCGCTGGCCGTGACCGCCCTGCTGCCGCTGGTCGTGATGCCGGTCGCCGGCGTCGCGCCCGTCGCGGACGTCGCGGCGCCCTACGCCAACAAGGTCATCTTCCTGTTCCTCGGCGGGTTCGTCCTCGCCATCGCGCTGCAGCGGTGGGACGTGCACCTGCGCATCGCCCTGGGGGTGGTGCGCCTGGTGGGCACCGCGCCGCGCCGCCTGGTGCTGGGGATGATGGTGGCGACCGCGCTGCTGAGCATGTGGGTGTCGAACACCGCGACGGCCGTGATGATGCTGCCCATCGGTGTGTCGGTGCTCGCGCTGCTGGGGCGTGAGCGCGGCGGCGTCGACGCTCGCCTATCCGCCGCACTGATGCTCGGCATCGCGTACGCCGCCACGATCGGGTCGTTCGGCACGATCATCGCCAGCCCGCCCAACGCGCTGCTCGTCGGCTACATGTCCGAGACGTACGGCATCGAGATCTCCTTCGGCGAGTGGATGGCGGTGGGGTTGCCGCTGTCGGTGGTGTTCCTGCTGATCGCGTGGCTGGTGCTGACCCGTGTGGTCTTCCGGATCGACCCGGAGCCCTTGTGCGACGACGACTCGGTGGTGAGGGCGGAGCTCGCCAGGCTCGGGCCGATGGGACACCCGCAGCGTCGCGTCGTGGTGGTCTTCGCACTGGCGGCGCTCTCGTGGATCGCGCTGCCCCTGGTCTGGCGCGGTACCCCGGTGACGGACGAGGTGGTCGCGATCCTCGTCGCCGTCCTGCTGTTCCTGCTGCCGTCGGGCGACGACTGTGGCGGCCGGCTGCTCGACTGGTCGGACACGCGCGAGCTGCCGTGGGGCATCCTGCTGCTGTTCGGCGGCGGGCTGGCGCTCGCGTCGCAGATCACGTCGTCGGGCCTGTCGCAGTGGATCGGTGAGCGGGCGAACGGCCTGGACGGCCTGCCGACCGTGCTGGTCGTCGCGGTGGTCTGCCTGCTGACGGTGGCGATGACGGAGTTCATGTCGAACACCGCGACCGCCGCGACCCTCCTGCCCATCATGAGCACGGTCGGGGTGGCCCTCGGCTACGGGCCGCTGCTGCTCGCGGTCCCGGTCGCCCTGGCGGCCGGGTGCACGTTCATGATGCCGGCGGCCACGCCGCCCAACGCCATCGCGTACTCCTCGGGATACGTGCGGGTTCCCGACATGATCCGGGCGGGGGCGCCGCTGAGCGTGGCGTCCGTGCTGCTGGTGACGCTCACGGTCACGACCCTCGCGTCGTGGGTGCTGGGGATCCCTGCCTGAGAATGAGAGTCTGTGCACCGGTGCGACGACGCCCGTCCTGTGGCGTGGTCGCCGACCGCTTCGTCCCCATGTCCTGAGGAGCCGTATGACCGCCCAGCCGAACCCGTCCGCCGCCGTGGCCAGTGCGGCCGCCGCCGATCCCGCGGTCGCGCACCGCACCCGGACGCGCACGGTGCAGCTGCTCGACGCCGCCGGCACGCCGCTGGCCGGGGCGTCCGTCACGGTGGAGCAGACGGGTCACGGGCTCGGCTTCGGGTGCATCGGGTTCGACGAGGTGCACCGTGCGGCCCGTCGGCTCGCCGGCAAGCCGTTCACGGCGGCGGAGGAGGAGCTGCACGAGCGGCTCGACGCGCTGTGGTTCGACCTGTTCGACACCGCGACCCTGCCGTTCTACTGGGGCACGTTCGAGCCCGAGGAGGGCAAGCCGCGCACGGCTGCGCTGCGTGCCGCGGCCGAGCACTTCGTCTCACGCGGGGCCCGCGTGAAGGGCCACCCGCTGGTGTGGCACACGGTCGCCCCGCAGTGGCTGGTGCCCAAGCCTGACGACGAGGTGCTGCGGCTCCTGCGCGCCCGCGTCCAGCGGGACGCGTCGGAGTTCGCCGGGCTCGTCGACACGTGGGACGCGATCAACGAGGTCGTGATCATGCCCGTCTTCACCAAGGACGACAACGCCGTGACGCGCGTCGCCAAGACCGTGGGCCGCGTCGGGATGGTGCGCCTGGCGTTCGAGGAGGCGCGGGCGGCCAACCCGTCGGCGACGCTGCTGCTCAACGACTTCGACATGTCCGCGGACTACGAGCACCTCATCGAGGAGTGCCTGGCCGCCGGCATCCGCATCGACGCGCTCGGTCTGCAGAGCCACATGCACCAGGGCACGTGGGGCAAGGAGAAGACGCTCGACGTGCTCGAGCGCTTCGGCCGGTTCGGTCTGCCGCTGCACTTCACGGAGATCACCCTGATGTCCGGGGAGCTCATGCCCAAGCACCTGGACGACCTGAACGACCACCAGGTCGAGCAGTGGCCCAGCACGCCCGACGGCCTCGAGCGCCAGGCGCAGGACGCCGTCGAGCTCTACTCCACGCTCGTCGCGGACCCGCGCGTGCAGGTCATCACGTACTGGGGGCTCTCGGACCACGGCATGTGGCTCAACGCACCCGGCGGTCTCGTGTTCGCCGACGGGACGCCCAAGCCGTCGTACGACGCGCTGCGCGGCCTGATCCGCGGGCAGTGGTGGCTCGCGCCGACGACCGTCACCACCGGCGACGACGGGCGTGTCGCGATCAGCGGGATGCCCGGACGGTACGTCGTCGAGGTCGACGGCGTCCGCCACGAGGTGGCGCTCGGCGACGACGGGACGGACGTCGTCGTGCGATGAGCACGCCGGACGTGCCGCCGTCGGGTCCCGGGCCCGCGGCCGCCCGGCCCCGTCTGGTGCGCGACCGCACCACCGTCGGGCTCTACACCCCGTACGTCGCGTGGGGGTGGGTCCTCTACTCCTTCAACCCGTCGGTCCCGCTGCTCGCCGACGAGCTGCGCATCAGCGGCGCGCAGGCCGGGCTGCACGGCACGGCGATGGCCGCGGGGTCCCTGCTGGCCTCCGGGGTCGTGCCGAGGTCGGTGCGCAGGGTGGGGCGCCGCGGCACGATCGTCGTGCTGGCGCTCCTCGTGGCGGTCGGCGTGGCCGGCCTGGTGCTGGCGCAGTCGCTGCCGTGGACGCTCGGATCGATCCTCGTGGCGGCGCTCGGCGGGTCGGGCGCCATCGCCGCCGTGCAGGTCGGGCTCGCCGACCACACCGGTGCGGCCGCGTCGGCGGCCATCACGGAGGCCAACGGCGTCGGCTCGTCCGTGGGACTCGTCGGGCCGCTGGCCGTCGGGGCGTGCGTCGCCGCCGGCTGGGGGTGGCGTCCGGGTGTCGCGGTGGCGATCGTGCTCGGCGTCGTCGCGGCCGTCGTCGTCGCCCGGTTGCCGGACTCCACGGCCCTGCCCGCGCGGCGCCGCCGTGGAAGGCCCCCGGTGCCCGAGCCCGCGGCTCACGACCAGGTGGCCACCGCGCCGCAGGACGCCGACACCCCGCACCGCCGCGGGCTGCGCCCGTCGACGCTGTTCCTCGCCGCGCTCGTCGCCGCGGTCGCGCTCGAGAACGCCACCACCTACTGGGCGGCCGACCTCGTCGTCACCCGCACCGACGCGGGTCCCGGCATCGCGACGGCCACCACCGCCGGCTTGGTGGCCGGCATGTCCGCCATCCGCTTCGTCACCGGGCCGCTGTCGTTGCGGGTCGCACCGGTGCACGTGCTCGCCGCGTCGTTCGTGGTCGCGATCGGCGGGTGGGCCGTGCTGTGGACCGCGACCGACGCGCGGGTCGCGCTGGCCGGGCTCGTGCTCGCCGGCATCGGCTACGGCGCGCAGTACCCGCTGTCGATCGCCCTGCTGCTCGCCGTGACCCCGGGCCGTCGTGACCGCGCGCAGGCGCACGCGACGCTCGCCGGGGCGCTCGCGCTGGGCGTGGCGCCGTTCCTCCTCGGGGCGCTGGGCGACGCGGTCGGCGCGCACCTCGCGTTCCTCGTCGTCCCGGTGCTCGCCCTCGCGGGTGCCGTGGCGGCCGCGGCGGGTGGACGGCTCGCCCGACGCGACGGATCCGCGAGCGTCCTGACCCGTGCCTGAGCACGCGGCTGCGGGCCCCGCACGTGCGGCGGTGCGACGAACGTCACCGGCGTCGGTCGTCCAGCCGGCACGGTCTGGCGACGATGCTTCTGCTATGCCCTCCGCGTCGACCACCGTGTCGTCCCCTGCGCGCGCCCGGTTCGTGCGCGACCGCCTGACGCTCGGCCTGTACACCCCGTACGTCGTGTGGGGCTGGTTGCTGTACAGCTTCAACCCCTCGGTGCCGCTCCTGGCCGACGAGCTGGGCGTCACCGCCGCTCAGGCAGGCCTGCACGGGACCGCGATGGCCGTCGGCGGGCTGGCGACCGCGCCGCTGACGCCGCGCGCAGTGCGGCACTTCGGTCGGCGCGCGACGATCGTCGCCGCCCTGGTGCTGGTCGCCGTGGGCGTCACGGGCCTGCTGCTCGGCCCCACCCTGCCGTGGACGCTGACGGGCATGTTCGTCACCGCGGTGGGTGGGAACGTGATGATCGCCTCCACGCAGGTCGGGGTCGCGCAGCACACGGGTCCCGCCGCGTCGGCCGCGATCACGGAGGCGAACGGCGTGGGCTCGTCTCTCGGTCTGATCGGGCCGATCGCCGTCGGCGCGTGCGTCGCGGCCGGGTGGGGCTGGCGCCCCGGCGTGGCGGTGACGGCAGGCCTTGCCGTGGTGACGGCGCTGCTCGTCAGCCGGCTGCCCGCGACGCCCGCGCTGCCGCGGTGGCCGGGCAGAGCCGGACGTGCGGCCGCGGCGGACGGCGCCGTCACAGGACGTGCGGACACGGCGGACGGCGTGCCCGGGCCGAGCGCGCGGGACAGCGCTGACGTCGACGCGACCCTCGACAGGTCGGCACCGGACGCGCCCCGCGTCTCACGTCACGCCGCCCCGCTGTTCCTCGCAGCTCTCGTCGCCGCGACCGCGCTCGAGAACGCGACGACGTACTGGGCGACGGACCTCGTGCTCGCGCGCACCGACGCCGGGCCGGGCATCGCGACGGCGACGACGGCCGGACTCGTCGCGGGCATGTCGGTCATGCGGTTCATCGTCGGACCGCTGTCGCTGCGGGTGCACCCGGCGCACCTGCTCGCGGCCTCCTTCGCCATCGCGATCGCCGGGTGGGCGCTGCTGTGGACGGCGACGGACGTCGGGGTGGCCCTGACGGGCCTGGTCGTCGCGGGGTTCGGCTACGGCGCGCAGTACCCGCTGGGTGTCTCGCTGCTCCTGGCGGTGTCGCGCGGGCATGCCGACCGCGCGCAGTCGCACGCGACGCTCGCCGGCGCGCTCGCGATCGGTGTCGCGCCGTTCCTGCTGGGCGCCCTCGCCGACGCGTTCGGCACGCACCAGGCGTTCCTGCTCGTGCCGGTCGTGGCCGCGGTGGGTGTGGTCGTCGCGGTCCTCGGTGCCCGGGTCGTGCGTCACCCGGCGCGGGCCGACCTGGGATGATGGCGCGGTGCTGCGCCCCGACGTCCAGTCCGTCACCGACCGCGACGACCCTCGGCTGACCGACTACGTCGGGCTGACCGACGTCGCCCTGCGCACCCGGGTCGAGTCCGCGAACGGCCTGTACATCGCCGAGAGCTCGACGGTGCTGGGGCGTGCGCTGCGCGCGGGACACCGCCCGCGGTCCGTGCTGCTCGCACCGCGCTGGCTGCCCGACCTCGAGCGGATGCTCGCGGACACCCCCGGCGACGAGTCCGTGACCGTGTACGTCGCGGCCGAGCCGGTGCTGGAGGCCATCACCGGCTTCCACGTGCACCGCGGCGCTCTCGCGGCGATGCACCGGCCCACGCTGCCGGCCGTCGCGGACGTGCTGGCGTCGGCGCGCCAGGGCGCCGGGGCCAGGCGCGTCGCGGTGCTCGAGGACCTCGTCGACCACACGAACGTCGGGGCCGCCTTCCGGTCCGCCGCGGCGCTGGGGGTCGATGCCGTCCTCGTCACGCCGCGCTGCGCCGACCCGCTGTACCGGCGGTCGGTGCGGGTGTCGATGGGCACGGTGTTCCAGGTGCCGTGGACGCGGATCGACCCGTGGCCCGAGGGGATCGTGACGTTGCGCGAGGCGGGGTTCGTCACGGCGTCGCTCGCGCTGTCCGACGACGCGGTGACGCTCGACGACCTGGTCGCGGACCCGCCCGAGCGTCTGGCGCTGGTGCTCGGCACCGAGGGGGACGGGCTCAAGCCCGCGACGGTCGCGGCGGGGGACCTGACGGTGCGGATCCCGATGGCCGGGGGAGTGGACTCCCTCAACGTCGCGGCGGCCGCGGCCGTGGCGTTCTGGGCGACCCGGGTCTGAGAGGAGCCCCCGGGCCGCCCGACGCTCAGGACCCGTCGCGCAGGTCGCCCAGGCGGGTCGGCGTGAAGCTGATCCGGTCGAACGTCACCGCGCACCCCTCGCCAGTGGGCGACTGGCCCTCGAAGCCGACCGTCACCGCACCCTGCGGGTCGTCCAGCGCGAAGTGCCGGACCAGCGACCAGCGCGTGCCGTCGAGCGACGCGTGGTACGCGTACGCGGCGCCGATGCGCGACACGCGCAGCCACACCTGGTTGCCGTCGACCGCGAACCCGTTGGCGTCGTCCGACACGCCGCGCGTGACGACGGAGACGATGAGCGGGACACCGTCGGGCGAGTACTCGAAGCAGAGCTTGCCCCAGTGCCGGTCGTCGACGTGCAGCAGCAGCACGCCGGCGTCGAACGTCGCGGCGAAGTCGACCGTGACGCGAGCGGTCAGCTGGAAGTCGCCCGCCGGCGGGGTGCCCAGCAGCGTGGGGGCGTTGAGGACGCCCTCGGAGTCGGACGAGATGCCGTCGCGCGGGTCGAGGAAGACGTCGGTGCGCGGCGGTGCGGTCACCCGCACGGTGCCCGGCACGTCGTCCACCACCCACGCGGAGCCGGCCGAGGGCACCAGCGCGAAGGGGACGGCGGGCACGTGCAGGGGGGTCGTCATCGTGGATCTCCTGGGTGTGGTGGGCGGGCCGGTCGCGGGGCCCGTCGAGGGGGCCGCGCCCGGCGCAGGCGTCAGCATCGCACCGGGCGTCGCGATCCCGTCGGCGGCGCGCACCTGGCAGGCCGGGCGTCCCCCGGACGGCCGCGCTCACTGGCCGATGCGTCCGTCGATCCGCTCGCGCAGCAGGTCGGCGTGCCCCAGGTGGCGCGCGTACTCCTCGATCATGTGCACGAGCACCTCGCGCAGCTCGGGCTGCTCGGGGCCCCGGCCGCGGGTGCCCAGGTCCGGCGTGGCCAGGACGACGAGCTCGGCGTACGCGACCTCGTCGCGCCAGCGCTGCCACGCGTCGGCGACGTGCTCGTCGTCGCCCACGGCCTCGTGGAACGCGACCGCGGCGGACCCGCGGTAGTGCCGCTCGGGGCGCTCGTCGAGCATGACGATGCGGAACCAGTACTGCTCGACCTCCGCGAGGTGCCGGACCAGGCCCAGGAGCGAGAGGTCCGACGGCGGGACCGAGCGGAGCGCGAGCTGCTGGGGCGTCAGGTCCTGGCACTTGAGCTCGAGGGTCAGCCGCCGGTCACGCAGGTACCGCACGAGCGTGGCGCGCTCCCCGAACACCCTGTCGCCCGCCTCACGGGGGTCGTCCTCGGGTGACACCCACATGTCCTCCCAGCCGAACGTGCGCTCGGGCTGTCGATCGGTCATGCCGCACCTCCGCGTGGATCGACTCCCTCGCACGCTAGCGGTGCCGTGCCGGCGGAGCACCCCTGAGCTCGTGCCGACCTGCCCGGGGAGCACGTCACGAGAAGGTCGCCAGGCGGAGGGGGCGCCCCACCAGACGGGCGAGCCGCTCGACCTCGGTGGCGACGTCGCCGTGCCGAGGGCGCACGCCGTGGTGCCACGTGATCGCGATGGACTCCTCGGCGATCGTCCAGGTGCCGGCGACGACGCCGCCGACGACCACGACGCGCGCACCGCGGCTCACGGCGCCTCGCAGGTCCGCGGGGACGACGTGGACGTCCGCGGTGCCGGGGCCGAGGACCCACTGGTCGTACTGCGGGAGCAGGCGCACGACGTCCGTGGGGCTCGAGGCTGCCAGGGCCGGGACGTCGTCGCGCAGCACGAGCACGGGCTCGCCGTCGACCTCCAACCGGCTCACGCGTGGACCGAGCGCGTCGAGCCAGCCGCGGACGGCCGTGAACCGCACACCGAGGCCCTCGGTGAGCCAGTAGCGCAGGTGCTCGGGTGTCGCTGGTCCGTAGGCGTGCAGGTAGGCCTCGACCGCCTGCGGCCCGGCCTCGTCGACGTCCGGCAGGCCGGTCCAGCGCGGGTTCGTGGCGAGCGCCTGCAGCATCAGCGGGCCGCCACCCGGCCCGAGGCTCAGGACCCCCTGCCACGCGAGCGCCTTGAGGAAGGTCGCCTGGGGGTCGGTGAACGCGGTCGTCAGGTGGCGGAACGGACGGTGCGCGGTCACGGCCGTCGCCAGGTCCGCGCGCGACAGCGGGCCCGATGCGAGCGCCTCGTGCACCGCCGCCCCGAGCGCCGGCCAGTCGCCCGGTGCGAGTCCGTAGTACTCCTGCCACGACGACCGCTCCCACATCCGCGTCGACGCCCGCAGCGCCAGGTGCACGGCCGCCCGCTCCGGTGTCATGAGGTGGGTGGCGCCCCGGAACGCGAACGTCCGCACCAGGGAGCCGTCCGCCAGCGCGCGGTCGACGTCGCCCGGTCGCGAGTCACGCAGCCGGGTACGGACGCCCAGCTCGGCGGCCGACGGGTCCAGCTGGGCCGCGACGGCGCCGAGGTCCGCGACGACGTCGACCACGGACGTCGCCGTCGAGGGCTCCAGGTGGTGGCGACCCAGGCGCCACGCGAGCACCCCGGGCCACCGGGCAGCGGTCATGCTCGAGGCTACTGCGGGGCTCCGACACGGCCCGTGGTCCTCAGCCGAGCGCGAGCCCCTCGACCACCTCGACGCCCGGGGCGCGCACCAGCAGCGCGCCGGGCAGCGAGATCTTGGAGCGGCGCACGCCGCTGCCGATGATGACGGTGCCGCCCGCGTGGGGGTCGTCGGCGGCCACGCCGGCGTCGGCCAGCACCCGGTACCCGGCGGGCAGGCCGAGCGGCGTGATGCCGCCGTACTCCATGTGCGACTCCGCCGTCGCGCGGTCCATCGGCAGGAACGACGCCTTGCGGACGTCGAGCAGGCGCTTGACCGCGCTGTTGACGTCCGCGCGCGTCGTGGCACGCACGAGGCACGCGGCGGTCCGCTCCTCGCCTGCCCGCCTGCCGGCGACGAGGACGCAGTTGACCGACGCCGACAGCGGCAGCGCGTAGGCGTCGGTCATGGCCGCCGTGTCGGCGAGGTCGGGGTCGATGGCGGCGAC
Organism: Cellulomonas sp.; assembly: GCF_015234515.1. GTDB lineage: Bacteria > Actinomycetota > Actinomycetes > Actinomycetales > Cellulomonadaceae > Cellulomonas. The sequence goes on from NZ_JADGMY010000029.1 coordinate 20,535, forward strand.
GAGGACGGCGTCGGCGACCGTCGGCTCGACGTCGGCCCACCCGCTGATCGCGGCGTGCGTGCTGGTGGCCAGCAGGTCCGGGCGGTCGACGGCCCGCTCCCAGGCGAGCGTCCCCCGTGCGGTGGTGGTCATGCGCGGCAGGCTACCGGCGTCGCGGGACGACTGCGGGGCAGCCCGCTCAGCGCTGGTACGTCCCCATGAGCACGGCACGTGCGACGGTGTGGAACACCAGCGCGCAGCTCGCCGCTCCCGGGGTCGTGTCGGGCGTCAGGCCCAGGTCGTCCGTGTCGAGCGCGTGGATCGCGACGTAGTACCGGTGCACCTGGTCGCCGGGCGGGGGAGCGGCCCCGACGTACCCGGCGACCCCGTCGTCACCGCGCAGGTGGAACGCGCCGGCCGGCAGGCCCGAGCCGTCCGGACGTCCCGCGTCCCGGTCGAGCGACGTGACGTCGGGCCGCAGGCCCAGCACCGTCCAGTGCCACCACCCGGCGACGCCGGGCGCGTCCGGGTCGAAGACGTTCACCGCGAACCCGGCGGTCTGCTCGGGGAAGCCGGACCAGGTCAGCTGCGGCGAGACGTTCCGCCCGGCGTCGGTGTTGGTGTGCACGTCGGGGATCGGCGCACCGTGCACCCAGTCCGTGCTCGTCACGGCGAAGGTGGGGACGGGCGGCAGCAGCGGGTACGGCTCGTGGGCGACGGGGCGGGTCAGGGACGTGGGCACGACGACCTCCGGTCCGTCCCGACGCCGGTCGCCGGGGCGGTCACCCCATCCTGGTGGTCGCCTGCGCGCGGCGCACGTGCGAGCGGGCGTGCGCGAGCGCCTCCTCGAGGTTGTCGAACAGGTGCCGTTCGTCGCTCAGGGCGCTGATCACGCCCACCCCCTCGGCGAGGCGGTGGTGCTCGGGGCGCAGCCCCTTGAGGAGCACGACGATGCCGCGTCGACGCATGTCGGTGATGATCTCGACCAGCGCGTTGGCGCCGCTGGCGTCCAGCACCCGCACGTTGCCCAGGCGCAGCACGACGACACGCACGTCGCTGACCAGCGCGATCTCGTCCAGGAACCGGCGCACGTCGGCGAAGAAGAGCGCGCCGTCGATGCGGTACACCGCGATGTGCTCGTGCAGCAGCGTGTGCTCGGTGTCCGCCGTCAGGTGCTCCTCCGACTCGTCCACCGGCTCGCGGTGCAGCCCGCTGCTGCGCGCGACGGCGCGCAGCGCGAGGACGGCGGCGACCGCGACGCCCACCTCGACGGCCATGACGAGGTCGAAGACGACCGTCACGGCCAGGGTCACGCAGAACACCAGCGCGCCGGAACGGCTCGAGCGGCAGATGGCGCGCATCGTCGGCACGTCGACCATGCGTGCGGCGGTCACGAGCAGCACGCCGGCGAGGACGGACAGGGGGATGCGGCCCACGAGCGGGGCGGCGAGGTAGACGATCGCGGCGAGCACGAGGGCGTGCGTGAGCGAGGCGACCCTGGTGCGGCCGCCCGAGCGCACGTTGACGGCGGTGCGGGCGATCGCGCCCGTCGCGGGCAGGCCACCGAACAGGCCCGACGCGACGTTGGCGAGACCCTGGCCGAAGAGCTCGCGGTTGGGCCGCGTGCGGCCGATGTCGTCGGCCATCCCGTCCGCGACGCGCGCCGACAGCAGCGACTCCAGCGCCGCGAGCGCCGCCACGGCCAGCGCCGAGGAGAACAGGGCGCTGGTGGTCTCCAGGTCGACGACCGGCAGGTGCGGGCCGGGCAGCCCGGCGGGCAGGGCGCCGATGCGGTCGACGTCCAGGCCTGCCAGCTCGGCGACGAGGGTGGCCACCACGACGGCGATGAGCGAGGCGGGCAGCCCCTTGCGCAGCCGGGGCAGGACGATCATGACGGCGACGACCAGGGCGACCAGGCCGAGCGGTGCGACGGCCTGCGTCCAGTCGACGGCGCCGATCGTACGCAGTGCGACGAGGCCCGCGTTCTCACCGTCCGCGCGTGGCGTGTCGAGGGCGAGCGGCACCTGCTGCAGCGCGATGACGACGCCGATGCCGCACGTGAAGCCCTCCACGACGGGCCAGGGGATGTAGGCGACGAGCCTGCCGATGCCGAGCACGCCGGCCAGCACGACGATGCCGCCGGCCATGATCGCGACCACCGGGACGGCCTCGGTGCCGTGCCGCGCGACGACGGGCAGCAGGACGACCGCCATGGCCCCCGTGGGCCCGCTGACCTGCAGGTGGGAGCCGCCGAAGATGGCGGCGACGGCGCCCGCGACGATGGCGGTGACCAGCCCGGCGGCGGCGCCCAGACCGGACGCGACGCCGAAGCCGAGGGCCAGCGGCAGGGCGACGACGGCGACCGTGACACCGGCGAGCAGGTCGTGACGCCAGGAGCGGGGCAGGTCGGCGTAGTCGGAGCGTGCGGGGGACAGTGCGCGCACGCGTCGCGTGAGGGAGGACGCGAGCGACTGGACGGTCATCTCATGCCTCGGGTGCGGTCGGGGCGGTGCCGTCGAGCAGGCCCTGGTGGCGTGCGGCGGCGTCGACGAGCACGGTCCGGGCGGCCGCGAGCATGTCGGCGACCGCGGGCAGGGCGAGCGCGTAGTGCACGGCGTTACCGGTGCGTCGCGCGGTGACGACTCCCGCACGGCGCAGCACGGCGAGGTGCTGCGACAGGTGGGACGCCTCGAGACCGAGCTCGGTCAGCAGCTCGCTGACCTGCCGGTCGCGGTCGGCCAGGAGCTCGAGGGTGCGCACGCGCACGGGGTGGGAGAGGGCTTTGAACAGCTCGGCCTTGACCTCCGCGAGGGGACGGTCGTCACCGAGGGCGTGCAGGGGCACGAGAACTCCGGATGATGAGTTGATGGAATCGTCAAATCATAGCCCCGGGGGGAGGGGGCCTCGGTGCACAGGGTGGTTCACCCGCCCGGGGCGGATTGACACCTCCCGGCTGTCGGCGTGTACTGGCATGATCGAACACATGTTCGATCCACTGAGGGATCGGGCGGGCGAACGCCGCCGCGTTCGCTGCTCATGACGCGAGCCCTGGAGCGGGGCCGGCGTGGTGCCAGGACGCGAGGACGAGGAGCAGACGTGACCGGGACGAGCACCGTCGACCGCGCAGCGCGCGCACGTGCCGCGCTCGCGGCCGCGGAGCTGCGCACCGGTGCGCGCACGGTGCTGTCCGAGGTGCCCTCTCTCGACGCGGTGCCGCCGGACGACGCGTCGGCGCTCACGGTCGAGCTGCCGCGGACGTCGCTGCTCACCAGCGAACGGCCGCCGCTGCCCGTGCCGCCACCGCTGGCCGAGCTGATGCCCGACGGGCTGCGGCGCGGCGCGACCACGTCGGTCCTCGGGTCCACGTCACTGGTCCTGGGGGTGCTCGCGCACGCGTGCGCGTCGGGCGCGTGGGCGGTGGCGGTGGGGCACCCGCGCCTGGGGCTGCTGGCCGCCGCGCAGGCGGGCGTCGACCTCGCGCGGTTCGCGCTCGTCCCCGACCCCGGTGCGGACGCGGCGCTCGTGCTGGCGGCGCTGGTCGACGGGATCGACGTCGTCCTGGTCGGGCCGGGTGCCCCGCTCGCGGACGCCGACCGCCGCCGCCTGTCCGCCCGCGCACGCGAGCGCGGCGCCGCGCTGCTGACGACCACGACGTGGCCGGGCGCCGCCGTCGTGCTCGACGCCGGACCGGCGCGGTGGTCGGGCGTCGGGGCGGGGGACGGCCGCCTGCGCACGAGCGAGGTGCAGGTGCGTCGCACGGGTCGGGGCAGCGCCGCCGTCCCCTCGTCGGTCGACGTCGTGCTGCCGTTCGCGCCGCCGGGCGAGCACGTGCCCCGGGGTCCGGTGCGTCGGCGCCCGCGGGCGGCCGGCGGTCTGCGGCTGGTCGGATGAGCACGCGGACGACGGTCGTGTGGGTGCCGGACTGGCCCGTGGTCGCGGCGATGGCGGCCGACGAGGTCCCGGTCGACGCCCCCGCCGCGGTGCACGACGGGCGACGGGTCACCGCCGTGTCGGCGCTCGCGCGCGCCGACGGGGTGCGGCGGGGGATGCGTCGGCGCCAGGCGCAGGGCGTGTGCCCCGAGCTGGTGCTCCTGCCCGCCGACGACGCCCGCGACGTGCGGCTGTTCGAGCCTGTGGCCGCGGCGACCGAGACCGTCGTCGCGGGCGTCGAGGTCACCCGGCCGGGTCTGCTGCTGCTCCCCGCAGGTGGTGCGGCGCGCTACCACGGCTCGGAGGAGGCCCTCGCGGAACGGATCGTCGACGCGGTCGCCCGGGCCACGGGGCACGAGTGCGGCGTGGGGACGGCCGACGGGCTGCTCGCCGCGGTGCTGGCCGCCCGCTCCGGTGCTGTCGTCGAGCCCGGCGTGTCGGGCGTGTTCCTCGCGCCGCACGGGGTCACCGAGCTCGTGCACGCGACGACCACCCCCGAGCAGGCTGCGGAGGTCGCCCGCCTGGTCGACCTGCTGCACCGGCTGGGGCTGCGCACGCTCGGCGCGTTCGCCGCGCTGCCGGCGCCCGACGTGCACGCGCGGTTCGGCCGGCTCGGCACGTGGGCGCGCACGCTCGCGCGCGGGCTCGACGAGCGTCCGCCCGCACGGCGCCGTCCCGAGGCCGACCTGGAGGTGAGCACCGACCTCGACCCGCCCGTCGACCGTGTCGACACGGCGACCTTCGCGGGCCGGCGCCTGGCCGAGCAGCTGCACGCCGACCTCGTCGCCCGGTCCGTGACGTGCGGGCGCCTCCAGGTGTCCGCCCGCACGGACGACGGCACCGAGCTGGTGCGCACGTGGCGGACCGACCTGGGCGGGTGGGGTGCGATGGCCGCCGCCCGCATCACCGACCGGATCCGCTGGCAGCTCGACGGCTGGCTCACCGCGTCGGCCGTCGCGACCGCCCGGGACCGGCGGCGCGAGGCGTGGGAGCGGGACCGGGGCGTCGGGTCCGGTGACCGGCGGGTCGACGTGCGGGCTCCCGGCGACGAGGACGATCTCGCCCCGGTCGCGCTGGTCCGGCTGACGCTCACGGCGCTCGACGTCGCCCCCGCAGGTGCGGAGGCGACGCAGCTGTGGGGCGGCCCGTCGGGTGGTGACCTGCGCGCGCACCGGGCGCTCGAGCGTGCGCAGAGCATCGTCGGCGGCCCCGGGGTGCTGACCGCGACGTTGCAGGGTGGCCGTGACGTGCGCGACCAGGTGCACGTGCGGCCGTGGGGCGAGCAGAGCGACCCGCCGCGTCCGGTGGACCGGCCGTGGCCAGGGCGCCTGCCGGACCCGGCGCCCGCGACCGTGCTGGTCGACCCCGTGCGTGTCGAGGTGCGGGACGTCGACGGTGCGCCCGTGCGCATCGACCGACGGGGCCGGCTGAGCGGGTCGCCCGGCACCGTGCGTGTGCCGCCCGACGGTGACGACCGGGCCGTCGCCGGGTGGGCCGGGCCCTGGCTGCTGTCAGACCGCTGGTGGGCGCACCCGGGTGCGGCGCCGCAGGTCCGGGGCCACCTGCAGGTCGCGTTCGACGACGGCGGGGCGGTGCTGCTCACGCACACCGACGGGGTGTGGACCTGCGAGGCCGACTATGACTGAGCACCGGCTCCCGGGGCGCGTCGTGCACGAGGCCCGCGCGGACTGGCCACCGCGGTACGCCGAGCTGCACGCGCACTCGGCCTTCAGCTTCCTCGACGGGGCCAGCCAGCCCGAGGAGCTCGCCGCCGAGGCCGCCCGGCTGGGGCAGAGCGCGCTCGCGCTGACCGACCACGACGGGCTGTACGGGGTCGTGCGGTTCGCGCAGGCCGCACGCGCCGTCGGGCTGCCCACCGTGTTCGGCGCCGAGCTGCACCTGCCGGCACCCGACCCGCGCCGCCACCCGCGCGAGCAGCGGCCGACACCCGGACCGCCGGTCCTCGACGCGCCCACGGGCGTGCCGGACCCGCGCGCGAGCCACCTGCTGGTGCTCGCGCGTGGGCCGGACGGGTACCGGGCGCTGTCGCGGGCGATCGCCGAGGGGCACCTGCGGACCGGGCGCAAGGGCGCCGCGGAGTACCACCTGGAGGAGCTGGCGGAGGCCGCCGCAGGGCAGTGGCTGGTGCTGACCGGGTGCCGCAAGGGTGCCGTGCGGCGGGCCCTGGCCGGGGGCGACCCGTCGGGGGTCCTCGGTGTCGCGCGCGGCGGGCTCGAGGCGGCGCGCACCGAGCTGGACCGGCTCGTCGCGCTGTTCGGCCGCGACAACGTCGCCGTCGAGACCACGATGCACGGTGACGCGTACGACACCGACCGCGCCGACGCGCTGGCCACGCTCGCCGCCGAGGCCCGCCTGCCGCTGGTGGCGACCGGCAACGTGCACTACGCCACCGAGCGGGACGCGGACCTCGCCCAGGCGCTCGCGGCCGTGCGCTCGCGGTCCTCGCTCGACGACCTCGACGGGTGGCTGCCCGGAGCGCCCGTGGCGCACCTGCGCTCGGCCACCGAGATGCTCTACCTGCACCGCCGTCACCCGAGCGCGGTGACCACGGCGGCGGACCTGGCCGCCGAGTGCGCGTTCGACCTGTCGCTCGTCGCCCCGAGCCTGCCGCCGTACCCGGTGCCGGACGGGCACACCGAGGCGACGTGGCTGCGTGAGCTGGTGCGCCGCGGCGCGCTCGAGCTGTACGGGCCGCCGGAGGTCGAGCGTGTGCCCGGTGCGTACGCACAGCTCGCTCACGAGCTGCGCGTCATCGAGGACCTGGGCTTCTGCGGGTACTTCCTCGTGGTCTACGAGCTGGTCGACTTCTGCCGCCGCAACGGGATCATGGCGCAGGGGCGCGGGTCGGCGGCCAACTCGGCGGTCTGCTTCGTGCTGCGTGTCACTGCCGTCGACCCCGTGAAGCACGGGCTGCTGTTCGAGCGGTTCCTCGCCCCGGAGCGCGACGGCCCCCCTGACATCGACGTCGACATCGAGTCCGCGCGCCGCGAGGAGGTCATCCAGCACGTCTACGCCATGCACGGGCGCACGCACGCCGCGCAGGTCGCCAACGTCATCTCGTACCGGCCGCGCTCGGCGGTGCGCGACGCGGCCCGGGCGCTGGGGTACGACGCGGGGCAGCAGGACGCGTGGAGCTCGTCGATCGAGCGGTGGGGGAGCCTGCGCGGGCAGGAGAAGCCGAGCCCGTGGTGGACGCTGACGCGGTCGGGGCCGGTGGCGCCGGAGACGCCGGGCCGTCCGACGGCCGACAACCACGACGTCGTCCCGGCACACCTGCCGCCGTCCGCGGTGGACACCGAGGACATCCCCGAGCACGTCATCGACCTGGCCGAGCGGTTCCTGCGCCTGCCGCGGCACCTGGGCATCCACTCCGGCGGCATGGTGATGTGCGACCGGCCCGTCATCGAGGTGTGCCCCGTGGAGTGGGCGCGCATGGAGGGGCGCACGGTCCTGCAGTGGGACAAGGAGGACTGCGCCGACGCCGGGCTCGTGAAGTTCGACCTGCTCGGCCTGGGCATGCTCACGGCGCTGCGGCTCGCGTTCACCGAGGTGCAGAAGCACGAGGGCGTGACGCTGGACCTGCACGGGCTGCCGCACGAGGACCCGGCGGTCTACGAGCTGCTGTCGGCCGCTGACACCGTGGGCGTGTTCCAGGTGGAGTCCCGCGCGCAGATGGGGACGCTGCCGCGGCTGCGGCCGCAGAAGTTTTACGACATCGTCGTCGAGGTCGCGCTGATCCGGCCCGGGCCCATCCAGGGCGGGTCCGTGCACCCGTACATCGAGCGTGCTCAGGGCAGGCAGCCGGTCACGTACCTGCACCCGACGCTGGAGAAGTCGCTGAGCAAGACCCTCGGCGTGCCGCTGTTCCAGGAGCAGCTCATGCAGATGGCCATCGACGTCGCGGACTTCACTCCCGCCGAGGCCGACCAGCTGCGCCGGGCGATGGGCTCGAAGCGGTCGATGGAGCGCATGGAGGCGATCCGCGCGCGGCTCATGGACGGCATGGCCGCCAAGGGCATCGGGCCGAAGGTGCGCGAGGAGATCTTCGACAAGCTCAAGGCGTTCGCGGACTTCGGCTTCCCCGAGTCGCACGCGTACTCGTTCGCGTTCCTCGTGTACGCGAGCTCGTGGCTCAAGGTGCACCACCCCGCCGCGTTCTACGCCGGCCTGCTCGCCGCGCAGCCGATGGGTTTCTACTCGCCGCAGTCCCTGGCCGCGGATGCCCGCCGGCACGGCATCGAGGTGCTGCGTCCCGACGTGCAGGCGTCCGACGTGCTGGCCGTCGTCGAGCGCGTCGGTCCCACCCCACCCGGCGGCGAGCCGCGCCTGGTGCCGCAGCCCAGCGGCACCGGGCCGACCCGACCCGTGGGGGTGCGCACCGGGGAGGGGTCGGTGCGCTCCCTCGCGGTGCGGCAGGGGCTGACGCAGGTGCGGGCCGTCGGGGAGGACGTGGCGCGTGCCCTCGTCGACGAGCGCACCGCGCACGGTCCGTTCACCGACCTGCAGGACATGGTGCGCCGGGTGCGCCTGACGACCCCGCAGCTCGAGGCCCTCGCGACCGCCGGTGCCCTGGACTCGCTGGGCGTCGACCGGCGCGCCGGGCTGTGGGCGGCCGGTGCCCTCGCGCAGGAGGGGCCGGACACCCTGCCGGGCGTCGCCGTCGGGGTGAAGGCGCCGACGCTGCCGGGGCTGTCGGACGTCGAGGTCGCGACCGCCGACGTGTGGGCCACCGGGGTGTCCGTCGACTCCTACCCGACGCAGTTCGTCCGTGAGGGCCTCGACGCCGCCGGGGTGCTGCGCGTCGAGCAGGCGTTCCGCACCGAGGAGGGCCGCCGCATCGCCGTCGCGGGCGTCGTCACCCACCGCCAGCGCCCGGGCACGGCCGGGGGAGTGACCTTCCTGTCGCTGGAGGACGAGACGGGCCTGCTCAACATCGTGTGCTCGGCCGGGCTGTGGCAGAGGTTCCGGCGGACGGCCCGGACGGCGAAGGCGATGGTCGTGCGCGGGCGGCTGGAGAAGGCAGACGGGGCGACCAACCTCGTCGCGGAGCACCTGAGCCCGTTGTCGCTGAAGATCCGCAGCACGTCGCGGGACTTCCAGTAGGTGTGCCTGTCGGTATCGCGTCAGCCAGCCAGCCGGGACGACACCAGACGGTTGAGCGAGACGCCCTGCTCGGCCGCCTCCGTCGCGAGCCGACGGTGGACCTCGGGCGGGATGCGCACCTGGAACCGTCCGGAGTACACGCGGTCCGCCAGCGGCAACGGTGGGGCCTCCCCGTTCTCGGCCATGTCGTCGAGGACGTCCCGGAGGAGTGCCTCGATGCCCGACAGCGCCGCGGCGCGGTCGGTGTCGATCCACGAGAGTGAGGGGAACTCGGCGACGGTCGACACGTAGGCCTCGTCCTCGGCGGACCACGTGATCCGGTACGTGTAGTGGTCGGCGCTCGTCATCGTTCCTCCTGCTCCACCTTCTCGATCGCGGCCAGCACCTGCCGGACCTGGTACGGCTTCGCCGAGCCGTGGTCGTCCTGGATGTTCACCCGAGGGTCGCCCGGCCACGGAGTCCTGAAGACCTGGTGCGACGACCCACGCTGACGCGGTTCGCCGAAGTAGTGCCGACAGACCCGCTCGAGGTCCGAGAAGCGCACACCCTTGGGCGAGCGACGCATCTCCGCGACGAGTCGTTCGATCGACGGCATGGCTCATGGTGTCATTATTGGCACTGGAAGTCACATGGCCGACGGCCCTCGCATGCCGCGCGTGGTGTGGACGAAGAGGTAACACCGCATTGGCCTTGGCGGGAGCGGTGTGGCTGAGCGTCTGCGCCTCCCGCCGCGGCGGGGTGACGGCTAGCCTGTCTCCATGATCCACGTCGACGAGCGTCAGTACCGCGCGCTGGTCGAGCTGTGCGCGCGATACGGGTTCGCCAGGCTCGAGGTCTTTGGGTCGGTCGCGCGTGGCGAGGAGCGTACGGACTCCGACATCGACGTGCTCTACGACCTGCTCCCCGGGCGGCACATGACCTGGGAGGTCATCGACGCCGCCGAGGAGATGTCCCAGATCCTCGGGCGTCCGGTGGACCTCGTCTCCCGCAGAGCGGTACATCCGCTGCTGCGTGAGCGCATCGAGACGGAGGCCCGGGCGCTCTATGCGGCCTGACCTGCTGTTCGTCGTCGAGATGATCGATGCGGCCACGCGGATCGCCGAGCTCACCGCGGGTCTCGACGCGGAGGCCGTCGACCGGGACACCACCGTGCGCGAGGCTCTGCTCTGGAACTTCACCGTTCTCGGGGAGGCAGCGAACCAGGTGTCGCAGGAGACGCGGTCGCAGCACCCGGAGCTTCCGTGGCGTCGAGCCGCCGGACTGCGCAACAGGATCGTCCACGGCTACTGGTCAGCCGACATCGACGTCCTCGTGACCACGGCGCACGACGTGGTGCCTGGGCTTCTCGTCCAGCTGCGCCAGGTCCGCGACGCTCTCTCCTAGCGTCACCGACGCGCCCCACCCCACTGGGTGGATCAACAACTGGTCGCCTTGCCCGGGCAGGTGGAGGGTGAGGAGGGCTACCCGCCGATGGGTCGGCTCAGGACGATGGTCGCCAGTTCGGTCGGATCGCGATGCTGGTCGTAGCGCCGCAACGCCTCGATGTACCGCTCCTTGTCGACGTCCCAGTCGTAGACTGCCGGTGGTTCATCGGCACCTTGGGCGGCGAGAAGTGTGAGGTCCGCCAGCAGGCGGGTCGAGCGACCGTTTCCGTCCGCGAAGGGGTGGATCCGGACCGTCTCCGCGTGGACAGCGATCCCTAGGTGATGGGCGATCCAGTCCGAGGTGTGCTGCCACCGGTACAGGATCCCGTCGAGCGAACCTCGCAGGTCCATGGCGATCTGTTCCGGGGCGACACCAAGGTTGAGCTCGTGTCGCCGAAGCCTGCCGCCCCACGTCCAGATGTCTCCGTAGAGCCGGGCGTGCACGTCCCGAAGGAATGATCAGTGACCACGTCCGCCACACCGACCGTCCCGGCGAGGACAGTGCCGACAAGGTCCTCGGCGACGGATGTCTGGACCGCTTGTTCGAGGTCGTAGACGTCGGCCTTGGTCGGGGGGTCGGGCAGCGCGTCACGAGCGTCCGGGAGGAGGGCCGCAAGCTCGTCCCAGTCGAGAGGCGTCTCGCCGTAGCCGGGTTCGAGCGGTGTCACGAAGAGCGGCGGGTGCGCGCGGCGACGAACTTCTCGACCTTCGGGGAGCGCACGAACTCCTTCGGGACGACTCGGCCTTCGAGCTTGGCGGAGACTCGGGTGGAACGCTCGGCGGAACGCTTGACCGCGTTCTTGTCGACGACTCGACGCTCCATGTCCGCCTCCTCCGTGTGCCAGGGATGCCATGTTAGGCAGCCATCGCCGATGCCGGCCCGGCACGGCGCGATGAGCGAGCGCGTCGAGAGGCTGGACCGGCAACCAGTGGCATTGGCCGCACCAGTCGCTCCCGGCCTGTGGGTCAGCGCGGGCGTGGCGCGGAAGTGGTCGCATCGGTGCGGTGCGGAGCCCGTATCCGGCCGGTCTGTGACCACTTGCTCGCTCGAAGGGTCGGGTGCACCTGGGCCCGGGCGGGTCGGCGGCCGGTCGTCGGCGACAGGGTTCGGCGCAGCGCGCCGGCACAGATGGCTACGCGGCCCGGAACCTCACAGCACGCGCAGCGCGTCCACGTCGTCACGTTCACGCCGCGCCAGCGTGCATGACCGCGACGTCCCCGTGCCGGCGTCGCGCGGCGGCCAGCAGCACGTTCACTGCGACCGCGAGGGTCGCGGCGGGTGCGCGTACGTCGCTGTCGAGGTTGAGTGCGAGGTCCTCGGTGTGCACGGCCAGCTCGACGCACCGCGTCCGCAGGTACTCGTCGAGCAGCAGTGTGCGGCCCTGGTGGCGCACGGTCATGCGGCGGTCGGCGGGCTCCTGCGGGATCCGGGCGCGCACACCGGTGTTGAGAGTCGACCTCGGGTCGGTCGTGCCCGACAGGTCCGCGTAGTACCCCGGCGCGTCGACGAGGTCGGCGTGTATGCCCGGGTGCGACACGCACGGGGAACCGTCCATCCGGCGAGGACGTGGCACCGCCCGTGGACCACGCGACGACGTGGGCTCGGACCTCGCCGAGACGCTCCCGCGTCTCCTCGGTAGGGTCGGGCGCCCTGACGAGCGAAGGAGGCAGGCATCATGCTCGACGAGCTGCTCGACCTCGAGCACCGCGGATGGGCGTCCCTCTGCGACAGCACCGGCGCCGACTACTACGGGCGCATCATGACCACCGACGGGGTCATGGTCCTGGCGCACGGCCAGGTGCTCGACCGGCAGGAGGTCATCGTGTCCCTGGACGCGGCACCTCCGTGGCGGACCTACGACATCAGCGACGAGCGGCTCGTCGTCCTCGGGGACGACGACGCGGTCCTGGTCTACACCGGCCGCGGGTACCGTGACGGGGACGAGCCCGAGTTCACCGCGCTCATGTCCAGCGTCTACACCCGGCGCGACGGCGCCTGGCGGCTCGCGCTCTACCAGCAGACGCCGGTGCCCGGACGGCCGTGAGGTACTGACGGTCGACCCGCACCGCCTCGCCTGACCGGGTCCCCGGCGATGCCCCGACGTCGGTGCTCTCGCCTCACCTGTCCCCGCGGCGCCCTACGCTGCGCACCGGGCTCCACGTCGCGCTGCGACCGACGCCGTCCACCTGGACCAGCCCTTCGGCCTTGAGCTCGCCGAGGACGAGCCGGATGGTCTGGTCGGAGACGCCGGGCAGTGCCGCGCGCGCGTCGCGCATCCGGAAGGCCGGTCCGGCGTGCCGCAGCACGTACGTCCGGACGCGCTCCTGCTTGGTCCTCCCGCTGCGCGCGGTCGCGACGAGCGTCGCGAGCTGCGTCGAGCAGTCGGCCAGCGCGCCGACGAAGCAGCCGAGCCACGGCCAGGGGTCGTGCCGGCCGTCGTGCCAGTCCGAGGTCGAGTCGAGCAGGGCCGCGGAGTAGGCCTCGGCGGACCGCGCGAGGGTCTCGTCGAGCGACACGTACCGCGCGACGTCGTACCCCGCGTCGTGCAGCAGCGCGGGCGTCAGGGCACGAGCCACCCGGCCGTTGGCGACGGTGAAGGGGTGGATCGCCAGGAGGTCGAGCACGAACAGGCCGGTGAGCAGGACGGGGTGATGGCGTCCCGCGTCGAGCGCCCCGCGGTACCGGGCGATGAGCTCGTCGAGGTGCTCCGCGACGTCCGCGACGGGCACCGGGGTGAACCGCTTGACCCGGGTGGTGCGCGGGTCGCCCGCCATGACGACGCCCTCGACCCGTCGCAGCCGCCCGCCGGGCGTCGGGGTGCGCGCGTGCAGCAGGCGGTGCACGTCGAGCACGAGGTCGACGTCCAGTGTCCGCTCCCGGTCGCGGGCCAGGAGGTCGAACGCGTCGCGGCAGCCGGCCAGCGCCTGCTCGTCCCGGCCGTGCAGTCGTCCGGCGTCGTCGGCGACGACCTTCGCCGCCCGCCGACGCTCGACGACGATCCCGTCGAGCGCGGCCGACGCCTCGGCGCTCGCGGTGCGTGCGCGCTCGGCCAGGCTCGACAGCAGGGCGGGGAGCAGGTCGGGGACGAGCTCGGTGGTGCCGCGGACGGCGTCGACGGTCCGCAGGTCCATCACCACCGTCGACGGGACGGCGCCGACGAGCCCGTCGAGATCCTCGAACGACTTCACGCTGTCACCGCTGCTCCGCCAATCATCATCAGATACGCCCTGGATTGGGGAGTTTAACGCGCAGATAGCAAGTTCGCGTCGTGGAGCGGCCACACGTGGTCGCCGGGCGCGACCCGCCCCACCGCGGGGCGCGCCCGGCCGTACGTCACACGACCTGCACGGTCGCGTGGGCCTGCAGCGGGCAGGGAAGCGTCGGGTCGAACGTCAGCGTCAGCGCGCTGGCGACGAACATCCCGCCTATCTCCTGTGCCGCGATCTCGGGCTTCGTCCCCGGTCGGGTCTGGTCGACGTCCTGGGCGAAGAAGAAGACGTCCCAGCGGCCGCGCGGGTCCTGCCCGGCCCGGAGCAGGATCTTGTGGGCGCGCTCAAGGCTGAGCGCCCCGGCGTACACCCCGTCGTCCGGCTTGGGGTCGAACCCCAGCCCGTCGTCCGTCAGGTCGATGACGAAGTACATGCCCCCGGGCGCGCGCAGCGCGGCGAACGTGTACAGGTCCGGACCGGTGAACCGGCTGCCGTCCGGCTTGTCGACGGTCGCACGCACCCACAGGTCGTCGGACACCCCGATGGTCGGCGGCGCCTCGACGGTGACCGGGCCCGCGACGTGGATGTTCGTCTGCGTCTCGGTGATCGAGTGGGTGGCCGTGCCTGCGGTGGTCGTGCGGGTGTACGTCCACTCGACGTCCGCCGTGTACGCCACGCCGGCGTTGGGCGCGGCGGGCAGCGTCCAGCTCGCGACGACCTTCTCGCCCGTCGTCAGCACGCCGGGATCGGGTGCGGTGGCCTCCTGGCCACGCCACCACGGGTCGGCGTCGTCCGAGCAGGCGACGATCAGCGCGCCGGTCGCGATGCCGCTCGCGACGCCCGCGACCGTGGCCGACACGCTCGAGCCGTGCGGGTCGGGGGTGCAGCAGCTGACGGACGGGTCGGTCTCGTCGAACGTCCCGGCGACGCCCACGGACGCGGTCCCGCCCCCGGTGGCCGCAGCAACGGCCGCGACGATCGCCGCGATGATCGCGACGATGACCGCGAGCACCTTCCACCACGGGTCGGAGAACGGCAGGTCGCCGTGGGCGCCCTCGTACGCGGGGTTCGGGTGCCACTCGCTGGTGAACCCCGTGGGGACGTACGGACCGTCCGGGGTCCGGCACTTGCCGTCGGGCCCCCACTCCTGGCGCGGTCCGATCGCGCGGAACGACGACACGACGAGCGTGCCCTCCTCGATCTCGCACGTGTACTGCTCGGCGACCGGGTCGTAGCGGGTCTGCGACACGAAGATCTGCTGGATGACGCGGTGCGGGTCGAACCCGGCGGCGCGCGCGACGAAGCTGACCAGCCGCTTGCCGGGTGTCGCGTGCTCGAAGTCCGCGTCCCAGGCCACCATGACGGTCGCCCCGGCGAGCACCGTCGCGAAGGTGTGCGTGCGGGCGACGGGCACGATGCCCGGGTCGCCGACGCTCTCC
Source organism: Cellulomonas sp. (assembly GCF_015234515.1). GTDB lineage: Bacteria > Actinomycetota > Actinomycetes > Actinomycetales > Cellulomonadaceae > Cellulomonas. The sequence goes on from NZ_JADGMY010000029.1 coordinate 35,641, forward strand.
AGGTAGATCGTCACGTCCGTCAGGTCGGACCCCGACGTGTTGGTGAAGTGGGCCGCGATCCGCAGGTGGTGCAGCGCGTTGTCGAAGACGCCGTCGGGCAGCATCATCCGCGTCACCGGCTCGATGGCGAACGGCCGGAACGGGACGTCGATCGGTGTGGTGCTCATCGGTCCGTCTCCTTCTCGCTGGTGCCGACGACGACGAACGCGATGCCGCCGACGACGGTGTCGCCGTCCACGTCGTCGTGCCGCTGCTCGAGGCGCACGAGCTGGTACTCGCCGGCCGCCGGCGGCTCGCCGGTCAGGGCCAGGTGCACGGCCCGCTGCCGTGCGGCGGGGACGTCGACCCGCAGCTTGCCGGGCGCGTCCTCGTCGGGGCCGGGGCAGCCTCCGCGCAGGCGCAGCCCCGCGCGGACGGTGGCCTCCTTCGCCGGCCGCGCCCCACGCACGCCCAGGTCGCGCAGCACCCGCTCGTCGAGCTCCCCGCCGACCTCGACGGTGAGCACGAACCTCGCGTCGGTGCGCGGCAGGCCCGCCACGGTGAGCGTGCGGACCATCGCCCCGCTCATCGACAGGACCGTGAGGTTCTTCTGGGCCACCTCGACGTACGTCGGCGGGTCGAACACGTCGGGCAGCGGCCGAGGGATCGAGTCGCCCGGGTAGGTCGCGACGGCGACGAGGCACTCGTGCCCCCCGTTGACGACGGCCGGCAGCCACGGCACCAGGCACAGGACGTCCTGCGGCCCGCCGCCGACGAGCGCGTCGCCGAACGCCGTGCCGATCGGGTGCGCATTCGTGCGGGAGACCTGGAAGGTCGGGTCGGCCCACCACAGGTCGACGCGGACGCCGGGCGCGTCCTGGTCGCCGTGGTTCTCGATGCGCGCCCACACGTACGCGGGCTCACCGGCCACCGGCACGCCGGGCGGCCCCGCCGGGTCGCTGCCCGGCACCACCCAGATGTCCGGGCTCAGGTACCAGTACGGGTCTCCGTCACGGATCTCGACCTGTGCGCTCACGTCCGCCCCCCTGCGTGACCGTCGGGTGAGCGCGGTGCTCGCCTCGGGTGGAGGAGGCCCGGCACGGCGGTGCGCGTACGTGCCGGCGGCGATTCACCCCGGGTGGATCCGTGAGTGTCCCGCGGCAAGGCTCGTCGCCCCGGCGCCGCTGGTCGTCAGGCGCGCGGTTGAGGTCCTCGACCGGTGAGCGCGCAGGCGTGCGCGACCGCGTCGGTCAGGGGGATGCGCTCTTGCTCGACGCGCCGGACAGCGACCTCACCGGCTGTGGTCAGCGCGTAGTACGCGGCCCGTTCCGGTTCCGTCAGGGACGTCAGATCGGTCGCCCGCCGACGCAGGGGCTCACCGGTCGTGTCGCGTCCGACCCCCAGGGCCGCGTAGCGATCCAGGGTCTGCCCGTCCATGAGCATCGAGACGACCGCCCGTGCTGGGGACCCGTCGGGGGCCGGTTGTGCCATGCGGGTGCGGAGGTGGGCCAGCTACGTCTCAGAGCGACGGCCACCGCGTCCGCGGCGTCCTTCGGGCCGAGGACGTCGGGCGTCACGACGGGCTCACTCTCCACGCGGGCAACTCCGGTGGCCACTCCGGTGTCAGCCGCGTCGGGGAGTCAGGACCCGTGACCTGCACCGGCGACCTCGGCCGGTCTGCGGTACCACGTGGTGCTCATCAGATCTCCCGGACGGTGGAGCGACTGCGGCGGCCAGTCCCTGCGAGAGTAGACGCACGCTTCCGGCACCCTGGGCACCGGGCCGAGCGTCAGTCGACGGCAGCCCCGCCGGAGGGCGGTCCGGCCGGCGTGCCGAGGTGGGCCGTGAGCTCGTCCATGGTCCGCGCGAACGCCGCGGGCAGGTCGACGTCGTAGGCGTCGGCGAGGACCAGCAGCGACCACAGGCAGTCGGCGAGCTCATGCGCGAGCGCGTCGTCGAGGTCGGGGCGGGGTCGCACCCCCGCCTTGCCCTGGACGAGCTTGGCGAGGTCGCCGACGTCGCCGACGAACCCGAGCATCGTCTCCTCGACCGTCCACGTGCGGCCGTGGCGCTCGGCCTCGACGTGTGCGTAGAGCTCGCGCACCGCCATGGCCCGCGCCTGCAGGTCCCGCAGGTCGGCGCCGCCCGGCACGTCCGTCATGCGACGGTGGTCCCGTCGGGCACGCCTGCCACGGGCTTGGTGCGCGACCGGCCGGCCGCGTCCTTCAGCACGATGTACTTCAGGTCCACGTGCGGCTCCAGCGCGCTGAACTTGTCGTTCGGTGCGCCGATGACCAGCTGGAACCCCAGCCCGCGCCAGGCTCCGATCGCGCGTCCCGTGAACCGGGCGTCGGCCTTGATGAGCGCCTCGTCGAGGAACACTGGTGCGTACCGGGGGCGCTCGGCACCCGCGTCGCCGAGCTGGTAGCGCAACGCCGCGCCGACGATGAACGCCACCAGCTCCTGCGACTCGCCGCCCGACTTCTCCCCGATGTGGTCGTACAGCGCGACGTGGTTGCCGTCGAGGTCGACCTTCTCGGCCGACAGGCGCACGTGGCGGCGGACGTCCACGAGGTCCGCGTAGTCCGGAGCGGTGCGTCGGATGCGGTCGATGACCTTCGCCATGCGGTGGTACCGCTTCTCGCGCTCGGCGTCGGTCGCCTCGGTCGACAGGACCTCGCGCAGCTCCCGCAGCTCCTTGCGGAACCGGGCGACCACGGTGGACTGCGTGTCGCGCGCGTCGATCCGCAGCCGGTGGTCGTCGTCCGCGAACGGCAGGTCCGCGAGGATGTCGTTGACCGGCCGGATCCGTTCCTTGATCTCGCGCACCGAGCGGGCCAGTGCGCTGTGCAGGTCGGCCAGGTCGTTGCCGGACAGCCGCAGCAGGCTCTTGCGCCACTCGGCCTCCAGCTCGTGCAGCCCGTTGGTCTCCAGCTCGACCAGCACGCGCTCGAAGTCGCCGTACGACGCCTCCGGGTCGGTCCCCAGGTTCGGGTCGGGCCAGCGCTCCACGAACGTCTCGAACGTGCGGCGCAGCGCGTCACGCGCGGCGGCGACGGTCTGCTGCGCCGCCTGCCGGTCGGCGCGCAGCAGGTCCGCGGCCCGGGCCACGACCCCGTCGAACGCCGCGAGGGCCGCGCCGGGCTCGGTGCGGTCGTCCACGCGGGGCAGGTCCGCCTCGGTGCCCCGCAGCACGGTCTCGAGGTACGCACGCTGGTCGGCGTCCAGCACGGTGCCGGCGTCCTGCGCCTCGTCGAGCGCCGCCTGGGCGACGTCGACCTCGTCCGTCGTTGCCGACCAGGCCTTCTCCAGATCAGCCGCCGACCCCTTGGTGCGGCCGAGCTGCTCGCTGAGGTCCTGGATCGACACCTCGAGCTCGACGGCGCGCTGCTGCAGCCGCACGACCTCGGGGTTGCCGGACGTGACGTCGGTGACGACCTTGTCCCACCGGGCGCGTTCGGCCTCGACGGCCGCGACGTCGACCTGGTCCCACGACGTCTCGGTGACGACCGCCCAGGCGCGCTGCCGCGCGTCGTGCTGGTCGAGCACGGCCTCCGCCTCCCGGACGTGACGCTCCGCGTCGGCCATGCGCCGCTCGGCGCGCGCGACCTGCGTGTCGAGGTGCGCCAGGCGCCGGGTGTTGGTGAACCCCAGGACGTTGCCGCGGCCCTGGCCGCCGTGCGCCCCACGCCGGCCCTCCGAGACCTGCCCGGAGCGCGTCAGCGCCTTCTCGTGCTGCGAGAGCTCACCGGGGGTGTCCACGCAGACGTACGCGAACCTGGTGGCCAGCTCGCTGCGCAGCCACCCGGTGAACGGGCCGTCGCGGTAGTCGAGGCGCCCGGGCAGCGTGCGCCCGTCGGGTGCGACGTCGTCGCGCAGCCCCGTGGGGACGCCCTCGAACCGGATGCGGCGCGCGGTGGGGACCGCGTCGATCGCCTTGCGGAACGCACCCAGGTGCGCGACGTCGATGAGCAGGAGCGTCGCGAACCCGCCGAGCGCGAGGTTGAACGCCTCGCGCCACGGCTCGTGCTCGGTGCGGACCTCGACCAGCTCGGCGACGAACGGCAGGTCGTCGGTCGTCAGGCCCGCGGCCGCGGCGAGCGCGGCGCGCGCCGCGTGCAGGTCGCCGGGGATGTTGTCGTGCCGGCGTGCCACGGCGGCGCGCTCCGCACGCAGCGACGCCAGGTCGGCCGTCGCCTCCTTCTTCTCCGACATCGCGTCGAACAGCGCCTGCCGGGCGGTCGCCTTGGCGTCGCCGTCGGCCAGCTCGTGCTCCGCGCGGGCGACGAGGTCGGCGTACTCGTCGGCGGTCGTGGCACGGATGTCGAGCGCGGCCGTCAGGACCTCGTCCAGACGGGTGCGGGCGCGCCCCACCTCGGCGAGCCGGGCATCGACGCCCCGCAGCTCGCGCTGCGCGGTGGCGAGCTGGTCGCCCCCCGACGCCCACAGCGTCTGCTTGACGCCCTCGTGCTCGGCGCGTGCCGCCGCGACGCGCGCCGCGGTCTCGGCCGCCAGGCGCTGCGCGTGCTGGTGGCGTCGCTGCAGGTCGGACTCCACGTCCCGCAGCAGGCCCAACCGGCGCTCGTGCCGCCACAGCGCCGCGGGGGACGTGCGGTCGTCGAACGACCCCACGGCCTCGACGACGCGCAACCGCTGACCGGCCGCCTCGATCGCCGCGCGGTGCTCCCGGATGGGCTCCAGCGTCCGCACCTGCTGCCGGGCGGTGATCATCTGGTCGCGCGTGCCGGTGAGCTTGTCGAACTGCTCGACCACCGCGTCTGCGGTCGCGAACGTGTCGGGCTCCTCGAGCACCATCGCCTTGTACAGCGCGTCCACCGTGGTGATCTGCTGACCCGCCTGGATGCGGCCCAGCAGCGCGACCGCCTTGGCACCGTCGCCGGACGCACCGATGCCCAGCGTCGAGTGCAGCCGTGCCGTGAACTCGCGGTCGGTGTCGAAGCACGTCAGGCCCGTGGCCGTCACGGCCGGGCGTGCCAGGCGCTGACCGGCCGCAGCCTCGAGGTCGCGCAGGTCGAACGGTCCGTCGCACGTCGCGCGCACGGCCGTCACCTCGTCGAGCGTCCGCGCGGCCGACGGGACGTACCAGGCGCGTACGCCGGTCAGCGTCGTGCCGGACTGGTCGACCCACGTCATGGCGATCGCCGACCACGTGTCGCGCCCGTCACCGCGCAGCACGCGCTGGCGCGTGCCCTCCGCCGTGCGCGACTCGTCGAGCTTGCCGCGCGCGTAGGACAGGATGTTGCGCTGGTCCTTGCCGCGCGGCCGGCCCACGACGCCGCCGTTGGACGCACCGTTGAACGGCGTCGTGTGCGGCATGAGCAGCGCGATGTAGGCGTCCATGAGGGTGGACTTCCCGGACCCCGAGCCGCCGGACAGCAGCGTCGCGGTCGAGGCCAGCCGCACGCGGTGGTGCCCGTCGTACCCGCCCCAGTTGACCAGCTGCAGGTCGAGGGCGACCCACTGCTGGCCCGTCGACGCCGCGGGGATCAGCCCGAACAGCGAGTCGACCATCGTCATCGCTCGTCCACCTCGTCCGTGTCGTCGTCGCCACCGTCGACGGGGGAGTCCGCCACACCGCCGCGCGTGCGCAGCCAGTCGCGCAGCTCGGTCAGCCGCTCGTTGCTCAGCACGATCTCGACCAGCGACCTCACCCGGAACCGGCCCTCCGACTCCTCCTCGATGACGCCCTCCTTCACCAGGCGCGCGATGGCCGTGCGGATCTCGCGCTGGTGGGCGGCCACGTTCGTGTCGTCGGGGTCGAAGTACGTCAGCGCGGTCTGCTCGAGCTCCTCGACGTCCACCCGGACCGACGTCTCACCGGCTCCGCGTGAGCGCTGGAAGACCGTGCGCAGGTGCACCAGGACCAGCGTCTCGGCACGCGAGTACGGGTCGTCGCGCAGCAGCACCGGCACGTCGAGCTCCGCCGACCTCACCTGCCGCTTGTACGCGATGCCGCGGTCGTGGTCGACGACGAGGTGCACGAACAGGTCGTGCAGCCGCGACTCGACCACCTGCTGGTTCTCCAGCAGCGTGCGCCACTGCGCGGGGTTGCGCTCCGCGAGCAGGTACCGGCGCTGCAGCAGCCGCACCAGCACGCGCCGCACGTCCGCGTCGAGCGTGCCGGAGTCCCCGGCGAACAGCTCGGCCGGGTCGTCCTCCATGGCGACGGGCGCGATGAACCCACCGTCGCCGGGCAGCTCGTCGGCCGGTGCTCCGGCCGCCACCGCGCCGTCCGTCACGACGTCCGTCTCACTCATCGCTCTCGTCCCTCGTCCGTGTCGTCACCGCGCCGAACGCGAACCGGCGGCGTGAGCCGTCCGGCCGCACGGCGTCGACGAACGCGATCTCGTCCGTCTCCGTCATGCCGCGCTGGTGCGCGATCTCCAGCAGCCCCAGCAGATCCACCGGGCGCCGCAACGCGTCGGGTGCCGCAGCGAACGCCGCCGCGACCGCCACCTCCGGCGCGTCACCGCCGAACAGCGCCAGGTGCACGTCGAGGTCCGCGTAGTGCGGGCCGCCCCAGGCGCGCGCGTCGCCGTCCGGGACGTCCGTGCCGTCGTCCCAGTCCGTGAGGGCGTCCGGTGCCTGCGGGGGTCGCAGGTCGCCGGGCGTCTGACGCAGGTGGTCGACCTCGGCCACCGGCAGCCGGCGCAGCGGCTCGACGGCCTGCCCGCGGCGCGCACCCGGCACCCACGCCTGCAGCCCCGTCATCACGTCGCGCAGCAGGTCGTCGACCTGCCGGTCGCGCAGCGGGTCGTGGTGGCGCACCTGCGCGGTGATGACGTACGACGCCTCGCGCTGAGCGGTGAACACCTGGTCCAGGCCCTGCTCGACGCGCCGCACGATCTCGCGCAGCTCGGTGCGCTGCTGCTGGCCGAGGCGCCGTGTGAACCGGTGCCGCAGGACGGTGTCGAGCTGCTCGGACAGCTCGTCGAGCCGCTGCGGGTCACCGATGAGCCGCAGCGCGCCAGCGAACGCGCGCCCTTCCGAGGTCGACTCCATGACCTGCTCGCCGCGCTGCAGGTACTCGCGCAGCACGTCGCCGGTCGGCCGCTGGTCCTGGCGCAGCGCCGTGACGACGTCGCGCTGCATCGCCTTGATCGACTCGGCGACGCGCGCGAAGTCCGCCGGGAGCTCCCGCACGAGGTGCAGGACGTTCTCCGCCTCCTCGAGCAGCTCCTCCTCGTCGACCTCCTCGACGGTGCCCGTGCGCTCGAGCCGTGCGATCTCCGCCTGCAGCCGCTTCACCTCGGTGTCGAGGCGTGCGATGCGCACCATGACGTCGGGGTCGGCGTCGAGCGCGAGCCGCTCGACGGCCTCCAGCAGCGTCCGCACCCGCGACTGCGACACGCGCGCTCGCGCGCCGCCCGCGCGCCCGGCGACCTCGAGCGCCCCGACCGCGTGCGCCGACAGCCGGTACACCTCGACGTCGTCGTCGAGCACCTGGCGCACGAGCCAGCCCGCGTCGGCCCACTGCCGGCACAGGTCACGCGCCGAGCCCGTCGGCAGGTCGTCGCCGTGTCCCGCGGCGCGCAGCTGGTCGAGCGCGTCACCGACCTCGGTGTGCGCGTCCGCGACGGGCACCGCCGGCCGCTCGGCGGTGAACACCGACGAGAGCAGCGAGACGACGAGGGGCGCGTGCCGCTTGTGCAGCAGGTCGAGCATGGGGTTCTGGAACGCCCGGACGGCTCCCAGGTACGCCCCTTCGGCACGAGTGATCATCGCCGGACAGCGTAGGTGCTGCGCGGGCTCCGGCTGGTCAGCGGCGGGCGGCAGCGCGTCGGTCCTGGGCGCCTCGGCCCCGCGCGACCACAGGCGGGGTGTGGTGCTGGTCACGCCGGCGTCCACGTGGAGCCCACGAAAAAGCCCCCGACTGCGTCTCCGCACGTCAGGGGCTCTTCGTCGCTGTCTCAACGAGTGTCCGGAGGGGGACTTGAACCCCCACGCCCTTTCGGGCACTAGCACCTCAAGCTAGCGCGTCTGCCATTCCGCCACCCGGACAGGTGGGCGTCCGCGGAACCGTTTCCGGCCCCTCGGCGCGGCAGAGAACATACCACGGGGCCGGCGCCGATCCTGCATCGAGGTGCTGCCGCGCACGCCCACGGAGGGTCGGCGGGCATCGGCCCGACCTGGGGGGCAGACTGCTCCTGACGGTTCCCCTGGGTGGAGGTCATCGCATGGTCGACGTGTCGGACACCCGGTCGTCGCCCGGTGTCCTGAGCGCCTCCGCGCGTAAGGTCGCCGGGGGTCGGCGCAACCCCGCCGTCATCGGCCGGGACGACACGGCGCCCCGGTGGCTGCGGAGGTCGGCCGGGGTCTCGTGGCGGCTGCTCGTCGTGCTCGCCGCGGTGGTCGTCGTGTTCTACGCGACCTCGCGCGTCACGCTGCTGTTCATCGCGGTCTTCCTGGCCCTGGTCTTCACCGCCGTGCTGCGCCCGCTGGTCGAGCTGCTGGCGCGGGTCATGCCGCGTGGGCTGGCGACCGCACTGTCCCTGCTCGGCGGCATCCTGTTCTTCCTCGGGATGCTCACCTACGTCGGCTACTCGATCGCCACGCAGTGGAACGACCTGAGCAAGCAGTTCGAGTCCGGCATCAAGCAGATCACCGACTTCCTCGAGAGCGGCACGCTGCCGTTCACGATCACCAACGAGCAGATCGCGGAGTGGATCGAGAACGGGGTCAGGTGGATCCAGGACCACGCAGGCGACCTGGCAGGTCAGGTGGCGGCGAGTGCCGGCTCGGTCGTCGAGGGGTTCACGGCCGTTGCGCTGGCCGTCTTCTGCACCGTGTTCTTCCTGGCGCGCGGCGCCGCCATGTGGACCTGGTTCCTCAACCAGCTGCCGATGCGGACCCGGCCGACGTGGATCACGGCCGGGGAAGCGGGCTGGTACACGTTCTCCGGCTACACCCGCGGCACCGTGATCATCGCCCTGACGGACGGCATCATCGCGTTCCTGCTGCTGACGCTCCTGCGGGTGCCGCTCGCCGCGCCACTGGCGGTCCTGGTCCTCATCGGTGCGTTCATCCCGCTCATCGGTGCGCCCGCCGCGATGATCGTCGCGATGATCGTGGCGCTCGCGGCCAACGGGCTGTGGTCGGCAGTGTTCGTCGGGGTGGGCATCGCGCTCATCGGCCAGCTCGAGGGGCACATCCTGCAGCCGCTCATCATGGGCAAGCAGGTATCGCTCCATCCCGTGGTGGTGGCGCTCGCGGTCACGGCCGGCACGCTGACCGCGGGCATCCTCGGTGCGGTGATCTCGGTGCCGCTGGTCGCCGTCGCCTGGGCCGTCTTCTCGCGGCTGCGGACGCTCGACCCGCCGATGGAGGACGACCACGAGCATGACGATGACGGCGACGAGGACGAGGACGAGGCGACCGACGAGGAGTCCGGCGCACCGGAGCTCGTCCGGTAGTCGTCACGGCGGCGTCCGCGCCCGGGCGCTTCGCTAGGTTTGCGCCGTGACATGGCACACGCCCGGCGCCGTCGACACGCCCCGGGCGCAGGCGGGCCCGAACCCGCAGCACCTGCTGGCGACGCTCCTCGGGGACTACGTCGACTCGTCCGACGCCCTGCTGCCCGCGGCCGCGGTGGCGGCGGCGCTGGGGGAGTTCGGCATCAGTCCCGGCAGCGCGCGGGCCGCGCTCGCACGGCTCGTGCGGCGAGGGCTCCTGGCGACGCGGGGCAGCGGCCGTTCGGCGACCTACCACGTGAGGCCGGACGTGATCGTGCACCACCGTGCGGTGATGCACGCCCTGCTGTCGTTCGGCGCGGTGCCGCGGCAGGGGGACGGGCAGTGGCTCGTCGTGTCGTACTCGTTGCCCGAGTCCCGGCAGCCGCAGCGGCACGCCGTCCGCAAGGCGCTGGTCGGGCTCGGGTTCGCGCGGCTGTACGACAGCGTGTGGGTCAGTCCGGCGCCCGACGGCTCCGCCGTCCGGGAAGCGCTGCGCGGGCTGCTGGTCGACGTCCCCGGTGCCCGGTGGTCGCTCATGCGCGCGCGTTTCGACGACGACGACGCGGCGCAGGGGCCCGCCGCCGCGTATGACGTCGCCGGGCTGGCCGTGGCGTACCGGGCGTTCGTCGCTGAGCACGCCTCGCTTCGCTCGGAGGTGCGTGCCGGGCGGGTCCGGCCGGCACAGGCGCTGGTGGCGCGGGCGACCGTGATGGACGCGTGGCGGACGTTCGTGCACATGGACCCCGACCTGCCCGCAGACCTGCTGCCCGCCGACTGGCCGCGCCCCGAGGCGCGCGACCTCTTCCTCGAGGTGCACACCGAGCTCGGGCCGCTGGCCCAGGAGCGTCTGGTCGAGCTCGTGACCCCGTCATGGCCCGAGGCGGCCGACTGGGTCACGCACTACGTGGCGGCCGAGGACCCGCTCGCGCCGCCGCGCCGCGGCGGGCGCTGACCCGCGCGACGAGCCCTCCGGGACGCCGGCGTGACCTGGCGGCGTCGCCCTCCCGCGCGCGGAAACGATTTGGTGCGGCTCTCCTCCGCGGGACTTCTCGACATTTGTTGTGACTGCAGCAACGGTATGGGTCATAACCGCGCATACCTGGAGGTAGACCTGTGAGACGAACCCTCGGAAGGGCGGCGCTCGCCGCCACGGTGTCCATCGGGGCCCTGGTCGGCGCCGCGGTCCTCACGCCCGCCGCTGCCTGGGTCGGCGGGTCCGGCCCCTACCCGGCCGACTACTGGACGACGAGCGCGCTGCCCAACCACACGATCTACCAGCCGCAGACCCTCCCGCAGGAGAAGATGCCGATCGTCGTCTGGAGCAACGGCGCCTGCTCGGCCGACGGCACGTCGGCGCAGAACTTCCTCAAGGAGATCGCGTCGCACGGCTTCCTCGTGGTCTCCAACGGCCGGCCCGGAGGTGGGGGCAGCTCCAACTCGACCTGGCTGACGCAGGCCATCGACTGGGCGGTCGCCCAGAACACCAGCACGATCAGCAACCTGCGTGGTCGGCTCGACACGACCAAGATCGGCGTGGCCGGGTTCTCCTGCGGAGGCGTCGAGGCCTACGCCGTGTCCGGCGACCCGCGGGTCACCACGACCGGCATCTTCAGCAGCGGGCTGCTCAACGACGCGGACGACTACCAGCTGCGGCGCCTCGACCACCCGATCGCCTACTTCATCGGTGGCCCGAGCGACATCGCCTACCCGAACGCCATGGACGACTGGGGCAAGCTGCCGGCCGGTCTGCCCGCGTTCATGGGCAACCTCGACGTCGGCCACGGCGGGACCTACCACGAGACCAACGGCGGCGAGTTCGGTCGCGCGGCGCAGCTGTGGTTCCGGTGGCAGCTCAAAGGCGACACGCAGGCCGGGCGCGCGTTCGTCGGGCCGAACTGCGGGCTCTGCAACACGGCGTGGAACGTCCAGCAGAAGAACCTGACGCTCGCGGAGCCCACGCCGACCCCGACGCCCACGCCGACCCCGACGCCCACGCCGACCCCGACGCCGACTCCCACCCCGACGCCGACGCCGACGCCGAGCGTGACGCCCACGCCGAGCGTGACGCCCACGCCGAGCCTGACCCCCACCCCGGGCTCGGGTGCCTGCACCGCGTCGTACAAGGTCGCGAACCAGTGGGGCGAGGGCTTCGTCGCCGACGTGACCGTCACCGCGGGCGCCTCCCTCAACGGCTGGGTCGTGCGGTTGGAGCTGCCCGGCGGTGCCGGGGTGGCCCACACGTGGAACGGTGTGCGCGGCAGTGCGAGCAGCGGTGCCGTCACGGTGACGAACGCCGACTGGAACGGCCGGCTCGGGGCGGGTCAGAGCACCGCCTTCGGCTTCCAGGGCACCGGTAACGGGTCGGGCGCCACCGTCACGTGCGAGGCGGCCTGACGGCCACGCGCCCTGGCGCGACGCGGTGGGCCCAGGGGGCGCACGCCGCGTCGCGCCGGCGGGGGGCACGGTGCGCCAGGGGTGGCCGCCCGTGTCGGACCCGGGGTGACGCGGTGGGTCACGGGGGTGGCCCACCGCGTCGTGCGCGCACCGGCACGCTAGATGATCGAACAGGTGTTCGAGTACGCTGGTGCGATGACGGGCGCGACGATCCTGCACGCCGACCTGGACGCGTTCTACGCGTCGGTCGAGCAGATGCTGGACCCGCGACTGCGCGGCCGGCCCATCGCGGTCGGGGGCAGCGCCCGCGGTGGCGTCGTGCTGGCGGCGTCGTACGAGGCGAAGGCCTACGGCGTCGCCGGCGGCATGCCGGGCTGGCGCGCCGCGCGGCTGTGCCCGTCGCTGCAGTTCGTCGCCGGGCGGTTCCGCGAGTACCAACCGCTTGCGGACCGTGTCATGGACGTCCTGGGCGACGTCACGCCCGTCGTGGAGCGGATCTCCATCGACGAGGCGTTCCTCGACGTGTCGGGGTCCACGCACCTGTTCGGGACGCCGGCGCAGATCGGTGCGCTGCTGCGGCAGCGGGTGCGGGACGAGGTGGGGCTGCCCATCTCGGTGGGTGTGGCCCGCACCAAGCACCTCGCGAAGATCGCCTCGCAGGTCGCCAAGCCCGACGGCCTGGTCGTCGTGGAGCCGGACCGGGAGCGCGAGTTCCTCGAACCGCTGCCGGTCGGGCTGATGTGGGGCGTGGGTCCCGTGGCCCGCGCCCGGCTCGCCGAGCGCGGCATCACGACGATCGGCGAGCTGGCGCGCACGCCGTCCGGGGCGGTCGAGCACATCCTCGGCCGGGCGGTCGGCGCGCGGATGTCGGCGCTGTCGCACAACGAGGACCCGCGGCAGGTCTCCGGCGCGGGGCACGCGCGGTCGGTCGGCGCGCAGTCCGCGCTGGGACGTCAGGGGGTCACCCCGGAGCTGGTGCGCGAGGTGCTCAGCCACCTCGCGGACCGTGTCGCAGGGCGGCTGCGCGCCAAGGACCGCGCCGGACGGACGGTGACGGTGCGCGTGCGGTTCCCCGGCATGCGGTCGGTCACACGGTCGCTCACGCTGCCGGGCCCGGTCGCGACGACCCTGACGCTCGCCGAGGTGGCCGAGCAGCTCGTCTGGCAGGCGATCCGCGAGCAGGCGCAGCCCGAGCCGGAGGTGACCCTGCTCGCCGTCTCGGTGTCCGGGCTCGTCCCGCAGTCCGCGCTGCAGCTCGAGCTGCCCCTGCTGGTCGACGACCCGCGACGGCCGGGGTCGGCGCCCGGGGCCGCGCGCTGGGCGGTGGACCGGTCGGTCGACGCCGTCCGCGCGCGGTTCGGCAACGGCGCGATCGGCTACCTGCCGACCGCGATGCCCCGGCTGCGGACCGTGCCCGACGAGTTCCGCGAGCTCGCGGAGCACGAGCTGTGAGTTGTTCGCGAGCCCGGGTCCCGCCGAGCCCGTCCGGTCGAGCCTGCACGGTCGCGCCCGCACGGTCGGCGACGTGACCGTCCACCGTTCTGCCCTCAGCGGATGGGGGTGACGCCGGGCGCCGGGAGGTCGCTACGTTCGGCATATGGAGCCCGACGCCCGCCGGTCAGCCCCGGTCCGTCACCCGTCCGCGTGGCGACGCACGATCGGCGCCCTCCTGCGCACCGCCCGTGAGGCGCGCGGGCTGCGGCTCGTCGACGTCGCCGCGCGCGCACGGCTGTCCGCCCAGTACCTCTCCGAGGTCGAGCGTGGTCGCAAGGAGCCGTCGTCGGAGGTGCTCGCGGCGATCACTGCTGCCCTCGACCTGACGCTGGTGGACCTCGCCCAGGGCATCGTGGACGTGCTCGCGGCGCCCGTGCCGACGCGCACCGTCGTCTCCCTGACGTCACGCAGCGTTGCGTCACGGACCGCCCTGCCCGCGCCGCCGTCACGCGCGACCACGCTGCTCGCGGCCTGAGGCGACCCGGCCGACGTCACCGCGGCCGGGCCGAGACCACGTGGTCCGCGATGCCGTAGGCGACCGCCTCCTGGGCCGTGAGGACGAGGTCGCGGTCCGTGTCGTGCCGCAGGGTCTCGACCGTCTTGCCCGTGTGCCGCGCCAGGACCTCCTCGAGCTGGGCGCGGACCCGGACCACCTCGTCCGCCGCGAGGATGAGGTCAGGGATCGTGCCCTGGCCGCGCGTCGACGGCTGGTGCAGGACCACCCGGCCGTGCGCGAGGATCGACCGCCGCCCCGCGGCGCCGCCCGCGAGGAGCACCGCCGCGTCCGAGGCCGCCTGCCCGACGCACGTCGTCTCGACGTCGGGACGCACGTACTGCATCGCGTCGTACACCGCGAGCATCGCGGACGTGGAGCCGCCGGGGGAGTTCACGTACAGCTGGATCGGCAGGTCCGGGTTCTCCGACTCGAGGTGCAGCAGCTGCGCGACCATCACGTTCGCCACCCCGTCGTCGATCGGCGTGCCCAGGTAGACGATCCGCTCGGACAGCAGCCGGCTGAACACGTCCACCGTCCGCTCGACGTTGCCTCTGCGCTCGACGACGTTGGGGACCAGGTAGCCGCTCATGCCTGCACCGCGTGGATCCCGATGCCGACGACCCCGCGCCGGGGGTCCGCCGGGCGCACGTCCGCCATGTCGCGCACGACCGCGTCGACGAACCCGTACGCCAGGGCCTCCTGCGCCGTGAACCACCGGTCCCGCAGCGAGTCCTCCCGCACGCGCTCGACGCTCTGGCCGGTGTGCTGCGCGATCAGCCCCAGCACGGTGTCCCGTGTGTGCCGCAGGTCGTCGGCCTGCAGCTCGACGTCGACCGCGGTCCCGCCGATGCCGGCCGAGCCCTGGTGCAGCAGGACGCGCGCGTGCGGCATCGCGAAGCGCTTGCCGGGCGTGCCGGCCGACAGCAGGAACTGACCCGCGCTCGCCGCCATGCCGACCGCGACGGTCCGCACGTCGTTCGGGATCAGCCGCATGACGTCGTGGACCGCCAGCATCGCGGGCACCGACCCGCCGGGCGAGCTGATCCACAGCGTCACGTCGGTGTGCGCGTCCTCCGCGGACAGCAGGAAGAGCTGCGCCGCCAGGCGCTGGCCGGTGTCCTCGTCGAGCGCGGTGCTCAGCACCACGATGCGCTCGTGCGCGAGCCGGGCCAGCAGGTCGTCGTCGTAGGGCCGGGTGGGTGTCTGCGTGCTCATGCACCCACCCTGCGGCCACGGCGGCACGACGGGCGGGCCGCGCTGCCCAGGGCGGATCCGCCGTCGGCAGCGCAGGGCACCGGTGCGTGTCCGGCCGCCCCACGACCTAGGCTCGGTGCCCGTGAGCAGCAGCGCGTCCAGCACCCTGAGCGGCACGACCGTGGGCGAGGCCGGTGCACCGGTCGTCTTCCTGCACGGCCTGTTCGGGCAGGGCCGCAACTTCACGCAGATCGCCAAGGCGCTCGTGCCCGAGTACCGGTCGCTGCTGCTGGACCTGCCGAACCACGGCAGGTCGGCGTGGACCGACGGGTTCGACTACGCCGCGACCGCCGACCTGGTGGCGCAGCACCTGCGGGCCGGGTTCGCCGCCGACGGTCCGGTCCACGTCGTCGGGCACTCGATGGGCGGCAAGGTCGCGATGCTCCTCGCGCTGCGCCACCCCGAGGTCGTCGACCGGCTCGTCGTCGCGGACATCGCACCCGCGTCGGGCGGGTCGCTGGGGGAGTTCGCGCACCTCCTCGACAGCCTCGCGGCGATCGACCTGACGACGCTGACCCGCCGGGCCGACGCCGACGACCGCCTGGCCGAGCGCGTGCACGACGCACGGGTGCGCGGCTTCCTGCTGCAGAACCTGCGCGCCGACGGCGACGGGTTCCGGTGGCAGGCCAACCTCGACCTGCTGCGGCGCGACCTGCCCGTCATCGGCGGCTTCCCCGACGTGGGTGACGCCACGTCCGACGGCCCGGTGCTCTGGGTCGCGGGTGACCGGTCCGACTACGTGCGGCCCGAGCACGCACCGGCGATGCGTCGGCTGTTCCCCCGCACGACGCTCGTGACCCTCAAGGGGGCCGGCCACTGGGTGCACTCGGAGCAGCCCGAGGCGTTCGTCTCGGTGCTGCGCACGTTCCTGGGGACCGCCGAGAGCTGACGGCGCGACCGCGCGTCACGCGTCGGGCGTGCTCAGCCCCCGCTCCGCGTGTAGGCCGCGGTACACGGCGGTGCGCAGCTCGATCGCGTACGCCTCGAGCTGCGGCATCCGCAGGTCGCGGGCGACGGCGATCTCCGCCTCGATGTCGTACGGCACGCGGACGATCTGGAGCGAGAACGGCGCCGCGGTGCCGGCACCCGGTTCGCCCTCCAGCACGACGTACGACGCGGTCGGCTCGTCGAGCGGGTTGCCGACGCTGCCGACGTTGAACAGCGTGCGTGCCTGAAAGGTCTCGACGTACGCGTCGTGCACGTCGCCGTACCCGACCGCCGTCGGGGCGGGACCGTCGCCGGTCAGCTCCGTCGTGGCGAACATGCCGTCGAACTCCTCGACGGTGTGGTGGAAGTGCACGCGCACGTGCACGCTGCGCGCCGACGCGTGGAACAGGCGGATGCGCCGGCCGCTGAGCTCGACGTGGTGCACGAGGGGCAGCGACCTCAACCACGCGTGGTCGTCGGCGGTCAGCTCCTCGTACCACCAGGTCAGCGCCTCGTCGCGCACCGTGGCCGGGTCGGGCAGGAAGTCGTCCCAGTTGCCGCGGACCGTGACGGCGCAGCGCTCGCGGCTGCGGGCGACGGCAGCCGAGCCGCGGGGACCTTTGCCGACCACGTCGCCCAGGTTGAGGACCGTGCCGATGCCCCGGGCGTCGATGTCCCGCAGCACGGCGTCGAACGCCGTCATGTTGCCGTGCACGTCCGACAGCACCGCGATGCGTTCCACGCCGCCGCTCCTTCCGTCGTCGGCGAGCGTACGGGGCGAGGACCGGCCGCGTCAGGCCGTGCGGGGGCCGACGTGCGTGTGCGCGGCGAGCTCGTGCAGGGCGTCGAGCAGGACACGGTTGAACGCGGCCGGCGCGTGCGAGTTCACGTCGTGCCCCGCACGCGGCACGACGGTGAGACGCGCACCCGGCAGCGCACGCAGGTAGCGCCGCTCGTCCAGACGCAGCGGGTCCCGCCGGCCGTTGACCACCCAGACCGGCAGCAGCAGCCGACTCAGGTCCCGCAGCGGGGAGTAGCCCGCGAGCGCGCTCAGCATGTCGGTGACGACGTGCCACGTCCCCTGCCCGCGTCCCAGCCACCGCGTCACCCGCGTCGACGCGCGCCGGTACAGGTGCAGCGGCTTGCCCTTGATCTCGGTCGAGCAGCCCGCCAGCACGACGCCCGCGAGGCGGTCCTCGTGCCGGCTGGCGTAGGCCAGCGACACGTACCCGCCGAGCGAGAGGCCCACGAGCAGCGGCGGCGCGGGGCACGCCTGGACGGCCTCGTCGATGGCTGCGAGTGCGCCGTCGAGCGTGAAGCGCTCGTCGCTGCGGGTGCCGTGCCCGGGCAGGTCGATCGCGAACGTCGGGTGGCCACCGTGACGCAGCGCGGCCACCTGCGCGTGCCAGATCTCGGACGAGGTCCGGGTGCCGTGCACGAGCACGATGGGCCTGGTGATGGTCGGCCTCCTCTGCGGTGTCGCGTGCCCGGTGATGTCGGCAGCGTGCGCGCCGTCCTCGAGCGCGGCGAGAGGTTAACTCGCGCACCTGGGAACAGGCGTGGAGGAGGCGGACCCTCACCAAGCCCTCACAAACCCTGTGCCCGCGCGGCCGTGCCCCGGCGCCGCTCAGGGCGGGGCGGCGGCGTGCAGCAGGCGTCGGGTCTGCTCGACGTAGCCGCCACCGAACAGCAGGGCGTGCACCGCGACCGGGTACAGCTGGTGCAGCCCGACCCGGTGCCGCCAGCCGCGCCGCAGCGGGTGCACCTCCTGGTAGGCGCCGAGCACGTCGTCCAGGTGCGGCAGCCCGAACAGCGCGAGCATCGCCAGGTCCGTCTCACGGTGCCCGCCGTGCGCCGCGGGGTCGATGAGCGTCGCCCCCTGGGCGGTCCACACCACGTTGCCCTGCCACAGGTCACCGTGCAGCCGCGACGGGGCGTCGCCGTCGTCCCACCGTCCGTCGTGCAGCAGCGCGACGAGCCGGTCGAACGCCGCGTCGTCGTCGCGGGTCGTCAGCCCTGCGTCGCGCAGGGCGGCGGCGACGGGGGAGACGCGGCAGTCGGCGAGGAACGGACCCCAGGTGGCGTACCGGCCCGCGCGCATCGGCAGCGGCGCGTCGAGCGGGCCGAACCAGCCGTCGCCCGGCCACCCGTCGGGCGGGACGCCGAACGCGTCGGCGCCCGCGTCGTGCGTGCGCGCCAGCGCGACGCCGAACGCGCGCGCCGCCTCCCGGTCGGGCGGCACCTGCCGCAGCCGCACCAGATCGAGGTGGTCGTGCGCGACGTCGATCACGTCGACCACGCGAGCCCCGCCCGCGGCGGCGAGCCACCGCAGCCCGGCGGCCTCGCACGCGAAGAACCCCGGCGGCGCGCCGGGACGCGACTTGCGGTGCACCGGCGTCCCGCCCGTCGGACCCGGCCCCGGACGGCTCGCAGGCATGGCCGCACGCTACCGAAGAGCCGCCCCGCGTCATACGGTCGAAGCACACGTACGCCGCACCGGGGGCCCACCACCGCCCTCGCCTTCCGACAGGAGCACCACCATGCAGGTCGGCATCCCGCGCGAGACCAAGAGCGGTGAGCACCGCGTCGCCCTGACCCCGGCGGGCGCGCAGCACCTGGTCGCGGCGGGCCACGAGGTCCTCGTCGAGGCGGGCGCCGGCGCCGGGTCGGCGATCGACGACGCCGACTACGCGGCCGCCGGAGCACGCATCGTCCCCAGCGCGGCCGACGCCTGGTCGGCGTCCCTCGTGTGCAAGGTCAAGGAACCCGAGCCGACCGAGCACGGGTACCTGCGCGACGACCTCACGCTGTTCACGTACCTGCACCTCGCCGCCGATCCCGCCGCGACCGACGCCCTGCTCGCCTCCGGGACCACCGCCATCGCCTACGAGACCGTGCAGCTCCCCGACGGGTCGCTGCCGCTGCTGGCGCCCATGAGCGAGGTCGCCGGCCGGCTGGCCACCCAGGTCGGCGCCTACCACCTCATGCGGGGCCCCGGCGGTCGCGGGGTGCTGCTCGGCGGCGTCCCCGGTGTCGACGGGGCCAAGGTCGTCGTGCTCGGCGCCGGGGTCGTCGGCAGGCACGCCGCCCAGATCGCCGTCGGCATGCGCGCCGACGTCACGGTGCTCGACCTGTCGCTGCCACGCCTGCGCGAGATCGACGACCTGTTCGGCGGACGCGTGCGCGCCCTCGCGTCGTCGACGTGGACGATCGAGCACGAGCTGCTCGACGCCGACCTCGTGATCGGGGCGGTCCTGCTGCCCGGTGCGCGAGCGCCACGCCTCGTGGGCGACGAGCTGGTCTCCCGCATGCGGCACGGGTCCGTCCTGGTCGACGTCGCCGTCGACCAGGGGGGCTGCTTCGAGGGCACCCGCCCCACCACGCACGACGACCCGACCTTCCGCGTGCACGGCTCGCTCTTCTACTGCGTCGCCAACATGCCCGGCGCCGTACCGGTGACCTCGACCCAGGCGCTGACCAGTGCCACGCTGCCGTACCTCGCCGAGCTCGCGGACCGCGGCTGGCGTGCGGCGGCGTCGGACGACCCTGCGCTCGCGGGCGGTCTGACGACGCACGGCGGCCGGCTGCTCAACGAAGCCGTCGCACAGGCGCACGGGCGGGCGTGGACCCCGGTGGCCGACGCGCTCGCGCACGGCTGACGGATCCCCCCCGTGCCCGGGGCACCTGGTCCATGACGAGAGACGGAGGTTCCCCGGTGCGCCGTGCCGATGTGACGGTCCCCGCGCAGGTGGCCCGCTGGCTGGACGCGCGGCACGGTCCGTGGCACGTCGTCGCCGCCGCGTCCTGGCCCAGGGCCGGCTCGCAGGTCTGGCGGCTGCAGGTGCGCGGCTCGGGCGCCTACCTGAAGGTCAGCCCGAACGAGGAGTCGTTCCACCGCGAGCGCTCGGCGCTCACCGAGATGCTCCCGCGCACGTCCGTCCCCACCCAGACCCTGCTCGATGCCGACAGCGCGCTGCGCGTGCTCCTGACCGCTGCGCTCGACGGCGACGTCGTGCGGACGCTCGACCCGCCGCCGCCGGCGCACACCGAGCAGACGATCCACGCGCAGGCGGGTGCGGCCCTGCGGGCCGTCCACGGGCTCGTCCGGTGCGACGACCAGGACGCGGCCGAGCGGGTGCGCGCCGAGCGGGCGTCGTTCCTGGTGTCCCGGGCGCAGGACGACCTGGCGGTGTGCCGGGCACTCCTGTCTCCCGACGAGGTCGGTGCGGTCGCGCTCGCGGAACGCTCGTTCCTCGACGCGTCGCGCGACGGCGAGCTCGGCTACGTCCACGGCGACTTCCAGCCGCGCAACTGGCTCTGGGACGCGGCGGCCGGGCGCACGGCGCTCATCGACTTCGAGGAGGCGACGGCCGGGTTCGTCGTCGAGGACCTCGGATGGCTGTTCGCGACGACCTGGCCGAGTCGCCGTGACCTGGCCGGGGCCTTCCTGGGCGGGTACGGCCGGCCGCTGACGGCGTCCGAGCAGGTCTGCCTCGCCGCGGGCACGGTCCTGGGCAGCCTGGGGCACGTCGCGGACGGCGAGCGGCTCGGCGTCGCGAAGAAGGTGGCCGACGGTCTCGGTGGTCTGCGGGCGGGCTCGGCGGCACTCGCCCGGATGCTCGCCGCGGCCGCGAGCGACGTGACCTGACGGCCAGGGGTGTGCCACGGCGGGCCGACGCGCGGGCCGGGTCCTCCGGGATGTGACGATGGGACCCATGACCTCCGACGTGCTCCCGCTCGACGCCGCCAACCCCTTCGCCCGTGCGTCCGACCTGCCCTACGGGCTGCCGGACTTCCGCGAGCTGCGTGAGGAGCACTACCTGCCCGCGCTGCTCGCCGGCATGGCCGAGGAGCGCGCCGAGGTCGAGGCGATCGCGACCGACCCGAGCGAGCCGACCGTGGCGAACACGCTCGAGGCGCTCGAGCGTTCCGGTCGGCTCCTGCACCGCGTCGCGTCCGCGTTCTACGTCCAGGCGGGCGCCGAGTCGACGCCCGGCCTGCAGGCCGTCGAGGAGGAGGTCGCACCCCTGCTCGCGGCGCACTCCGACGCCATCTGGCTCGACGCGCGGCTGCACGCACGGGTCGAGGCGCTCGCCGCCCGCATCGAGGCGGACGGCGTGCAGCTCGCACCCGACACGGCCTGGCTGCTGCACCGCACCCGCACGCGGTTCACGCGTTCCGGCGTCGGCCTGGACGAGGCGGACCAGCAGCGGCTGCGGGCGATCAACGCGGAGATCACGTCGCTCGACGCGGCCTTCGGGCGCCTGCTGCTCGCGGGGGCCAACGCCGCGGCGGTCCTCGTGACCGACGAGGCGGAGCTGGACGGCCTGCCGGACGACGCCCGCGACGCCGCGGCGCAGGCCGCGGCCGCACGCGGCGACGAGGGTGCGTGGCTGATCGAGCTGCAGCTGCCCACGCAGCAGTCGGTCCTGTCGCTGCTGCGCGACCGCGGGCTGCGCGAGCGCGTCATGACCGCGTCGCTCGGCCGCGGCGCGACCGGCGACGAGAACGACACGCGCAGCACCCTGCTGGGGCTCGTGCGCCTGCGTGCGGAGCGTGCCCGCCTGCTCGGCTTCGAGCACCACGCGGCCTACGTGGCCGCGGACGCGACGGCCGGCTCCGCGCAGGCCGTCGAGGAGATGCTCGTGCGCCTGGCGCCCGCGGCCGTGGCCAACGCCCGCGCCGAGGCCGCCGACCTCGAGCGGGCCCTGCAGGCCGACCACCCGGGTGCCTCGCTCGAGCCGTGGGACTGGGCCTATTACGCGGGACGCGTCCGGCAGGAGCGCCGTGCGCTCGACGAGGCGGAGCTGCGCCCCTACCTCGAGCTCGAGCGCGTCCTCGCGGACGGGGTGTTCCGCGCCGCGAACGCGCTGTACGGGCTGACGTTCGCGGAGCGCCACGACCTCGTCGGGTACCACCCCGACGTGCGCGTGTTCGAGGTGTTCGACGCCGACGGCACGGGCCTCGGCCTCTTCCTGGGGGACTGGTGGACGCGGCCCGCCAAGCGCGGCGGGGCCTGGATGAACTCGCTCGTCGACCAGTCGACCCTGCTGGGGGAGGCGCCGGTCGTCGTCAACAACCTCAACGTCCCCAAGCCGCCGCCCGGGCAGCCGACGCTGCTCACCTGGGACGAGGTCATCACGATGTTCCACGAGTTCGGGCACGCGCTGCACGGCCTGCTGTCGGCCGTGCGGTACCCGTCGCAGTCGGGCACCAGCGTGCCGCGGGACTTCGTGGAGTACCCGTCGCAGGTCAACGAGATGTGGGCGTGGGACACCGAGGTCCTGCAGTCGTTCGCCGTGCACCACGAGACCGGTGAGCCGATGCCGCAGGAGTGGGTGCGGACCATGCTCGCCGGGCGTCAGGACGGTGAGGGGTTCGCCACGACCGAGTACCTCGCGGCGGCGCTGCTCGACCAGGCCTGGTACCGGCTGGCGCCCGAGGCCGTGCCGACGGCCCCCGAGGAGGTCGAGGAGTTCGAGGCCCGGGCGCTGCGCGACGCGGGCGTCGACCTGCGCACGGTGCCGCCGCGGTACCGCACGACGTACTTCAACCACATCTTCGGGTCCGGCTACTCCGCGGGGTACTACGCGTACATCTGGTCCGAGGTGCTCGACGCCGACACGGTCGAGTGGTTCGCCGAGAACGGTGGGCTGCGGCGCGGGAACGGTGACGCGTTCCGGACGCGGCTGCTGGGCCGTGGCGGGTCGATCGACCCGCTGCAGGCGTTCCGCGACCTGCGGGGGCGCGACCCGCACATCGAGCCGCTGCTGGCGCGGCGCGGACTGGCGGCGGCGCAGTGACCGCGGCCGGCACGCGGCCCCCGACCGCGCAGGACGAGGTCGTCGACCTCTGCCGCGACCTGATCCGCATCGACACCACCAACCCCGGCGACGGCACGGGGCCGGGGGAGCGGGAGGCCGCCGAGTACGTCGTCGGCCTGCTGCAGGACGTCGGGCTGGAGCCCGAGCTGTTCGAGAGCGCACCGGGCCGCGCCAACGTCGTCGTCCGCCTCGAGGGTGCCGACCCCTCGCGTCCCGCGCTCGTCGTGCACGGGCACCTCGACGTCGTCCCCGCGCACGCGCCGGACTGGTCGGTCGACCCCTTCGCAGCCGAGGTGCGCGACGGGCTCGTGTGGGGTCGCGGCGCCGTCGACATGAAGGACATGGACGCGATGGTGCTCGCGGTCGTGCGGCAGATGGTCCGGGAGGGCCGCCGCCCGGCGCGGGACGTCGTCCTCGCGATGTTCGCCGACGAGGAGGCGGGCGGCCGGTTCGGGGCCCACTGGGCCGTGGAGCACCGACCCGAGCTCTTCGCCGGGGCGACCGAAGCGATCAGCGAGGTCGGCGGGTTCTCGGTCGACGTCGCCGGGCAGCGCGTCTACCTCCTGCAGACCGCGGAGAAGGGGCTCGCGTGGCTCCGGCTCGTCGCCGAGGGGCGGGCCGGGCACGGCAGCCAGGTCAACACGGACAACGCCGTGACCCACCTGGCCGCGGCCGTCGCCCGCATCGGTGAGCACGCGTGGCCGCTGCAGCTCACCCCGACGGTCCGCGCGCTGCTCACGGGCGTGGCCGACCTCACCGGCCTGCCGTTCGACCCCGAGGACCCCGACGCGGTGGACGCGCTGGTCGATGCGCTGGGGCCGGCGTCACGGTTCGTCGGCGCCACGCTGCGGCACTCGACGAACCCGACCCGCCTCGCGGCGGGTTACAAGGAGAACGTCATCCCCGGCTCCGCCACCGCCGCGGTCGACGGGCGCTTCCTGCCCGGCCTGTCCGCCGAGTTCGACGCGACGGTCGCACGCCTCGCGGGTCCGCACGTGCGCGTCGAGGACCTCGTGCGGGACACCGGCCTGGAGGCGCCGTCCGAGGGCGCGCTCGTCGACGCGATGGTGGCGGCCGTCGTGGCGGAGGACCCCGGGGCGCACGTCCTGCCCTACATGCTCTCCGGCGGGACGGACAACAAGTCGCTGTCGCTGCTCGGCATCACGGGGTACGGGTTCGCGCCGTTGCGCCTGCCGTCGGACCTGGACTTTGCCGGCATGTTCCACGGCGTGGACGAGCGTGTCCCGGTCGACGCGCTGCGCTTCGGCACACGGGTCCTCGACCGCCTGCTCGCGACCTGCTGACCAGCGCGAGGGTCGCCCGCACGACGAGGTGGCCGGGAGGCGGGGGTGGGCGTCAGACGGAGGTGTCCGCGAGCGTGGAGCGGACCCGGATGATCTTGCGTCGGAGCCACACCCGCCTCTCGCCGCCGGCGTAGAGGCGCAGCCGGGCGAGCTCCCAGCGGCCGTACTCGGCCTCGTCGGTGAGCATGCGCCGCGCGTCCCCGCCGGACGTCGTCGCGGGGATCCGCAGCACGCGGTACTCCCACTGGCCGCCGTGCGCGTCCCACTCGCTGCGCCGCTCGCGTGCCGGACTGTCCGTCATCGCCCACCTCGTCCCGTCGGTCGGGTCCTGACGTCGCGTCAGGAGCGCCTGTCGGCGCCGCTGCGGTGCCATTGTGCCCCGGGCGGCGCTACGGTTCATCGCATGACCGTGGACCCGCGCGCTGCCCTCGACCGACTGGTCGCCGCCCTCGAGGCGCACTACGCCGCAGTCGTGGGTAAGAACGGTGAGGACGACCCCGCCGTGGACGACGCGTACGACGTCCTGGCCGACGCGTTCGAGGTGTACGACGACGCACTGGGCACTGTCCACGGCGAGGCGACCCCGTTCTACCTCGGTGAGGACGAGGACGACGACGAGCACGACGACGAGGACGACGACGACGAGGACGACGACGACGACGAGGACGACGACGACGACATCGAGGTCGTCGACCGCGTCTGAGGTCGCGTCCCTGCCCCCGGCCAGTCCGGGTCGAGGCCGACGAGCGCCCTAGCGCTCCGGGTAGCCCGCGCTCGGTGCCGTGAGCTCGTCGAGCACCACGACGATCTCGGGCGGCAGGCGCAGGTCGTGCACGGTCAGCGCACCGCGCAGCTGCGCAGCCGTGCGGGCCCCGACGATCGCGCCGGCCACCCCCGGCCGGGACGTCACCCACGCGAGGGCGACCTCCAGCGGCGTGCGATCCAGCCCTGACGCCGCCATGACGACCGCGTCCACGACCCCGGCCGCGTCGGCCGTGAGGTACGGCTGCACGAACCCCGCGAGGTGCGCGGAGGCCGCGCGTGAGTCCGACGGGATCGTGCGGCGGTACTTGCCCGTCAGCACGCCGCGTCCCAGCGGCGACCACGCGAGCAGCCCGGCACCCAGCGCGGCGCACGCCGGCAGCACCTCGCGTTCGACCCCGCGCTGCAGGAGCGAGTACTCCGCCTCGACGGCCGCCAGACCGGGGTCGGGCTCGAGGAGCGTGGCGGCGCGAGCGACCTGCCACCCGGCGTGGTTCGACAGGCCCACGTAGCGGGCCTTGCCGACCTGCACGGCGTGGCGCAGCGCCGAGACGGTCTCCTCCAGCGGCGTGCGCGGGTCGGGCGTCGCGAGCCACAGGTCGACGCGGTCGGTGCGCAGGCGGCGCAGCGACGCGTCGAGGCTGTCGAGCAGGGCGCCGCGCGAGGCATCGACCATCCCGCCCTCCGCCGTGCGGCGCACGCCCGCCTTGGTGCAGATGACGACGTCCTCGCGGTCGACGACCTCACCGAGCAGGGTGCCCAGGAGCGACTCCGCGCCGCCGTCGGCGTACGCGGCCGAGGTGTCGACGAGCGTGCCGCCCGCCTCGACGAAGTCGCGCAGCTGCTCGGCGGCCTCGTGGTCGTCGGTGTCGCGGCTCCACGTCAACGTGCCCAGACCCAGCGACGAGACGCGCAGGCCGGTGCGGCCCAGACGGCGGTGCTCCATGAGGCGTCACCCTAGCCGCGCCGGGCGCACGTCCGGAGACCGACGGGCCGCGCGCCGGGACCGGGACGACACCGCTATCGTTGCCCCTCGTGGCAACGGGCATCGGTACGGGCGAGGCGATCTTCCTGGGGCTGGTCCAGGGGCTGACCGAGTTCCTGCCGGTCTCCTCCAGCGCCCACCTGCGCATCTTCGGCGAGCTCGTCGGGTCCGGTGACCCCGGTGCCGCGTTCACGGCGATCACCCAGCTGGGCACCGAGACCGCGGTGCTCCTGTACTTCCGCCGCGACATCAAGCGCATCGCCCTGGCGTGGTGGGCCGCCGTGCGCGGCGCCTACGGCACCGACTGGCGCTCGCGTGCGGGCATGCCCGCCGGGCAGCCGTCGGACCGCGACGCGCTCATGGCGTGGTTCATCGCGCTCGGCTCGGTGCCGATCGTCGTGCTGGGCCTGGCGTTCCAGGACGCCATCGAGCGCCCCTTCCGCAACCTGTGGCTCGTGGCGCTGACGCTCGCGGGGTTCGCCCTCGTCCTCGGCTGGGCGGACCGTCGCGGCGCCAAGACGCGGCGGCTCGAGGAGCTGACGCCCAAGCACGCGGTGGCCTTCGGGTTCTGGCAGGCGCTCGCGCTCGTCCCCGGGGTGTCGCGCTCGGGCGGCACGATCACCGGTGGTCTGCTCATGGGCTACACCCGGGAGGCCGCGGCGCGGTACTCGTTCCTGCTCGCCATCCCCGCGGTCTTCGGATCGGGGCTGTTCCAGCTCGTCAAGAGCGTGGGCGACTTCGGGCAGGCCGGTACCCCGGGGTTCGGGGCGACGCTCATCGCGACGCTCGTGGCGTTCGTCGTCGGGTACGTCGTGATCATCGCGTTCCTCAAGATCGTCTCGACCTTCAGCTACGCGCCGTTCGTGTACTACCGGCTCGGTCTCGCGCTGCTCGTCGTGCTCCTGCTGCTCACCGGTGTGCTCGAGCCGGTGACGGCCCCCGCGAACGCCTGACGCGGCTCACAGCCACCCCGAGCGCCGGAAGGCCCGCCACAGGGCCAGGCACGAGCTGGACGTCGGGCCCCAGGTCCACGCGGGCATGCGGCCGGTCGCGGTCGTCGTGCCGGAGGTGCCGGTCGAGCAGGGAGCGGTCCGCCCCGGGGGCCTCCCCGGGCGTCTCGTCGGCCGTCGGCCGGGCTGGCACCAGCCCGTCGTGCGCCGAGGGGGCAGCTCCCGGCGGTTAGGCTTCCGGCGTGCTCACCTGGCCCGCCCCGCAGATCCCTCGGCTCCCCGGGACCGGTGAGCCGGTCCGGGTGCTGGACACCTCGACCGGCCAGGTCGTCGTGGCGGCGCCGGGCCGCGACGCCCGGCTCTACGTGTGCGGCATCACCCCGTACGACGCGACGCACCTCGGCCATGCCGCCACGTACGTCGCCTTCGACGTGCTGGGGCGTGCGTGGCGCGACGCGGGGCAGCAGGTCACGTACGCGTCGAACGTGACGGACGTCGACGACCCGCTGCTCGAGCGCGCCACGGCCGTCGGCGTCGACTGGCGCACCCTCGCCGCCGAGCAGACCGCACTGTTCGCGTCGGACATGGCTGCCCTCGGCGTCGTGCCGCCCGACGTGTACCGCGGGGTCGTCGAGTCGGTCCCGGAGGTCGCCGCGGCGGTCGAGCTCCTCCTGGCGCGCGGCGCGGCCTACCGGATCGCGTCACCCGACGGCGGCGACGACGTGTACGCCGACCTGTCCGCGGACCCGGCGTTCGGTTCCGTCGCGCGGCTCGACGAGGCGGCGATGCTGGCGCTCAGCGCCGAGCGCGGCGGCGACCCCGACCGCCCGGGCAAGCGCTCACCGCTCGACCCGCTGCTGTGGCGCGCCGAGCGCCCTGGCGAGCCGGCCTGGGACACCCCCGGGCTGGGGCGTGGCCGTCCCGGGTGGCACATCGAGTGCTCGGTGATCGCGCGCGACGGACTGGGTGTGCCGTTCGACGTGCAGGGCGGCGGGTCCGACCTGGCGTTCCCGCACCACGAGTGCAGCACGTCGCACCTGCGCCTGCTGGACGCCGGGGAGTCGGCGCGCACGCACGTGCACACCGGGATGGTGGGGTACGAGGGCCACAAGATGAGCAAGTCCCGCGGCAACCTCGTGCTCGTCTCCCGGCTGCTCGCGGACGGGGTCGAGCCCATGGCCATCCGCCTCGCCGTGCTCGCGCACCGCTACCGGGACGACTGGGAGTGGACCGACGAGGGCCTCGCAGCGGCGCAGCAGCGGGTCGTGACCTGGCGCCGCGCGCTGTCCGGCAACGGTGGACCCGACGCGGCCCCGGTCCTCGCCGGCGTCCGCGCCGCCGTCGCGGACGACCTCGACACGCCGCGCGCGCTCGCGCTCGTCGACGCCTGGGCCGCGACCGCGATCGCCGGTGAGGTGGAGTTCCACGAGGGCGCGCCGGGTGTCGTGGCCCGCACGATCGACGCGCTGCTGGGCGTGCGGATGTGACGACCCCCTGCGGGTGACCGCGGGGCGGCCGATCAGCCGCCGGTGCCCTTGTCCCGCCGACGCAGGTAGCGCTCGAACTCCTGCGCGATGGCCTCACCGCTCGCCTCCGGGAGCTCGGCGGTGTCCTTGGCCTCCTCGAGCTGGCGCACGTACTCACCGATCTCGGAGTCCTCACCGGCCAGCTCGTCGACCCCCAGCTGCCACGCCGTCGCGTCCTCCGGGAGCTCCGCGAGCGGGACCGGCTCACCGATGAGCGCCTCGATGCGGTGCAGGATCGCGAGCGTCGCCTTGGGCGAGGGGGGAGCCGCGACGTAGTGCGGCACCGCGGCCCACAACGACAGCGCCTGCATGCCGCGCGCGGCGGCCTCGTGCTGCAGCACCCCGACGATGCCCGTCGGACCCTCGTACGTGTTCGGCTCCAGGCCCATCAGCTCGCGGACGTGCGCGTCCTCGCTCGTCGCGTTGACCGGGATCGGGCGCGTGTGCGGCACGTCGGCGAGCAGCGCACCGACGGTGACGATGGTCCGGACGCCCAGGCCGGCGGCGATGTCGAGCAGCTCCCCGCAGTAGCGCCGCCACCGCAACGACGGCTCGATGCCGTGGACCAGTACCACCTGGCGCCCCGATCGCGGGGTCGTCGCGACCGCCACCGCGGTCGTCGGCCACGTGATCTCGCGCGTCCCGTCGGGCCCCAGGCCGACCACGGGTCGGTTCACCTGGAAGTCGTGGTACTCCTCGGGATCCAGCTCGTCGACCTGCTCGGCACCCCACACGTCGTGCAGGTGCTCCAGCGCCGTCGTCGCGGCGCTGCCCGCGTCGTTCCACCCTTCGAAGGCCGCGAGCATGACGGTCTCACGGGCCGGCAGGTCGGGGGCTGCGTCCTCGTTCACCGTCCCAGCCTAGGGCGCGCGCGCCTTCGTGGCCGGACGTCGCGAGCGCCCGGGCGCGCGCAGGTACGCTCGAGCGACCGTCCGACGGCTGACCGCACGCACCAGGAGACCGCTCTGAGCACGCTCGCCGACCGCACGACCGCCGCCCGCGCCCAGGTTCGCGACACGCCCGAGCGGGTGCTCCCGGCGGCGGTGCTGTGGGACATGGACGGCACGCTGATCGACACCGAGCCGTACTGGATGGCAGCCGAGATCGAGCTCGTCGAGGCGCACGGCGGGGTGTGGACCCGGGAGCAGGCG
The DNA here is from genome assembly GCF_015234515.1 of Cellulomonas sp. Classification (GTDB taxonomy): domain Bacteria; phylum Actinomycetota; class Actinomycetes; order Actinomycetales; family Cellulomonadaceae; genus Cellulomonas. Next base: position 65,160 of record NZ_JADGMY010000029.1, read on the forward strand.
ATCGCGATGATCGGCCGCTCGATGGACGCCTGCGCCGCGCTGCTGCAGGCCGCGGGCGTCGGACTGTCGGTCGCCGAGATCGCCCACGCGCTCAACTCCTCCGTGCGCGCCGCCGTCGCCGCCGGGATCCCGTGGCAGACGGGCGCGCACGACATCCTGCGTGCGCTGCACGCCGCGGGCGTGCCGCAGGCGCTCGTGACCTCGTCGTTCGAGGTCGTGGCGGTGCCCTTCGCGCGCACCGTGGGGCTGTTCGACGTCGTGGTCAGCGGCGACACCGTCACCCGCCCCAAGCCGGACCCGGAGCCGTACCTGACCGCGGCCCGGCTCCTGGGCGTCGACATCATGGACTGCGTGGCGTTCGAGGACTCCCGCTCGGGTGTGGCGTCGGCCGCGGCGAGCGGGGCGCGGGTCGTCGCCGTCGACTCCCACGTCGTGCTGGACCCGCCGGCGGAGGTCTCGCGCACGTCGTCGCTGGAGAGGATCGGCCTCGACACGATCGCGCGCATCGCGCGTGGTGAGGTGCTGGACCTGCGCGACCGCGCCTGACGCGCGCCGGTGGCGTCAGCCGGCCGGCGAGGGCGTCACCCCGATCGCGCGTTCCACCGCCCCCTCCGGCACCGGTGGAGGCGTCCCGCCGAACGACGGGCACCGGTCGCGGAACGAGCACCAGTCGCACAGCCGCGAGGGGCGCGGGCGCCAGTCGCCCGAGCGGGCGGTGTCCTCGATGCCCGCCCAGATCGACCGCACCCGTGCCTCGAGCGTGTGCATCTCGGACTCGGTCGGCTCGTGGCTCACCACCACGCCGTCGCCGAGGTACGCGAGCTGGAGCCGCTTCGGCAGCACGCCACGCGTCCGCCACACGACGTACGCGTAGAACCGCATCTGGAACAGCGCCGAGCTCTCGTACCCGGCGCGGGGGGAGCGGCCCGTCTTGTAGTCCACGACACGCACCCAGCCGTTCGGTGCGACGTCCACGCGGTCGACGACGCCCCGCAGCCGCGGTCCGCCGTCGAGGTCGTGGCGCACCTGGAGCTCGCGGGCCCGGGGCTCGAGCCGCGTCGGGTCCTCGAGGGTGAACCAGGTGGCCAGCAGCCGCTCGGCGCCCGCGAGGAACTCCTCGCGCTCGGCGTCGGTCGTGTGCAGGTCCACGCACCGGGGGTCCTGCTCCAGCACCTCCGCCCAGCGCTCGGGCAGCGCGGCGCACGCCGCCTCGAGCGTCCGCTCCGCGGCCGGCAGGTCGAAGAGCTTCTCGAGGACGGCGTGCACGAGCGTCCCGCGAGCCGCCGCGGGTGACGCTGGCTCGGGCAGGCGGTCGACGGCGCGGAAGCGGAACAGCAGGGGGCACTGCAGGTAGTCGTTGGCGCGCGACGGCGAGAGCCCCGGGACCCGCGGCTCCTCGGCCGCGGTGCCGACGGCGTCCGAGGCCCCCGTCACCGGCGCCGGCCCGTCGGTCGGCGGGTCCACGGGCGTTCGGTCCTGCTGGGTGTCCACGCTCACACGACGAGCGTAGGCGCCACCCCCGACACCCCTGGCCGGTCGCGGTCGGCCACCGCCGTGGCGGCGGGTGCGGGAGCGCTGGAACGTAGGCTGACGGACGTGAGCTCACCGCGACCCCCGCGTCCCTCCGGCTGGGTGCTCGGGCACGTCGCCGGCGCACCCGTCGTCCTGGCCCCCAGCTGGCTGCTCGCGGCGGTCGTGCTGACGCTGGTCTTCGCGCCGAGCGTGCAGACCTGGACGGGGGGCGGGGGTGCGCTGCCGTACGTCGTGGCCCTCGTGTTCGTCGTCCTGCTGTTCGCGTCCGTGCTCGTCCACGAGCTCGCGCACGGTCTGGTCGCCAAGGCGCGGGGCCAGCAGCCGCACGCCTTCGTGCTCACGCTGTGGGGCGGGCACACCACGTTCGGCGGTGCGGCGGCCACCCCGGGGACGAGCGCGCTCGTCGCGGTCGTCGGACCCGTCGCCAACCTCGTCCTCGCGGGCGGCTTCATGCTGGTCGCGGACCACGCGGTGCCCGACGGCACGCTGCTGCAGACGGTGCTGTGGGCCGGGGCCGTCGCCAACGGGTTCGTCGGCCTGTTCAACCTCGTGCCGGGGCTCCCGCTCGACGGCGGCCGCATCCTCGAGGCCGCCGTGTGGGCGGCGACGCGGGACCGCCACCGCGGCAGCGTGGTCGCGGGGTGGACCGGGCGCGTCGTCGCGGTCGGCGTCGTGCTCGTCGTGCTCGTCCGGCCGTGGCTCGCCGGCGTCACGCCCGACCTCGCCTCGGTGGCCTGGGCCGCCCTCATCGGCGCGTTCCTGTGGTCCGGTGCGTCGGCCGCCGTGCGGGCCGGGCGGACGGGCCGCGTCGTGGACTCGCTCACGCTGCAGACCATCGGCCGGCCGGCCGTCGTCGTCGGTGCGCAGGCGTCGCTCGCGCAGGCGCGGGAGACGGCTTCCGCGGCGCACACGTCGGACGTCGTCGTGCTCGCACCCGACGGTCGCCCTGCGGCGTACGTCGACACCGAGGCCGCTGCGCGCGTCCCGGCGGAGCTGGCCGGCACGACGACCGTCCTGGCCGTCTCGACCCCCCTGCCCGTCGGCGCGGTCGTCGACGGGTCGCTGACGGGGGACGCGCTGCTGCGCGGCCTGTCCGCGGCGTCGGCGCACGGCCCCGTTGTCGCCGCCGTCGTCGACGGGCGGGTGGTGGCGCTCGTGCGCACGCGCGACGTCGTCGCGGCGCTGCGAGGGTGACGCGCGCACGGCACCTAGACTCGGCGCCCGTGACCACCCACGACGCCGCCGCACCCGCACCGACCGGGGCCGCCCAGCGGCGCGGACCCTTCCGCGCCGGGGAGCGCGTGCAGCTCACCGACCCGAAGGGCCGGCTGCACACCATCACCCTGCAGCCGGACGGCAGCTTCCACACGCACCGCGGCTACCTGCGGCACAGCGAGCTCATCGGGGAGTCCGAGGGCGTGGTCGTGCAGAACACGTCGGGCATCGAGTACCTCGCGCTGCGGCCCCTGCTGGCGGACCACGTCCTGTCGATGCCGCGGGGCGCGGCCGTCGTCTACCCCAAGGACGCCGGGCAGATCGTCACCATGGGCGACGTCTTCCCCGGGGCGACCGTCGTGGAGGCGGGCGTGGGCTCCGGTGGTCTGACGCTCTCGCTGCTGCGTGCGGTCGGCGACGCGGGCCGGCTGGTGTCGATCGAGCGACGCGAGGACTTCGCGGCGATCGCCCGGGGCAACGTCGAGTCGTTCTTCGGCGGTCCCCACCCCGCGTGGGACCTGCGCCTCGGCGACCTCGCCGACGTCCTGCCGACGGCTGCCGGCCCCGGCGAGGTCGACCGCGTCGTGCTCGACATGCTGGCCCCCTGGGAGAACCTCGACGTGGTGGCCGACGCCCTCGCGCCGGGTGGGGTGCTGGTCTGCTACGTCGCGACGACGACGCAGCTGTCCCGCCTGGCCGAGGACGTGCGCAGCGACGGGCGTTACACCGAGCCCGAGGCGTGGGAGTCCATGGTCCGCGGGTGGCACCTGGAAGGGCTCGCGGTCCGCCCGCAGCACCGCATGATCGGGCACACCGGTTTCCTCCTGACGACCCGTCGCCTCGCCGACGGGGTCGAGCCGCCGCACCGCAAGCGGCGCCCCGCCAAGGGCTCGTACCCCGTCGCGGACGACGGCGCGCCCGCCACCGACACCGAGCTGTGGTCGCCCGAGGCGATGGGGGAGCGCGAGACGTCGGCCAAGAAGATCCGCCGGGCGCGCCGCGAGCTCCACGTGGCGCCCGAGGACCTCGGCCCGCAGGGGCCCGCCACGGCCGAGTGACCAGCAGGTGCGCCCTCACCGTGCCGCAGCAGGGTGGGTGTCCACGCTGCGGGACGCTGCCGCCGCACGCGGCGCGGCCCGCGCGGAGTGTTGACACGGGCGGTTAGGGTCGTCTGACCAGCAGGCACAGCGACGTGCACGGTGCACCGCACGACGGTGCACCGCGACGCGGAACGGAGGCCGATCACATGACCGAACCCGTTGCCCCTGGACGTGACCTGCAACGCGAGCTGGCGGTGCTCGCCGCGAAGAACGAACGGCTCAGCGAGGCCCTGGTCGCCGCGCGTGAGCAGATCCTCGAGCTGAAGCGGCAGGTGGACGACCTCGCCAAGCCGCCGGGAACCTACGCGACGTTCCTCGGTGCGCGCGCGGACGGCTCGGTCGACATCGTCTCCGCGGGCCGCAAGATGCACGTCGGCGCGAGCCCGACCCTCGACGTGCACCACCTGCGCCCCGGCCAGGAGGTCATGCTCAACGAGGCGCTCACGGTCGTCGAGGCCGGCGGCTACGAGAAGGTCGGTGAGATCGTCACCGTCAAGGAGATGCTGGGCGAGGGCCGTGCCCTGGTCGTCGGGCGCGGTGACGAGGAGCGGGTCGTCCGGTTCGCCGGTCAGGTCGCCGACAGCGGCGTGCGCGTGGGCGACGCCCTGACGATCGACGCGCGCAGCGGGTTCGTGTTCGAGGTCATCCCGCGGGCCGAGGTCGAGGAGCTGGTCCTCGAGGAGGTCCCGGACATCGACTACACCGACATCGGTGGCCTCGGACCCCAGATCGAGGCGATCCGCGACGCCGTCGAGCTGCCCTTCCTGCACCCCGAGCTGTTCCGCGAGCACGGCCTCAAGCCGCCCAAGGGCGTGCTGCTGTACGGCCCGCCCGGGTGCGGCAAGACGCTGATCGCGAAGGCCGTCGCGCACTCGCTCGCGGCGACCGCCGCATCGGCGCGTGGTGAGGACGCTGCCGACGCGCGCTCGTTCTTCCTCAACGTCAAGGGACCGGAGCTGCTCAACAAGTACGTGGGTGAGACCGAGCGGCACATCCGCCTGATCTTCGCCCGGGCGCGGGAGAAGGCGTCGCAGGGCCACCCCGTCGTCGTCTTCTTCGACGAGATGGAGTCGCTGTTCCGGACGCGCGGCACGGGTGTCTCCAGCGACGTCGAGACGACGATCGTGCCGCAGCTGCTCTCGGAGATCGACGGCGTCGAGCGTCTCGACAACGTCATCGTGATCGGGGCGTCGAACCGGGAGGACATGATCGACCCCGCGATCCTGCGGCCCGGGCGGCTCGACGTGAAGATCAAGATCGAGCGGCCCGACGCCGAGGGTGCGCGGGAGATCTTCGCGAAGTACCTGACGCCGGACCTGCCGATCCACGGTGACGACCTCGCCGAGCACGGCGGGTCGGGACAGGCCGCCGTCGAGGCGATGATCTCGCGGGTCGTCGAGCGCATGTACTCGGAGGCCGACGAGAACCGGTTCCTCGAGGTCACGTACGCCAGCGGCGACAAGGAGGTCCTGTTCTTCAAGGACTTCAACTCCGGGGCGATGATCCAGAACGTCGTCGACCGCGCGAAGAAGTCGGCGATCAAGGACCTGCTCTCCACGGGGCAGCGCGGCATCCGGGTCGACCACCTGCTGTCGGCCTGCGTCGACGAGTTCAAGGAGAACGAGGACCTGCCGAACACGACCAACCCCGACGACTGGGCGCGGATCTCCGGCAAGAAGGGCGAGCGGATCGTCTTCATCCGCACGATCGTCCAGGGCAAGAAGGGCGTCGACGCCTCGCGGACCATCGAGAACGTGACGAGCACCGGTCAGTACCTGTGACCTGCCGCGCGTGACGGCGCGCGGCGAGGTCCGGTGTCCTGGCACTCGGGCACGTGACGCCGGTCGGCTGCGCGGCGCCTAGGGTGGGCGCCGTGACCGTGCGGCGCGTGATGGGGATCGAGACGGAGTACGGCGTCCTGCAGCCGGGACGTCCTCTCGCCAACCCGATGCTCCTGTCCAGCCACGTCGTGGCCGTGCACGCCACGACGCGGGAGGCCGGTCGTTCACGCGCGCGCTGGGACTACGACGACGAGGACCCGCTGCACGACGCGCGCGGGTTCCACCTGCAGCGCGCGTCCGCGCACCCCTCGATGCTCACCGACTCGCCGACCGTCCCGGCGCCCTCCGGCGACGGACCCCAGGACATGCCGCGCTCCGACGTCGAGGAGTACGAGGACCCGGGCGCGGCCAACGTCATCCTCACGAACGGCGCGCGGCTGTACGTGGACCACGCGCACCCCGAGTACTCCTCGCCCGAGGTGACGACGCCGCTCGACGCGGTGCGCTGGGACCGGGCCGGCGAGCTGGTCATGCTCGACTCGGTGCGCCGGCTTGCCGCCAGCCCTGCCCTGCCGGACGTGACCCTGTACAAGAACAACGTCGACGGCAAGGGGGCGACGTACGGCACCCACGAGAACTACCTCGTCGACCGTGCCGTGCCGTTCACCGACCTGGTCGCCAGGCTCACGCCGTTCCTCGTGACGCGCCAGGTGTTCACGGGGGCCGGCCGTGTAGGGCTGGGGCAGCGCGGTGAGCACCCCGGGTTCCAGCTGTCGCAGCGCGCCGACTACATCGAGGCCGAGGTCGGCCTGGAGACGACGTTGCGCCGTCCCATCGTCAACACGCGCGACGAGCCGCACGCGGACCCGGCGCGCTGGCGCCGCCTGCACGTCATCATCGGCGACGCGACGATGCTCGAGGTCGCGACGTACCTGAGGCTCGGCACGACGTCGCTCGTCCTGTGGCTCGTCGAGCAGGCGGAGGCGGGCGGAGCGGCCCGCAGGATCGCCTCGGCGGTCGACCGGCTCGCGCTGCGCGACCCCGTCGCGGCCGTCCACCGGGTCAGCCACGACCTGTCGCTCACGGAACGCCTCGAGCTGGTCGACGGGAGGCGGCTCACGGCGTTGGAGGTCCAGGCCGAGTACCTGGGCGCCGTGCGGGACGCGCTCGACGCCGTCGGCGACGGCCCGGACGAGCAGACGTCGGACGTCCTCGACCGGTGGGAGTCGCTGCTGCGCCGCCTCGGTGACGAGCCGGCGTCGTGCGCCCGGGAGGTGGAGTGGCTCGCGAAGCTGCGCCTGCTGGACGGCATGCGGCGGCGGGACCACCTGGCGTGGGACCACCCGCGCCTGGCCGCGGTCGACCTGCAGTGGTCCGACGTGCGGCCCGAACGTGGCCTGTACCACCGGCTCGCCGCGGCCGGTGCCGTCGAGCTCCTGGTCACGCCGGAGCAGGTCGAGGACGCGGTCCGGCACCCCCCGCAGGACACGCGGGCGTACTTCCGCGGTGAGGCCGTCGCGCGCTACGGCGCGCAGATCTCGGCGGCGAGCTGGGACTCCGTGGTCTTCGACGTGCCCGGCACCCAGACGTTGCAGCGCGTGCCCATGAGGGACCCGCTGCGGGGCACACGCGCGCACGTCGGCGAGCTGCTCGACCGCAGCCCGGACGCGCGGTCCCTGCTGGCGGCACTCGGCGGCTGAGGCGCGCGCCTACGGACGTCAGCGCATCTCACGGACGAACCGCACCGCCTCACGGGCCTGCTGCGCGCGGCGCTCGTACGTCACGCCCAGCCCCAGCACCAGGGCCCCGCCCACCGCGAGCAGGACCCAGCCGTCGACGGCCGCCAGCGCACCGGCGGCGAGCGGGCTCAGGACGACGACGAGCGTGGTCAGCACGGCCGCGGCGCCGAGCAGGAGCGGGGCCTGCCAGCGGCGGACCGCACCGGCGACCACCACGACGACACCGAGAACCAGCAGCGTGGTGACACGCCACCCGGTGGGAGCCACCACGAGGCCCGTGAGCGGTGCCCCGAGGGCCAGGCCCAGCGGTGGTCCCAGCGTCGGCCACGACGCGGACGGGGGCTCCCGGTGCAGGCGCCGCACGCCCAGCGCGAGCGCGAGCAGACCGAGCACCGTCCACGGCACGTCCGCCGGCTCCGGCCCGCCGCGCAGGGCGAGCGCGGTCGTCGCGAGGAAGGCGACCCCGAGCCCCAGCCACGTGCCGACCCGGTCGCGAGCCCACCACGCGAGCGCGCCACCACCCGCGAGCACGAGCACGCCCCGCAGGGTGCCGAGCACGGAGACGTCGACGGCGAGCACGGAGGGGAGCGCGAGGAGCGCGACCAGGGTCGTGCGCAGCGCCGGACCGACGGGTCCGGCACGCCACGTCCGCGCGTGGTGCAGCGCGACGAGCCACGTCAGGGCGGCCACGAGCTCGACCCGCAGGAGGGACGCGGCGGGGGAGGTGTCCCCGGGACGCAGCGCGGCAGCCCACGGGCCGGCCACCACGACGAGCAGTGCGGTCCCCGTCAGCACCCACGGGACGTCCGCGGCATGCAGCCGTCCGGAGCGGTGCGCCGGCGGCGGGTCCACCGTCGATACCTGAGGGCGCCCGATGCGGGCAAGCGTCAGGAGCACAGCCGCCGTGGCGCCCCACAGCAGGAGACGCAGGTCCGCCCCGCGCACGAGCGCCGACGGGAGCAGCGCGAGCGCGCCGACCGCGGCCCACGCCAGGGGCACCTGGCCGCGCCGTGCCGTCAGTGCCACCGCGGTGAGCGTCACGAGCCCGCCGACGAGCAGCGGCAGGTCCTCGGCGGTGCCGAGCGCGACCACCCGCGCGTGCGACGCCAGGACGGCCGTCGCCGCGGCCACCGCAGCAGCCGTGAGCAGGAGCCCGAGCCCGGTGAGGCCCGCGCGCGCCGGTGTGCCGTCCGTACGTCCAACAAGGGTTGCCCCAGGTGCGGACACGCGACGGCCGGTGGCTCCACCGACCAGCGCGAGCGTCGCGGCGGCCGCGGCGAGCACCGTGGTCCGCACCGCGCCGGACGGCGTCGACGGGGCCGCCAGGACGGCGAGGAGCGTCGGCGCGGCGGTCGCGGCGAGCAGGGCCCACGGCGCGGCCGGGTCGAGCACGGCGCGGGGCCGCGGCGCTCGGACCAGGGCCGCGCAGGCGGCGAGCCCCAGCACGGCGGGCCACGACCAGGCCTCGACGAGCACGGTGCCGTCGGGGAGGGCAGGTCCGGTGGGCGCGGCCGCCGGGAGCCACGCTGACGCCGCGGCACGTGCGAGGGGCCCGACGACGAGCAGCACGGCGCCGAGACCCGCGACGGTCTCGGCCGCTCCGCGCCGACGGCGGGCGAGGAGCAGCGCGGCAGCGACCACCGCGACCGCTGCGCCCGCCGTGAGCAGACCGCGGTCGACCCACCGCGAGCCCACCTCGAGGACGGGAGGCAGCATCGCGGTCGGCAGGGTGGCCAGGGCCAGCCCTGCGGCGAGCAGGCGCGCGCCTGCGTCGCGTCGTCGCGTGACCCGCCAGGCCCCGACCGCTGCGACGGCCAACGCGGGCGGCAGCGTGTACGGCTCGACGACGCCGGCGTCACGCGCAGCCAGGAGCACCCACCACGCGGACGTGGCGAGTCCCAGGGCCACCCACCAGGCCCACCTGCGGTCCCGGGCGGCCCCGCACGCCGCCGCCCCGACGGCGGCGAGCAGGAGGGCCACGGCGGTGATGCCGGCACCCGACGCGGACGCGACGGTCACGCCCACCGCGACGACGACCGTGCCCGACACCTCCGCGCCACGTCGGGCGACGTCGCCGCCGGAGGCGCGCAGCAGCGGTGCGCACACCGCCGCCACGACACCGCTCATCGTCACCAGCAGCGAGCTCGCCTGGCCCGGGAGCCCGAGGGTCAGGTGCGCGGTCGCGACCGTCAACGCGGCGACGGGTGCGGCGGACGCGGCACCGAGCGCCACGTACCCACCCGTGCGCGCTTCGGGCCCCGCGCCCCACGCGCGTCCCCACCGCAGCAGCACGACCACGAGCGTGAGGGCGACCGCGGCGGTGACGAGCGGCGCCGCGGTCACGAGCACGGAGAGGTCGGCGCCGGTGGCACGCGACGGCGCCCCGACGACCACGGCCGACGCCGGCCAGGCGACAGCGAGGGCGAGCACCACGGCGGTCAGGGCGGCGTCCCGCTCCGCGCCACCGCGGGCAGCTGCGCCGACGACCCGAGCTCGGGCGAGGAGCGCCGCGGCGACGGGTGCGACCGCCAGCGCGAGGCCGGTCGTCGGCGGCAGCCCCGTCGCCGTGCCACCGACGGCGCCCGCCGCCAGCAGCAGGCCCGCGGCGACGACCGTCGAGGCGGGCCCCGACGCGGGGGAGGACGACCACGAGCGGGCCAGCACGGCCAGCACGGCCCCGAGGACCAGCGCGGCCGCCGTCCACCCGGCGTGCGGTGCGGCGCCCAGCACCGCGAGGACCGCAGCCGCGACCGCACCGGTGCGCGCGGCGACGGGACCGAGCCCGGTGCGTCGCTCCGCGACGAGGAACCCGGCGACGACGACGGCCTGGCCGGCGACGAGGGCGACGTCCGCCGTGGCGGCGAGCACGGGGAGGGCCACGGCGACGAGCACCACGACGATCCGCCACGCGGCGGACGCCGCCCGTGCCGTGCGCCCCTCGGCGCGGCGCGCGGCCAGGAGTCCCAGCGCACCGGCAGCCACGAGGGCCCCCACGGCGGCCGTCCCGGCGTCGGCGACGAGCATGCGCGGAGGGTCGACCGCGAGGCGCGACCCGGTCCCGGCCACGAGGACGAGCACCGACCAGCCGGCCCCGCCGGCAGCCCCCAGGAGCGCCGCGCGGGTGGCGGCGAGGACGTCGGCGTCCCACGCCCGGCCGCGGGGCAGCAGCAGGAGAGCGGCGGCGGCGAGGCACGCCCCGACGCCGGCGGCCTGCGAAGCCGTCACGGCATCGGTCCGCGGCGCCACGACGGCCGCGAGCGCGGTCGCGACCGCCGCCGTCGCCGTGATGCCACCGGCCGCGGCCCACACGCCGCGCATCACCCGGGCGCCGCGCGTCGACCAGGGCGGCTGCGCGCGCCGGCCCAGGTCCACGGTGCGCGCCTCGACCGCGACCTGCCCGGCCAGCACGCCGGCCGCGGCGGTGAGGAGCGCGAGGTACGCCCACGGCCCGCTCGTGAGGTGGAGGACGCCGCCGACGGCGGCGGTCACGACGGCGGCAGGCAGCAGCAGCGCTGCGGCGACGCGCATCACGGTGCGTTCGGCGCGCCAGCGGCACCACGGCGGCATCGCGCGGGCCGCGGTCAGGACGCCGCCGGCGAGGAGCAGCGCGCACGCCGCAGCCGCGTCCGGCGACGCGGGCAGCCACGCGAGCGGTGCGAGCGGCACCAGTGCGGCGCCCGCGACGGCGCCCGCCCGCAGCCGCGAGCGCACGCCCCATGCGGTCAGCAGCGCGCCGCAGGCCAGCGCGGAGACACCGGCCTGGCCGGTGCCGTCCCCGAGGGAGACGACGCCGGTCGCGCGCACCGCCCACGCGTCGAGGAGCAGCAGGACGACCGCCAGCGCGCCGACGGCCTCGGCCCCCTGGGGCAGCCGGCGGGCGCGCAACCACGACGCGAGGGCGAACACCACGAGCGTGCCCACGCCGATGACGGCCGCACGGCCCCGCAGGCCCATGACGTCCCACGCGAAGACGAGGAACGTGACGCTGGCCGCGACCAGCAGCGCCGCACCGACGACCTGCAGGACGGTCTGCACCCGCCACGGGCGACGCTCGGCCGGGGCCGGGGCCGCGGGCGCGGCTGCGGCAGGCCTGGCCCGGGGGACAGCCGCCGGTCGGGCCGGCCGTGCGCCGGCAGCCGGACGGGCCGCGACCGTCGGGGTGGCGGCCGCCGTGACGTGCCCCCGCGGTGCCGCTGCCGGGGGTGCCGCAACGGCTGCGGGCGCAGACGTTCTCGTCGGCTGCACGGGGTGCGTCGCCGTGCGTCGGCCGCCGCCCGCCGTCTGCGCCGCGCGCATCGCGGCGACCCGGTCCTGACGGGCCGACAGGGCGCGCACGACCACCTGGCTGTCCTGCCAGACGAGCACCCCGTCGGGCCCGGACACGTCCAGGCCGCACGCGGCGCAGCGTCCGCCCCGCAGGGCCGCGGTGCAGGCGGGGCACACGCTGGTGTCCTGCAGCGCGCGCAGGGTGCGGGTGTAGAGGCTGTCCGGGTGGTCGGGCATGGGCGCATCGTGCCAGGCGCCCGCCCCGCCGCGGGCTGTCTGCACAGGTCGTCCCCCGAGCGGCCCATGAGCCGGCGCCGTCCGGACTCCGGCGCGGACCCGCCGTGGCGTACCGCCGGTACGTGCGGGCGGCGTTGGGCCTAGGGTGGGCACGCGGGCACGCGGGACGTGGCCGCAGGACGGAGGTCACCATGGCTGGGCAGGAGCACGTCAGGCACCGTCAGGACGACGAGCCCTCGGAGGAGCCCGGGACGCCGACCCCGGCGGCGCCGAGCGCGCAGGCCAGGGACGCGGAGGTCGACGCGCTGCTCGAGGAGATCGACGACGTCCTCGAGCAGAACGCCGAGCAGTTCGTGCGCGGGTTCGTCCAGAAGGGTGGTCAGTGAGCGCCGATGACACTGCACCACTCGTCCGGCCGGCTCCCGCACGCCTTCACCACGCCAGGTTCGTCCTCGTTCGTCGACTTCCTCGCGGGGTACGCCCCTGACCTGCTGCCGGGGCGGCGTCCCGTGCCGTCCGGCGACGTCCAGACGCCGCACGGCACGACGATCGTCGCCCTGGCCTTCGACGGTGGTGTCGTCATGGCGGGTGACCGACGCGCCACGATGGGCTCGATGATCGCGAGCCGGCACATCGAGAAGGTCTTCCCCGCGGACGAGTTCTCCGCCGTCGGCATCGCGGGGACCGCCGGCCTGGCCATCGAGCTGGTCCGCCTCTTCCAGCTCGAGCTCGAGCACTACGAGAAGATCGAGGGCAGCCTGCTGTCGCTCGACGGCAAGGCCAACCGGCTCGCGACGATGATCCGCGGCAACCTCGGCATGGCGATGCAGGGTCTCGCCGTCGTGCCGCTGTTCGCCGGGTACGACCTGGACGGTGGGCGCGGCCGCATCTTCTCGTACGACGTGACGGGTGGGCGCTACGAGGAGCACGAGCACCACGCCGTCGGGTCGGGCTCGGTGTTCGCCCGCGGCTCGTTGAAGAAGCGCTGGCGGGAGGGCCTGGACGCGTCGACCGCGGTGCGTGTCGCCGTCGAGGCGCTCGTGGACGCGGCCGACGACGACTCCGCGACCGGGGGTCCCGACCGTGCGCGGCGCATCTGGCCCGTGGTCGCCACCGTGACGGAGGCGGGCTACCTGCGGGTGTCGGACGACGACCTGGCTGCCGCGGTCGAGGCCGTCGAGAACGGCCGACGCAGCACGCGACGCGAGGGAGGTGCGCGATGAGCATGCCCTTCTACGTCTCGCCCGAGCAGCTCATGAAGGACCGGGCGGACTACGCGCGCAAGGGCATCGCCCGCGGACGCTCCGTCGTGGTGCTGCAGTACGACGACGGCATCGCGTTCGCGACCGAGAACCCGTCGCGTGCGCTGCACAAGATCTCGGAGATCTACGACCGCATCGCGTTCGCCGCCGTCGGCAAGTACAACGAGTTCGAGAACCTGCGGGTCGCCGGTGTGAGGTACGCCGACCTGCGCGGCTACTCCTACGACCGTGTCGACGTGACCGCACGCGGCCTGGCCAACGCGTACGCGCAGACGCTCGGCACGGTGTTCACCACGGAGTCCAAGCCGCTCGAGGTCGAGCTGGTCGTCGTCGAGGTCGGACGCGAGCCGGCCGGCGACCAGATCTACCGGCTGTCGTACGACGGCTCGGTCGCCGACGAGCACGGCTGGGTCGTCATGGGCGGCCAGGCCGAGCGCCTGGCCGGCCTGCTGGGTGCCGGGTGGCGCCCGGGCATGACGCTCGCGCAGGCGCTGGGGCTCGCGGTGCAGGTGCTGGGCTCCGCCGCGGACGAGGCGGAGCCGCGGGCGTTGGGTGCGGCCGCGCTCGAGGTGGCGGTCCTGGACCGGACCCGGCCGCGGCGCGCGTTCCGCAGGCTGACGGGGGCGCTGCTGGAGGACGTGCTCGGCGGGGTCGACGCCCCGGCGGGCGGTGACGGTCCGCCGACGCCCTGAGGGTGACGACCGCACCGGGCCGACGAGCGACGGGGAGTGACGAATGGACAGGCGCATCTTCGGTCTGGAGACCGAGTACGGGGTCACGTGCGCGGCGCAGGACGGCCGCGGCCTGTCCGCGGACGAGGTCGCGCGGTACCTCTTCCGCAAGGTGGTGGCCTGGGGGCGCTCGTCGAACGTGTTCCTGCGCAACGGCTCGCGGCTGTACCTCGACGTCGGCTCGCACCCCGAGTACGCGACCGCCGAGTGCGACGACTGGCGCCAGCTCGTCACGCACGACCGCGCGGGGGAGCGCATCCTCGAGGGCCTCGTGGCGGACGCCCAGCAGCGGCTCGAGCACGAGGGGCTGCCCGGGCGGATCCACCTGTTCAAGAACAACACCGACTCGGCCGGGAACTCCTACGGCTGTCACGAGAACTACCTGGTGCGGCGGCAGGGCGACTTCGCGCGCCTGTCGGACGTGCTCGTGCCCTTCCTCATCACGCGGCAGATCCTCACCGGGGCGGGCAAGGTCCTGACCACGCCGCGGGGTGCGGTCTACTGCCTGTCGCAGCGCGCTGACCACATCTGGGAGGCGGTCTCGAGCGCGACCACGCGGTCCCGGCCCATCATCAACACCCGGGACGAGCCGCACGCCGACGCCGAGCACTACCGCCGGCTGCACGTGATCGTGGGCGACTCGTCGATGTCGGAGACGACGACGATGCTCAAGGTCGGGTCGACCGACCTGCTGCTGCGCCTCATCGAGGCCGGCGTGACGATGCGCGACATGACGCTGGAGAACCCGATCCGCGCGATCCGGGAGATCAGCCACGACATGACCGGCAAGGCGCCGGTGACGCTGGCGTCGGGCCGCACGGTGACCGCGATCGACCTGCAGGAGGAGTACCTCTCGCGCGTCAGCGACTTCGTCACCGCCGAGACGGGGCCCTCCCCGGAGACCAAGCAGGTGCTGGACCTGTGGGAGCGCGGGCTGCGGGCGTTGCGCGAGGGAGACCTCACGCTCGTCGAGCGGGAGCTGGACTGGGTGATCAAGTACCGGATGATCGAGCGCTACCGCGCGAAGCACGGCCTCGAGCTCTCGGACGTGCGGGTGCAGCGGCTCGACCTCGCGTACCACGACATCTCGCGCACCGAGGGCCTGTACAACCTGCTGGCCGCGCGCGGGCTCGTCGAGCGGGTCACCACCGACCTCGACGTGTTCGAGGCGACGGCGGTCCCGCCGCAGACGACGAGGGCGAAGCTGCGCGGTGACTTCGTGCGCGCGGCGCAGGACGCCCGGCGGGACTACACCGTCGACTGGGTGCACCTCAAGCTGAACGACCAGGCGCAGCGCACGGTCCTGTGCAAGGACCCGTTCCGCAGCGTCGACGAGCGCGTCGACCGGCTCATCGAGTCCATGTGACGTCGCTGGCCCCGCGCCTGTCGCGGGGGCCGGACGTCACGCCGCGACGACTCGCGGTGGTCGTACAGTAGGGCCCCGTCGTGCGCGGGCCGGGAGGCCCGGCGCGGCGACGACGTCGTGAAGGACCGAGCTCGGAGGAGGCACGGACGTGCGGTTGGTGGCAGGTGCCCGCCGGGCGGCCGTTGCGGTTCTCGGGGCGGTGGTGCTCGCGGCGTGCACCTCGGTGGCGGCGGTCGAGCCCGAGGTCACGGTGACGGGCGACACGGGCCAGGCCCCGACCGTGACCTACGTGACGCCGCTGACCGTCGAGGAGACGTTCCGCGAGGAGATCTGGCCCGGGACGGGCGCCGAGCTCGTCGACGGCGCTCCGGTGCTCATCGACTTCTGGCTCGAGAACGCGCGGGACGCGAGCCTCGTCAAGGAGAGCTACTCGACGAGCCCCACGCCCCGGATGCTGACGGTCGAGGACCTGGGGACGGACCTGTACGAGACGCTGCGCGGCCAGCAGGTCGGTGCGCGGCTGCTGCAGGTGGCGCCCGGCGGGTCCGGTGCCGACTACCCGACGGTCACGGTCCTCGACGTGCTGCCCACGCGGGCGGTGGGGGAGCCGATCGAGCCGGACCCGTCCCTGCCGGTGGTGACCGAGGCCGGTGACGGCTCGCTGTCGCTGACGCCGACGGGCACGCCCCCGCCGGACCGCCTGGTCGTGGAGCCGCTCGTGCGCGGCACCGGCGCGCAGGTCGCCGCGGGTGACGTCATCACCGTCCAGTACGCCGGGTTCTCCTGGGACGACGGCGCCCTGTTCGACTCCACGTGGCAGCGCGTGCTGCCCGTCTCGTTCCTGCTGTCCGACGTGCCGTCGTGGTCCGAAGGGCTGGTCGACCAGCCCGCCGGCAGCCGCGTGATGCTCGTCGTGCCCCCCTCGTACCCCCTGGGCGTCACCGACGCCGAGGAGCTCGCCGGAAAGACGGTGGTCTTCGTGATCGACATCCTCGCCACCGGCACGCCCGCGCAGGGCGCGCAGTGAGCCTCTCGCTGCGGGTCATCCCGTGCCTGGACGTGGACGCCGGCCGCGTCGTCAAGGGCGTGAACTTCGAGAACCTCCGCGACGCGGGCGACCCGGTCGAGCTCGCCCGGCGGTACGACGCGGAGGGCGCCGACGAGCTGACGTTCCTCGACGTCTCGGCGTCGTCGTCCGACCGCGAGACCACGTACGAGGTGGTGCGTCGCACCGCCGAGGAGGTGTTCGTCCCGCTCACGGTCGGAGGCGGGGTCCGGTCGCCGCACGACGTGGACCGACTCCTGCGGGCCGGGGCCGACAAGGTCGGCGTCAACACCGCGGCGATCGCGCGACCCGAGCTCATCACCGAGATCGCCGACCGGTTCGGCTCGCAGGTGCTGGTGCTGTCGGTGGACGCCCGCCGTACGACAGGGGACACGCAGACGGCCTCGGGCTACGAGGTGACGACCCACGGCGGGCGTCGCGGCACGGGGGTGGACGCCGTCGAGTGGGCCCACCGCGCCGTCGAGCTCGGGGTCGGTGAGGTCCTGCTCAACTCGATGGACGCCGACGGCACGACCGCGGGCTTCGACCTGGAGATGATCACCGACGTGCGCGCTCGCGTGAGCGTCCCCCTGATCGCCTCGGGCGGCGCCGGCACCGTCGAGCACTTCGTCGAGGCGGCGCGGGCCGGGGCTGACGCGGTGCTCGCCGCAAGCGTCTTCCACTTCGGCACGCTGACGATCGGTCAGGTCAAGGACGCCCTGCGGGCCGCGGGAGTCGTCGTCCGCTGACGCGACGGCGCGCCGCCCCGGTCGTCGGGGCGCTGCAGCGCGCGCCGTCGTCAGGGACCGGTCAGGAGGTCCCGCACGGTGGCGACCTCGTCCTCGGCGCCGTCGAGCCGCACGTGCGACGCCTGGAGGCGGCCGGACACGGCGAGCACGAGCTCTCCCACGTCGCCGCGCAGGACGACCGTCCCGTGCCCCTGCCGAGGGGCGTGCACGGCCGACCGCACGTCGTCGTCCCGGACCAGCACCACGCCCGGCCCGAGGCGACGCAGGCGCAGCGGGGCCATGCGCACGAGCTGCGACCACAGGACATCGACGAGGCCCTCCGGCAGCTCGCGGGGCGTGAGGTCCCCGGTGCCCCGGCGCACGTCCTCCGTGTGCACGAAGTACTCCGTGGCGTTCACCGCGTCACCGGCCCACGCGAGCGGGCTCCACCGCGGGGGCCGCGTGGCGAACCGGTCGACCAGGTCGGCGTAGCCGGGGGCGTCGGACGCGCTGTCGGCGAGCCGCTCCGTCGCCGCCGCCAGACCGCCGCGCACCGCGGAGGCGGCGAGCCCGGGCCGCTCACGGATCACCAGGTGCGCCGCCAGGTGCCGGGCCTCCCAGCCCGCGCAGAGCGTGGGGTCGTGCGGGTCCGCGGCGCGCAGCGTCTCGCAGAGCCAGTCGCGTTCGGTCTCGTGCCACGTCATGGCACGTGATCGTGCCATGCGAAGCAGTCTCGTCGCGCACCGTGCCGTCCGGCGCGCGTCGAACGGGTGCAGCCGCGCGTGCGTGAGAAGATCCCCACATCCCCGTGTCGTCAGGAGTGTGACAGCCGTGCCCGCGCGCCCCCGGACCCCCGCCGCCTCGCCGCGTCCGGACGCGCAGGGCGCTGCGCTCCGCGGCTCGACGGCCCGCCGGTCGGCCGCCCTCGTCTGGCGCGGCATGCGGGCGCACCCCCGCACGTACGTCGCCGCCGTCGTGACCTCCGCGCTGTTCGGCGGGCTGACGGTCGCGGTGAGCCGTGTGCTCGGAGCGGTGACCGACCAGGTCGTCGTGCCGGCGCTCGCGGGTTCCGAGGAGGCGCAGGGCAGGATCTGGCTCGCCGGCCTCGTCGTCGCGCTCGTCGCGCTGCTGCTCGCTGTCAGCGTCGCCGGCCGCCGCGTCTTCGCGGGCATCGGTGTCGCCGACATCCAGGCGGACCACCGCCGGGCGGTCACGCGGCAGTACCTGCGGCTGCCGATGTCGTGGCACCGGCAGCACCCGACCGGCCAGCTCCTGTCGAACGCCGGCTCGGACGTCGAGGCCGCGACGGGGGTGTTCAACCCGCTTCCCTTCGCGCTCGGTGTCGTCGTCATGATCGTCGCCGCCACCGCGGCCCTGCTGCGCACCGACGTGTGGCTCGCGCTGGCCGCCCTGGTGGTGCTGCCGCTCGCGGTGATCGCGAACCTCGTCTTCCAGCGCCGGATGACCCCGGCGATCACGCGTGCGCAGCAGCTGCGCGCCGAGGTGGCCGACGTCGCGCACGAGAGCTTCGAGGCCGCCGCGCTGGTGAAGTCGCTCGGTACCGAGGACCGGGAGGACGTGCGGTTCACCGAGCGTGCCCGCGAGCTGCGGGACGCGAACGTGCGCGTCGGCGTGGTCCGCGCGGTCTTCGACCCGGTCATCGACCTGCTGCCGAACCTCGGCACGCTGCTCGTGCTGCTCGTCGGGGTCCAGCGGGTCGCGGCCGGCGCGATCGGCACCGGCGACGTCGTCGCGGCCGCCTACCTCCTGACGCTGCTGGCCGTGCCCGTGCGCGCGTTCGGCTGGGTGCTGGGCGAGCTGCCCCGCGGCCTGGTCGGTCACGACCGGATCTCGCGGGTCCTGGACGCCCCGGGTGTGCCGAGCGAAGGCATCACGCCGCTGGTCGCGGCGTCCCCGGGGGCGACGGTCGAGATGCGCGGGGTGCACCTGCGGGTGCCCAGCGCCGACGGCGAGGTCGAGCTGCTGCACGGCGTGGACCTGCGGGTCGAGGCGGGGCGCACGCTGGCGGTCGTCGGCCCCACCGGCGCCGGCAAGTCCACCCTCGTCGGTCTCGTTCCGCGCCTCGTCGACCCGTCGCAGGGGACGGTCGAGGTCGACGGCGTCGACGTCCGCGACCTGCGACCCGCCGACCTCGCCGCCCAGGTGGGCTACGTGAGCCAGTCGACGTTCGTGTTCGAGGACACCGTGCGCGGCAACGTCACGCTCGCCGACCCCGGTGACGCCGGCGCGCCCCGTGACGACGAGGTGTGGGCGGCCCTCGCCGCGGCACGCGTCGACGACGTGGTGCGGGCGCTGCCGGGCGGGCTCGACGCGCCGCTCGGTGAGCGCGGCGCGAACCTGTCCGGGGGTCAGCGGCAGCGGCTCGCGCTCGCGCGTGCTCTCGTGCGGCGTCCCCGCGTCCTGGTCCTCGACGACGCGACCTCCGCGGTCGACCCGGGCGTCGAGCGCGACATCCTCACCGGGCTGCACGCCGGCACCGGCGCGACCGGCCCGACGGTGCTCCTCGTGGCGTACCGCATGGCCTCGGTGGTGCTCGCCGACGAGGTCGTCCACGTCGAGGCAGGTCGCGTCGTCGACCGCGGCACGCACGCCGAGCTGCTGGCGCGCGACGCGGGCTACCGCGAGCTCGCCACGGCCTACGAGCGCGAGTCGCAGCGACGCGCGCGCGAACGCGCCGACGAGGGCGCGGTCGACGTGTGGGGCGACGACGTCCCGGCAGAGGGAGGACGTCGGTGACGGCGAAGGACCAACCACGGGCGGCCGCGCACGACAGCCGCATGGCACCGGCGAGCACCCTCGGCGTCCTGGCGACGCTGCGCCGCGCGGCGCAGGTGTCGCCCGAGCTGCTCGACGGGCTGGCCGTGACGCTCGTGCTCGCCGTGGTCGCGGCGACCGCCCGCGTGCTCGTGCCGATCGCCGTGCAGCAGACGGTCGACACCGCGATCCTGGCGCCCGGTGGCGTCGACGTGTCGCGGGCCGCCGCGCTCGTCGGCGTCGCGGCGGTCGGCCTCGCGGTCGGTGCCGCCTGCTCCGCGCTGGTCAACGTGCGGCTCTTCCGGTCCAGCGAGGCGGGCCTGCTGACCCTGCGCACCAAGGCGTTCCGGCACGTGCACGACCTGTCCGTGCTCACCCAGAGCACCGAGCGGCGCGGGTCGCTCGTCTCCCGGGTCACGTCGGACGTCGACACGATCTCCATGTTCGTGCAGTGGGGCGGCATCATGCTGCTCGTCTCGACGCTGCAGATCCTCGTGGCCACCACGCTCATGGCGGTCTACTCGTGGCAGCTCACGCTGCTGGTGTGGGCGTGCTTCCTGCCCCTGATGGTGGTCCTGCCGCGCCTGCAGCGCGGCGTGAACCGGCGGTACGCCGCCGTCCGGGAGCGGTACGGCGCGATGCTCGGAGCCGTGTCCGAGGCGGTCGTCGGCGCCGAGACCATCCGGGCGTACGGGGTGTCGGAGCGCACGCAGCGCCGTGTCGACGCCGCGGTGGCCGCGACGCGACGCGCCATGGTGCGCGCCCAGACGCTCGTGGCGGTGGTGTTCTCGTCCGGCGTGCTGGTGGCCAACCTCGTGCTCGCGGTCGTCGTGGTCGCCGGCACGTGGCTGGGTGTCGCCGGCGAGCTGACGGTCGGACGGGTGCTGGCCTTCCTGTTCCTCGTCCAGCTGTTCACGGGGCCGGTGCAGATGGCCACCGAGATCCTCAACGAGCTGCAGAACGCGATCTCGGGCTGGCGGCGTGTGCTGGGCGTCCTCGAGACCCCCGTGGACGTCGCGGAGCCGGGCGAGGACGCCGTCCCCAGCCCGCGCGGCCCCGCCTCGCTGACGTTCGCGGACGTCGGCTACGCCTACCCGGACGGCCCGCCGGTGCTCCAGGACGTCGACCTGCACGTCGCCGCCGGCACGTCGGTCGCGGTGGTCGGGGCGACGGGCTCGGGCAAGACGACGATGGCCAAGCTCGTCGCGCGGTTCATGGACCCGACCACCGGCGCCGTGCTGCTCGACGGCACCGACCTGCGCCGGATCGCCTCGGACGACCTGCGGCGCCGGGTCGTGCTGGTCCCGCAGGAGGGGTTCCTGTTCGACGGCACGATCACCGAGAACATCGCCTACGGACTGCGTGACGACGTGGTCGCCGCCGAGCCGTCGTCGCAGGTCGTGGCCCGCGTGGAGCAGGTGGTCGCCGAGCTCGGTCTCGACGCGTGGCTCGACGAGCTGCCCGCGGGCATGGCCACCCCCGTGGGGCAGCGTGGTGAGCTGCTGTCCGCCGGCGAGCGGCAGCTCGTGGCTCTCGCGCGGGCGCGGCTCGCGGACGGCGACCTGCTGCTGCTCGACGAGGCCACCTCGGCGGTCGATCCCGTGGCGGAGGTGCGGATCGCACGCGCGCTGCGCGAGCTCGCCCGGGGCCGCACGACCCTGACGATCGCCCACCGCCTGTCCACGGCGGAGGCCGCGGACCTGGTCGTGGTCGTCCACGCCGGTCGCGTCGTCGAGGTCGGCACGCACGCCGACCTGCTGGCGCGCGGTGGCCACTACGCGACGATGCACTCCGCCTGGGTGTCGCAGACGCGCTGAGCCCGGCAGCCGGTGCAGCCGGTGCAGCCCGGTCCCGACCGGGCTGGGGACGTGCCGCGGCGCGGTCGCGGACGGCGCGCCTGCGTGCCGGTCGCGCGTGGCAGGATCGTCGGGTGCCGCAGACCGACCCCTCCACCACCCCCGACGGCCGCCTGGTGCGCAGCGCCCTCGACCCCGCCGTGGCCGCGCGCCTGCGCCGCGACGACGCGGGGCTCGTCGCCGCGGTCGTCCAGCAGCACGACACCCGCGAGGTGCTCATGCTCGGCTGGATGGACGACGAGGCGCTGCACCGCACCCTCACGACGGGCCGCGTGACGTTCTGGAGCCGGTCCCGGCAGGAGTACTGGCGCAAGGGCGACACGTCGGGTCACGTCCAGCACGTGCGCTCGGTGGCGATCGACTGCGACGGCGACGCCCTGCTGGTCACCGTCGACCAGGTCGGCGCCGCCTGCCACACCGGCTCCCGTACGTGCTTCGAGGCCGGCGGACCTCTGCCGGTCGTCCTGCCCCCCACCTCCGACCCGTCCGCGGCGGCCGCCGCCACCTCCCGAGGAGCCCAGCCGTGACCCAGCCGTCCGTCTCCGCCGCGCCGCGCGCGACCGCCACGGACCTGCCCTGGGGGGCGACCTGGCCGACGCGCGACGGGTTCCGGGAGCTGGCCGCCGAGCGGCGTGTCGTGCCCGTCGTGCGCCGCCTGCTCGCCGACGACGTGACCCCCGTGGGGCTGTACCGCTCCCTCGCAGCGGGGCGTCCCGGCACGTTCGTCCTGGAGTCGGCCGAGTCGGACGGCACCTGGGGGCGGTGGTCGTTCGTCGGCGTGACGTCGCGCGCGTGCCTGTCGGTGCGGGACGGCCGAGCCGCGTGGTCCGGAGACGTGCCGGTGGGCGTGCCGACCGAGGGTGACGTGCTCGACGTCCTGGGCCGCACCCTCGACGTCCTGCACACCCCCCGCATCGACGGGCTGCCGCCGCTGACCGGGGGACTCGTGGGCGTGCTGGGCTGGGACGTCGTGCACCACTGGGAGCCGACGCTGCCCGCGCGCGCGCCGGAGGAGCTCGGCATCCCCGAGGTGACGATGCTCCTCGCCTCGGACCTGGCAGCCGTCGACCACGTCGACGGCTCGGTGTGGCTCGTGGCCAACGCGATCAACTTCGACGCGACCGACGAGCGCGTCGACGACGCGTACGCCGACGCGGTGCGCCGGCTCGACGAGATGCAGGCGGCGCTGCGCCGGCCCGTGGTCCCCGCACCGGCGGTGATCGACCCGGCCGCACCGGTCCCCGAGCTCGAGTTCCGCAGCACACGTGAGGAGTTCGAGGCGCAGGTGCGTCGCGGGCAGGAGGCCATCCGCGACGGGGACGTCTTCCAGGTGGTGCTCTCGCAGCGGCTGGACCTGGACTGCCCGGCCGACCCGCTGGACGTGTACCGGGTGCTGCGCACCGTGAACCCCAGCCCGTACATGTACCTGCTCGCGCTGCAGGACGCGGACGGGCGCGACTTCTCCGTCGTCGGCTCCAGCCCCGAGACGCTCGTCAAGGTCAGCGACGGCCACGTCACGACGTTCCCGATCGCGGGCTCTCGTCCGCGCGGAGCGACGCCCGAGGAGGACCGGACCCTCGCGGACGAGGTGCTCGCGGACCCCAAGGAGCGGGCCGAGCACATCATGCTCGTCGACCTGTCGCGCAACGACATGGTCAAGGTCTGCGAGCCGACGAGCGTCGAGGTCGTCGAGTTCATGGCGGTGCGGCGGTTCTCGCACATCATGCACATCTGCTCGACGGTCGTCGGTCGCCTGCGCGCGGGGTCCACCGCGCTGCAGACGCTCGTGGCGACCTTCCCGGCCGGCACCCTCTCCGGCGCACCCAAGCCGCGGGCGATCGAGCTGATCGACGAGCTGGAGCCCGCGCGGCGCGGTGTCTACGGCGGGACCGTCGGGTACTTCGACTTCGCGGGGGACATGGACATGGCCATCGCGATCCGCACCGCCGTGATCCGTGACGGGCGGGCGAGCGTGCAGGCCGGCGGCGGGATCGTCGCCGACTCCGTGCCGGCGCTCGAGTACGAGGAGTCGCGCAACAAGGCCGCGGCCGCCGTGCGGGCGATCCAGCTCGCGGCCTGCCTGCGCGACGACCTGCCGTGACCGGCGCACCGGCCGACGGTGCCGCTCGGGCAGCGACCGGCGGGTCCGCGCGCCGCGGCCGGTGGGTGCTGCTGCTCGTCCTCGCGGCGGCGCTGGTCGCGGCCGTCGCGCTGCCGACGTGGGTGGTCGCCGAGGGGAGCAGCTCTCTCGAGAGTCGCGTGAGCGTCGGCGTCACCGGCGCCGCGGTCGCGCCGCAGACGACGGCTGCCGGTCTCGTCCTGCTCGCCGCCGCTGCTGCCGTGGCGCTCGTCGGACGGGCGGGACGCTGGGTGGTGGCGATCGTCACGGCGGGCGCCGGCCTGCTCGTCGCCGCCGCTGCCGTCGCGGTGCTCGCCGACCCCGGCGGCGCCGTCTCGGGTGCCGTGGCCGAGACCACGGGCGTCGCCGTCGGCGACCCGCCCGCGTCGGTGACCGCGTGGCCGGTCGTCGCGTGCGTCGCAGGCGCCCTCGTGGTCCTGCTCGGCCTCGCGCTGGGGCGAGCGGGCGGATCGTGGCGGCACACGTCGCGTCGCCACGAGCGTCCTGGGGGGCCCGCGCCGGCGACCACGGGCGCGGCCGACGAGCGCGCGGACTGGGACGCGCTCAGCCGCGGCGACGACCCGTCCTGACCAGCATGGACGGGGTGGTCTCCGCTAGGGTGGGCCGACACCGAGCACGAAGGACGTACCACTGATGGCCGATCACTCGCTGGCCCACCGCGCCCAGAACCCGACGCGCACCGAGACCATGCACCTGCCGCCGACGACGCCTCCGACGAACCACGGTCGCACCGTCGCGGCGTGGACGACGACGTGGGGTGTCGTCCTCGGCGGCGTGGTCGCGGCGCTCGGGGTGGCGTTGACGCTCGCCTGGCTGTTCTGGGTCGGCATGGGCATCGTCGTCCTGGCCCTCGTCCTGGGCAAGATCCTGCAGCTGCTCGGGCACGGGCAGGGCGGAGCGGCGACGCTCGCCCGGGCACAGCGCCGCGGGGGCCACTGACCGCACCGGGGAGTCCTCCGGTCCGCACCCGGCCGGTCCCACCGGCCACCACTGACGCAGGGAGAGCTGCATGACGACCCCGAACGAGCCCCGCGACCCGTACACGCCCGACGACGAGCCGGGTGCCGGTTCGGGTGCGCCCGGTCCGGCGACCCCGCCGCCGACGCCCCCGTCGGCAGGGGACGTCCCGCCGTACCCCGCGGGGACGAGCCCGGCCGCGCCCTCGGCACCTACCCCGGGCCAGGCTCCGGGCTACGGCCAGCCCCCCGCCTACGGGCAGGGTGAGGCGCCGGCGTACGGACAGCCGCCGGCGTACGGACAGCCGCCGGCCTACGGCCAGGCTCCGGCCTACGGCCAGGCGCCCGGGTACGGCCAGGCGCCGGGCTACGGCCAGCAGCCCGGCTACGGCGGTGCACCGTCGACCGCGCGCAACTCGCTCGGCGGCTGGTCGCTCGGGCTCGGCATCCTCTCGATCGTGCTGTGCTGCTTCGCCGTCGGGATCATCCCCGGTGCGATCGGCATCTGGCTCGGGATCAAGGGTCGCGCGGCGGCGGCGCGGGGTGAGGCCACCAACGGCGGCCTCGCGCTCGCCGGCATCATCCTCAGCGTCCTCGGTGTCCTGATCGGGCTGTACTTCCTCGTGAGCATCGTCATGGGCATCGCCCAGTACGGCGGCCTGGACGGTTTCATGGAGTACGTCCAGGAGGAAGTGGAGCGTCAGCAGCAGCTGCAGACCCCGTGACACCTGCCCCGCAGGTGGCGTCGAGCCCCGGCACCGCGCCCCCGCCGCACGTGCGGCGGGGCGCGGTGCCGCTCGCTCTGGGCGCGGCGGCGGTGGCCGGCGCCGTGCTGCTGGTGGCCCGGTCGCCGTACGTGCCCCTCAGCTACGGGATCTGTCCCTCGGTCCTCTTCCTGGGCGTGTCCTGCCCGGGCTGCGGGGGCCTGCGTGCCACGCACGACCTGCTGACCGGGGACCTCGCCGCCGCGTGGCAGGCGAACCCGCTGTGGACGCTCACCGCGCCGCTCCTGGCGATCGCCTGGCTGCTGTGGACCGTGCGGCGACTGCGTGGCGAGCCGAGCCCGGTCGCGCCGGCGTGGCTCCCGTGGACCGCGCTCGTCGCGGTCGTGGCGTTCGCGGTGCTGCGCAACGTCCCGGCGCTGGTGCCGTACCTCGGACCTGCACCACTGCCGTAACGGCTCGACCGCCGTGGTCGCGAGCGTCGCGTCCTTCGTCCCCGCCCTTCAGGAGTCAACGTCATGAGCACACCCCATGAGCCGCAGCCCGGGCCCCTGTACGGGCAGGAGGCGGCGTACGTCGCGCACGGCGGCGCCGCGCCCGCGGACGCGCCCTCGGGGCCCGGGACGAGGCCGGGTCCGCAACCGGTCACGTCACCCGACCGGCGCCTGCAGCCTGGTCCGCCGGAGGGCGGGTACCCGGTCGTCCCGCCGCCTGCGTACGCGCCACGCAACGACCTCGCGGTGTGGTCCCTCGTCCTCGGTCTGCTGGGCATCATGGGCTGCCTGTTCTTCACCGGCGTACCGGCGGTGATCCTCGGCAACAACGCGCGTCGCGCCGTCGCCGCCGGGCAGGCGAACAACGACGGGATGGCGACCGCGGGCATCGTGCTCGGCTGGGTCGCGAGCGGCCTGGGTGTGCTCGCGGTCGTGGTCCTGGCCCTCGTGGTGCTCCTGCCCCTGCTCTTCCTGGGACTCACCCTCCCGTTCCTCGCCACGACGCCGTAGGTCGCGACGGACCACCGCTGGACCAGGAGCTGGACCACGAGCCGGAGGTGACGGCGACGGTCCACACCTCGGGCGGGTGGACGGACGTGCCGCGCGGCACGTCTACCATGTCTCGTCGGCGACGACCCCGGCCCACAGAGCGGGACGTGCCGCACCAACCGGCCAGAGGGGATGATCGGTCGATGACAGTGCTGGACGACATCGTCGCGGGGGTCAGGGAAGACCTGGCCGCAAGGGAGGCGACGACGCCTCTCGGTGAGCTCAAGGAGCGGGCTGCCCGCCGTGAGTCGGCGCTGCAGTGCGTGGCGCGGCTCAAGATGGCAGACGCGGTGACCGTGATCGCGGAGGTGAAGCGCTCGAGCCCCAGCAAGGGCGCGCTGGCCGCGATCTCGGACCCGGCGGCCCTGGCGGCCGAGTACGAGAAGGGCGGCGCGGTCGCGATCTCGGTGCTCACCGAGCAGCGCCGGTTCAACGGTTCGCTGGACGACCTGGACGCCGTCCGGGCGCGCGTCGACGTGCCTGTGCTGCGCAAGGACTTCGTGGTCTCGCCCTACCAGGTGTGGGAGGCGCGGGCGCACGGCGCCGACCTGGTGCTGCTCATCGTCGCCGCGCTCGAGCAGACCGTGCTCGAGTCGCTGGTGGAGCGGGTGCACTCCCTGGGGATGACCGCGCTGGTCGAGGTGCACGACACCGAGGAGGTCGCGCGGGCGGTGGACGCCGGCGCGCGGGTCATCGGTGTCAACGCGCGCGACCTGCGTTCGCTCGAGGTCGACCGGACCACCTTCTCGCGGGTCGCGCCCGCGATCCCGTCGGACGTCGTCAAGATCGCCGAGTCCGGCGTGCGGGGCCCGCACGACGTGATGGACTACGCGCGCGCCGGGGCGGACGTGGTGCTCGTCGGCGAGGCCCTGGTGACGGACGACGCCCCTCGGCAGTCCGTGGCGGACCTCGTCGCGGCCGGTGCCCACCCGGCGCTGCGGGCGGTACGGCAGTGACCGCGTCCGCGGGCGGCCGTGGCCACGGGACGCGGAGCATGCGTGACGTCCTGCGCGGAGGGGGACCGCTCGCGCGGCACGAAGGCCCGTACTTCGGGGAGTTCGGCGGCCGGTTCGTCCCGGAGGCGCTGATCGCCGCGCTCGACGAGCTCGAGACGCACTACCGCAAGGCGCTGGCCGACCCTGCGTTCTCCGACGAGCTCGAGCGGCTCCACCGCACGTACACGGGGCGGCCGAGCCCGATCACCGAGGTGCCGCGGTTCGCGCAGCACGTCGGCGAGGGCGTGCGCGTCTTCCTCAAGCGTGAGGACCTCAACCACACGGGGTCGCACAAGATCAACAACGTGCTCGGGCAGGCGCTGCTGGTCAAGCGGATGGGCAAGCGACGGGTCATCGCCGAGACCGGTGCGGGGCAGCACGGCGTCGCCACCGCGACGGCCGCGGCGCTGCTCGACCTCGAGTGCACGGTGTACATGGGCGAGGAGGACACGCAGCGCCAGGCGCTGAACGTCGCCCGCATGGAGCTGCTCGGCGCGACCGTCGTGCCCGTCACGATCGGGTCCCGCACGCTCAAGGACGCGATCAACGAGGCGCTGCGGGACTGGGTCGCCAACGTCGAGTCGACGCACTACCTGCTCGGCACGGTGACCGGGCCGCACCCGTTCCCGGAGATGGTCCGCGACTTCCACAAGGTGATCGGTGACGAGGCGCGGTCGCAGATCCTCGACGAGACGGGTGCGCTGCCCGACGCGGTCGTGGCGTGCGTCGGCGGCGGGTCCAACGCGATGGGCATCTTCAACGCGTTCCTCGACGACCCGCAGGTCCGCCTGTTCGGCTTCGAGGCGGGCGGCGAGGGCATCGCGTCCGGACGGCACTCCGCACGATTCTCCGGAGGCGCTCCCGGCGTGCTGCACGGTGCTCGCAGCTACCTGCTCCAGGACGAGGACGGCCAGACCCTCCCGAGCCACTCCGTGTCCGCCGGACTCGACTACCCGAGCGTGGGGCCCGAGCACGCCTGGCTGCACGACACCGGTCGCGCGCAGTACCGCCCCGTGACGGACGGCGAGGCGATGGAGGCATTCCGTCTGCTGTGCCGCACCGAGGGCATCATCCCGGCCATCGAGTCGGCGCACGCGCTGGCCGGCGCGATCGCGCTCGGCCGTGAGGCCGAGACGTGGGCGCAGGACGGGCGGCCTGCCGTGATCCTCGTCAACCTGTCGGGCCGCGGTGACAAGGACGTGGCGACGGCGGCCGCGTGGTTCGGGCTGATCGAGCCCGAGCCCCTGCTGAAGGCCGACGAGGGAGAGCAGCTGTGAGCGTCACGGACGTGCGATCGGAGACGGGCGAGAAGCTCGACGAGCTGGCCTCCGGACCTCGGCCCCGCGCCGCACTCATCGGGTACCTCCCGGTCGGGTTCCCGTCGGTGCCCGGCTCGGCGCGCGCGGTGCGCGCGATGGTCGAGGCAGGCGTGGACATCGTCGAGCTCGGGGTGCCGTACACCGACCCCGTGATGGACGGGCCGGTCATCCAGGCGGCGGCGAACCACGCGCTCGCCCACGGGACGCGCGTGCGGGACACGCTGCTCGTCGCCGAGCAGGTCGCGGACGCCGGCGCGCCGATCCTGGTCATGACCTACTGGAACCTCGTGCTGCGCTACGGCGTCGAGGCGTTCGCGCGGGACCTCGCTGCCGCGGGCGGCGCCGGCCTCATCACGCCCGACCTGATCCCCGACGAGGGCGCCGAGTGGCTGGCCGCCTCGGACGCGCACGGTCTCGACCGTGTCTTCCTGGTCGCACCGAGCTCGACGCCCGAACGGCTGGTGTCGACCGTCGCCGCGAGCCGCGGCTTCGTGTACGCGGCCTCGACGATGGGCGTGACCGGCGAGCGTGCCACCGTGGGGGAGCGCGCGGAGCAGCTCGTCGCCGACACGCGAGCCGCCGGTGCGTCCCGCGTGTGCGTCGGTCTCGGCGTGTCCCGCCCCGAGCAGGCGGCGCAGGTCGCCGGGTACGCCGACGGCGTGATCGTGGGCTCGGCCCTGGTGCGGCCGCTGCTCGAGGCCCCCGACGAGGCCGCAGGTCTCGACGCCCTCACGGGCGTCGTGCGCGGCCTCGCCGACGGTGTGCGCTCGGCGGTGCGGACACCGCGATGACCGTCCTCCCGCTCGCGATCCCGAGCCCCGGGCAGAGCGTCTGGCACCTGGGTCCCTTCCCGCTGCGGGCGTACGCGATCGCGATCCTCCTCGGCATCGTGGTCGCCACCGTCATGACGCAGCGACGGTGGAAGGCGCGCGGGGGAGACCCCGAGACCGTCCTCGAGATCGCCTACTGGGCGGTGCCCTTCGGGATCGTCGGTGGCCGGCTGTACCACGTCGTCAGCTCGCCGGACGCGTACTTCGGCCCCGGCGGCGACCCGTGGAAGGCGCTGGCCATCTGGGAGGGCGGCCTCGGCATCTGGGGTGCCGTCGCACTCGGTGCGGTCGGTGCGTGGATCGGCTGCCGCCGCCACGGGGTGCGGCTGGCCGACTTCGCGGACGCGCTGGCACCGGGACTCCTCGTCGCGCAGGGCATCGGCCGGCTCGGCAACTGGTTCAACCAGGAGCTGTTCGGTGGTCCGACGACCCTGCCCTGGGGGTTGCGCATCGACGACGCCCACCTGCCCGCCGGCTTCGACCCCGGCACGCTGTTCCACCCGACCTTCCTGTACGAGATGCTGTGGAACTTCGCCGCAGCCGCGCTGCTGATCTACCTGGGTCCGAGGTTGCGACAGGGCAGCGGGCGGACCTTCTGGCTGTACGTCGTGCTGTACACGACCGGACGTCTGTGGATCGAGATGCTGCGCATCGACCCGGCGGAGACCGTGCTCGGGCTGCGACTCAACGTCTGGACGTCCATCGTGGTGTGCCTCGGCGCGCTGGTAGCGTTCGTCGTGGTCGGACGTCGCAACCCTGGACGTGACACGACCGTCCTGTCGACACCCCCCACGACGCAGGACGACGAGGCGGACATCTAACGTCGCGCTCGGTGACACCGGTGCGTCGGACGTGATGTCGTCCCACGCGTTCATCGATACCGGCGTGCGGGCGGTATCGTCGCCTTTCACCACGGGCCGACGACGTCCCGGTACCCCCCTTGTTCGTTCGACGCCCCGGCCCCGCCGGGGACTGTGAGGACGGTGCTGATGTCGACGTCGCCCGCGAGCCCCGCTGCTGCCGTGGCGCCAGTCCGGCACGGCCTCTACGACCCCGCGGCCGAGCACGACGCCTGCGGTTTCGCATTCGTCGCCACGCTGCGTGGAACGCCCGGCAGGGACATCGTCGACGCCGGCCTCACGGCGCTCCTCAACCTGGACCACCGCGGTGCGGTGGGCGCGGAAGAGGACAGCGGTGACGGCGCCGGCATCCTGACGCAGATCCCTGACGCCTTCCTTCGTGACGTCGTGGACGCCGAGCTCCCGGCTGCCGGCTACTACGCCATCGGCATGGCCTTCCTGCCGGTCGACGACGCCGAGCGGGCGCAGGCCGTGGCAGCGGTCGAGGCCGTCGCGGCGGAGGAGAAGCTCGAGGTCCTCGCATGGCGCGAGGTCGTCGTGACCGCCGACCTCGTCGGGCCCACCGCGCGCGCGTCGATGCCGGTGTTCCGCCAGCTCGTCGTCGCCGACCCGTCGCGCGAGCTCTCCGGGATCGCGCTGGACCGTCGCGCGTACCGGCTGCGCAAGCGCGCCGAGCGGGAGCACGGCGTCTACTTCGCGTCGCTGTCGGCACGGACCATCACCTACAAGGGCATGCTGACCACCGGGCAGCTCGAGCCGTTCTTCGCGGACCTCTCGGACCCTCGGTACGCGTCCGAGATCGCGCTGGTGCACTCGCGGTTCTCGACCAACACCTTCCCCTCGTGGCCGCTCGCGCAGCCGTTCCGCATGGTCGCCCACAACGGTGAGATCAACACGGTGCGCGGCAACCGCAACTGGATGGCCGCCCGCCAGGGCATGCTCTCGTCCGACCTGCTGGGCGACCTCGCCCCGCTGCTCCCCGTCTGCACGCCGGGCGGGTCCGACTCCGGCAGCTTCGACGAGGTGCTGGAGCTGCTGCACCTGTCCGGCCGGTCCCTGCCGCACGCGGTCATGATGATGATCCCGGAGCCGTGGGAGAACCACGCGCAGATGGACCCGTCGACCCGGGCGTTCTTCGAGTACCACTCCACGCTCATGGAGCCGTGGGACGGTCCTGCCGCCATGACCTTCACCGACGGGACCCTCATCGGCGCCGTGCAGGACCGCAACGGTCTGCGGCCGGGGCGGTACTGGGTGACCGAGGACGGCCTCGTGGTCTGCGCCTCCGAGGCGGGCGTCCTCGACATCGACCCCGCGTCGATCGTCGCCAAGGGCCGTCTCGAGCCGGGTCTGTTCTTCCTCGTCGACACGGGGCAGGGTCGGATCGTCGCCGACGTCGAGGTGATGGCCCAGCTCGCCGCCCAGCGGCCGTACGCGCAGTGGGTGCAGGAGAACGCCGTCCACCTCTCGCAGCTGCCGGACCGCGAGCACGTGGCACACTCGGCCGCGTCGGTGCGGCGCCGCCAGCGGGCGTTCGGCTACACCGAGGAGGAGCTGAAGATCCTCCTGGCGCCGATGGCCTCCGCCGGCGCCGAGCCGCTCGGTGCGATGGGTTCGGACACACCCGTCGCCGTCCTCTCGAAGCGACCGCGGCTGCTGTTCGACTACTTCACCCAGATGTTCGCGCAGGTCACGAACCCGCCTCTGGACGCGATCCGCGAGGAGCTGGTCACCTCGATCGGCGGGGCGATCGGCCCGGAGCCGAACCTGCTGGTCGACGGGCCCGAGCACGCGCGCAAGATCATGCTGCCGTTCCCCGTCATCGACAACGACCAGCTCGCCAAGATCGTGCACGTCGCGAAGGAGCCGTCGCTCGGCTTCCGTGCGACGACGATCCGCGGTCTGTACAAGGTCGACGGGGGAGGGGCCGCGCTCGAGCGGCGCCTCGAGGAGATCTTCGCCGAGGTCGACCGTGCGGTCGCCGACGGCGTGAGCTTCCTCGTCCTGTCGGACCGCAACTCCGACGCGGACCTCGCGCCGATCCCGTCGCTGCTGCTGCTGTCGGCCGTGCACCACCACACGCTGCGCCGTCACACCCGCACGCAGATCTCGCTGGTCGTCGAGGCGGGTGACGTGCGCGAGGTGCACCACGTGGCCCTGCTCGTCGGTTACGGCGCGGCGGCCGTCAACCCGTACCTGGCCATGGAGACCGTCGAGGACCAGGCGCGCAGCGGCTACCTGCCGGGCGTCACGCCGGAGAAGGCCGTCGCCAACCTCATCAAGGCGCTCGGCAAGGGTGTCCTGAAGGTCATGTCGAAGATGGGCATCTCGACCATCGCGTCGTACCGCGGCGCGCAGGTGTTCGAGGCGATCGGCCTGTCCCACGCGCTGGTCGACCGGTACTTCACGGGCACGACCAGCCGGCTGGGGGGCATCGGGCTCGACGTGATCGCCGCCGAGGTCGCGGCACGCCATGCCGACGCCTACCCGGCCAGCGGCAACCGCCAGGCGCACCAGCGCCTCGCCGTCGGCGGCGAGTATCAGTGGCGCCGGGGTGGCGAGGAGCACCTGTTCGACCCCGAGACGGTCTTCCGCCTGCAGCACTCGACGCGCACGCGCCAGATGGACGTGTTCCGGCAGTACACGGCACGGGTCGACGAGCAGTCGGAGCGGCTGATGACGCTGCGCGGCCTGCTGCGGTTCAAGGAGGGCGTCCGCCCACCCGTGCCCATCGACGAGGTCGAGCCCGTCAGCGAGATCGTCAAGCGGTTCAACACCGGGGCCATGTCGTACGGCTCGATCTCCGCCGAGGCGCACGAGACGCTGGCGATCGCGATGAACGAGATCGGTGGCAAGTCGAACACCGGGGAGGGCGGCGAGGACCCCGACCGTCTGCACGACCCGCGGCGCCGCTCGGCGATCAAGCAGATCGCCTCCGGCCGGTTCGGTGTGACGTCCGAGTACCTCACCAACGCGGACGACATCCAGATCAAGCTCGCCCAGGGCGCGAAGCCGGGCGAGGGCGGTCAGCTGCCCGGTCACAAGGTGTACCCGTGGGTCGCCAAGACGCGGCACTCGACCCCGGGTGTCGGGCTGATCTCGCCCCCGCCGCACCACGACATCTACTCGATCGAGGACCTCGCGCAGCTCATCCACGACGCGAAGAACGCCAACCCCTCCGCACGGATCCACACCAAGCTCGTCAGCGAGTTCGGTGTCGGCACGGTGGCCGCCGGCGTGGCCAAGGCCCACTCGGACGTCGTGCTGATCTCGGGGCACGACGGCGGCACGGGCGCGAGCCCGCTGACGTCGCTGAAGCACGCCGGCACCCCGTGGGAGATCGGCCTGGCGGAGACCCAGCAGACCCTGGTCCTCAACGACCTGCGTGACCGGGTCGTGGTGCAGGTCGACGGCCAGCTGAAGACGGGACGCGACGTGCTGGTCGGGGCGCTCCTGGGGGCCGAGGAGTTCGGCTTCGCCACGGCCCCGCTGGTCGTCTCCGGCTGCGTCATGATGCGCGTCTGCCACCTCGACACCTGCCCCGTGGGCGTCGCCACGCAGAACCCGGAGCTGCGGGCGCGGTTCACGGGACGCCCGGAGTTCGTCGTGACGTTCTTCGAGTTCATCGCCCAGGAGGTGCGTGAGCACCTCGCGGCGCTCGGGTTCCGGTCGATCAAGGAGGCCGTGGGCCGGGTCGAGATGCTCGACACCCGCCACGCGGTCGACCACTGGAAGGCCGAGGGGCTGGACCTGACGCCCGTGCTGGCCGTGCCCCAGCCGAAGCCCGGCTCGAGCCTGTCCCACGCGCGGGCTCAGGACCACGGGCTCGAGCGGGCGCTCGACAACCAGCTCATCGCGCTGGCTGCCGACGCCCTCGAGCGCGCGGAGCCCGTGCGCATCGCGCTGCCCGTGCGCAACGTCAACCGGACGGTCGGCACCATGCTGGGCCACGAGGTGACCAAGCGGTACGGCGGCGCAGGGCTGCCCGACGACACCATCGACGCGACGCTGACCGGGTCGGCGGGCCAGTCGTTCGGTGCGTTCCTGCCGAGGGGCATCACGCTGCGGCTCTTCGGCGACGCGAACGACTACGTCGGCAAGGGCCTGTCGGGCGGTCGCCTCGTCGTCCGTCCCGACCGGAGCTCGGCCCTGAGCAGCCAGCACAACGTCATCGCCGGCAACGTCATCGGGTACGGCGCGACCAGCGGGCAGATCTTCCTGCGCGGCCTGGTGGGCGAGCGCTTCGGGGTGCGCAACTCCGGCGCGACGCTCGTCGTCGAGGGCGTGGGCGACCACGCGTGCGAGTACATGACCGGCGGCACGGTCGTGGTCCTCGGCCCGACCGGACGCAACCTCGGTGCCGGGATGTCCGGGGGCACCGCGTACGTGCTCGACCTGACGCCCGAGCTGGTCAACGTGGACGCCGTCCGCAGCGGCGAGCTCGCGCTCGACCCCCTGGACGACGAGGACTTCGCGCTCGTCGAGAGCCTGCTGCGCTCCTACGCGGACGAGACGGGCTCGCTCGTCGCCGCCCAGCTGCTGGAGGACCCGGGCGGCACCCGCACGCGGTTCACCCGCCTGCTGCCCACCGAGTACGCCCGCGTCCGCGGCGCCCTCGCGCAGGCCGAGGCCGACGGCCTCGACCCGAGCGCGCCGGGCGTGTGGGACAAGATCCTGGAGGTGGCCCGTGGCTGACCCCCGTGGCTTTCTGAAGGTGCGGGAACGCGAGCTCCCGCCCAACCGCCCGGTCGAGGTGCGTCTGCGCGACTGGAAGGACGTGCACGCCCACCTCGAGGAGGGCCAGCCGTTCCTGCGGGAGCAGGCCGGCCGGTGCATGGACTGCGGCATCCCGTTCTGCCACAACGGCTGCCCCCTGGGCAACCTCATCCCCGAGTGGAACGACCTCGTGCGGCAAGGTCAGTGGGCCGACGCGATCGACCGCCTGCACGCGACCAACAACTTCCCCGAGTTCACGGGGCGGATCTGTCCGGCTCCCTGCGAGTCGAGCTGCGTGCTGGGGATCAACCAGCCGCCCGTCACCATCAAGAACGTCGAGGTCTCGATCATCGACGAGGCGTTCGCGCGCGGGCTCGTCACGCCTCAGGTGCCGCAGCGGCTGACCGGTCACACGGTCGCCGTCGTCGGGTCGGGCCCCGCCGGCCTCGCGGCCGCGCAGCAGCTCACCCGCGCCGGGCACACCGTCGCGGTGTACGAGCGCGACGACGAGATCGGCGGCCTGCTGCGCTACGGCGTGCCGGACTTCAAGCTCGAGAAGATCCACATCGACCGCCGCCTCGAGCAGATGCGTGCGGAGGGCACCCGCTTCCGACCCGGTGTCGAGGTCGGCAAAGACGTCACGTGGGTCCAGCTCCAGGCCCGTTACGACGCCATCGTGCTCGCCACGGGCGCGACCGTGCCGCGTCAGCTGCAGGTGCCCGGGCTCGACCTCGAGGGCGTGCACTTCGCGATGGACTACCTGCACCAGGCCAACGCGGTCGTCGCAGGCAAGGACGTCCCGGAGCAGATCACCGCCGAGGGCAAGCACGTCGTCATCATCGGCGGCGGCGACACCGGTTCGGACTGCCTCGGCACCGCGCTGCGGCAGGGCGCGGCGTCGGTCACGACGCTGGCCATCGGCAAGAAGCCCCCGACCGAGCGCCCCGCGAGCCAGCCGTGGCCCACCGACCCGGTCCTCTTCGAGGTCTCGTCGTCGCACGAGGAGGGCGGGGAGCGGGACTACCTCGCCTCGACGGTCGCGTTCCTCGGCGACGAGGGTGACGGTGCGGGCCACGTGCGCGCCCTGCGCCTCGCCACGACCGAGTACCTGCCGGACGGGCGGCGCGTCCCGACCCCCGGCACGGAGCGCGACATCCCCGTCGACCTCGTACTCGTGGCGATGGGCTTCACCGGCCCGGAGACCGAGGACCTCACCGAGCAGCTCGGCGTCGAGCTCACGGGCCGCGGCGCCGTGGCCCGGGACGACGACTTCGGCACCAGCGTGCCGGGCGTCTTCGTCGCCGGTGACGCAGGCCGCGGACAGTCCCTCGTGGTGTGGGCCATCGCCGAGGGACGCGCCGCCGCGGCGTCCGTGGACGCCTACCTGTCGGGCTCCTCCGAGCTGCCCGCCCCCGTCTCGGCGAGCACGGTGGCACTTCGCCCCTGAGCCCGTCGCCCGAATATCCCTTCCCGGGATGTGCGTACCCGCAGGCCGGGCACGTCCCCCGGGACGTCCGGCCTTAACGCCGAAATCCAGGAAGGCATAGTCTCGAGTTATGCGTAGAGCCAAGATCGTCTGCACCATCGGTCCCGTGACGGAGTCCCCCGAGCAGGTCCAGGCCCTCGTCGACGCCGGCATGGACGTCGCACGCCTGAACCGCAGCCACGGGGACACCGAGGTGCACAAGCGTGTGTACGACAACGTGCGTGCCGCAGCGAAGGCCTCGGGCCGTTCGGTGGCCGTCCTCGTCGACCTCCAGGGCCCCAAGATCCGCCTCGGGCGGTTCATCGAGGGCAAGCACGACCTCGCCGTCGGCGACGTCTTCACCATCACGACGGACGACGTCGAGGGCACCAAGGAGCGCGTCTCGACGACGTTCAAGGGCCTGACCGGCGACGTCAAGCCCGGTGACCCGATCCTCATCGACGACGGCAAGGTGCTCGTCCGCGTCACCGCGGTCGAGGGCAGCGACGTCGTCACGCGCGTCGAGGTGCCGGGCCCGGTGTCGAACAACAAGGGCCTCAACCTCCCGGGCGTCGCCGTGTCCGTGCCCGCCATGAGCGACAAGGACGAGGAGGACCTTCGCTGGGCCCTCAACGTCGGCGCGGACCTCATCGCGCTGTCGTTCGTCCGCTCGGCGGCCGACTACGACGACGTGCGTCGCATCATGGAGGAGGAGGGCCGGGTCGTCCCGGTCATCGCCAAGATCGAGAAGCCGCAGGCGGTCGAGAACCTCAACGAGATCGTCCAGGCGTTCGACGGCATCATGGTCGCCCGCGGCGACCTGGGCGTCGAGCTCCCGCTCGAGCAGGTGCCGCTGGTCCAGAAGCGGGCCGTGGAGCTCGCGCGTCGCAACGCCAAGCCGGTCATCGTCGCGACGCAGGTGCTCGAGTCCATGATCACGAGCCCCCGCCCGACGCGTGCCGAGGCGTCCGACTGCGCCAACGCGGTGCTCGACGGCGCGGACGCGGTCATGCTGTCCGGCGAGACGAGCGTCGGCGACTTCCCGATCGAGGCCGTGCGCACGATGGCGCGGATCATCGAGAGCACCGAGGAGCTGGGCCGCGAGCGGATCGCTCCGCTCGGCTCGGTGCCCTCCTCCCGCGGCGGTGCGATCACGCGCGCGGCGGCGGAGATCGGTGAGCGCATCGGCGTCAAGTACCTCGTGACGTTCACGCAGTCCGGCGACTCCGCGCGGCGCATGTCCCGCCTGCGGGCACCGATCCCGCTGCTGGCCTTCACCCCTGAGGAGGACGTGCGCAACCGCCTGTCGCTCTCCTGGGGCGTCCAGACGTACCAGGTGCCGCGGGTCGACAGCACGGACTCGATGGTCAGCCAGGTCGACCACACGCTGCGTGCGAACGGCCTGGCCGAGGTCGGCGACTACGTCGTCGTCGTCGCCGGGACGCCCGTGGGCGTCGTGGGCTCGACCAACACGGTCGTCGTGCACAAGATCGGTGACGACGAGGTGGCACGCACCCGTACCGCCTGACCCCGTCACGCCCGACGGCCGCCACCCCGCACCCGGGGCGGCGGCCGTCGTCGTGCGTGGGCCTGCTACCGAGGCGTCGGCGGCGTCACGCGGGGCCGCGCCACCTCCGCGCCCCAGTGCTCGATCGTCTGCAGCACCCAGAACGCGGCGAAGAGCGCCACGAGCAGCGCCTCGATGACGAGCACGGCGTGCCCCCAGGTCCCGATCGTCGCGTTCAGCGCGACCACGGCGGACAGCGTCAGCAGCATCGTCGCGCCCAGGACGGCGTAGGCGAGCGCCCGCCGGCTCGACACGGACCGCGCGGCGAAGGCGTTGCGCACCACGACGGCGACCACGGCGACGAAGAGCAGCACGGCGGCCGTGTCGTGCGCCTCGCGCAGCAGGAGCTCGGGCGCCGCGACGAGCGTGACGGCCACCGCGAGCACCACGAGGGCGCCGGCGCCCCGCGCCAGGGTCGCCGCCGCCGATCCGCCGCTCCGGACCGCCACGAACGTGCGGGCGCCGGTCGCCAGGACGCCGGCGACGACGAGCGCCGTCAGGCTCGTGCGTGCGTCGGCGAGGGCGGCGGGGACGTCCGCGACGACGTCGCCGGCGCACCCGCTGCCGGGCTCGGTGGGCGTCAGCGCGACGACGAGGGCGAGGAAGCCCGCGACGTCGAGCAACGCGTCCTCGACGTCGTCCGTGCCCGTGTAGACCACGAGCAGGGTGCCGACGGCGCACAGGGCACCGACGACCGCGTCGTGCGCCCCGGTCCAGTAGTAGGCGCTCAGCGAGTCCAGCCAGCAGCCTGCCCGCGACGCCTCCACGGCGACCGCCGTGACCAGGAGCACGAGGAGCAGCACGACACCGAGGCGCAGGCTGCGGTACGTGGACCGCACGGCCCGGCGCTCCGCCGTCGACATGCTCCCCGGCTCCACCTCGGCTACCTCCCGCGCACACCCTGCCACCGCGTGAGCGGGTCCGCGCGGCGTCGAGGAGAGGGCCGTCCGGGCCGGTGTCAGGGGTCGGTCCTAGCGTGGGAGCACGAGCACCAGCACCAGCACGGACCGCAGGAGGCGCCATGACCACGCTCGAGAACCGTGACCGCACCGCGCTGCTCGTCATCGACGTCCAGACCGGTGTGCTCGACGGCGCGCACGACCGTGACGGCGTCGTCGGACGGATCGCGTCGCTCGTCGAACGGGCCCGTGCCGGCGGCACGGACGTCGTGTGGGTGCAGCACAGCAGCGACGAGCTCCCCCTGGAGTCGTCGACGTGGCAGATCGTCCCGGAGCTGACGGTGCACGAGACGGACCCGGTGGTGCACAAGCGGTACGGCGACTCCTTCGAGGCGACGGACCTGGAGGGCGTGCTCGCGGCCCGCGGCGTCGGACGGCTCGTGGTCGCGGGCGCACAGACGGATGCCTGCGTGCGCTCGACACTCCACGGTGCGCTCACGCGGGGGTACGACGTGACGCTCGTGTCCGACGCCCACACCACCGAGGACCTGTCCGCGTGGGGTGCGCCGCCGCCCGCGGGCGTCATCGCGCACACGAACCTGTACTGGGGGTTCCAGGAGGCGCCCGGACGGACGGCGGGCACGGCGACTGCCGCGGAGGTGGACCTGGGTGCCTCGACCACCTGATGCGGGGGAGCAGGAGTGCTCGTGCACCTCGGTGCGGTGCGCGAGCGCTCGTGCGGTGCACGTGGATGCGGTGCCCCGAGTGGGATTCGAACCCACACTGGATCGGGTTTGAGCCGAACGCCTCTGCCGGTTGGGCTATCGGGGCTGCGGGGCCAGCCTAGTGGGATCCGACGTGACCACGTCGTCGCCGCTCGCGGCTCGCGTGCGCGTGACACGCGCCACGTGACGGTGACCACGAGCGCCTTCGCTCCATCACACCCGGCAGGCGCACTACTCTGGGCACGTGACCAAGGACGACAGCACCGAGCCCACGCAGGACGCGCCGCAGGCCGTGGACCTGTCCGCCGATCCCGCACCGCGTGCGGCAGCGCCGTCCGCGAGCAGGCCGGCGCGCCGGGCTGTCGTCGCGGAGGACGAGGCGCTCATCCGCATGGACGTGGTCGAGACGCTCACCGAGGCAGGGTTCGAGGTCGTCGGCGAGGCCGGCGACGGCGAGCGCGCGGTCGAGCTCGCGACCGAGCTGCGGCCGGACGTCGTCGTGATGGACGTCAAGATGCCCGTGCTCGACG
Source organism: Cellulomonas sp. (assembly GCF_015234515.1). Classification (GTDB taxonomy): domain Bacteria; phylum Actinomycetota; class Actinomycetes; order Actinomycetales; family Cellulomonadaceae; genus Cellulomonas. The sequence goes on from NZ_JADGMY010000029.1 coordinate 105,561, forward strand.
GCATCTCCGCGGCGGAGCGCATCGGCAAGGCGCACCTCGCGCCTGTCGTGCTGCTGACCGCCTTCTCGCAGACCGAGCTCGTGGAGCGGGCGCGCGACGCCGGGGCGATGGCGTACGTCGTCAAGCCGTTCAGCCCGGCCGACCTGTTGCCGGCGGTCGAGATCGCCATCTCGCGCTACGCGCAGATCACCGCGCTGGAGTCCGAGGTGGCCGACCTCGCCGAGCGTTTCGAGACGCGCAAGCGCGTGGACCGTGCCAAGGGTCTGCTGATGACGAAGATGGGGCTGTCCGAGCCCGAGTCGTTCCGGTGGATCCAGAAGACGTCGATGGACCGCCGCCTGACGATGCGCGAGGTCGCCGACGCCGTGATCGAGCAGGTGGGTGGCGCGTCGTCCTGACGTCCCCCGCCCGGCGCCCGCGGCGCCCACCCGAGCCCGTACCGACACCCCCGTCGGTGCGGGCTCGCTGTGTCGATGGTCACAAGTCCACAACGACATGGTGGTGAGACATTGCCATTCACATGGCGGACACAAACCATGAGTACGTTCGCGCCACATCGTCGGGGCCCGCCCACGGGTCGCGGTCGTGCAGGGCTCACAGAGGGGTACCACACGAATGATTCGATCGACACGTGCAGGACGCGGGCTGGCGGTCGCAGGGGCGGTCGCGCTCGCGCTCACCGCTTGCAGCAGCGACTCCGGTGCCGCCGGCGACGGCGAGGCGACCGGCGGGGGGAGCGGCGAACCGCTCCGCATCGGGACGATCCTCCCCGTCACGGGCTCGCTCGCGCAGCTGGGTCCGCCGGAGATCGCCGGCGTCGACCTCGCGGTGAAGGAGATCAACGACGCGGGCGGCCTGTTCGGTGCCGACGTCGAGGTCGAGCACACCGACTCCTCGGACGCCGAGAACGCGTCGGTGGCGACCGGATCGGCGCAGCAGCTGATCTCCTCGGGCGTGTCCGCCGTCATCGGTGCCGCGTCCTCGTCGGTGACCAAGAACATCGTCGACGACATCACGGGCGCCGGCATCGTGCAGGTCTCACCGGCCAACACGGCGACGGACCTGTCGGGCTACTCGGACTTCTACTTCCGCACGGCGCCGCCGGACACCGTCCAGGGCGACGTCCTCGGCAACCTCATCGTCGGCGACGGGGCCAGCAACGTCGGCATCCTCGTCTTCAACGACTCGTACGGCACGTCGCTGCGGGACGTCGTCGAGGGCGTCGTCACCGAGGCAGGCGGGACCGTCGTGTACGGCACCTCGGGGGAGGAGTTCGACCCCACGGAGACGAACTTCGCCACCATCGTCGCCGACGCCATCGCCGCGTCCCCGGACGCCATCGCGATCCTGTCCTTCACGAACCAGACGCCGTCGATCGTGCGCGAGCTGGTGTCGCAGGGCTGGGACATGAGCAAGACCTACTTCGTGGACGGCAACCTGCAGAACTTCGGCGTCGAGGGCGACATCGGCTTCCCGGCCGGCACCCTCGCCGACGCGCAGGGCACGCTGCCCGGTGCGTACCCGTCCGAGGAGTTCCAGGCGCGGATGCTGGAGATCGACCCGGACCTGAAGGACTACTCGTACGGCCCCGAGTCGTACGACGCGACCCTGCTCGTGGCGCTCGCGGCGCTCAAGGGCGGCGCGTCCGACGGTGAGACCATCCAGGCCAACATGGTCGCTGTCTCCGGCGCCGACGGTGGCACGGACTGCACGGGCTGGGAGGAGTGCAAGGCGCTCCTCGAGGACGGCGAGGACATCGCCTACCAGGCCGTGTCGGGCGTCGGGCCGTTCAACGAGGCGAACGACCCGTCGTCGGCGTTCATCGGCATCTACCAGTTCGGGCCGGAGAACACCTACACGTTCAGCCGCTCGGAGGAGGGCGAGGTCCCGCAGGGCTGACCTCGCCGGCCGCCTGATCGACGGCCCCCGGAGCCACCGGCTCCGGGGGCCGTCGTCGTGCGTGCCCGTGAGGCGGCGCAGGGGGCGACGAGGCAGACACGACGGGGCCCGGTGGGCGACCCCTGCGGGCCGGCCACCGGGCCACGTGCTGCTCGTCAGGCGGCGGGGGAGTCCTCGGGGCCCGCCCGCTCGGCGTCCCGGGCGGCGTCCACGTCGGTCGCCAGCGTCCCCAGGTAGAGCTCGATGACCTTCGGGTCGTGCATGAGCTCCCGCCCCGGGCCGGAGTAGGCGTTGCGGCCCTGGTCGAGGACGTAGGCGCGGTCACAGATCTGCAGCGCGCGCCGCGCGTTCTGCTCGACGATGACGACCGAGACGCCCGCCTTGTTGATGCGGCGGGTGCGCAGGAACGCCTCGTCCTGCCGGACCGGGGACAGCCCCGCGGACGGCTCGTCGAGGAGCAGGACGGACGGCTCGGGCATGAGCGCCCGCGCCATCGCCACCATCTGCCGCTCACCGCCGGACAGGGCTCCCGCGCGCTGCTTGCGGCGGTGCGTCAGCTCGGGGAACAGCGCGAGGACCACCTCGAGCCGCTCCGCGAACTTGTGGGGCGTCTGGTAGACGCCCATCTGGAGGTTCTCCTCGATCGTCAGGCTCGGGAACACGTTGTTCGTCTGCGGGACGAACCCCACGCCACGCTGCACGAGCACGTCGGCTCGCAGGTTCGTGATCGACTCGCCGTGCAGGGTCAGGGTTCCCGACCGGATGCCGACGAGCCCGAAGAGCGCCTTGAGCAACGTCGACTTGCCCGCGCCGTTGGGGCCGATGATCCCGACGAGCTCGCCGGGGTGCAGGACCAGCGAGCACTCGTTGAGGATGTTCACGCCGGGCACGTAGCCCGCGACCAGGGAGTCTGCGTGCAGCAGCGGCTCACCCTGCGGCTCTCCACGGTGCAGCGCAGGTGCGGTGGTCTCGGTCACGGAGCCTTCTCCTCAGCCTTGGTCGTCGGCGACAGCTCGGCGTCGGCCTCGGCCTCCGCCTCGGCGTCGATGACACCGCCCTCGTCCAGCAGGGCGTCGTCGCCGAGGTCGGTGTCGTGGTGCGCGCCGAGGTACGCGTCGATGACCGCCTGGTCGGCCATGACCTCCGACGGCGGGCCTTCCGCGACGACCTTGCCCTGCGCCATGACGACGACCCAGTCGGAGATGTGCCGCACCATGTGCATGTCGTGCTCGACGAAGAGCACCGTCGTGCCGGAGTCGCGCAGGTCCGTGATGTGACCCAGGAGGGACTGCGTGAGCGCCGGGTTCACGCCGGCCATCGGCTCGTCGAGCATCACGAGCCTCGGGTCGGACATCAGGGCGCGTGCCATCTCCAGGAGCTTGCGCTGACCGCCCGAGAGGGATCCGGCGAAGTCGTCCTTCTTCGCGTCGAGCTTGAAGCGCTCGAGCAGCGTCATCGCCTTCTCGGTGATCGCCCGCTCGCGGGGCGCCCACAACGGCTTCACGAGTGCGGTGAACAGTCCTTCGCCCGGCTGGTCCCGGGCACCGAGGCGCATGTTGTCGAGCACCGTCATGCGGGCGAGCGCCTTGGTCAGCTGGAACGTGCGCACCATGCCGGACTTGGCGACGCGGGAGGCCGCAACGCCGGCCAGAGGTGTGCCGTCGAAGACCCAGCTGCCGGTGTCCGGCTTGTCGAACCCGGTCATGAGGTTGAAGAACGTGGTCTTGCCGGCGCCGTTGGGTCCGATGAGCGCGGTGATGACGTGCTTCTGGACCTCGACGTGGTCGACGTCCACCGCGTTGACGCCACCGAAACTGCGCCTCACCCCGTCGGCGACGAGCAGGGCATCGGGCTTGGGGGCACCGGGCACCCGGGGGATCTGGGCCAGGTCGTGCCTGGCCCGCTCGACGACGTCCTCAGCGGGCATTGATCGCGAGCTCCTTCTTGTCGCCCAGGATGCCCTGGGGCCGGAAGACGATGAGCATCATCAGGGTCAGCCCGACCAGGATCCAGCCGATCTGCTCGATCTGCTGCACCGACAGCACCTCGGGGGGGACGACGCCGCGGAGGAATCCACGGACGAAGACCAGCGCCCCCCAGAAGAGCAGGGACCCGAGCACGGGCCCGAACACCGTGGCCGCACCACCGAGCAGCAGGATGGTCCACGTGTTGAACGTGACGGGCCGGCCGAGGGAGTCGGCCTGCACCGAGCTGGCGAGCACGAACACGATGCCGCCCAGCGCGCCGAAGACGCCGCCGAGGACGAGGGCCTGCAGCTTGTAGCCGTAGACGTTCTTGCCGAGCGCGCGCACGGCGTCCTCGTCCTCGCGGATGCCCTTGAGGACCCGTCCCCACGGGCTGCGGATCAGGCGCCACACGAGCAGGCACGCGAGCAGCACGAGCCCCCAGCCGACGATCCGCAGCCACCACGAGTTGGAGGTGTTGGTCGCCAGGGTGATCGGACCGAGCGCCCACCGGTCGTCGGGGAACGGCGACGCGTCCTGGAACGTGCCCTTGAACGCGTTGCCCGTCAGCCCCTCGGAGCCGCCGGTCACGTCGGTCAGGGCCGTGGAGCGCCCGACCATGCGGACGATCTCCGCGGCGGCGATGGTGACGATCGCCAGGTAGTCGCCCCGCAGCTTGAGCGTCGGCAGACCGAGGAGGAGTGCGAAGACGACCGCCGCGCCGATCGCCACGACGAACGCGAGCCACAGCGGGGCGCCCTGGATCGTCGCGACGGCGAAGCCGTAGGCGCCGAGCAGCATGAACCCGGCCTGCCCCATGTTGATCAGACCCGTGAGCCCGAAGTGGATGTTGAGCCCGATCGCCGCGAGCGCGTACGCGATCGCGGTCGGGCCCAGCATCTCGTTGAGGACGTTCGTGAAGAGCTGTCCGTAGTCCATGACGGCGACGACCTCCCGCTAACCGATGCGCTCGGCGCGCCCGAGGATGCCCTGCGGCCGCAGCAGCAGGACGAGGATGAGGATCACGAGCGCGCTCGCGTAACGCATGTCGCTCGGCATGACCAGCGTCGAGAGCTCCACGACCAGGCCGATCACGAGCGCACCGAGCACGGCGCCCAGCGGTGACCCCAGCCCTCCGAGGGTGATCGCGGCGAACATCAGCAGCAGGAGCGTCGAGCCGAAGTTGAACCGCGTGGTGTTGAGGTACAGGGCCAGGAGCACGCCGCCGAGGGACGCGAGCGCGGCGGAGACGATCCACACGCGGCTGACCACCGACTCGACCTTGATGCCCGTGGCGGCTGCGAGCGCCGGGTTGTCGGAGACCGCCCGGGTCGCGCGACCGAGCCGCGTCCGGGCGAGCACGAAGGCCACGGCGGCCAGCACGACGAGCGCGATCCCGACCGACACGAGCGACTGCCCGGAGATCTGGACCGGCCCGATCTGCATGCGCTGGGAGATCCCCGACACGATCGGGGCAGGCCGTGCACCGAAGAAGAAGAGGAACGACGACAGCATCGCGAGCGACAGGCCGATCGTGACGATCATCTGCTGCGTGATACCCACGCCGCGGCGTCGCAGCGGCCCGAACAGCACGCGGTTGAGCAGCCATCCCATGACGCCGCCCGCCGCCGTGGAGATGACGATCGCCAGCCACAGCGGCAGGTCCCACCACTGCACGGCCATGAACGCGGTCATCCCACCGAGGGTGACGAGCTCCCCGTGAGAGAAGTTCGACAGCCCCGTCGTCCCGTAGATGAGGTTCGCGCCGAGCGCGGCCAGCGCCAGCAGCACACCGAAGACCAGGCCTGCGAGCACGAGCTGGGCGTACCGGTTGGTCCCGGGACCCGCCGAGGCCTCCGCGCTCGCCTCTGCCTCGGCACCCGCCTCGGTGTCGGCGCCGGCCCCCGTGTCGGCGCCGGCCCCCGTGTCGGCACCGCCCGTGCTCCCCGTCCCGGCACCCGTCGAGGCGTCCCCGTCGTCCGGCTCTCCCGTCTCCACGCCGGCCTGCTCCGGGGGCACGACCTGCACGATCCGCCCGGCGGAGCGTCCGAGGGCCACCGTGACGACGGCCGGGTTGGCTGCCGGGTCCTTGAGGACCGTCCCGGCGGGCAGCGTGCTCTCGTCGACCGTGACGGTGTAGTCACCCGCCGCGGTCAGCGGTACCGACGCCTTCCCGGCAACGTCGGTCGTGGCGGCGACCGTGCCGCCCTCGCCCTCGACGCTCAGGGCGACGCCGGCGGCCGGCCCGGAGCCCGGGACGGTCACCGTCACGTTGAGGCACGCGGTGGCGTCGTCCGGGCTGCAGGGGGTGGTCGCCGCGTGCGCGGACCCGCCGACGAGGAGCGTCGACAGGGCGGTGAGGGCGGCCAGCAGGATGCCGGCGCCTCCTCGTCGCAGGGCGACGGAACGGTCCCGGCACGCGACTGGTCGCACGTCAGACCTCCGTCCAGATCGTCGGGCACGGGCACACGGAGTCGCCGCACGGGTCATGGGACATCGCCCACCGGTCAGCAGACGATAGGGAGGGATTGTGTCCTGTTCATTACGTCAGCGCGAGGGTTCTGCGCCGATCGATGGCGAACCGCGTCGTGCAGCGCACCCTGTTGCGGGGGGTTCCTCCCGGTTCACCGGGACGTGGTGCCGTCCCGGACTAGGCAGGCGCCCGGGTCTGGGCCATCATCGACGCAGGGCGTGCGGACCGGGGGACCGGACGCCCGACGTCCGACCCTCGTCCCCGGGAGGCCCGCAGTGCGGCCAGGTGTGCACGTCCGACGCGCGTCGTCGTCCGATCTCGAGGATCTCGTCGACCTCTGCCTGCAGGCGCGTGCGGAGTCCGGTGTCGGCCGCCAGCTGTGCTCGGACGACCGTCGGCTGCTGCGGGACCAGCTCGAGGCCCTCGCCTCGGTCCCGGACGGCGTCGCCCTGGTGGCGACCTGCGACGGCGAGCCCGCCGGCATGGTGCTGAGCCGGCTCCTGGGGCCGGGGCTGCTGTCCGGCACCATGGTCCTGAGCCTCGACGCGGTGTACGTGCGCCCCCAGTGGCGACGCCGCGGGCTCGGCCACGCGATGCTCCGGAGCCTCGCGGAGCTCGCGGACGCCGCCGGCGCCACCGACGTGTACGCCGCCCCGCTGCCCGGCTCGCGCGGGATGCAGCGCTTCCTGGCACGCCTGGGGTTCGCACCCGCAGCAGCGCACCGCACCGTGAGCACCGGCGCGCTGCTGCGGCGTCTGGCGCTCGACGTCCCGGCCCCCGTACGACGCCCCGCGTCGCGAGGACTCGAGGACCTCATCGAGCGTCGGCGCCGGGCGCGGGCTCACGCGGCCGGGGAGCAGGAGCGTGCGCGTCAGGCGGGTGCGTCGATGAGCATGCAGGTGAGCCGAGCCGTGCAGAGGCGTCGGCCGTCGGCGTCCTCGACGACCACCTCGTAGGTCGCCAGCGACCTGCCGAGGTGCAGGGCGCGCGCCGTCGCGGTGACGGTGCCCGTCCGGGCCGAGCGGTGGTGGGTCGCGCTGAGCTCGATGCCGACGGCCGCGCGGCCGGGGCCGGCGTGCGCCACCGCGGCCAGCGAGCCGAGCGTCTCCGCCAGCGCGGCAGAGGCCCCGCCGTGCAGCAGCCCGTACGGCTGGGTGTTGCCCTCGACGGGCATGGTGCCGATGGCCCCCTCGGCGTCGACGTGCGTGATCTCGATGCCCATGCGGTGCAGGAGCGTGTCGTCGGTGGGCGGGACCACGAAGGGGATGTCGGACATGGCAGATAGGTTGGCACCGTGCGTGCCGACCAGCCAACGACCAGCAGCTCGACCACCCCGCGCCTGCTCCTCATCGACGGACATTCCATGGCGTACCGCGCGTTCTACGCGCTGCCCGTCGAGAACTTCGCGACGTCGACGGGGCAACCGACCAACGCGGTGTTCGGGTTCACCTCGATGCTCGCCAACCTGCTGCGCGACGAGGAGCCCACGCACGTCGCGGTGGCGTTCGACGCGGGCAGGACCACGTTCCGTACCGAGCGGCTCGAGTCCTACAAGGGCAACCGCGCCGCCACCCCGGAGCCGTTCCGCGGTCAGGTCGACGTCATCAGGACGCTGCTGGCCACCATGCACGTGCAGGTCCTCGACAAGCCCGGGTTCGAGGCGGACGACATCCTGGCGACCCTGACCACGCAGGCGCGCGACCAGGGCATGGAGGTCCTGGTCTGCTCGGGGGACCGGGACACGTTCCAGCTGGTGGGCCCGACGGTCACGGTGCTGTACCCCGTACGCGGCGTGTCGGAGGTCGCCCGCATGACGCCCGAGGCGGTCGAGGCGAAGTACGGGCTGCCGCCCGCCCGCTACCCCGACCTCGCGGCGCTGGTCGGCGAGACGAGCGACAACCTGCCCGGGGTCCCGGGCGTCGGCCCCAAGACGGCGGCCAAGTGGATCGCGCAGTACGACGGGCTCGCGGGCGTCCTGGAGAACGCGGAGCGGATCACCGGCAAGGCCGGGGAGTCGCTGCGGGCGAACCTCGAGCAGGTCGCCCTCAACCGCGAGCTCAACCGGCTCGTCGACGACCTCGAGCTGCCCGTCGGCCCGGAGGACCTCGCGGTCCGCCCGTGGGACCGCACCGCACTGCACGAGCTCCTCGACGAGCTCGAGTTCCGGACGCTGCGCGACCGGCTCTTCGCGATGCTGCCCGACGAGGGGCGTGACGAGCGCGTCGCGACCGCGGCCGCGCTCGACCTCGTCGAGACCGGGGTCGGTGGACTCGGTGCCTGGCTCGACGCCCGGGCGGACCAGGTTCTCGGCCTGGACGTGCGTGGCACCGGCGCCCCCGGCCGCGGAGACGCCTGGGGGATCGCTATCGCGGACGGCGCGGGTCAGGCGGTGGCGTACGACCTGACCGCCATCGAGCCCGACGACGACGCGGCGCTCGCGGCCTGGCTCGCCGACCCGGCGCGCGGCAAGGCGCTGCACGCGGCCAAGGAGGCCTGGCACGCGCTCGACGGGCGCGGGCTCGCGCTCGCGGGCGTGCGCTTCGACACCGAGCTCGCCGCCTACCTCTGCCAGCCGGACCGCCGCGCGTACGACCTGCCCGATCTCGCGATCGGCTACCTGCGCCGTGAGCTCGGGAGCGACGACAGCTCGTCGCAGGGCCAGGGTGCCCTCGACCTGGAGGTCGACGGTGCCGACGAGGGCAGACGCGCTGCCGTCCGCGCCGCAGCCGTGCGGGACCTCGTCGACGTCCTGGGCAGCGAGGTCGCGGACCGGGGGGCGACGACGCTCCTCGACGAGCTCGAGCTGCCGCTGCAGGGCGTCCTGGCGCGCATGGAGCGCACGGGCATCGCCATCGACGTCGAGTACCTGACCTCCCTCGAACGCGGGTTCGACGAGCAGGTGCAGGGTGCAGCCGCGGACGCGTACGCGGTGATCGGCCGCGAGGTGAACCTCGGGTCGCCCAAGCAGCTGCAGGAGGTGCTGTTCGACCAGCTCGGCATGCCGCGGACCAAGCGGATCAAGACCGGGTACACGACCGACGCGGCGGCGTTGACCGACCTGTTCGCGCGCACCGGGCACCCGTTCCTGGAGCACCTGCTCGCGCACCGCGACGCGATCCGCCTGCGCCAGACCGTCGAGGGGCTGCTGCGTTCGGTCGCCGACGACGGGCGCATCCGCACGACCTTCCAGCAGACCATCGCGGCGACCGGCCGGCTGTCGTCGGCGGACCCGAACCTGCAGAACATCCCGATCCGCACCGAGGCAGGCCGGCAGATCCGACGGGCGTTCGTCGTGGGTCCGGGGTACGCCACGCTGCTGACGGCGGACTACTCGCAGATCGAGATGCGGATCATGGCGCACCTGTCCGGCGACGAGGGCCTCATCGAGGCGTTCCGCTCGGGCGAGGACCTGCACAGCTACGTCGGCTCGCGCGTGTTCGGCGTGCCGACCGACGAGGTCACCCCGGCGATGCGCTCCAAGATCAAGGCCATGAGCTACGGCCTCGCCTACGGGCTGTCGTCGTACGGGCTGTCCCAGCAGCTGTCCATCGAGGTCTCGGAGGCCTCGGCGCTCATGGCCGACTACTTCGAGCGGTTCGGCGGCGTGCGCGACTACCTCACGGGCGTGGTCGGCGCGGCACGCGCGACCGGCTACACCGCCACGATCCTCGGACGTCGCCGGTACCTGCCGGACCTCACGAGCGACAACCGGCAGCGCAGGGAGACGGCGGAGCGTATGGCGCTCAACGCCCCCATCCAGGGCAGCGCCGCCGACCTCATCAAGCTCGCGATGCTCGGTGTCGACGCGGAGCTGGTGCGTCGCGGGCTGCGCTCCCGGATGCTGCTGCAGGTGCACGACGAGCTCGTGCTCGAGGTGGCACAGGGGGAGCGCGAGGAGGTCGAGGCTCTCGTCCGCGAGCAGATGGGGCGTGCCGGGGACGGCCTGCCGGGTGGCCCGCTCGACGTGCCGCTCGACGTCTCGGTCGGTGCGGGCGCCAGCTGGCACGAGGCGGGGCACTGACGCGACCGGCCCAGCGGCGCCACGGGTCACCGGATCGTGTGACGCGAGTGGGGTTTCTCGGTACACCGTGACGTTTTCGTGCGTCATCTGTGGATATTTCGGGGTGTCGTACGCCACAGTGGTCCCCCTGACGGCGACGGGGCCGTCTGGACCAGCGGAGGTGCACGTGTCCGAAAGTGCTCAGGAGACCGACTACCAGCGCGTCCAACGCTCGCCGGAGTTCCAGGACCTGCGACGCAGGTTCCGCAACTTCGTGTTCCCCATGACCGCGTTGTTCCTGGCGTGGTACTTCCTGTACGTCCTGCTCGCCAACTACGCGCACGACTTCATGAGCCAGCGGGTGGTCGGCAACATCACGGTCGGCCTGCTCTTCGGCCTCGGCCAGTTCGTCTCGACGTTCGTCATCACCATGGCCTACGCGCGGTGGGCGAACCAGAAGCAGGACGCGGTGGCCGAGAACCTCCGTGAGCACATCGAGTCCGGCGCGCTGATCGACGGCGGCGAGTCGCGCCGCCCTGAGGGGAGCCCCGCATGACCCGCTACGACGCCACCGTGCTGGCCGCGGCCGCCGACAGCGGGCAGGTCGGCGACCCCGTGGTCAACATCGCGATCTTCGGCGCGTTCGTCCTGGTGACGCTGATCATCGTGTTCCGCGCCTCGCGCAACAACAGGACAGCCGCGGACTACTACGCGGCCGGGCGGTCCTTCACCGGCCCGCAGAACGGCACCGCCATCGCGGGCGACTACCTGTCGGCAGCCTCGTTCCTCGGCATCTGCGGGGCGATCGCGATCTACGGGTACGACGGCTTCCTCTACTCCATTGGCTTCCTCGTCGCGTGGCTCGTGGCGCTGCTGCTCGTCGCCGAGCTGCTGCGCAACACCGGGCGCTTCACGATGGCGGACGTCCTGTCGTTCCGGCTCAAGCAGCGGCCCGTGCGCATGGCCGCCGCGATCTCGACGCTCGCGGTCGTGTTCTTCTACCTGCTCGCGCAGATGGCCGGCGCCGGGGGACTCGTGGCGCTGCTCCTCGGCATCGAGGGTCTCGCAGCGCAGGCCCTCGTGATCGCCGTGGTGGGTGCCCTGATGATCCTGTACGTGCTCGTGGGTGGGATGAAGGGCACCACCTGGGTCCAGATCATCAAGGCGATCCTTCTGATCGCCGGTGCCGGACTCATGACGGCGTGGGTGCTCGCGAAGTACGGCTTCGACCTGTCGGCGCTGCTGCAGGGCGCGATCGACAACGGTGGCGAGAACGGGGAGCGGCTCATCGAACCGGGCGCGCAGTACGGTGCGTCCTCGCTCACGCAGCTCAACTTCCTGTCGCTCGCGCTCGCCCTGGTGCTCGGGACGGCCGGCCTGCCGCACGTGCTCATGCGCTTCTACACCGTGCCGTCGGCCAAGGAGGCGCGTCGGTCCGTGGTGTGGGCGATCTGGCTGATCGGGATCTTCTACCTGTTCACCCTGGTGCT
>NZ_JADGMY010000030.1:0-50427 GCF_015234515.1 Cellulomonas sp.
CACGCGGCCTGAACACCCCTACCGAAACGGGTCAACCGAAGTCGGGGCAGTCCCGGTAGAAGCCCGGGAAGAGGTGGATGTCGTCGAGGCTGGCTGCAGTGTCCGACGCCGCCCCGTTGCGCCAGCCATAGAGCGTCTCCAGCTCCAGCGTCGTGGGCAGGCCGGCCGAGTCGAGCTTCGACCTCACGGCGTCCGCTGAGAGGCCACTCCGCAGCGACGTCATCAGCGCGTCTCGGCCGAGATTCCGTAGAGCCGTCTCGATGATGGCCAGCGAGTCCGAAAGGTTGTCAGTCATCACGGTCCAGACCTCACATCGAAGGGATCGCCTGGCACGATCCCACATCTCGGGAAGAACGAGCTCAACACGCCGCCGCGGACGGCCCGCCGTCGCCCGGCGCGGGGCCGGAGAATGTGCAGCGCTCGCAACCCTCTCGGCGTCATCGGCACGCCTGCCGCGTCAGCGCCTCCCGCGGAGCGTCCCGGGTGACGCCGTACCGGGCGGACGACCGCGCGGACCAAGCGTCGCACGCACGACGCCGACTGTCGGCGCGGCCCCGTAGGGTCCACCGCATGCAGCTCGCGACCTGGAACATCAACTCGATCCGAGCACGGGTGGACCGTGCGGTGGCCTTCCTGGAGCGGACGGGTGTCGACGTCCTCGCGCTCCAGGAGACGAAGGTGAAGGACGAGGCGTTCCCGCGCGAGCCGTTCGAGGCCCTCGGGTACGAGGTCGCCACGCACGGGTACTCGCAGTGGAACGGCGTCGCGATCGTCTCCCGCGTCGGCCTGGACGACGTCGAGCGCGGCTTCCCCGGGCAGCCGACGTGGGGCGACCCGGCGACCGCCGAGGCCCGCGCGATCGGCGCGACCTGCGGGGGCGTGCGCCTGTGGAGCCTGTACGTGCCGAACGGGCGGGAGATCGCCGACCCGCACTACACCTACAAGCTCGACTGGCTCGCCGCGCTGCGCGATGCCGCGCAGAGCTGGCTCACGGCCGACCCGCAGGCGCAGGTCGCGATGGTCGGCGACTGGAACATCGCCCCGCTCGACACCGACGTGTGGGACATCGAGCGGTTCGCCGGCCGCACGCACGTGACCCCCGCGGAGCGCGACGCGTTCGAGGCGATCGCGCACGCCGGCTACAGCGAGGTGTCGCGCGTCCACCTGCCCGGCGAGCACACGTACACGTACTGGGACTACCAGCAGCTGCGTTTCCCCCGCAACGAGGGGATGCGCATCGACCTCACGTACGCCAGCCCGGCCCTCGCGGCGCGCGTCAGCGGCGTGCGCATCGAGCGCGACGAGCGCAAGGGCAAGCAGCCGTCCGACCACGTGCCCGTGGTGCTCGAGATCGACGCACCGTGACCGTGCGGCACCGCAGATCGGGTGGTATCGCCGCACGGGCTCCGCGACGCGCCCGCGCTCGGCTAGGTTGCCGTCCATGACGTCGACGCCCGACGACCGCGCACCCGAGCCGACCGAGGGGTCGGGTACCGAGTCCGTGCCGGAACCGCCCGCTCCGGAGGGACAGGCGTCGGCACCCGGCCCCCAGGTCCCGCCACCCGGCGAGAACCCCGCACCGCCGACCGCACCCGATTCCGCGTCGTGGGGGACGCCCGCGTCCCCGGTCTACGGCGGCGGCACCCCGGCACCGGCGGCCGGTGACACCCAGCCCATCTCGACCGGGCTGAACGACACCCAGCCGCTCGCGTGGGGCGCGCCGGTCCCGCCCGCGCTCGTCCCCGGCGTCGCCGCGCCCTTCGCGGCACCGACCGGCACGTCGACGAGCACGTCGCCCTACGGCGCCCCCGTCGCCGCAGGACCGCCCGTCCCACCGGCGCCGTCCGGCCACGATCCGTACGCAGCGCCGGTACCCGTGTACGGGACGCCCCCGGCGCCCGGCGCGGGCCAGCCGCCCTACGGTGGCCAGCCGGGCTACGGTTCCCAGCCGCCGTACGGCGCCCAGCCGGGCTACGGTTCCCAGCCCTCGTACGGCGCACCCGCCTACGGCCCCCCGGGTCAGCCGCACGGCTACCCCCCGGCCGCCCCCACGGACGGGCTCGCGGTCGCGTCGCTGGTCACGTCGGTCGGCGGGCTGGTGCTCCTGGCCGGTGCACCCGGTCCCATCGGTGTCGGGCTCGGTATCGGGGCGCTCGCGCGCATCCGCCGCACCGGCGCGCGCGGCCGCGGCATGGCGATCGCGGGCATCGTCGTGGGCGTCGTCGGGACGATCGTCATCACCGCCGTCGTGCTGCTGCTCCTCGCGATCGCCCAGTGGGGTGCGACCACCGCGGAGCAGGCGAACGACGCCCTGGGCGGCCAGGACCTGGACCAGCTCATGGACGAGCTCGAAGGGCTCGAAGGGCTCGAGGGCGGCGGCAGCAGCGGCGGGTCGTCGTCCGAGGATCTCGACCAGCTTCTCGGCGAGCTCGAGAAGCAGCTCGAGGGCCTGGGCGAGGAGCAGCTCGACGTCCTGCCGTCGTACGCGCTCCCCCAGGACGTCGCCGCCGGCACGTGCTGGGAGTCCGTCCCGGAGTACTACGACCTGTCGGACGCCGTGGCCGTCCCGTGCACGCAGGAGCACGAGGCCGAGGTCGTGGCCGTGCTGACCGCGACCGGCGCACCGGCGACGGACCTCACGGCGGACGACCCCGTGGTCTCGGCCGCGTACGGCGAGTGCGAGACCGCCGTCGGCGCGATCGACCCTGGGCTCCTGGCGTGGGGCGTCCTCGACGTGTGGCTCCCCCACCCCGACCAGGTGGCCGCGGGCCAGGCCGTCGGGTACTGCGTCTACGAGGACGTGTCCGGCAGCGACGCGTCCCTCGTGGCACCGTCCGGGATGTCGTCCTGAGCTCCGCCGACGACGCGCGGACGCCCGCCACGGGTGCCGCGGACATCCCCGAGGACCCGAACCCGCCGACGCACTACGCGGCCGGCTGGGAGGCCGCGGGGGCTGAGCGCGTGCGCGCGCGTCGCCGGGTGGCCGTCGCGTCCGCCGCGGTCGGCGCCGTCGCCCTGCTCGCGGGCGGGACGGTCCTGGGGACGCGGGCCGTCACCGACGCCCGCAGCCGCCCGCTGCCCGCCGACGTCACCGCGGCGACCGAGGCCTACGCCGTGCAGCTCGTCACCGGGTCGTGCCTCGCGGACCTCCCGGGCGACGGCGAGGTCGAGCGGGTGGACGTCGTGCCGTGCGGCGACCCGCACGCGGCCCAGGTCGTCGCGCAGTACGGGTTCGACCCTGCCGCCGTGTGGCCGGGGCAGGAGGCCGCGCACGCGCGGGTCGCGCGGGCATGCGTCCTGAGCGACGACGAGGTCGCGGCCGGCGTGCGCGTGGTGACGTGGGCCCCGACGCCCGCCGGCTGGGCGGCCGGTGACCGTACGGGCCTGTGCCTCGCAGTGCCGCCGAGCCCGGTGACCGGCTCGTTCGTCACGGTGAGCGCGCCTCCCGGAGGGTGAGGGCCGTCAGCCCTCCGTGGTGAGGCGCGCCGCGCGGCGACGCTCGCCGCGGCTCCCCGTCCGCGTCCACACGAAGCGCAGGACCACCAGCGCGATGACGGCGTACACGACGGCGTTGAGCACGTCGCTGTAGCGGCCGATGTCGTCCCACTGCGAGCCCAGCACGTGCCCGGCCCACACCAGGCCGCCGTTCCACACCAGGGACCCCACCGACGTGTAGAGCACGAACCGCGCGAGGTTCATGCGCTCCACGCCCGCCGGTATCGAGATGAGGCTGCGGACGACCGGCACGCAGCGCCCGACCAGGACGGCGAGCCCACCGTGGCGCGCGAACCACTCCTCGGCGTGGTCCAGGTCCTCGACCTCCATGAGCGGGATCCGCTCCAGCCAGCGCCGCAGGCGCGCGCGTCCGAGCCACGCACCCAGCCCGTACAGCATCAGGGCACCGATGACGGCCCCGAGCGTCGCCGCGAAGATCGCCCAGCCCAGGGACATGCCGCCCTGCGACGCGACGTACCCCGCGACGGGCAGCACGACCTCGGACGGGATGGGCGGGAACAGGTTCTCGAGGGCGACGAGCATCCCGACGCCGACCGGCCCGAGCGTGTCGATGACCGACACCACCCATCCCGCGAGGCCCGTCAGCTCGGCGTCGGGCACGGGGGCAGCGGTGATGAGGTGCACGCCACCGGATGCTGCCACGACGTCGCCCGCCCCGCGCGCCGTGGTCGGCGTGCGGGGCGGGCCGTCGGTGCGGTGCGGACCGTCAGCGTTCCGCGCGGACCGTCAGCGCGCCGTCGCCGAGGTCGACGTGCAGGGTGTCGCCATCGTGGATCTCACCTGCGAGCAGGCCGCGGGCCAACCGGTCGCCGATCTCCTTCTGGACCAGGCGACGCAACGGGCGCGCGCCGTACGCGGGGTCGTAGCCCTCGATCGCGAGCCACTCGCGCGCGCCGTCGGACACGTCGAGCGTGAGCCGGCGGTCGGCGAGCCGACGCGCCAGCGACTCGACCTGCAGGTCGACGATCCGTCCGAGCTCCTCGAGGGTCAGCGCGTCGAAGAGCACGATGTCGTCGAGCCGGTTGAGGAACTCCGGCTTGAACGCCGCCCGCACAGCACCCATGACGGCCTCGCGCTTCGCGGTCTCGTCGAGCACCGGGTCCACGAGGAACTGCGAGCCGAGGTTCGACGTCAGCACGAGGATGACGTTGCGCATGTCCACGGTGCGGCCCTGGCCGTCGGTCAGGCGGCCGTCGTCGAGCACCTGCAGCAGGATGTCGAACACCTCGGGGTGCGCCTTCTCGACCTCGTCGAGCAGCACGACGGAGTACGGGCGACGGCGCACGGCCTCGGTGAGCTGCCCGCCCTCCTCGTAGCCGACGTACCCGGGGGGCGCGCCGACGAGCCGCGCGACCGAGTGCTTCTCGGAGTACTCGGACATGTCGATGCGCACCATCGCGCGCTCGTCGTCGAACAGGAAGTCCGCGAGCGCCTTGGCCAGCTCGGTCTTGCCGACGCCGGTGGGCCCGAGGAACAGGAACGAGCCGGTGGGCCGGTCGGGGTCGGAGACGCCGGCACGGGCGCGTCGGACCGCGTCGGACACGGCGGCGACGGCCGCGCGCTGCCCGATGAGGCGCTTGCCCAGCACCTCCTCCATGCGCAGCAGCTTGGCGGTCTCGCCCTCCAGCAGCCGGCCGGCGGGGATGCCGGTCCACGCGGCGACCACCTCGGCGACCTCGTCCGGGCCGACCTTCTCGGCGATCATCGGCGCCTCGGCGGGCTCGTCGTCCGAGACCTCGGAGGCCTCCGCGGCGGCGATCTCCTTCTCGACCGCGGGGATCTCGCCGTAGAGCAGGCGACCGGCGGTGGCGAGGTCCCCCTCGCGCTGGGCGCGGTCGGCGTCCGCCCGCAGCTGGTCGAGGCGCACGCGCAGGTCACCGACCCGGTTGCGGCCGCCCTTCTCCTTCTCCCAGCGGGCGTTGAGCGCGGCGAGCTCCTCGCGACGGTCCGCGAGGTCCGCGCGCAGCCGCGCGAGGCGGTCCTTCGACGCGGGGTCGTCCGCGGTGGCGAGGAACTGCTCCTCCATCTCCAGGCGCGTCACGGCGCGCTGCAGCTCGTCGATCTCGACGGGTGAGGAGTCGAGCTCCATGCGCAGGCGCGACGCGGCCTCGTCGATGAGGTCGATGGCCTTGTCGGGCAGCTGGCGCCCGGTGATGTACCGGTCGGAGAGGGTCGCCGCGGCGACGATCGCGCCGTCGGAGATCTCGACGCGGTGGTGCGCGGCGTACCGCTCGCGCAGGCCGCGCAGGATCGCGATCGTGTCCTCGACGGACGGCTCCCCGACGAAGACCTGCTGGAACCGGCGCTCCAGCGCGGGGTCCTTCTCGATGCGCTCGCGGTACTCGTCGAGCGTGGTGGCGCCGACGAGCCGCAGCTCGCCGCGCGCCAGCATCGGCTTGAGCATGTTGCCCGCGTCCATGGCGCCCTCGCCG
This sequence comes from Cellulomonas sp., assembly GCF_015234515.1. Lineage (GTDB taxonomy): Bacteria > Actinomycetota > Actinomycetes > Actinomycetales > Cellulomonadaceae > Cellulomonas. Next base: position 5,949 of record NZ_JADGMY010000030.1, read on the forward strand.
CCCGCACCGGCGCCGACGACGGTGTGCAGCTCGTCGATGAAGGTGACGACCTGCCCGTCGGACGCGGTGATCTCGGCCAGGACGGCCTTGAGCCGCTCCTCGAACTCGCCGCGGTACTTGGCGCCCGCGACCATCGACGCGAGGTCGAGCGAGACGAGCGTCTTGCCGCGCAGGGACTCCGGGACGTCACCGGCGACGATGCGCTGGGCGAGGCCCTCGACCACGGCGGTCTTGCCGACGCCGGGCTCCCCGATGAGCACGGGGTTGTTCTTGGTGCGGCGGGACAGCACCTGCACGACGCGGCGGATCTCGGCGTCGCGGCCGATCACCGGGTCGAGCTTGCCCTCGGCGGCCAGCTTGGTCAGGTCGACGCCGTACTGCTCGAGCGCCTTGTAGGTGCCCTCCGGGTTGGGGCTGGTGACGCGCGCGGACCCGCGCACGTTGGGCAGCGCGGCGAGCAGCGCGTCGCGGGACGCACCGGCGGCGCGCAGCGCGTCGGCCACGCCCGACTGCCCGGCGGCCAGGCCGATGAGCAGGTGCTCGGTCGACACGTAGTCGTCGCCGAGAGCCCGTGCCTCGGCGTTCGCGGCCTCGAGCGCCGCGGCGGTCTGGCGTGACGCCGACGGCTGCGCGACGGACGCGCCGGACGACGAGGGCAGCTGGACGAGCATGCCGCGCACGGACCGCCCGAGCGCGGCGCGATCGGCGCCGACCGCGTCGAGGAGCCCGTTCGCCACCCCGCCCTCCTGCCGGAGCAGCGCGTCCAGGATGTGCGCGGGCTCGAGCTGGGGGTTGCCGGCTGCGGTGGCCGACTGGATGGCGTCGCCCAGCGCCTCCTGCGAGCGGGTGGTGAACTTCGCTTCCAACGAAACCTCCGGTGCGTGCGTGCGTGCGTCGCGCGTGATCTGGTCTGTCGATCACAACAAGATCCGAAGTTGAGTCTATTCCGCTCAACTTCATCGGCGCACGCGGCCGAACCGTCACCCACGCGTCACACCCGCGTCGCCGACAGGACACGTGCCGCTCCTAGCGTCGGTGCGACCACCGAGAGAGAGAGCAGGGCACCGATGACCCTCACCATGACGCTCGTCCGCCACGGCCGCACCCACTTCAACGCCCGCCGCATCCTGCAGGGCCGCTGCGACTCCCCGCTGACGCGCGACGGCCGCGCCGGCGTCCGTGCCACCGCCCGCCACCTGGCTCGCACCCCGTTCACCGCCGCGTGGGCGTCGCCGTCGGGGCGGGCCGTCGCCACCGCCGTCGAGCTGCTGCGCCCCCACCCCGACGTCCCCCTGCGCACTGACCCCGCTCTGCTGGAGTACGCCTTCGGCGTCTACGAGCAGCGGCCCGAGCGCGTCCTCGACGAGGTCGTCGCGTGGCCGGACCTCGTCACCGACGTCCTGGCGGGGACCCACCCCGGCCTTCCGGGCGGCGAGCCGGGGGCCGACTTCATGGACCGCACGCGCGACGTCTTCGCCCGCATCGCGGACACGCACCGCGACGGCCACGTGCTCGTCGTCGGCCACGGGCTCGCGCTCGGCGCGTACCTGGCGACCGTCGACGAGGTCGGGCTCGTGCCGCTGCCCAACGCGTCGGTCTCGACCGTCGAGGTCGCGCCGGACGGGACCGCGCGCATCACGAGCCTCGCGGTCGACGTCGCCGGTCAGGGCCACGTCGCGGCACGGCCGATGCGCACGCCGACGCCCGTGCCGTCCGTCGCCTGACCTCGGCCGTCCGGCGCCGACCCTCCCACCACCGCTCCGACGGCCCGGCCCTGGCACGATGGTCGGGTCGTCGGACGCGGGAGGTGCCATGGAGGTGCTCGACCACGCGGAGCGGGGCTGGTACCTGCTCGCGGACGACGGGCGGCTGCTGCTCGACGTCCACGTCAGCCACGGCCCCGTCAGCTCCTCGCTCGTCATCTCGCTCGACGACACCGAGCGCAACGCGTACCGCGCCGAGGGCCCCGCGTACCTCGACCGCCTCGCCGCGCAGATCCAGGACTCCGCGCCACTGGCGCCCGGGTCCGCCTCGCCGTACCGGGCACGGGACCTCACCGCCGAGGTCGGCGACGAGCTGACGCGCAAGGTCGTCGCGTGGCGGGAGCAGCACACGACGGACCCGGACGCCTCAGCCTGACGGTGGCTACGCTGCGTCCCATGCTGCGCGACCCCCGCCCCGGGACCCGTCCGACGACCTCCGACGACGGTCCGCACCGTCAGCTCGACCAGCGGGCGCCCGCCGCGGCGTGGGGCGAGCTCGTGGCGCGCGTGCTCGCGCTGCCGGGCGTCGTCGAGGGCCACAGCCAGGTCTCGCCCGCGTCGTCGCGCGCGGTGTTCCTCACCGACCTGCGCGACGAGCTCGCCCCGCAGACCTCGCTCGCACCGGGGCAGCGCCTCGAGCCCGTGCACCTGCACGGCGTCGAGGACACGAGCGTCCACCTGACGCTCCCGGCGGAGCGGTGCGACGAGCTCGTCCGGCTCGGCTGGGCGGAGCCGCACCAGTACGCCGACTTCGGCACCGAGGTCATGGTCTACGGCCCGCGCGACGCGCACGAGGTCGAGCAGGTCGTCTCCGTGGTCGAGGAGAGCCTGGCGTTCGCCCGCGCGGGCGTGCCCGGCGCCGCCTGACACCGCTCACCCGCCTGCGCTTCGGGGGCGGGGGGCGGCGTGCGAGGATCGGCGCGTGGCCGACGACGACGCCTCCACCAGGGCTTCCAGCACCGTGCGCGACCGGTGGGACGACGAGCGCGCCGACGTGCTCGGCGAGCGGTGGCGGGCCTGCACCCTGCACCTGCGGCCCGACGCGGTCACGCGCCGCACGGGCGTCGACCCGCAGGCCACGCTGGTGCGCCGGGTCCCCGACCCGGGCGCCCCGCCCACCCGCCGCGCGGTCCTGTACCTCCACGGGTTCGTGGACTACTTCTTCCACCCCCACGTCGGCGACGCGCTGGCCGCGGCCGGGTACGACACGTACGCCCTGGAGCTGCGGGACCACGGCCGGTCGATCCGGCCCGGCCGGCCCCCCAACGAGAGCACCGACCTGGGGGTCTACGCCGAGGAGATCGACGCCACCGTCCGGCTCCTGCGGGCCGACCACGACGTCGTCATCCTGCTCGGCCACTCCACGGGCGGGCTGATCGCGGCGCTGTGGGCGGACGCACGGCGCGGCCTCGGGCTCGTCGACGCCCTCGTGCTGAACTCGCCGTGGCTCGACGTGCGGGGCTCCCGCTACGAGCGGCAGCTGCTGGCGCGCGCCGTGCACGCCGCCGGTCGACCGCTGCCCCGGCTCAAGGTGCGCGAGATCGCGCCCCACTACGGGCAGGCCCTGCACCGCGACACCGGCGGCGAGTGGGACTTCGACCTCGCGTGGAAGCCGCACCGCGGGTTCCCGGTCCGCGCCGGGTTCGTCCGCGCCGTCCGCGCCGCGCAGGCCCGGGTGGTCCGCGGCCTGGCGGTCGACGTCCCGGTGCTCGTCCTCGCGTCGGACGCGGCCGGACCGCACAAGCGCGCGCACGACGCACTGCTCAGCACCGACTCCGTCCTCGACCCCGCGCAGATCGCGCGCCGCGCCCCGCTGCTGGGCCACGACGTGACCTACGTCGAGGTCGCGGGCGGCGCGCACGACCTCGCGCTGTCCGCCGCGCCGGTGCGCGAGCGGTACCTGCGGGAGGTCACGGACTTCCTCGCCGCGCGCGTGCCGGGCTGACGTCCGGCGGCACGAGGGACGGCTCCTCGGGCTCGGCGAGCGACAGCACCACCCCCACGACACCGGGGATGGCACGCACCTGGTCCTCGACGAGCGCGAGCTGGTGGGACGCCTCGACCTCGTCCGGCTCGCCCGCCAGGTCCACGGCACCCGTGAGGAACACGCGCCGGGCGCCGGCGATCTCCAGACGCAGCTTCGTCACGCGCGCCACCTGCGGCATCGCCAGCAGCCGGCGCAGGGCCGCCGCCTGCAGCGCGGGGTCGACGGCCTCCCCGACGATGAGCTGCAGGTTGCGCTGGATCAGCACGAACGCCACGAAGCCCAGCAGCAGGCCGACGAGGATCGACCCGACCGCGTCGGGCACCGTGGAACCCGTCACCTCGTGCGCCGCGATGCCCGCGCTCGCGATGACGATCCCGATGAGCGCTGCGGCGTCCTCGGCGAACACCGCGCGCACCGTGGGGTCGGACGTGGCCAGCACCTGCTCCAGGACGCCACGGTCCCGCCGCCGGGCCTCGGCGCGGCTCTGCCGCAGCGCCTGCAGGAACGACACCCCCTCGAGCACCAGCGAGATGCCCAGCACGGCGTACGCGACGACGAAGTCCGACGCGGGCTCGGGGTCCGCCAGCTCCTGGATGCCGTGCGTGACCGACACGCCGGCCCCGACCGCGAACAGCCCGATCGCCGCGAACATCGACCACACGTAGACCTCGCGCCCGTACCCGAAGGGGTGCGTCGCGTCGGGGGCGCGGGCCGCGCGGCGCTGCGCGACCAGCAGGAACACCTCGTTGCCCGTGTCGGCCCACGAGTGCGCGGCCTCCGCCAGCATGGACGCGGCGCCGGTGATCACCGCGGCCGCCGTCTTGGCCGCGGCGATGAGCACGTTCGCCCCGAGCGCGAGGACCACCGTGCGCGTCGACTCGCCGCCGCCCTCCGGCTCGTCCCCCGCGACGAGCGGGGCCAGCGCGTCGGGACCGTCGGCCGCGTCGGGTGCCATGGCACCGGACTAGCACGTGCGCCCGCTGTGCGCGACGCGGGCCGTGGTGGTTGGCTGTGCTCGCCCTGCCGCGGACGACGTCCGCACCTCGACCCTCCGGAGGACCTCCATGACCGTCACCCCGACCCCGTGGCCTGCCGGTGTCCCCGGCTGGGCGGACATCACGGTGACGGACCTCGGGCCGACGCAGCGGTTCTACGGCGGGCTGCTCGGCTGGCAGCTGAGCGCCGGGCCGCCCGAGTCCGACGGGTACGTCATGGCGACGGTCGACGGGTACGTCGTCGCGGGGATCCGGGTGTCGGACGTGCCGCAGCCCGCGGCGTGGTGCGTGTACCTCGCGACGGACGACGTCGCGGCGAGCGTCGCGCGGGCCGTCGACGCGGGGGCGACCGTCGCCCTGGGCCCGGTGTCCGTGCTGTCACTGGGCCGCATGGCCCTGCTGAGCGACCCGACGGGCGCGCTCGTGGGCCTCTGGGAGGCCGGCGACCACACCGGCTGGGAGCTCACCGACGCCCCCGGGTCCTTCGTGTGGGCCGAGCAGATGTCGCACGACCCGGCCGCGGCACGCCGCTTCTACACCGCGCTGTTCGGCTACGAGCAGCAGGACATGAGCGCACCGGACTTCACGTACACCTCGCTGTCGATCGGCGGGGCTCCCGCGGCGGGGATCGGCGGGTACGGACCGGGCGCGGGCGACGTCCCGGCGGCCTGGACCTGGTACCTCGCGGTGCAGGACGCGGACGCGATCGCACCGCGCGTCGCCGAGCTGGGCGGGGAGGTCGTCAGCGGGCCGGAGGACACCCCGTACGGGCGGATGCTCCTGGTCCGCGGCCCCGCCGGCGAGGTCCTGGCCCTGCTCCAGGCACCCGACGAGGACATCGTCGCCTGATCCGGTGCGTAGGGTGGACGCCGTGCAGTACCCGATCGACGTGTTCACCCACCGTGCGACGCGCGCCCACGACCCGGTGCGCACCTTCAAGTCCCGCCGGTCCCCGCTCGGGGTCGACCGGGTCGACGCGCTCGAACGACTGTTCCCGCGGTGGGGATTCTCGGTCGAGGACCCGAGCGCGCCACCGCCCCGCACGCCCGACGGCCTGCTCGACACCGTCACGCTGTTCGGGCGCGCGGCGCCGCTCGTCGTCGAGATCGGGTCCGGCATGGGCGACGCGACCGCCGCGATGGCCGCCGCCGACCCCGACCGCGACTGGCTGGCGGTCGAGGCGCACCTGCCCGGCCTGGCGGCGCTGCTGCTGCTCATCGAGCGCCACGGCCTGACCAACGTGCGCGTCGCGCACGGCGACGCCCTGCAGCTGCTGCGTGCCGACGTCGCGCCGGGCAGCCTCGACGCGGTGCACGCGTTCTTCCCCGACCCCTGGCCCAAGGTGCGCCACCACAAGCGTCGCCTCGTGCAGCCCGAGCACGTCGCGCTGCTGCGCGACCGGCTGCGCGTCGGTGGCACGCTGCACGTCGCGACCGACTGGGCGGAGTACGCCCAGCAGATGCGCGACGTGCTGACCGGCGACCCCGACCTGACCGGCGGCGTCGTCCCGCGTCCCGCGCACCGGCCCGTCACGCGGTTCGAGCAGCGTGGGCGGGACCTCGGCCACGAGGTCACCGACGTGATCGTGCGGCGCGTCCGATGAGGCTGCTCCTGGTCCCCGGCACCAGCCCCGACCGGTGGGCACGGGTGTGGCGTGAGCGCCTGCCCGACGACCCGCTGGAGGTCGTGCACGCCGGGGCGTCGGGCGCGGTCGACGCGGTGCTGCGTGGCGACGTCGACGCTGCCGTGCTGCGGCTGCCCCCGGCCGGCGTCGAGACGCCACCCTCGGGGCTGCCCACGACGACGCCGAGCACGGCGACCGGCTGGGCCGTGGTGCCGCTGTGGACCGAGCAGACCGTCGTCGTCGTGCGCAAGGACCACGTGCTCACCGTGGTCGGGGAGGTCGACGTCCCCGACCTCGCGGGCGAGACGCTGCTGGTCCCCGGTGACGACGTCCTCGGGTGGCAGCCCCCGGGCGTCGAGGTGCTCGACGTGCCCGACGTGCCCACGGCCGCGGACCTCGTCGCCAACGGCGCGGGCGTCCTGCTGGTGCCGCACTCTCTCGCGCGCCTGCACGACCGCCGCGGCACCGCCGTGCGCGTCGTCCCCGACGCCCCGGGCTCACCGGTCGTGCTCGTGTGGCGCACGGACGACGAGCACCCGCACGTGCAGGAGCTCGTCGGCATCGTGCGGGGCCGCACCGTCGGCAGCTCACGCGGGACCAGCACGCAGGCCCCGGCGCCGTCCCCCGCGAAGGCACCGGTGCAGGCCCGTCGCGAGCCCCGGAGCGGCCGCCCGGCGCCGCGCCGCACCCCGCCGCGCAAACGCCGCTGACCCGTCGGACGGCGCAGACGCGTGAGCTCCGTGACCGCCCGTCCACGAGCGTGGCGCACGAACGGGCGACGCCCGGCCGGTCACCTGGGTGACCGACCGGGCGTCGCGATGGTGCTGCTGCGTCAGCTCGCGAGGCGACGACGCGCCAGGACGAGCGCGCCCCCGGCTGCGACGAGCACGAGGCCGCCGAGGACGCCCACCCGGGGGTCGACACCGGTGACGGCCAGCTGCCCGGCGCCGGCCGCGAGGACCTCGACGTACTGCCAGCCCAGGAGCGTGCCGTCCGCGCGGTACAGCGCGACGCGGTGCGTACCGGCCGCGACGGACGCGGGGACCGTCAGGCGGAGCGTGCCGTCAGCGGCCACCGTCGCGACACCGAGGTCCGTCGGCACCGAGAACATGAAGCCGCGCAGGACCGCACCGGCCGGGAGGCCGGACAGGACGAGCCCGCCGCCCGCGGAGACGTTCGCCGGGCCCGTGAAGCCGCCGCGGGTGGCGTCCGTCAGCTGCCCGACGACCGGGCAGGTCCCCGCGAACGGGGTGATGGTGACCACCTGGTAGATGATGGTCTCCCACTCGGGGTCGATCAGCGCCCACGCACCGAGGTCCGTGAACTCATCGTCGCCCCCGGGGAACGCGAAGACGTGGTACTGGCCCGGCACGACGTCGACCAGGCCCGCGTCACCGGGGTTCTCGGAGGACCCCTCGACGTCCTCCTCGCTGAGCGCGTAGAGGGAGCCGCCCTCGTTGATGATGAGCCAGTCCACCGTGGCCGCCGGCGTGATGGCGATCCGGCCGGTGTTCACGACGTCGAGACCGGTGCAGGTGGGCTGCGTGACGGTCAGAGCCGGGACCGGGACCTTTCCGGCGCCGGGCGTGGCCGTCGGCTCGGCGGTCGGCGTGGCCGTCGGCTCAGCGGTCGGCGTGGCCGTCGGCTCAGCGGTCGGCGTGGCCGTCGGCTCGGCGGTCGGCGTGGCCGTCGGCTCGGCGGTCGGCGTGGCCGTCGGCTCAGCGGGGACCGCGGTCGTCGGCTCGGCGGTCGGCGTGGCCGTCGGCTCAGCGGTGGCCGACGGGCCGGGGTCGACCGTGTCGGCCTGGACTGCGACGGCGCTGCCGCCGAGGACGAGGACGGAGAGCGCGACGACGGCGGCCACTCTCCGCAGGGGGTTCGGGCTCACAAGGTTGCTCCTTCGTAGTCCGCCCGAGGGCGGACGAGTGGCGTGTGTCACGGCTCGGCGAACGCTACGGGTGCGCATCGACCCAGGTCATCCCGCAGAAAGCGCCCGTACCGCCCGATCCGGGAGGAGCCGGTCGGTTCACAGGAGTGAACTTCTCGGCCGACCACCCGTGACGTGCCTGCGGACACGACGCAACGGCCCCGCCGCCCGCGACGAGGTCGCGGGTGACGGGGCCGGGGCGGACGGGCGGGTCAGCGCGAGACGAGCGGCTGCGAGTGCCAGATCCGGTCGATGTAGTCCCACATCGCGCGGTCCGAGGAGAAGAACCCGGACCGGGCGACGTTGAGGATCGCGGACCGGGTCCACGCCTCGGTGTCCTGGTACGCCGCGTCGACGCGGGCCTGCGCGTCGAGGTACGACTGGAAGTCCGCCAGGACCAGGAACCGGTCCTCGTACAGCAGGTTCGACACGATGGGCTCGAAGACCGTGCGGTCGCCGCCGGCGAACGTGCCGGACGCGATGCGGTCGATCGCCCGGCGCAGCGTCGGGTTCTCCTCGTAGAACTTGGAGGGCTGGTAGCCCGCGGTGACGAGCTCCTCGACCTCCGGCTCGAGCAGCCCGAAGAGGAAGAAGTTCTCGTCTCCGACGAGCTCGCGGATCTCGACGTTCGCGCCGTCGTCCGTGCCGATCGTCAGGGCGCCGTTGAGCGCGAACTTCATGTTCCCCGTGCCCGACGCCTCCTTGCCCGCGAGCGAGATCTGCTCCGACAGGTCCGCCGCCGGGATCAGCGTCTCAGCCAGCGTGACGTTGTAGTTGGGCGGGAACACGACGGTGAGCGCGCCCTTGACGCGCGAGTCCTCGTTCACGGTGCGGCCGACGTGGTTGATCAGCGCGATCGTCTGCTTGGCCATCTTGTAGCCGGGCGCCGCCTTGGCACCGAACGCGAACACGCGCGGCGGGATCGACGTCGGGTCCAGCTCGCCGCTGATGATCTGCTCGTAGAGCGACACGATGTGCAGCACCTTGAGCGTCTGGCGCTTGTACTCGTGCAGGCGCTTGACCATGACGTCGAGCATCGCGTCGGCGGGCAGCGTGATGCCGTCACGACGCTGCAGCAGCACGCTCAGGCGCTGCTTGTTGTGCGCCTTCACCGCACGGAACTTCTCGCGGAACTCCTGGTCGTCGGCCAGCGGCTCCATCTCGCGCAGCCGCGCGAGGTCCGTGACCCAGCCGGGGCCGATCGCGTCGGTGATCAGGTCCGAGAGCGCGGGGTTCGCCAGGCGCACGAAGCGGCGGGGCGTGATGCCGTTGGTGACGTTGGTGAACTTGTCCGGCCAGTACTCCGAGAAGTCCGGCAGGACCTTGTCGCGCAGCAGCTGCGAGTGCAGCGCGGCGACCCCGTTGACCTTGGAGCCCGCGATCGTCGCGAGGTACGCCATGCGCACGGAGCGCTCCGGGTGCTCGGCGATGATCGACATGCGCCGCAGACGCAGCTCGTCGCCCGGGTAGCGCTGCGCGACCTCGGCGAGGAAGTCGTCGTTGATGCGGTAGATGATCTCGAGGTGGCGCGGCAGCAGCTTGCCCAGCAGCGCGACGGGCCAGACCTCCAGGGCCTCGGGCAGCAGCGTGTGACAGGTGTACGCGAAGCACTTCTGGGTCACGGCCCAGGCCTCGTCCCAGTCCCACTTCTTCTCGTCCACCAGGATGCGCATGAGCTCGGGGACCGCGATCACCGGGTGGGTGTCGTTGAGCTGGAAGATGATGCGCTCGGGCAGGCGGTGCAGGTCGAAGTCGCCGGGCAGGACGTTCTCGATGAAGTCGCGGATCGAGCAGGCGACGAAGAAGTACTGCTGCTGCAGGCGCAGCTCCTTGCCCTGGGGCGTGGAGTCCTCCGGGTACAGCACCTTGGAGATGTTCTCGGCGAACGTCTGCGAGCGCACCGCGTCGACGTACTCGCCGGAGTTGAAGATCGCGAGGTCGAACGCCTCGGTGGCCTGCGCGCTCCACAGCCGCAGCGTGTTGACCCGCCCGTTCTGGTAGCCCGGGACCATGTAGTTGTAGGGCACACCGAGCACGTCCCACGCCGGGATCCAGCGGCTGCGCTCGACCCCGTCGTCGTCCGTGTACCGCTCGGTCGACCCGCCGAAGTGCACGGTCACCGCCGACTCCGGGTGCGGGAACTCCCACGGCGCCCCGAGGGCCAGCCACGAGTCGGCCTGCTCGACCTGGAAGCCGTCGACGAACGTCTGGCGGAAGATCCCGTACTCGTAGCGGATGCCGTAGCCGATGCACGGGACGCTCATCGTCGCCAGGGAGTCGACGAAGCACGCGGCGAGGCGCCCGAGGCCGCCGTTGCCGAGGCCGGGCTCGACCTCCTGCTCGCGCAGCGTGGCCAGCTCGATGCCGAGGGAGGCGAGCCCCTCCTCGACGATCTCAGCCATGTCGGTGGCCAGGAGCGCGTTGTCGAGCTGACGCCCGAGCAGGTACTCCGCCGACAGGTACGCCACCGACTTGGCCTGCGCGTCACGCTGGCGACGCACGGTCTCGAGCCAGCGCGCCATGAGGTACTCACGGACGGTGCGAGCGAGTGCGAGGTACTGGTCGTTGACGCTGGCGCGCTCCATCGTCACGCCCTGCCCGTAGTGCAGCTCGCGGAGGAACTCCCTGACGAAGCCCTCGACGGAGTGCTGCGGGGCCGTCACCGGCGCGCTGCTGTTGGCACGGTTCTCAGTCACTTGCGCAACGGTAGTTCCCTGCTGCCGGTGAATCCAGGCGAGGGGCCGGCGCAATCCCCCACGTCGTGGGCCAACCGCGTGTCTCTCGGCGTGTCCATGTGCCCTGTCTCACGTGCTGCACCCCGGCACGGCGGGTCGATCCGGCAGGAAACGCCCGATCGGGCCATGCTGGGACGATGGGCGAGACCACCCAGCGGTCAGGCACGCTCCAGCTCCACGAGAGCGCGCTCGAGGCGGCGGCACGGCACGTCCGGGCGGACGAGGACGTCCTGCTCCTGGGGGACGTCGGCTCCGGACGCACCACGCTGCTCGCCGCGCTCGCCGAACGCCTCCGCGGCACCGGGACCGCTGTCGTCACCCTCGCGGGGCACCGCGGCGCTCGTGACCTCCCCCTCGCGGCCTTCGCCACCCATCCCACGATGCGCCCGCGCAGCGGCGCGCGGTGGGGCCTCCCCGAGGCCACGACCGTCCTGGCGGAGGCCGTGGGCAGCGGTCCGGCCGTCGTCCTCGTCGACGACGTCCACCTCCTCGACGGCGCCTCGGCCGCGGTGGTCGCCGCAGTCGCACGACGCCACGCCGGCCGGGTCGGCCTGGTCCTGACCGCACCCTCGGGGACCGACGTGGACGCCGCCGCCCCCGACCTGGCACGGGAGGCCGTCGTCGTCCGGCTCGGCCCCCTGGGGGTCAGCGCGACGTCCGCGCTCCTGGCCGACCGCCTCGGCGGCCAGGTCGAGGGGCACCTCGCGTCCGTCGTGGCCGGGCGCTCCGGTGGCAACCCGCGCGTGGCGGTCGCGCTGGTCCGCGCGGCGGTCGACGCGGGCGTCGTCGCACGCGTGAGCGGCCGGTGGGCGCAGACGGGGGCCCTCGAGCTGGTGCGCGCGGACGCCGTCCCCCTCGGGCTCCTCGCCGACCTGCCGGAGACCTCGCGGCGCGGTCTGGACGTCCTGGCCTGGTTCGGCCTGGTCGACCTCGCCACCGCACGGCGGCTCGTCGGTGCGGACACCCTTGCCGCGCTGGACGCCGCCGGGCGCGTCGCCGTCCACGAGGGCGGCCGCGAGCCGATGGTCACGGTCAGCCCGCCCGCGCTCGGGCAGGTGCTGCGCCTGCGCCTGTCGCCCCGTGCCCACGCCGACCTGCGGGCGCTCGCGGACGGGACGCTCGGGACCGGCGTGCTGCCCCCGCCCGCTCTCGCGCTGCCCGCCGCCGCCGACCTCGACGGGGAGGACGCGGCGGCAGGGGCCGCCCCGCAGCAGGTCGCGATCCTCACCGAGTCCGTGCGGACGCAGGCGTCCGCGCGGTACCGGACGTGGCTCGAGAAGCGTGACCTGGTGAACGCGCTCGCGCTCCTGCGGTTGCGACTGCTGGACAACTTCACGTCGATCGACGTGGACGAGATCCTCCAGGGGACGGTCCCCTCCCCCGCCGACGACCCCGACGACCTCGGCTCGTACGTGCTGCTGCGTGGCCAGTGGGCCGCAGCCACGGGCGGCACCCTGCGCGACGGCATGACGCGTGACCCCGGACCCACGGGGCGGCTGGTGCTGCCCGAGCTGGAGGACAGGGTCCTGCACGCCCTCGAGCGGCTCTACGCCCTCGAGCCGTCCACGGTGGGCGTCGCCGACCTCGAGGGCGCGCACGTGCCGGCGCCGCTGCGCGACTTCGTGCTCGTCCTGCAGGTGCAGGCGGCCGTCGAGACCGGCGCGCCGGACCGCGCGCTCGAGCTGCTGGACGGCTGGGGCGGCTCGCGGCGTCAGCACGCGATCGGTCACCAGCTCGACGCGCTGCGGGGCGACGCCCTGCTGCTCGCCGGGCAGGTCGACGACGCGATCGACTGGTGGCGCGAGCGGCTCAGCGCGGCGTACGACGACCTCAGCATGCTCGGGGTGCGGCTGGCCGCGCGCGGCCTCGCGACGGGCCTGTTCGTCCAGGGCGACCACGAGGGCGCGCGCCGGACGCTGAGCGTCGTGCTGCAGATGGGCCGGTGCGGTCCCGTCCAGAGCCCGTACGACGAGCGGATCCTCGCGCTCGCGGCGACGCTACGAGCGCGCCGCGGCGAGACCGACCTCGCGGCCGCCCTGCTCGACGAGCTGCGGGCGACCCCGCGCCCGTACCTGCCGGCGCTCGACTTCGCCCTGCCGTGGGCTACCGCGGAGGTCGCGTACTTCCGGTCCGGAGGCACCGAGCCGCCCGACGGCGAGCCGCTGTGGGCCGCCGGCGAGGAGCAGCTCGCGGTCGGGCGGCTCGCCAGCGCCGCACTGTGCTGGTCCTTCGCGCCCCTCGAGCTGCCCCCGGACCGGCTGGCCCGGCTGGAGGAGCTGTGCTCGCGGACCCGGCTCACGATCGTGCGGCCGCTCGTCCACCTGCACCGCGCGATCTCGCTGGGGACGAGCACCGAGGTGCTGGCGGCCGTGGCGATGATGCGCGTCCCCGGACCGCTGGTGCACGTCGCGCTCGACGTCGCCCGGCGGCGCGCCGTCGAGGAGGGGCGAGGCGACCTCACCGAGGAGCAGGTGCGTGCGGTCGCCGGGGCGACCGTCGCCGAGTCCCTGGGCCGCCCGCAGGCCCGGTCGGCGCCGCTGACGGGCCGGGAGGCGGAGATCGCGGCGCTGGCCCGCGAGGGGCTGAGCAACCGGCAGATCGCCTCCCGCCTCTACCTGTCCGTGCGGACGGTCGAGAGCCACCTCTACCGGGCGATGCAGAAGCTAGGGGTGTCGGACCGGGCGCTGCTCGGCGAGCTCGACGGGGCCGTGCGCGTCGCGGGCTGAGACGGCCGCCGCCCGGCGGCTGCGTCCCGAGCGGTACCAGAGGCTCGCCGCCCAGACGAAGAACCCGCCGGCCACCAGGACGACCCCGACGTGCCGGTCCTCGACGTTGACCGCCGAGTTCACGTGCCCGAGGTGGTGCACGACGTACCAGACGCGCGCGCGGACCTGGAAGTCCTGCACCGGCAGGTCCGGTGCGTCGTTCGCGTCGCCCTGCGTCGTGAACGTCACGCCCCCGTCGGTGCGGTGCGTGATCCCCGTGACGCGGTGCGTGATCGCCGTGGGGTCCTCGGGGTTCGGCAGGTAGGTGATCACGTCGCCGATCCGGACGTCGGCCGGGTCGACGGGACGGACGACGACGAGGGACCCGACCGGCAGCGTCGGCTCCATCGAGCCCGACAGCACGGTCAGCGGCACCGCACCGGCAAAGCGCGGGACGAGGATCGTGACGGCGGCGACCAGCAGGACCACGCCCAGCACGCCGTAGCCCAGGCCGACGCCGACGCTGCGCGCGGCGACGCGCCACCGGCTCTCGGGGCGCACGGCGACGGGCTGGTCGGGTGAGGCGGCGGGCTGGACGGGTGCGGTCACGGGCTGGTCGGCGACCGGCCGGGCCGGTGCGGCGACGTGCCGGGCGCCCGCGGTGACGGGCCGGACGGGTGCGGTGACGGTCATCGGTCCTTCTCCTCCTCGCGGAGCGCGACCGGAGGAGTCACGTCGGCGGTGTCGGCGTCCGGGCCCTCGTGGGGCTCCGGCAGGGTGGTGACGTCGGCCGTGGCCGGGTCGTCGGTGGCGTCGTCGGTGGCGGGCTCGTCGGTGGCGGGGTCCTCGGTGGCGGGGTCCTCGGTGACGTCGGAGCCGTCGTCGGTCGTGGGCTCGTCGCCGGCCAGCGGCTGGTCGTCGGTCGCGGGCTCGTCGCCCACCTCGTCCTGCGGCGCGGGGTCGTCGCCGACCACCGGGGCGTCGAGCACGGCGTCCGCGTCCAGCGCGGGACGGAACTTGGCGGGGATGAGGTAGGTGGTGAGGTTCGGGGCGTCGGCGTTGAAGCCGTCCCAGGCGGTCACGCGCCCGACGTCCCAGCCGGCCACGCTCTGGGCCATCGCCCGCGCACCGCGGAACATGTCGGTCATGTCCTCGACGTTCGAGGTGTTCCAGCCGCCGATCCAGGAGTTGAAGGACGTCGCGCCGTGGAACATCCCCGACATGTCCCGCACCTTGGCGGTGTCCCAGCCACCGACGTAGCCGTTGAAGGACGTGGCACCGGCGAACATGTGGGACATCGACTCCACGTTCGCGAAGGCTGGGCCGGCGAAGTCCTGCTTGAGGGAGCGGGCGTTGGAGAACATGTGGTCCGTGGTGCGCAGCGTCGACGGGAGGCCGTCGACCCGCAGCAGGTTGATCGCGTTGTGGAAGGCGTACGACGCGTCGACGGTCCCGACGCCCTCCTGCCAGTTCTGCACCTGCACGAGCTCCTGCATGTCCGCGACGGTCTGCGCCGGGGACCCCAGGCTGCCGACGCGGCCGTTGATCAGCACGGTCGCCTGCACGGTGCCCGGCGGGTAGGTGTGCGCGTTCCTGCCGGGGACGAGGCGCGTCGTGGCGGCGCCCTCGACCCACTGGACCGTCGCATCGACGTCGTCGACGTAGATGACGACGGTGCGGTCGACGCCCTTGGTCAGGTCGTAGCCCATGCGCAGCAGGCCACCGGCGGCGGGGCCGCGCGTCGTGAGCGTGCCGAGGTCGCGCGACGCCGTGTCCTGCCAGCCGTGGCCGTTGCCGAGCTGCAGGTCGAGGCGCAGGGAGAAGGAGCGGTCGCCCGACGGCAGGCTCGACCCGGCGGCGACGCGCACCGTGACGGGGACGCGCTGCGGCGTGGCGGAGCCGACGACCGGGACGTCGTCCGACGTGACGGTCACCCGCCCCGCGAGGTCGGCGGGCAGGGACGCGGCGACGTCGGTGCGCAGCGTCGCGCGCAGGTTCTCACCGGTCGCGGTGAGGTCGACGGTCGTGCGGTAGAGGACCACCCGGCCGGGCTCGAGGCGCCCGGTCGCGGGGTCGAACGCCGCGCCCGACTCGTGCTGCCACGAGCCCGGGCCGACGGCGTCGATCGTGAGGGCCCCGCTGGCCAGGGTGCCGTCGAGCGGCGCCTGTGCGCGCCACGCCGCGTACGTCGCCGTGCCCGGCAGTGCCAGGACGATCGCCGCCGCGGCGACGGCCGCGAGGAGCGCGGCGCGCAGCGGGCGCAGGGGACGGACGTGGTGTCGCACGGTGCTCAGCTCCTGGGTCGCGGGGATGGGTGGTGAGGTCGGGCGGTGGAGCCGCCGGCGGCAGGTGCGCGCGTTGGGGGGAACGGGCCTGCCGCCGACGGCGGTCGTGGGGGTCGCAGCCGGGCTCAGGCCGACGGCGCGACCTGCTGCAGGTTGATGCTCGTGGCGCCGAGGTCGAAGCCCAGGCCCATCTCGCCGGTCGCGGACTCGTCGAACGCGATCGTCACGGTCGCGTCGACGGACGTCGTGCCGGGGCGGAAGCCGTCCGCGGGCACCCCGTCGAGGGTGACGTCGACCGTGATGCTCTCGGAGAGCGAGTCGATCGGCAGGCCGGCCGGCCCGACGACCTGCGGGACGACGACGAGGTTCTCGCCCTCGGCGACCACCGCGATGGTCGAGGTCCCGACGATGACGTCGCCCGGGACCATCTGGAAGCCGTCGAGGTCCTCGATGAGGTTCTCGTGGCCGGGCGTCACGTCGTTCCACGTGATGTCGCCGAAGTCGGCGGTGAGCGAACCGGTCTGCAGGCTGCCCTCGCCCAGTGCGCCCTCGGCGTTCCAGAGTGCGAAGGTGCCCATCCCGCCGAGCAGGACAGCGACGCCGGCGGCGGCGGCGACGGCACCCTTGACGGCGCCGCGGTGGGTGGTGGTCGTGGAGGTCGTGGTCGCGTTCATGGCTCGTGCCCTTCGTGTCCGTGGTGCCGGGGCGGTTGCTTCCGACACCCAGAACACTGGCAAGGCAGGGGCCACGTAGTGCGGGCCGGGGGTGGCTTGAGTAGGTAGCCGCGGCGCCCTGACCAGCGGCGATGCCGAGAGCCGGGCGGCGATCGCCGTAGTGCGGCGGCTACTGGTGGGCTACGTGCGCCGCGTCAGCGCGAGGTCTGCCGGTACCGGGCGATCGCGAGCGGCGCGAACACCACGAGGATCACCACGACGCAGCCGAGCGTGTACAGCACCGGGTGCTGCATCGACCACGCGTCAGGCACCGGGGCACCGGGGTTGGTGTTGCCGAACAGCTCGCGGCACGCCTGCGTGAGCGTCGAGACGGGGTTCCACTCCACGACGCGCTGCAGCGGCTCGGGGAACGAGTCCAGGGGCACGAAGGCGTTGGAGACGAACGTCAGCGGCATGATGACGATGAACGACGCGTTGTTGATGACCTCGACGCTGGGCACCAGGACGCCGACGAGCGCCATGATCCAGCTCACGGCGTACGAGAACGCGAGCAGCAGCCCGAACGCCGCGGCCGCCTCCAGCACCGTGCCGTGCACGCGCCACCCGACGAGCAGGCCGGTGAGCGCCATGATCACCAGCGACAGCACGTTGTAGACCACGTCGGACGCCGTGCGCCCCGCGAGCACGGCCGACTGCGACATGGGCAGCGAGCGGAAGCGGTCGAGGATGCCCTTCTGCATGTCCTCGGCGATGCCGGCGCCGGTGAACGTGGCCCCGAACACGACGGTCTGCGCGAAGATCCCCGGGATGAGGAACTCGCGGTAGCTCACGCCGTCGCCGGGGTCGATCGCCCCGCCGAACACGTACGCGAAGAGCACCACGAACATGATCGGCGAGATGAGGACGGCCACGAGGATCTCGGGGACGCGCAGGATCTTCAGCAGGTTGCGCTTGGCGACGACGTGCGTGTCGACGACCGTGCGGGCGAGCGAGCTCATCGGACCTCCTGCGCGGTGTCGTCGACGTCGGCCGCCCGGCCGGTCAGCGTGAGGAACACGTCGTCGAGGGTCGGCCTGCGCACCCCGGCCTCGAGGACGACGACGCTCGCGGCGTCCAGCCGGTCCAGCGCCTCGCGCAGCGCCCGCGAGCCGTCGTCCACGGCCACCGACAGCGCGCGCCCGTCGCCGGCGACGTGGACCTCGTCGCCGGACGACACCGCCGCGAGGACCGTGCGGGCCGTCGCGGACCCGGCCGCGTCGGCCAGCAGCACCTCGACCCGCTGCCCGCCGACCTGCGCCTTGAGGTCGTCCGCGGTGCCGCGCGCGATCGCCCGCCCGTGGTCGATCACGACGATCGCGTCCGCGAGGCGGTCGGCCTCCTCGAGGTACTGCGTGGTGAGCAGGATCGTCGTGCCCGCGCGCACCAGGTCGGCGATGACGTCCCACATCTGCAACCGGCTGCGCGGGTCCAGGCCCGTCGTGGGTTCGTCGAGCACCACCACGGGCGGCTCGGCGACCAGCGCGCACGCCAGGTCCAGCCGCCGGCGCATGCCGCCGGAGTACGTCTTCGCGGGTCGACCGCCCGCCTCCGTCAGGTCGAACGCGTCCAGCAGGGCCCCGGCGCGGGCACGCGCCCGGCGGCGCGGGAAGCCGTAGAGGCGGCCGATCATCTCGAGGTTCTCGGCCCCCGTGAGGTTCTCGTCGACCGCGGCGTTCTGCCCCGACAGGCCGATGCGCCGCCGCACCTGCTCGGGCTCGCGCAGCACGTCCGCACCGGCGACGTGCGCCGTGCCGCCGTCGGGCCGCAGCAGCGTCGTGAGGATCCGCACGGCCGTCGTCTTGCCCGCGCCGTTGGGTCCCAGCAGCCCCATGACGGTGCCCTCGGGCACCTCCAGGTCCAGCCCGCGCAGCGCCTCGACCTGCCCGTACCGCTTCGTCAGCCCGGTCGCCGTGATCGTCGCCGTCATCGCGCTCCCCGTGGTGTCACCGTCGCCCGTCCCTACCGACCGACGTCGGCGCACGGACTCGTCGCCCTGGGGCAGATCGTCCACCCGACCACCGACAGACGCCCCACAACCCCATGACACCGGGCCACGGGCGCGACGAGCATGGGATCGTCCCGATGAGTCCGGCCCGCGCGCCCGGTCTATCCCGCGACACCCCCGGACCCACACACCCCGAGGCCGCCATGACCACCCCCACCGCACCGACCCGCTGGCGCCGCGACGTCACCGTCTTCCTCACGGGTCAGACGTTCTCGCTGCTCGGCTCGATGCTCGTGCAGTACGCGATCATGTGGCACCTCACGCTCGAGACGCGGTCGGGGACGGTGATGGCCGTGTACGCGGTCGTCGGGTTCCTGCCGCAGGCGGTCGTGTCGATCTTCGGTGGCGTGTGGGCCGACCGGCTCGACCGCCGCGCGCTGGTCATCGGCGCCGACGCGGCCATCGCCGCGACCACCCTGGCCCTCGCGATCCTCATGCTGTCCGGCTACGACGACCTGTGGATCCTGTACGTGGCCGCCGCGATCCGGTCCGCCGGCGCCGGCATCCAGACGCCCGCGGTGGGGGCGCTCCTGCCCCAGATCGTGCCGCCCGACAAGCTCATGCGCATCAACGGGGTCAACGCCACGATCCAGTCGGCCATGATGCTCGTCGCGCCCGCGCTCGCCGCCGGCCTGTACGCGTGGGCGTCGATCGAGGCGATCTTCTTCGTCGACGTCGTGACCGCGCTCATCGGCATCGGCCTGCTGCTGCTCGTCCCGGTGCCGCGCCTGGTGCGCGGCGACCAGCAGGCGGGCGTGCGCGGCTACCTCGCGGACCTGGCCGACGGCGTCCGGTACGTCGCGACGACGCCGTTCGTGCGGTGGGTCCTGGCGATGTGGGGCGTGGTGTTCGTGCTCATCGTGGCGCCGTCGTTCCTCACGCCGCTCATGGTGGTGCGCTCCTTCGGCGAGGAGGTCTGGAAGCTGACGGTCAACGAGCTCGCGTTCAGCGTCGGCATGACGCTCGGCGGCGTGGTGGTCGCGTGGTGGGGCGGCCTGCGCAACCGCGTCCACATGGTCATGGTGACGACCGCGCTGTTCGCGGTGCTCAACGTCGGCCTGGGCCTGTCGACGAACATGTGGGTGTTCTTCGGGTTCATGTTCCTCATCGGCCTGGGCGTGCCGTTCTTCTCGACGCCCACCATGACCGTGCTGCAGGAGCGCGTCGAGCCCGAGCGCCTGGGCCGGGTGTTCGGCTTCGTGGGCATCGTCATGGCCGTCGCGATGCCGCTCGGCATGGCGGTGTTCGGTCCGCTGGCCGACCGCTACTCGGTGGAGTCGCTGCTGGTGGCCGCGGGCGTCGCGCTGATGCTCGTCGTGGTCGTCGGCGTCGCGCTGCCGTCAGGACGGCGCGCGATGGCCGAGGCACAGGCCCCGGATCCCGAACCGGCGACCCCCCCGTCCGACGAGGAGCCGGCACGTCAGCTCTGACGTCGCCCCCCGGCGCCCTCCCTGACCCCCTCCCTGACCCCCCTCCCCGACCCCCTCCCTGACGGCGAACTCGACCTTCGGCGGCTTCTCGGCGTTCGAAAGCCGCCAAAGGTCGAGCTCGGCGGATGGGTTGGGGTGGGTGTGGATGGGTGGGGGGTGGGTGTGGGTGGGTTGGGGGGTGGGTGTGGGGGGTCGGTGAGTCGGCGGGTCAGCCGGCCAGGCGGGTGCGGACCAGGGCGCTGAGCGCCTTGCCGTCGGCGCGCCCCTGCGCGCGGGCGTTCGCCTCCTTCATGACCGTCCCCATGTCCTTGAGCGACGACGCCCCGGTGTCGGCGACGACCGCGTCGACCAGGGCGGCGAGCTCGTCGTCGCTCAGGCGCGTCGGCAGGTACTCGTCGACGATCTGCGCCTCCGCCGTCTCGGTCGCCGCCCGGTCGGCGGCTCCCGCGTCGGCGTAGATCTGCGCAGACTCACGGCGCTTCTTCGACTCGCGGGCCAGCACCTTGAGGATCTCGTCCTCGCTGAGCTCGCGCGCGACCGTGCCGGCCTTCTCCTCGTGCCGCACGGCTCCGATGAGCTGGCGCAGGGTGCTGGTGCGCAGGGTGTCGCGCGCCTTGAGGGAGGTGGTCAGGTCGGCGGTCAGTCGGTCGAGGGTGCTCATGGGCACATCCTCCCCGGTGTTCCGGTGCGGGCGCCCGCTGTTTCCTCCTGGCGGTGCGCTCACCAGGACGCGGCGACGACGTCCGCGAGCTCGGCCGCCGTCAGCGCGACGGGGTTGCCCCGCGTGGACGACGCGGCCAGGGCGTCGGCGACGACGGCAGGGACGTCGGCCGCGTCCAGGCCGAGCGCGCCGAGGCCGGGGACACCGATCGCCGCGGTGAGCTCCGCCAGCCACGCGACCGCGTCGTCCGCCCGGGCGCCGGCCCGGCCCGTCAGGGCCGCCGCCGCGTCGTCGTACCGCGCGAGGCCCGGCCCGCCCGCGTCCGTGCGCCGCAGCGCCGCGACGTTCGCCGCGGTCGTCGCGGCCAGCACCGCGGCGCACACCTGCCCGTGGGGCGCGCCGAGCCGCCCGCCCAGCGCGGCGGCCAGACCGTGGACGGCACCCAGCTTCGCGTTCGCGAGCGCCATGCCCGACAGCAGGGCCGCGACCGACAGGTCGGTGCGCGCGTCGACGTCGTCGCCGTGCTCGACGGCCCGTCGCAGGCTGCGTCCCGCACGCACGAGGCCCTCACGCGCGAGCGGGTCCGTCAGGGCCGTCGCGTACGGCGTCGTGAACGCCTCGAGGCACTGCGTCAGCGCGTCGGCACCCGACGACGCGGTGAGCGCGGGCGGGCACCCGAGCGTGAGCAGCGGGTCGACCACCGCGACGGCCGGCAGCATCGCACGCCCGCGCAGGCTGGCCTTCACGCCGCGGTCCGGGACGCGGACCGGCGCGTTGGCGGTGACCTCGGCGCCCGTCCCGGCCGTGGTGGGCACCGCGACGACGGGCAGCGCCACCTCCCCCAGGGGCAGCCCCCGCCCGACGACCTCCAGGTGGTCCAGCACGTCCGTGCCGCCGCGCGCCAGCACCGCGACGCACTTGGCGAGGTCGAGCACCGACCCGCCACCCCACCCGACGACGACGTCCGGGCGCACCTCGCGCGCGACGGCGACCGCGGCCCGCACGGCGTCGACGTCCGGCTCGCCGCGGTGCCGGTGGACGGCCGCGGCACCCAGCGCACCGACGTCGGCCGACCGTCCCGCGACGACCAGGACGCGGCTCCCCAGCGCGGTGACGAGGTCCGGCACCTGCGCCACCGCCCCGGCACCCAGGACGATGCGCCCCGCGGTGGCGAACGTGCTGGCTGCGGGCAGGCCGGGAACGGACGGTGCCGTGCTGGTCGACATGCTCCGAGGCTAGGGCCCGACGCGACGGGCGGTCACCGGTGCAGCTGCTGGCGCCAGTCCGGCGGGACGCGACCCTCGGGCCCGGGCGTCGGCTGGTCCAGGGGGTGCGCGAGCGGCGGCGCCAGCTCCGGGCCCTCGGCGTACGTGCCCGCCTCGTAGTCCCACCACCAGTCCTGCCCCGGCTCGTACGAGCGCATCAGCGGGTGCCCGGTGGCGCGCCAGTGCGCCGTCCCGTGCTGCCCCGGTGAGCTGTCGCAGCAGCCGACGTGCCCGCAGGCGGCGCACCGGCGCAACGCCACCCACCAGCCGGACTCCTGCTCGCACTCGACGCAGCCGGGGCCGCTGGGCGGGATGCTCGGGTCGATCGCGGGAACGCTCATGGTGGTCACCTCCGGGTGCCCGTCCAGTGTGCGCCTGCACGCCCGGTCCGCATCCGGTGCGCGTGGCGGCGGACCGCCGGTCCCGTACGCCGGTCACGAGCCGCACGTCATCCCGCAGGGGGACGGGACATCGCCCGACACCCCCGCCGTGGGTGGAGCAGCCCGCAGCGACGTGCCACCGTGGCCTGCGCACGTCGAGACCTCGGGGGGAGTTGCCCGCCCCACCCCCACGCCTAGCGTCGCTGCCGTGCCCTTGACCAGCAACGACGTCCTCCTGCACGACCCGCGTGTCGCGGCCGTGCCGCTCGCCGAGAGCGGCGAGCCCCTCGTCGGCACCTGCCTGCCCCGCCTGCCCGGCAGCGGTGGACCGCAAGGGTCCCGCGTCCGGGCGACGGTCGCCCGGCGCCTGGCCCTGGCGCGCGCCGCACTGCCCGCCGGCATGCACCTCGTCCTCGCCGAGGGGTGGCGCAGCCCTGCCGCCCAGGCCGAGATCATCGCCCGGTACCGGTCCCGCGTGCGGCTCGACCACCCCACCGCGACGGACGACGAGGTCGACCGGCTCACCAGCCGCTACGTCGCGCCCTTGGCCGTCGCGCCGCACGTCGCCGGCGCCGCCGTGGACGTGACCCTCGTCGACGACACCGGCCGGGAGCTGGACCTGGGGTGCCCGCTGGACGCCACGCCGGAGGAGAGCGACGGCCGCTGCTTCACCGACGCCCCCGTCCCGCCCGCCGCCCGCGCCCTGCGCACCGCGCTGTCCGCGGCCATGACCGGCGCAGGCTTCGTCAACTACCCCACGGAGTGGTGGCACTGGAGCTACGGGGACCGCTACTGGGCGCTCGTCACCGGCAGCCCGGCCGCCCTCTACGGGCCGGTGACGGCGTGAGCACGACGCTCTGCCCGCCGGGCGCCGCCCCCGTCGCCGTGGCCCGCACCCGGCCCGTCCTGACCGTGCGGCTCGACGCGGTCGCGCACAACACGCGCCTGCTGGCCGCGTCCGCACGGCGGCTCATGGCCGTCGTCAAGGCGGACGGGTTCGGGCTCGGCGCCGTCGACGTCGCGCGCACCGCGCTCGACAACGGCGCCCAGGCCCTGGGCGTCGCGACCCTGGCCGAGGCGGTCGAGCTGCGCCTGGCAGGTGTCGGCGCACCCCTCCTGAGCTGGCTCGACGCACCGGGCGCCGACATGTCGGACGCGGTGCTGCACGGTGTCGACGTCGCGGTGCCGAGCGCCGCGCACCTCGACGCCGCCGCGTGGGCGGCACGCCGGCTGGACCGCGTCGTCGACGTCCACCTGTTCCTCGACTGCGGCACCGCACGTGACGGCTGCCCACCCGAGCTGTGGCCCGCCCTGTGCGCGGCTGCCCGCCAGGCGGAGCGCGCCGGGACCGTGCGGGTCGTGGGCATCATGGGGCACCTGGCCTGCGCGGCGGGCCTCGACGCCGAGGCCAACGCGGCCGCCACGCGGCGGTTCGTGCGCGGCGTGGAGCACGCGCACGCCGCGGGGCTGCGTCCCGTGCTGCGCCACCTGGGCGCCACGGCCGCCGTGCTCGGGCTGCCGGGCACGGCCTTCGACCTGTCGCGCGTCGGCGCCGGCCTGGTGGGCATCGACACGACCGGACGGCACCCCGTGCTGCGCGGAGCCGCGCACGTGACCGCGCCCGTCGTGCAGGTGCGCGACGTCGGCGCCGGTATCGGCGTGGGGTACGACCACACGTACCGGACGTCGGCGCCCACGCGGCTGGCGCTGCTGCCCCTCGGGTACGCCGACGGGCTCCCGGTGAGCGCGTCGGGGCGTGCCGAGGTCCTCGTGCACGGTCGGCGTCGTCCGCTCGCCGGGCGCGTCTCGATGGACCAGGTCGTCGTCGACGTGGGCGACCTGCCCGTGCAGCCCGGGGACGTCGTGACCGTCATCGGCACCGACGGCCCGGCACCCACGCTCACCGACTGGGCCGGCTGGGCGGGCACCCTCCCCCACGAGCTGCTCACCGGCCTGGGGCGGCGGCTCGTGCGCCGCGTCGTCCCGGCACCCCCGACACCCCCACCGACCGTCCCCGAGGAGCACCCGTGACCACGTCCGACCTGCAGCACCGCGCCCCGACCCCGCCGCACGCGCCCGTGTGCCGCGTCGCCGTCGTGGGGGGCGGCGCCAACGCCGAGCACGACGTGTCGCTCGCGAGCGCCGCAGCGGTGCGCGACGCCCTGGCGCCCACGCACGACGTCGTCGCCCTCACCATCGGACGGGACGGCACGTGGTCGGGTGAGCACGGCACCCTGTCCTTCGCGGAGGCGGTCGCCGTCGTCGCGACGTGCGACGTGCTGCTGCCCGCGGTGCACGGCCCGCGCGGCGAGGACGGGACGCTCGCGGCCCTGGCCGACCTGGCGGGCGTCGCGTGCGTCGGATCCGGCGTGCGGGCCGGGGCCGTCGGCATGGACAAGTGGGTGACCAAGCTGGTCGCCGCCGCGGTCGGTGTCGCCGTCGCCGACGGCCGGGTCGTGCGGGACGTCGCCGAGGCGTGCGCGGACCCGCGCCTGCCCGCGGTCGTCAAGCCCGTGGCGTGCGGGTCCAGCCACGGGGTGCGTCGCGTCGACACGCTCACCGAGCTCCGCGAGGCCGTCGCGGCCGCCCTCGAGCTGGACGACCGCGCCCTCGTCGAGGAGGTCGTGGTCGGCCGGGAGATCGACGTCGCGGTCCTGCGCCGCGCGGACGGCACGACCGTGGTCTCCCCGCCGCTGGAGATCGGGCACGCCGGCGCCGTGTTCGACACGGCCACCAAGTACGACGGCACCGCCCGGTTCGTCGTCCCCGCCGTCCTCGACGCCGCGGACGCCGAGCGGCTCGCGGCGGACGCGCGCACCGTCGTCGACGCGCTCGGCTGCGAGGGCGTCGCCCGCGTCGACTTCTTCCTCACCGCGGACGGCCCGGTGCTCAACGAGGTCAACACGATGCCGGGGCTCACGGCGCACTCGCAGGTGCCGCAGATGTTCGCGGCGGTCGGCATGACGTATCCCGAGCTGGTGGCCGAGCTCGTGGCGCAGGCCCGGGCACGGCACGCGTCGCGCGCGTGGTGAGCGCACGCGTCGGCGCGTGGGACGCGCTGCGGGGCGCCGCCATCGCGCTGGTCATGCTGCGGCACGCGTGGCCCGACGTGTTCCCGGGGGCGGGCGTCGTCGGGGTGGTCATGTTCTTCGCGCTGTCCGGGCACCTGATCACGGGGCTGCTGGTGGACGAGGCCGCCGCCACGGGCCGGGTGGACCTGCGTCGCTTCTGGCTGCGGCGGGCGCGGCGCCTGGTGCCCGCGCTGCTCGTGCTCGTCGTCGGGTTCGTGCTGGTCACCCTCACGCTGGACCCGCTCGGGGACAGCGGGACCCTGCCGCGGACGGTCGCGGTGTCGCTCACCTACACCGCCAACCTGCCGTACGTCGGCCTCGTGGGTGTGAGCCCTGCGATCTACCACCTGTGGACGCTGGCGACCGAGGAGCAGTTCTACCTGCTGTGGCCGCTGGTGATCGTGCTGGCGGTGCGCGCGCGGCGGCTGCGGACGGGGCTGGTGCTGGCGGGGCTCGCGTCGGCCGCACTGTGCGTCCTGACGGTCGTGTGGTTCCGTGACGACCCCGACGCCGCGTACCCGCTGGCGACGTCGTGGATCGGGTGCTTCGTGATCGGTGCGGCGTCCCGCGTGACGCAGGACCGGTGGCCGGCGGCCTGGCGGGGCCGGCACGCGGTGGTCGCCGCCCTGACGCTGGTCGTCGCCCTGACGGCCACCGACCTGCGCGGGCACGCGGCGACGTACCTGGTGGCCGGGCCGGCGGTGGCGGTCGCGACCGTCGTGCTCATGCAGGCGTGGCGCGGCCACGTCACCCCGGCACCCGTGTGGCGTCCGCTCGTCGCGCTCGGCACGGTGTCCTACGCCGCGTACCTGTGGAACTACCCGCTGACGCTGTGGCTGCGCCCCGTCCTCGACGACGCCGCGGGCCTGGTCGCCCTGCCCGCGACCGTCCTGGCGGCGACGGCGAGCTGGTGGCTGGTGGAGCGACCGGTGCAGCGGCGCGGCCGGCCGGCCGTTCCCCGCGTCCACGTCGGGTAGCCCTGGACCACGACGTCCTCGATGCCGACGGCCGGTTGGTGTGCCGGATCCCCCGAGCATCCCGCGCCGGCGGAGTCCTCAGAATCACATGCCGGGGTGACATTCGTGTTTCCGGACAAGAATCGTCGGTATCGCGCGCGCGTCATTTGTTTCGAGCGCGTTAACCCCGGCCACAGTTGGATAACAACGCGTTGCATGCCCCCTGCAACTATTTCTCGCCACCGCCGGTTCACCTACTCTCACCGCGTCCACACCACGGACCGCGACGCGCCACCCCACCCCGCGGCGGGCGTCATCCGGCGGACACCGACACCGCCTTCGACCGGAGGAACTCATGACAAGCAGGCGCCTCGCAGCTCTCACCGCCCTCGGCCTGACCGGGGCGCTCGCCCTGACGGCCTGTGCGTCCGACGCGGACCCGCAAGCCGCGCCGAGCGACGCGAGCGGCGGCATCGTCACCGTCCACAACGGCGAGCCGCAGAACCCGCTGATCCCGACCATGACCAACGAGGTCAACGGCGCCCTCGCGGTGCAGAACCTGTTCGCCGGGCTCGTGTACTACGACGCCGAGGGGGGCGTGCACAACGAGGTCGCCGAGTCGATCGAGTCGCCGGACAACCAGACCTGGACGATCACGATCGCCGACGGGTGGACCTTCGGCGACGGCACCCCGGTGACCGCCGAGAGCTTCGCGAAGGCCTGGGACTACGGCGCCGCACTGGACAACAAGCAGAGCCTGTCGTACTTCTTCGAGCCCATCACCGGCTTCTCGTACGACGAGAACACCTCCCTGATCGAGGCCGGCGGCCTCGTGGTCGAGGACGACAGCACGCTGGTGGTGTCCCTGGCGCAGCCGGAGTCGGACTTCCCGATCCGCCTGGGCTACGCGGCGTTCTTCCCGCTCCCGGAGTCGTTCTTCGAGGACCCCGAGGCGTTCGGCGAGGCACCGGTGGGCAACGGCCCGTACGTGCTCGAGTCGTGGGAGCACGACTCGAGCATCTCGTTGGCGCCGAACCCGGACTACACCGGCAACCGCGCACCGCAGAACGCGGGCCTCGAGCTCGTCGCGTACACCGACGAGGACTCGGCGTACAACGACCTGCTGGCCGGCGAGCTCGACATCATCAAGAACGTGCCGTCGTCGGCGTTCGCGACGTTCGAGGACGAGCTCGAGGGCAGGTCGGTGAACCAGCCGGCGGCCGTCATCCAGGTGATGACCGTCCCCGAGTGGCTGCCGGAGTTCCAGGGCGACGCCGGCATGCTGCGCCGCCAGGCGGTGTCCCACGCGATCGACCGGGCGGCGGTCACCGAGACGATCTTCTCCGGGTCGCGCACCCCCGCCACGGACTTCACGTCCCCGGTGATCGACGGCTGGACCGAGGACATCCCGGGCAACGACGTGCTCGACTACGACGCCGACCTCGCCGCCGACCTGTGGGCACAGGCCGAGACGCTCGCGCCGCTGGGCGACTACACGCTGCAGATCGCCTCGAACGCCGACTCCGACCACCAGACCTGGGTCGACGCGGTGTGCAACAACATCCGCACGGTGCTGGAGATCGGCTGCGAGTTCTTCCCGTACCCGACCTTCGACGAGTACCTCGACGCGCGCGACTCCGGCACCGTGCCGGGGCTGTTCCGGGGTGGCTGGCAGGCCGACTACCCGGCCATGAGCAACTTCCTCGGCCCGATCTACGGCACCGGGGCGGGCTCGAACGACGGCCAGTGGTCCAACGCGGCCTTCGACGCCAAGCTCGCCGAGGCGAGCGGGGCCACCGAGCCGGACGACGCGGTCGAGCTCTACATGGAGGCCGAGGCCATCCTGTTCGAGAACCTGCCCGGCATCCCGCTCTGGTACAACAACGCCACCGGCGGCTGGGCCGACACGGTCGACGACGTCGCGTTCGGCTGGGACTCCGACCCGATCCTCTACCAGGTCACCAAGAGCGAGTGACGCCGCGCGGCCCCGGTGCCCGTCCCCTTCGGACGGCACCGGGGCCGCCCTCGGTACCGGGTCGGACGCGACGGAAGCGACATCACCCATGCGCTGGTACATCGGCCGCAGGCTCCTGCAGGTCATCCCCGTCTTCCTGGGAGCGACGCTCCTGCTCTACGCCTTGGTCTTCCTGCGCCCGGGTGACCCCGTCCTGGCCCTCGGCGGCGAGCGCGGGCTCCCCGAGTCGGTGCAGGAGCAGATCCGCGCGGAGTTCCACCTCGACGAGCCGTTCCTCGTGCAGTACCTGCTGTACCTCAAGGGCATCGTCACGTTCGACCTGGGCGTGACGTTCACGGGCCGCGAGGTCTCGGAGGTCATCGCCCAGGCGCTGCCCGTGACGTTCCAGCTGGCGGTCATGGCCCTGGCCATCGAGGCCGTCTTCGGCATCGGGTTCGGCCTGGTCGCCGGGATGCGCAAGGGCGGGCTGTTCGACTCCGGCGTGCTGGTGCTCAGCCTGCTGCTCATCGCCGTCCCGACCTTCGTCGTGGGCTTCGTCCTGCAGATCGTCGTCGGTGTGAACCTCGGCTGGCTGCCGGTCACGGCAGGACGCGATCCGGACTTCGTCAGCCTGCTGATGCCGGCGACCGTGCTCGCGGCGACGTCGTTCGCGTACGTGCTCCGGCTGACCCGGACGTCCGTGCAGGAGAACCTGTCGGCGGACTTCGTGCGCACCGCCCGCGCCAAGGGTCTGTCCCGCTCGCAGGTGACCGGGAAGCACGTCCTGCGCAACTCCCTGATCCCCGTCGTCACGTTCCTCGGCGCCGACCTCGGCCAGCTCATGAGCGGCGCCATCGTCACGGAGGGCATCTTCAACATCCACGGGGTCGGCGGCACCCTCTTCGACGCGATCACGCGCGGCGAGAGCGTCACCGTCGTGGCCCTCACCACCGTGCTGGTGCTCGTCTACATCGTCGCCAACCTCGTGGTCGACCTGCTCTACGCCGCCCTCGACCCGAGGATCCGCTATGCCTGACACCCCCGTGCCCACCGGTGTCGTCCGCACCGCCCGCACCGCCCCGCGCCCGGGCCAGGAGCACGTCGCGCAGCCGCTCGACGACGGCGACCTCGGCGCCGTCGACGCGGTCGTCACGACGAGCGCGCCCGTCGGCTTCTGGCACGAGGCGTGGCGGGACATGCGGCGCCGACCCCTGTTCTGGGCGTCGGCCGTGCTGATCACCACGGCACTGCTGGTCGCCGCGTTCCCCGGCATGTTCACGTCGATCGGCCCGCGCACGTGCGCACTGTCCGACGCCCTCGCCGCACCGCGTGGCGGGCACCCGTTCGGGTTCGACCGGCAGGGCTGCGACATCTACTCGCGCACGATCCACGGCGCCCGCGCGTCGGTGACCGTGGCGCTGCTCACGACCGGCCTCGTCGTGGTCGTCGGGACCCTGACGGGCGCCGTCGCGGGGTACGTCGGCGGCTGGGCCGACACGGTGCTGGCCCGGCTGACCGACATCTTCTTCGCGATCCCGCTGGTGCTCGCCGCGATCGTCATCATGAGCCTGGCGAGCGACCGCACGGCGCTGACCGTGGCGCTCGTGCTCGCGTCCTTCGGTTGGCCGCCGATCGCGCGCATCGCGCGCGGCACCGTCATGTCGGTGAAGAACAACGAGTTCGTGACCGCCGCCCGGTCCCTGGGGATGGGCCGCGGCGGGATCCTGTTCCGGCACGTGCTGCCCAACTCGGCGGCGCCGATCATCGTGTACGCGACCGTCGCGCTGGGCACGTTCATCGTCGCGGAGGCGACGTTGAGCTTCCTCGGCATCGGGCTGCCGCCGTCCACCGTGTCGTGGGGCGGCGACATCTCCCAGGCGCAGGGCGCCATCCGCACCGACCCCGGGATCCTGCTGTACCCGGCCGGGGCCCTGGCCCTGACGGTCCTCGGCTTCGTCATGATGGGCGACGTCGTGCGCGACGCCCTCGACCCGAAGGCACGAACACGATGAGCACCCCCACGCCCCGCACCCCCGCCGACCCGACGGTGCCGCTGCTCGAGATCCGCGGGCTGGAGGTGACGTTCTCGACGTCCGGCGGCCCGGTGCAGGCCGCGCGCGGCGTGGACCTCACCGTCTACCCCGGGCAGTCCGTCGCCATCGTCGGCGAGTCCGGCTCCGGCAAGTCCACGACCGCGCACGCGGTCATCGACCTGCTGCCTGGCACCGGCCGGGTCACCGCCGGCAGCATCCGGTTCGCGGGTCGCGAGCTGGTCGGGCTCGCGCGCCGCGACGTCGAGGCCCTGCGCGGCGACCAGATCGGTCTCGTCCCGCAGGACCCCATGTCGAACCTCAACCCGGTGTGGAAGGTCAGCTCCCAGGTCGACGAGGCGCTGCGGGCCAACGGGTTCCGCGGGTCACGGGCCGAGCGGCGGGCGCGCGTCACCGAGCTGCTCGCCGAGGCCGGCCTGCCCGACGCCGAGCAGCGCGCGGACCTGTACCCGCACGAGTTCTCCGGCGGCATGCGCCAGCGTGCCCTCATCGCGATCGGCCTCGCCGCGCGCCCGCGCCTGCTCATCGCCGACGAGCCGACGTCCGCGCTCGACGTGACGGTGCAGCGCCAGATCCTCGACCACCTCGACGTGCTCACCTCCGAGCTCGGCACCGCGGTCCTGTTCATCACGCACGACCTCGCGCTGGCCGCCGAGCGCGCCGAGCACCTCGTCGTCATGTACCGCGGGCAGGTCGTGGAGTCCGGCCCGGCGCGGCAGATCATCGCCGAGCCGCAGCACCCGTACACGCGGCGGCTCGTGGCGTCCGCGCCCTCGCTGTCGTCGCGCCGCATCCAGGTCGCGCACGAGCGCGGCGAGCAGGCCACCGACGACCTGCTGGCGCGGCACGCCGACGAGCCCGAGCCGCAGCGCGACGAGATCGTGGTGGCGTCGCACCTGACGAAGGTCTTCCGGATGCGTGGGCGGGCGGCGCAGGGCTTCACCGCGGTCGACGACGTGAGCTTCTCGCTCGCGCGCGGGCGCACGCTCGCCCTGGTCGGCGAGTCCGGCTCGGGCAAGTCGACCGCGGCGAACATGGTGCTCGGCCTGCTGGAGCCGACGTCGGGGACCGTCCAGTTCGACGGGGAGGACGTCGCTCGGCTGAGCGGGCGGCGCGCGCTCGCGTTCCGCCGCCGGATCCAGCCGGTGTTCCAGAACCCGTACGGGTCGCTCGACCCGCAGTACTCGGTCTACCGGAGCCTGGAGGAGCCGCTGCGGCTGCACAGGGTCGGCGACCGCCGCTCGCGCGAGGCGCGCGTGCGCGAGCTGCTCGACATGGTCGCGCTGCCCGCGGCCACGATGCGCCGGTTCCCCAACGAGCTGTCCGGCGGGCAGCGCCAACGCGTCGCGGTCGCCCGCGCGCTGGCCCTGCAACCCGAGGTCGTCGTGCTGGACGAGGCCGTCTCCGCGCTCGACGTGCTGGTGCAGGCGCAGGTCCTCGAGCTGCTGGCCGGGCTGCAGCGCGAGCTCGGCCTGGCCTACCTGTTCATCACGCACGACCTGGCCGTGGTGCGGCAGATCGCCGACTCGGTCGTCGTCATGCGCGCCGGGAAGATCGTCGAGCACGCGCCGACCGACGAGGTGTTCGACTCCCCGCGCGAGGAGTACACCCGCGACCTGCTCGCGGCGATCCCCGGGGCAGGGCTGGCGGTGCCGACGGCCGGCTGAGCGCTGTCGACACGGTCGGGGTCGTCCGGGACTCCCACGCGACCCGCGTCCGCGCCATGCTGGTCACCCGGCCGCCAGGCGCGCGGCCCCATCGGAGGGCAGGACGATGAGGACGATCCGAGGCACGGCACTGACGATCCTGCTGGGCGTGGCGCTGGCCGGGTGCGCCGGCAGCAGCGGGAGCACGGGCAGCACCGATCCGGGCGACGTCGCACCCACACCCGCACCGTCACCGTCCGCGACGGCGGACGCGGTCCCGTCCGTCGCCGAGACCACGTTCCCGGGCGCACCCGGGGACGTCACCGAGGGCGAGACCGCCGTCGTCGCCGGCGACGACGCCCGCCACCTGCAGGTGGTGACGTACGGCAGCAGCACGTGCCCCGTCCTGCCGACGGCCGTCACGTGGGACGACAGCACCGAGGTGCTGAGCATCACGCTGAGCGGGCCCGAGATGTACGACCGCCCGTGCACCATGGACTTCGTCCCCACGACGAGCGTCGTCGCCCTGCCCGACGACGCGCCGGACGCCGCCGGGCTGACCGTGGAGGTGGCAGGGCGCAGCCTCGTCGTGGAGTGAGAGACGCCGCGGCGCGGGGGTCGCGGCCGGGGTGGTCGACGGTCAGGCGAGCACGATGCGCGCCCGGCGGACCGTGATCTCCTCCTCGCACGCCGTCGCCCACTCGCGGCGCGGGCCCCGCATGGTCGGTACGGGAGCGAGGAACAGCGCCACCACCGTGCCGCGCGCGTACGCGCCGCGCGGGGGGACGTCGTGCGCACGCGCCTTGGCGTACGTCTTGCCGAACGCCGCGAGGTGCGCCTCGAGGAGCGCGCTCAGCGCCCGACGGGCAGGCCCGGGCAGCAACGACATGTCGACCTCTCTTCCGTCCCCGTCCTCGCGACGGCCCGCTGGTGGAAGCGGCGAGTGTCCCGCTGGCCGCTGTGCACCGGGCGCGTGGGGCCCGCCGAGGGCGCCGAACTGGTCCACGACTTCGTCCGGGGCCCCCTCTCCCCGACGGGTGGCAGCGGGCGACCCGCAGTCCGCGCGGGAACGACGAAGGCCCAGCACCGTGGGGTGCTGGGCCTTCGATCGATCTGCGCGCCCGAAGGGACTCGAACCCCCAACCTTCTGATCCGTAGTTATGGGGCGATCGAAACGGCTCATCCCAGACCGGTCGAAGCGGTCCCGTCTCTGCAGGTCAGCCGACTGTCGCCGCGTCGCCGCAGCCCGCCTGATGTCGCCCTGAGCCATCGCAGGTACGCACACCGAACGCACACCCCGGGCGTGGCCAGTCGCGTGGATCGACCTCACTAGCCCGGCGGATCCGGGATCAGCCGGGACCGCCCTCGGCCATCTCGTCCTCGGCTTCGCACCAGTGGTCCCCGGCGTGGTCTGGCTCCAGGCGGCAATGAACACCGCCCAACTTGCGTCGCCCGTACGGGAAGTACAACGCATCGCACCAGTTGTTGTCGGTCAACAGTTCACAGTCCCTTCGTTGGGATGCGTTGGCACGGACCAGCAGTCATGGGCAGTCCGAGTCGCAACTGGTGCAGTGCCATCCGTTGCGGTTCTCGCACCAGACGAAGGTCTTCGCGCCACAGTCCACACACTTGCCGTGTGGGACGTGTTCGAGGTCCACGGGTCGCACTACTTCTTCTTCGCTGCTTCCTTCTTGAGCTTCGCCATTCTCTCCAAGAGGTTGGCCTTCTCGGTAAGGCGCTTGGCTTCAGCCCGGAGCTCCCGGGGGGTGCGGTTCTTGGCTCCTGGAGTACGTCCCATGTCTCCTCCTGTGTGGGTAAGCATATGATTTATCTGTAATTCTTCCTTCACCGATTCACTGTAATGCTCACGCCGGTCCGGCACCAGGGCCTGCTCGGTGATCTACCGCCGCGGATCGGGCGATGCGAGTGCGTCACCGAAGGGTCCGGGGAGGTCCAGGACGTGACGTCACCAGTTACGCCGGAGTCGGAGTCGGTAGGCGCTACGGCAACGGTGAGGCGCCGCCCGGAGGGCATCTCCCCCTCCGCGAGCAGGAAGCCATCCGCCCTGCCGACGCCCGCAGTCACCTGAGCTTGTGCTCGTCCCTACGGGCACAGACGGGCCGGACCGAAGCGGGCACGCAGCGGCGGGTACCCGCCTCGGGCGCCGGCATCGCGACCGGGATCGCCAGATCTCACCGCGGGCTAGCGTGCCGTGGCGACCTCGCGGTCAACGGGATCGTGAACGCCCCCGGCATCACCGTCGGGCAGTTCTTGTAGTCGTGGATCGACCAGGACGCCCACCTCGCGTCCCTGCGTCCGTCGACGCGCTCGGAGTACGTGCGCTACACCCGCAAGTTCCTGATCCCGCGACTCGGGCGCCACCGACTCACGAAGCTGACCGGCCGCGAAATCCGGGCTCTGCTGGACACCATGGCGAAGGACGGGGCGGGCGAGGCGACCCGACGGCTGACCCTGGCCTCACTGCGATGTGCACTGGATGCCGCCGTCCACGCCAACCTCATCCCGTCGAGCCCAGCCATCGGCGTCAAGGCTCCGAAGCCCTCGGGCAAGGGCGGTGCCGGCCTGTGGCCGCTCGAGCAGTTCGACATGTTCCTCAGTGCGACCTCCGACCACCGGCTCCGGCCCCTGTTCGAGCTCACGGCGCGGCTCGGCCTGCGTCGAGGCGAGGTCTGCGGCTGCGGTGGGAGGACGTCGACCTCCTAGCGCGGATCGTGACGGTCCGGCGCAGCCTCGTCATGGTGGGCAGCACAGTCCGCGAGGGCGACCCCAAGACGAGTTCCGGCTCCGACCGCGAGATTCCATTCGGCGAGCACGTCGCAGACGTCCTGGAGCAGTGGAAGGCCACGCAGGACGCCGACCGACAGCAGTGGGGGACGCCTGGCGAGGAACCGGCCGGCTCTTCACCCGGGAGGACGGGTCCGACCTCCGACCCGACGTCGTCGGGAAGCTCTTCACGAGGCTTTCGAAGGAAGCCTTCCTACCCCCGATGAGGTTCCACGACCTCCGTCACCTCAGCGCGTCCGCGATGATCGCGGCGGGAGTCGCGCTCGAGATCGTCAGCAAGCTGCTGGGCCACTCGTCCATCGGCGTGACGAGCGGCATCTACTCGCACCTGCTCCGGCCCGCGGGCGTCGACGCGGCCGCCCGAACGACGCCTTCTGGGCCTCGAATCGAGCCTCCAACGGTGGTGCCGCCCCTGACCGGCGCGCGAGTGCTCCTGCGTAGGCATCTCCGACGCGCCCGTCATCACGTCAGGGACAGGCGCCGCCGGTCCACGGGCAGATCGACGGGTCATACCAGCCGCCAAGACGCACCCGGATGAACTCAACGTTCGGCGCCCAGTCCGGATTCAGGACTCGTGCCACCGTCAGGATCGAGACGTCGGCTACACCGGCGAGTTTCAGCGCCGCAGCCGCCGACTGTGCGTGCCCGCCGCGGACCCACGAGTCGTCGATGAGGATGACGTGTGGCCGATACGGAGGCGGCGTCACGACGAGGAAGTTCTCAGGGCGGAGCTCGCGGACGCTTACGGGGTTCGGTGACGGCGCCAGCACGATCTCATGCCCCGGTTTCGCAAGCGCCTGCAAGAGCACCCGAAGCGGCTGAGGTCTGTCTGGACGTCGGGTCGACGGAACCACAGCCCATCCGATGTCGGCCGGATTCCCGGCCAACTTGGCGTCGCATGCGCCATGACCCTGGAGCCCGATGGCCAGCAATGAGCTCATCATGTCCGACAGCGACGGCCCCGGGTTGTCAGCCTTGTAGCCCCTCACGAGCTTGTACGCCTGCGAGTCATACTCGACGGCGTACACGAGCGAAGCGACGCGGTCAGCGGTCCGGTGGGCACTGCTGGCGTGGCCCGAGCAGGGGATGCACCGCTCGTACCCATCAACCGGCGCCGCGCACACTGCGCAGGTGACCCTGTGCTCGCGAATCGTGTTGCGCAGGTATCCACCCGCCTGGCTGACCACCAGGTCTGCGACGCGCTGGACCCGCGGCGGCAGGACGCGAGTCATGCAGCGGACGGAGCCAAGTCCCGCAGGGCGGCCCTCAGGGCCTCCTGCTCACCCAGAACCTGCTCGATCGCGGACTGCAGCTCACCGGTGCCCGCCACGACGTACACGCCACGACGTTCCGCCAGCGCCGCTCCCCATTGGGTCGTCTCAGCGACCGCTCTGGCGAGGATCACCGGGCGCCCGTGCTGAGTCGCGAGCCGAGCCTGGATTCGGGTCCCGCTCGTCTCCCCGGCCTCTACAACGATCGTCGCGTGGCCGTACCCGGACATCGTCGCGTTGCGCATCGGGAAGTTGTACTTGGTAGGTGGTGCGTCTGGGAGGAACTGCGAGAGCACGAGCCCACGTTCCTCGATCTCGCGCTGAAGGGCACGGTTCTCGGCCGGGTACGACTTCCGGATGCCTGTACCGATGAACGCGACGGTCCGTCCACCGGCAGCAAGGGCTGCTCGATGGGCCGCGGAGTCGATGCCGGCTGCGAGACCGGCGATGACAGTGAGGCCCTTCTCGACGAGGAGCTCTGCGGCGGCCGCCGCCATGCTCAGCCCGAGAGGCGATGCATGCCTTGAGCCGACCACCGACATGCCCCGGTCGTCAGACAAGAGGTGACCGGACGCAAACAGGAACGGTGGCGTCTCGCGGATGTCCAGCAACCGACGCGGGTAGTCGGGGTCCATGACGGTGACGAGCCGGAGACCCATGCGTTCCCACTCGACCAGATCAGCTTCCGCAGACTCGAGTGCCGCAACCACCTCGGGATCGGGCAGCAGGCTCTGCGACGTCCGCTCTTCCAGCAGGCACGTCGCGCTCCCGAGGAAGGCGACCTCCGTCGCTAACTCGGGCCACGTCGACTTCCCAGGCCGGATCTTGAGCAACGCGAGGAGAGCGGCTCGCTCAGCGTGGACGTCGTGGGCCATGCCGCCAGAGTATGCCTCCAGGCACCGACACCCCCGTCGAGGGGGCCAGGTGTTGGAGACGACATGCGCCGGTCGTCCTACCAGGCGACGAGGGACCACCCCGCCGCGCCGAAGCGGCGCGCCCGGCTACTGCTTGTTCGCCGGTGCAGGTACGCACACCTAACGCACACCGGCCGCCCCAGTTGGGACGGCCGGTGAGCGTTACTGCAGGTCAAGCACTGCGCGCCCGAAGGGACTCGAACCCCCAACCTTCTGATCCGTAGTCAGATGCTCTATCCATTGAGCTACGGGCGCACGGCCCTCGCGGGCCGACCAGAACGATACAGGCACGAGGGCCGGACCCAAAACGCGAATGGTGCGTCGTCGGCCACATCCGGGCTCCGCCGGGCCCGCCACGCTTCCGCTACCGGACGGTAAGGGGCCGTTCGGGCCGCGTTTCACCCGCGCACGCTCGGCCGACCGGGTGGCTCGTCACGGTCGCGGGGCGCGGGAGTGCACATGTGTGTCACCGTGACGGCTCGCCGCGGGTCCGACGACGTCCCCGCACGTCACGAGCATGCAGGAGGGCACGGTGGTCGGTCGCCATGACCGCAGCGGGGTACGGGAGGCGCGCGCAGAACCGCTCACGAGGGCCTGGGCTGTGACTGGCGTCGAGGCCGGGCCGTGAGCGCACGGGAGGTGCACGACGCCCTGCACGGCTGGGCGGCCCGGCTGGTCTCGCTCGGCGCGATCGTCGTCACACGCCTGCGCCCCGGCCTCACGTGGGTCGAGGCCCAGGACCTGGCGCACGAGCACGGCTACGACCTCACGGAGGAGGTCGCGGCGCTGTGGACGTGGCGCGACGGCGTGGGAGCGCGCCCAGGGCGTCCTGCCGCCCACCTCGCGCCCGGGCAGGACTTCGCGTCGCTGGACGAGAGCCTGCGTCACTCCGGCGACTACCTGCGCGCCTCACAGGCCGAGGAGCGCGCCGGGACCGCGGTCGGGACACCGTGGCAGCCGCACTGGGTCGTCGCCGTGCACGGCCACGCGATGCCGCTCGTCCTCGACGGGTCACGTCCTGGCCCGGACACCTTCCGCCACGACCCTGCGGCCGACCCGCTCGTCGTCGCCCACTCCACGCTCCCCCAGCGCATCGCCCGGTGGCACGACATGCTCGACACCGGCACGTGGCGCATCGCCCGCGACGGCACGTGGGACGTCGACCTGTCCCACCTGACCGAGTCGCCGCACACACCCCGGACCGACGTCACGTAGGGGTGTCAGCCGCCCGGGCCGTCAACTGCTGGGGCGCAGCTGCGACGCGGGGACGATCTCCTGCACCTGTGAGCTGCTCGACCAGCGCAGCTGGATCGTGGCGTTGCGCAGACCGTCGAAGTACTCGAGCCGGATCGGCACGGCCTGACCGGCCTGCAGCGCGATCCTCCCGGTGTCCACCCGTTCGGCGTGGTTGCTCCACTGGTTGATGACGAGCGTCCCGTCGACCCAGAGGCGGACGCCGTCGTCGCTCGTCGTGGAGAACGTGTACGTCTGCGAGTAGCGCGGCACGATCGACCCCGTCCACCGCACGGAGAACGTGTCGGCCCCGATGCCGGCGATCGGGGCCGCGGTCCCCCACGTGAAGGCGATGGTCGGGTCGACGCGCGTGACGCTGGTCCCCGTCAGGTCGGAGTTGTCGAAGTACGTGCCGCTCAGCCCGCCCCCCTGGGACGGCGACAGCGACGCCGTGAGGGTCGTCGCGCTGGTGGGGGTGGTCCACGTGCGGGTCGCGGCCGTCGAGCCGTCGGACCACCGGTCGAACACGTAGGGGACGCCCTGCGCGTCGCTCTGCGCCGGCACCCCGAGCTGCAGGTCGAAGCCCGCCCACGAGGTCACGGTCGTCGGTCCGGTGACGGTCTGGCCGTTGACCGTGAGGGTGCGG
Organism: Cellulomonas sp.; assembly: GCF_015234515.1. Lineage (GTDB taxonomy): Bacteria > Actinomycetota > Actinomycetes > Actinomycetales > Cellulomonadaceae > Cellulomonas. The sequence goes on from NZ_JADGMY010000030.1 coordinate 44,971, forward strand.
CCGGCGGGCGACGTGCCGAGCGTGACGGCGACCTTGCGCGGCTGGAGGTCGCGCGTGACGGTCGTCGAGACGCCCTGCGAGTCGGTCGCGGTCAGGCTGACCCGCAGGTAGCTGTTGGCCGCCGCGGCGAGGTCCTCCGGGCCGGGCGCGGTGAACGTCGTGCCCGTGCCGGTGACCGGGCCGAGGAACGGGTGCGTGTGGGCGTCGTGGACGCGGATGACGGTCCAGCTCAGGCGCGTGCCGGGCAGGGTGCCGTCCTGCGCGTCCGTCGCGGAGCCCGACAGCTGGATCGTCTGGCCGACGCTGAACGTCGCCCCCGCGGCCGGTGACGTGATGGTCGCCACGGGCGCGGTGTTGCCCGAGCTGATGCGCACCGTCACCGGTGAGGACGTCGCGCCCGCGGCGTCGCGGACCCGCAGCGTCGCCGTCCACGACCCGGCCGCGTACGTGTGGCGGACCGTGGGGGTCGTCGTCGTCGCGTCTGCCGTGCCGTCGCCGAAGCTCCACAGGTACGTCAGCGCGCCGCCGTCGGGGTCGCTGCTGCCCGAGCCGTCGAGCGTGGTGGTGAGCGGCGCGGCCCCGGTCGCCGGGCTCGCGGTGACCGCGGCCGTCGGCGGGCGGTTGGCGGTGCCCGTGTACGCGATCCGCCGGATCTCGCCGCCGTTCGCGTACGTCGTGTAGTAGAGCGCCTGGCTCCCGGCGTACGGACCGAACTCCAGGTGCACGGCGCCGCCCAGACCCGAGGCCAGGTCGGTGCGCGTGCCGCCGGACAGCATCATGATCCGGCCGCACACGTAGTCGGCGAAGAGGTACCCGTTCTCGTACGCGGCGGGCCACACGCCGTTCGGCACGAACGCCCCGCCGGTGATCGAGCCGCAGCCGGTGGACCGGGTGTAGTCGTGGATCGGGTCGGTCATCCCCGCCGGCAGCGAGGCCCCGCAGTTCGTCGCGGACCCCGTCTGGGCGCAGTGCCCCTCCCGCACGGGCCAGCCGTAGTCCGCGCCCGCGGTCCCGAGGTCGATCTCCTCCCACGCGTTCTGCCCCACGTCGTTCACGTGGAACACGGTGCCCGCGGCGTCGGGGTCGAACGCGAACCGGAACGGGTTGCGCAGTCCCCACGCGTAGGTCTCGCGGCAGATCGTCCCGGCGGCCACCGGGGCCAGCCGGCAGCTCGCGGTCCCGGCACCCAGGAACGGGTTGTTAGGAGCCGGGGCGCCCGTCGTCCGCTCGACGCGCAGCACCTTGCCGTTGAGCGTGTGGCGGTCCCGCGACGCGTCGTTGTTGCCGGCGCAGCCGCTGTCGCCCGCGTAGTCGCAGCCGCTGTCGCCCGTGGTGACGTACAGGTAGCCGTCCTTGCCGACGTGCAGGTCACCGGCGTTGTGGTTGCCTGCCGAGGAGTAGATGCCGTCCAGCAGGATGGTCTCGCTCGCCGGGTCCACCGTGTTGTCGTCGCGCAGCACGAAGCGCGAGACCCGGTTGGTCGGTGCACCCGCCGGGTTGGCGCCCTGGCTCGTCGGGCACGACGAGCTCGTGCCGCGCGCCGTGTAGAACAGGTAGATCGCACGCGTCGCCGGGTCCGGGTCGACAGCGACACCGAGCAGGCCGCGCTCCGAGTTGGTGCACAGGCGCCCGGCGAGGTCGAGCGCCGGGGTCGAGAGCAGCGAGCCCGCCGCGGTGCGTACCCGGAGGCGTCCGGCCTGCTGCGCCACGAGCATCCGCCCGTCCGCGGTGAACGCGATCGCCGTCGGGTTGTCGACGTCCGCGACCAGCGCGTCCGTGAATCCCGTGGGAACCGTGGCGGCGGACGCCGGCGGCGACACCACCGCCGTCACGCCCGCTGCGAGCAGCGCGGCCACCAGCACCTGCACGACCCGACCCCTGCTGCGCATCGCGACCCCCGTCTTCGTCGACGCTCCTCGTGCGACGAGCATGCATGCGCGCGGGTCGGGACGCAACGGGGCAATTCGGATGACGCCGACGATCCCCGCGCCCCCGCAGGTGGGCGCTCATGGGCGACCCTGGGGCCGTGGACACCCCCGACCTGCGCGTCCGCTTCGACGTGGACGACGCCGCCCTGACCCGACTGCACGCCCGCGCCTTCGGCAGCGCGGTGCCGACGGACGCGACGCCGTGGTCGGCACGCCTTGAGCGGTACGGCGTGAGCTGGGTGGGGGCGTTCGTCGACGACCGGCTCGTGGGGTTCGTCCACGCCTGCTGGGACGGCGGTGCGCACGCGTTCCTGCTGGACGCCGTGGTCGAGCCGGCGCACCAGGGGCAGGGCACCGGGCGCCGGCTCGTCGAACGGCTCGTCGTCGAGGTGCGCGCCGCGGGCTGCGCGTGGCTGCACGTCGACTTCGAGCCGCACCTCGAGGGGTTCTACCGGACGTGCGGGTTCGGTCCGACGGCTGCGGGCCTCCTGCGGCTGTGACCGTGGGACGACGAAGGCCCGGTCCCAGAGGACCGGGCCTTCGCGATGCGGAGACGGTGGGATTTGAACCCACGGAAGGGTTGACCCCTTCACGGCCTTAGCAGGGCCGCGCACTAGACCTGGCTATGCGACGTCTCCAGGACGTGGGCCAATGTACCGGCCGGGGGTCGCGGGACCAAAGCGTGAGGTGGGACGACGCGCGGCCCGCGAGCTCAGTGCTCGAAGCCCCACTCGCGGTCGGTGCACATCCGGGCCACGGCGAGCCCCACGGCGAGCGCCGTGACGACGAGCGCGGCCGACACCCCGTACGTCAGGGCCTCGCTCACCTCGCCGTTGCTCAGGTAGTACACGGCCCGGTACGCGGGCACGCCCGGGACCATGATCGTGACCGCCGGGACGTACACGGTGATGCGCGGGATGTTCAGGCGCGGCGCGATCCACGCGGCGAGCAGCCCCACGAGGAACGCGGCGACCGCGGCCGCGGCCTGCGGCGGCCAGTCGAACTGGGCGACGGCCTCGATGCGCAGGACGTTGGGCAGGGTCGCGACACCTGCGGCGACGAACGCCATGCGCCACGGGCTGTTGAACATCAGAGCGAAGCCCAGGACGCCGACGAACGACGCGAGCAGCCGCAGCAGCGTCATCGACGCGGGGTCGAGGGCCAGCGCGAGCGGCGGGTCGGGGCTCAGGCCGACGACGATCGACACCGCCCAGACGGCGAAGGCCGCCGACACGAAGATCATGAGCGCCCAGGTCAGGCGCGCGACCCCCGCCGAGAAGTCGAGCTTGGCGAGGTCGAGCGCACCCGTCGCCAGCGGGAACCCCGGGACGAGGAACAGGGCCGCGGCCACGTACCCGGCCTCGTGGACCCCGCCGGTGAGGCCGAGCAGGTGCAGCGCCTGCACGAACCCCAGGTACGACAGGCTCGCGAGGGTCGCCGCGAGCATCGTGACGCCGAACTGGTTGAAGCCGCGGTGCAGCATGACCCGCCGCAGCGCCTGGCCCAGCCCGGCACCGACGAACGCACCGAGGACCTCGATCACGCCGCCGTTGTTGAGGAAGGCGAACGCCGCGCACGCGACCGCCGCCCACAGCGCGTTGAGCGCGACGGGGTACAGCGGCGGCTTGGCGGTGATCCGGTCGATCTCGGTGGTGAGCTCGTCGACCGTGACGGGCGCACGGGCCTCGACGCGCTGCGCGAGCAGCTCGAGCTCGGCCAGCCGGTCGGTGTTGACGCCGACGGCGCGGACCTCGGTCACCTCGGTGCGGAACGAGCGGCCACGGTGCGACGTCGTCGTGATCTCCGTGAGCGTGACGTGCGCCTGGTGCCGGTCGATGCCCAGTGCCGCCGCGACGCGCGCCATCGACGCCTTCACGCGGTACGACCCGGTCCCCGACGCGAGGCTGAGCCGCCCCACGCGCAGCACCGCCCCCGAGCGGCGGATCAGCTCGAGCTCGTCGTCGTCAGGTTCGGTCGGCACGAGGCCATCATGACCGGACGCGTCGGTCGGCTGCGGGACGTCCGCCCCAGGGAGGTGCCGGGACGAGGGGGTTCGTGGCGACGGTCACACGCCCGCCGGCGGGCCACCCGCAGCGGGTGAGGCGGTCAGGGCAGCTCGTCGGACGCGCGTCGCTCCTGGTCGCGGGCCCGGTCGGCCGCCTTCGTCGCGCGCTCCAGCTCCCGGGCGGCCGCGCGCACCACCTTCTCGTGCTCGCGGGCCCGCGCGCGTGCCGTGACCAGCGCCTCGTCGACGCGGGGCAGTGCGGCGCGGGCGTCGGCGAGGCGTCGGCGGACGTCGGCGAGCGCGCGGACGAGCTCCTCCTCCGCGGCGTACGCGGCCGTCGACGCGGTCTGGGCGTCCTCCAGGGCGACGACCGCCTGCTGCTCGGCCGCCGCGCTGTCCTCGTGCCGGGTACGCGCACGCTCGAGGTCCGCGTCCGCCGCCTCGCGCGCTGCGACGGCCTGCTCGTGCCGCCGCCGCAGCCGTTCGCGCTCACGCTCCTGCCGCTCGCCCTCGCGCGCCTCGGACGTCGTCCGGGCCGACGCGCGGTCCGGTGACGTGGTGGCGCCGTCGGCGTCGGCGTCGCGACCTCCGCCAGAGGCGTCACCGCCGGGAACCCCCGCTCCGGCGTCACCACCGCGACCCCGGGCACCTGGCGCAGCGGCGCGACCGCGCGCCGCTCCGGCACGGCTGCTCCCCCCCGACGCACCCTCCGCACCGGTACCCCCGTCGACCGGCTCCCCCGCGCGCCCGCTCCCGCGCGCAGAGGAGTGTGAAGCGTTGGTGCCGGAATCCGGCAACAACGCTTCACGGTCTGGTGCGTCGGCCGGGCCGGCGGAGCCGAAGCCGACGTGCTCGGTGCCGTGCGTGAGGGTGCCGGCGGCGACGGCGTCGGCGACGCGCGGGTCCGCGAGCGCCGCCGTGAGCGTCTGCTCGACCTCCTGCGCGGCGGCGGTCGACACCTTCTGCCCCGCGTCAGCGGCGAGCCGGCGGGCCCGCGTGACCAGGCCGGACACCAGCGCGCGACGCTGCTTGCCCAGCTCGCGCAGCGCCGGCCCGTCGAGCGACCGTTCGGCGTCCCGCATGCCCTCACCCAGGTCGCGCAGCGCGTCGGCGAGGGAGGCGTCGTCCCGGACCAGCAGGTTCACCGCCCAGGCGGCGACCGTCGGCTTGCGGAGGGACGCGATGCGCCCGGCGAGCTCCTTGTCCTTCGCCGCCTTCGCGGCCCGGACGGCGGCGTCCCGACGCGCGACGAAGTCGTCCAGCGTCCCCCCGTACAGCTCGTCGACGACGTCGTCCATCCCGGCCACACCCCCAGCCTGCCGTGCGGCGACGCCCCCGCCCACCACCCGGGGGCGCGAGAGTGCAATCCAGCGCACCCCCGGTCACTGGATCGCACTCTCACCACCAGGGACGGACCACCGCGGAGCGCCACCGCCCACCACCCGGGGGCGCGAGAGTGCAATCCAGCACACCCCCGGTCACTGGATCGCACTCTCACCACCAGGGACGGACCACCGCGGAGCG
>NZ_JADGMY010000030.1:50527-110027 GCF_015234515.1 Cellulomonas sp.
AACTGGATCGCACTCTCACGCGCGAGGTGGGGGCGGTGATCCGCCTCACCTACCCCCCCAGGGGCGCGAGAGTGCAATCCAGCGCACCCCCGGGTAACTGGATCGCACTCTCACGCGCGAGGTGGGGGCGGTGATCCGCCTCACCTACCCACCCAGGGGCGCGAGAGTGCAATCCAGCGCACCCCCGGTCACTGGATCGCGCTCTCACGCGCGAGGTGGGGGCGGTGATCCGCCTCACCTCCCCCCATCCAGGGGCGTGAGAGTGCAATCCAGCGCACCACCGGAACTGGATCGCGCTCTCACGCGCGAGGGGGGCGGCGACCTGCGGGGTACCAGCGGTTGCCGTAGCGGCGGGTCAGGTGGCCGTCCGTGGTCTCGGCGAGCTCGTCGAGGCGTTCGATGACGGCCCACCCGACGCGTCGTGCGGACCGGTCGTCGTCCGCCTCGAACCGCACGGTCACCCGCGCCGCGCCGCGCACCACGCCGACGTCGAACGCCTCGACCGTCGTCAGGGCCCGCGCCGCGGCGACCGCCTCGGGCAGCACGTCGGGGGCGGACGTGCCGGGACGCAGCAGCCCGACGGACGCCGTCACGCGGTAGGACGGCACGTCAGTCCCGCACGGGCAGGCCGGCGAGCCGTCGCGCGGCGTCGACCAGGCCGACGCGGCGCAGGTCGTCGACGTCGGCGAGCAGGAACCACGCGGCCTCGTCCGTGGACCCGTCGACCTCGTGCGTCAGCCGCCCGCCGACGACGTGCGCGCGGTACAGGACCCGCAGCCCGTGCAGGTCGGGGCCCGGGATGACACGGTCGGCGCCGCGGAACACGATCGAGTCGATGCCGAGGAGCTCGTCGAGCTCGACGTCGTACCCCGTCTCCTCGCGCACCTCGCGCACCGCGGCCTGCTCGGGGTGCTCACCGGGGTCGATGCCCCCGCCGGGCAGGGTCCACCCGTGCAGGTCACCCTCCGCCCAGTGGGCGAGCAGCAACCGCCCCTGGTCGACGACGACGGCGTACGCAGCCACCCGGGTATCCACGGTCGACGACGCTACCTCGCGCCACCGACGGCGTCGGGCGCGTCGTCCCGCAGCACGGCGGGCCGCGGCACCGGCGGGCCGTACCCGCGGGCGCGCGCCCGCACCCAGCGCGCGACGAGCCGCGGGTGGAACAGGCTCGTCGGCGGCGCCACCAGCTGGTAGATGCGGGACAGCGCGCCCTGGGCGGCGTCGTCGCCGTGCGCGCTCATCCGCTCGAGCTCCGCGATCCACCGCCCCGAGATGACCGACACCGGCGCGCGGGACGTCGGCAGACCGGCGAGGACCTGGTCCGCCGTGGTCGCCATCAGCCAGGGCAGGTCGCTCAGCCGCGCGCACTCGCGGACCGCCCGCGCAGCCCCGCCGGGTGCGGCCAGCCCACCGCGGGCGTCGGCCCGGCGCAGCGCGAGGGCGTCGAGCGCGGCGACCGTGATGCCCTGCCCGTAGACGGGGTTGAACGCGCACAGCGCGTCGCCGACGACGACGAGCCCGTCGGGCCAGCCCGGCACACGGTCGTACCGGTGCCGGCGGTTGCCCGTCTGACGGTGCGTCGCGACGTCGCCGTCGAGGTGCCCGGCCGCGACCATGCGCGCCAGGGAGTCGTCGCGCAGGCCGGCGAGATAGTCCCGCAGCGCGGGCAGGTCGCGCGGTGGACGCTGCTCGTCCGCGCCGACGCCGGTCACGGTCCACCAGCCCGCACCGGTGGGCAGTGCGAGGCCGCCGCCCAGGCCGCGGACCGGCAGCAGGACGACGCCCGCGACCCCGACCTTCTCCGTCGGCAGCCGCAGACGCACGGTCGAGTAGCCGACGCGCGCGTCGAGCGCGTCGACCGCGGCGGGCGCCACGTCGAGCGCCTCGAGCCACGTCGGCAGGCGCGACGCGCGCCCGGACGCGTCGACGACGAGGTCGGCGGGCCACGGCTCGGGCGCCGGGTCGTCCCCGGGTGAGGCGTCGGGCGCGTCCGACCAGCCGACGGGCACGGCGTCGACCCACCAGCGCGGCTCGCCGGGCCCGCCGCGACGCAGCCCGGCGACGCGCCGACCGCCGAGTACGCGCACGCCCGGCGACGCCTCGACGCGCTGCCGCAGGAGAAGCTCGACGAGCGGGCGCGGCGCGAGGAGCACCTCGACCTGCCGGGACGGCGGGGACCAGCCCGCCGCACCGAGCCACGCCAGCTCCCCGGTGTCCACGGGGACGGCGCCGGCGGCGCGCAGGTCGTCACCGAACCCGGGCAGCAGCTCCTCGATCGCGGTCAGGCCCCGGCGCAGCAGCAGGTGCGGCTGACGCCCCTGCGGCACGCCGGGCCGCGGGGCGGGCCGGTCCGGCAGGTCGTCGCGGTCGAGCACGGTGACGGTGCGGCCGTCGCGCGCGAGCGCGGCGGCGGCCAGCAGCCCCGCCATGCCGGCGCCGATGACGACGACGTCCTGCACCTGTGCCCCCTGCACGGCCATGCCTCATCCTCGCTGGCGGTCGCCGTGCGGCACCAGACCCACGGGGTCGGCATCTCAGGCGTCGGGCAGGTGGTCCTTCGCGTCGTCGTACGTCCCCGCGCCCGGGAGCTCGGCGGGTGCGTACACGAGCCGCACGACGCCCGTCGGGAAGACCGCGGACCTCAGCAGCGCGAGCGGCTGGATGGTGTCGGCGTCGGCGAACAGGCGCTCGCCCTTGCGTGCGGCCACGGGGTGGACGAGCAGCCGCAGCTCGTCGAGCAGGCCGGCGTCGAGCAGCTGGCGGACCACGGAGATCGACCCCGCGAGGAGCACCTTGCCGACCGCCGGGTCCTCCTTGAACGCCCGGACCGCACCGACCACGTCGGCCGTGCGCTCGACGTTGCGCCACCCCAGGTCCTGCTCGCCACGCGTCGCGACGAGCTTGCGGAGGTCGCCGAGCTGCTTCGCGAACGACGCGTCCTCGCCCCCGGCCGCCTCACGGTCGGGCCACGCGCCGGCGAACGAGTCGTACGTGACCCGGCCCAGCACCAGGACGTCGACGTCCTCGTAGTCCTCGCCGACCGCCGCGCCCATGTGCTCGTCGAAGTACGGGAAGTGCCACGCGGGGTCGATCTCGGCCACGCCGTCGAGCGAGATGAACAGGGTGGAGACGACTGTCGCCATGGCGGTACCTCCGGTGAGGGGTCGGGTCACGGGGCAGACCGGCGTGCCGAGCCGGACTCATCGGGGTCAGTCGCCGATCCACGCACCGGCGCGCTCCCGGAAGTGGTCACACCGTCGACCACTCCGCGCCGAGCAGTCCCCCGGTGTGACCACTTCTCGGGGGCGCCCGCACGTAGCCTGGCCCGTGTGACCAACCTTGAGGCGCAGCCACGGGAGCTCGTGTGCGCTGCCGGGCCGGCCCAGGACGTGCAGCTCGTCGAGCCGCGCGACGTGCCGCTGGGCGGGCCGCGCGCCATGACCGTGCGTCGGACGCTGCCGTCACGTGCGCGGTCGCTGGTGGGGCCGTTCTGCTTCGCGGACCACTACGGCCCGGACGACGTCGCGGCGAGCGGCGGCATGGACGTGCCGCCGCACCCGCACACCGGGCTGCAGACGGTCACGTGGCTCTTCGAGGGGTCGGTGCTGCACCGCGACGCGCTCGGGTCGGAGCAGGTCGTCGTGCCGGGCCAGCTCAACCTCATGACGGCGGGCCGCGGCATCTGCCACAGCGAGGAGTCGACGCCCGCGCTGTTCCCGGACCGGCCGGTGCTGCACGGCGTGCAGCTGTGGACGGCGCTGCCCGAGCCCGCCCGGCACGGCGAGCGGGCGTTCGACCACGTCGCGGACGTCCCGACGTTCACGCTCGACGGTGCGCTGTTCCGGGTGTTCATGGGTGCGCTGGGCGGGGTGGCGTCACCGGCGCGTGCGTACTCGCCGCTCGTCGCGGCGCAGGTCGACGTGCCCGCAGGGGCCCGCGTGACCCTCCCCGTGGACCCCACGTTCGAGCACGGCGTCCTGGTCGACACGGGCACGCTGCGGTTCGAGGGCCACGACGTCGCCCGGTCGTGGCTCGCGTACGTGCCCCCGGGGCGTGACGTCCTGGTCCTCGAGGCCGGTGACGCGCCCGTGCGCGCGGTGCTCCTGGGCGGCGCGCCGTTCGACGAGCCCGTCCTCATGTGGTGGAACTTCGTCGGACGGACGCACGACGAGGTCGTCGAGGCGCGCGCGCAGTGGCAGGACGCGATCGCCGGTGACACCGCCGGGCTGGGCCGGTTCGGCGAGGTGCACGGCTACGCGGGCCCGCCCCTGCCGGCCCCGGAGCTGCCGAACGTGCGGCTGCGTCCTCGCGAGCGCTGACGCCCCGAGAGTGGTCACCCCGGTGACCACTTCCACGCCCCGCACGCGCCGGATCTGACCACTTCCGGACGGTCCGGCGTCACTGCTCCCGGACGAGGACAGCCGACAGGTACCGCGTCGCGCCCGTGGTGAACCGGTCGTGCGTGCGCGTGCCGTCGAGGCCCGCGAAGGGCCGGAACAGCGGCTGCACCGGGCGCGGGATCCAGTCCCGCACCAGCGCGGCGCGTCGCGCGTCGTCGAGGCGCAGCGCGTGCAGGACCTCGGCCGTGACGTCGTCCTCGCGCACCGGCGCGAGCCCGCTGGACCGCAGCTGTGCGCGCGTCACCGCCACGTCGTCCGCGCCGCGGAAGTCCGCCCACGCGAAGGTGCCGCCCGGACGCAGCACCCGGTGCACCTCTGCGACGAACCGCTCCACCGACGGGTAGCAGTGCGACGACTCGACGTTGAGCACGACGTCGAACGACGCGTCGTCGAACGGCAGCGCGAGCGCGTCGCCCTGGACGAACCGCAGGCCTGGTCCGCGGCGGTCGCGGCGGCTGAGCGCCACCGCGGAGGCCGCCAGGTCCACGCCCGTGGTCGTCCGCGGCCCGAGCGAGCGCGCCACCCACGACGCTCCCCCGCCGCGCCCGGACCCGACCTCCAGGACGTCCGCGCCCGCCACCGCCACGCCGTGCAGGACGTGGGCGTAGAGCCCGATGCCGTACCGGTCCGGCTCGTCGGCGGGGTCGAGGACCAGCGGCGGTGCGGCGCCGTCGACGGGCGCGAAGCCGTAGTTCATGAACGTCCACTCCGGCTGCCGGACGCGGGCGCCGAGCAGCTCGTAGCACGCACGCCACGCGAGCTGTCGCAGTCCCATCGGGCGAACGTACCGGCCCGCGGCCCGCTCAGACGGGCGCGGGGGCCACCGGCCGGCGCAGCCCCCGCGTCCGGCCGGCGGACCACACGAGCGCACCCGCGGCGAGCAGCACGACGACCAGCCCGGCGACGTGCAGGACCAACGAGGGCACGCCCCGCTCGGGGAGCAGGAACCCGTACGGCACCCAGCCCTCGGTGCGCCCGCGCACCACGGCGACCACCAGCCACAGCACCGGGTACGGCAGCACCACCCACAGCCGCCGCCACGGCAGCGCCGGACGGTCCGCGAGGAGCAGCCAGTCGAGCACCACGACGCACGGGAACGCGACGTGCAGGACCGCGCTCACCCAGGGCGTCGTGCCGCCCTCGCCGGGCACCAGGGTCGCGTAGACGACCGCGACGACGACCAGGCACGCGGTCGCCACACCCCGCGCGAGCGTGAGCCACGCGGGCACCGGCCGGCCCCAGAGCACCGCCAGCGCGACGAGCAGGACGCCCGCGAGCAGGCTCGTCAGGTTCGTGAAGTAGCCGAGGAAGTCGACGACGCTGCCGCGCCCCGCCGCACGCTGCTCGGCGTACGAGGCGCCGAGGACGACGAGCACCGATGCCCCGGCCAGGGCCCGGACGACCCCGGGCAGACGGGCGCCGGGCACCGGGGAGGTCCTCACCGTGGCGAGCGTAACGACCGCGCCGGCCCGCCGGCACGGCCCGCGATGTCACACGACGCACCTGTCCGGTGTCTTCATGCCGTACCCGTCACCCGACGACACCGAGGAGCAGACATGAACGGCACACCGCGCGTCCCCCCGACCCGGCTCACCGGCGCGTACGGCGCGCTCGTCCGGCTCGCCTCCCGCCGGATGCTGGGCCACGTGCCCGACTCGGTCGGCGTGCTGTGGCACCAGCCCGCCGTCATGAAGGACGCCATGCGTGCGGGACGCCGCGTCGAGGGCTGGAACGAGCTCGACCCCGAGCTGGCGACCTACGCCGCGATGTCCGCCGCCGCGACCGTCGGCTGCGAGTTCTGCCTGGACCTGCACCACTTCCTGGCGCACCGGCACGGGCTGGACCCCGCGAAGGTGCGTGAGGTCCCGCGGTGGCGGGAGTCGTCCGTGTTCACGCCGCGCGAGCGCCGGGTCATGGAGTACGCGCAGGCAGCGAGCCTGACCCCACCCGCCGTGACCGACGAGCTGTCCGCGGCACTGCTGGACGACCTCGGTCCTGCGGCCCTCGTCGAGCTCGCCGCCCGCGTCGCCTTCATGAACATGTCGGCGCGCATGAACATCGCGCTGGGGATCCACTCCGAGGAGTTCGCCGCGGCGTGCGGGCTGGCGCCGCTCGCCCGTCCGGCCGGCGCCCCGGCCGCGGCCGCGAGGGACCGGTAGGTTGGCGGGGGTGGCCAGCGTCCCGCGCGCCGACGACGACCCGTTCGTCGTCCACCGCCGGCTGCTGTTCACCGTCGCGTACGAGCTGCTGGGCTCGGCGGGCGACGCGGAGGACGTGCTGCAGGAGTCGTGGCTGCGGTGGGCGGGCGTCGACCGCAGCCAGGTGCGCGACCCGCGGGCGTACCTCGTGCGCGTCGTGACGCGGCAGTCGCTGAACCACGTGCGCACCGTGGCACGGCGCCGTGAGGAGTACGTCGGCGAGTGGCTCCCCGAGCCGCTGCTCACGGCCCCCGACGTGGCGGACGACGCCGCGCTCGCGGACAGCCTGTCGGTCGCGATGCTCACGGTGCTGCAGACGCTGCGACCGGCCGAGCGCGTCGTCTTCGTGCTGCACGACGTGTTCGACGTCCCGTACGACGAGATCGCGGAGACGCTCGAGCGGACGCCCGCGGCGGTGCGGCAGGTCGCGCACCGCGCACGTGAGCACGTGGCGGCCCGGCGACCGCGCGTCCGGACCCTGCGCGCCGAGCACGAGCAGGTCGTGGAGCGCCTGGTCGCCGCACTGAACACCGGTGACCTGGACGGGCTCCTGGCCGTTCTCGCGCCGGACGTCGTCTCGGTCACGGACAGCGGGGGCAAGGTCCACGGCGCGGCTCGGCAGCCGGTCGTCGGGGCGCTGCGGCTCGCCCGCTACCTCATGGGCGGGATCTCGCGCGCCAGGGGCGCGGTGCGTGCGGCCCCGACCTGGGTCAACGGCCAGCCCGGCGTCAGGATGGAGCTGGCCGGGCAGCTGGTCGCGGTGGTCGCCGTCACCGTCGTCGACGGGCGGGTGACCCAGGTCCACTCGATCGCGAACCCCGACAAGCTGGGACGGCACGTCGAGGAGACCGACGTGAGCCGGTGAGCAGGTACGCCCAGGACCCGCGGCGCCCCGCCGTCCGGGTGTGCCACGATCGGCACGTGGAGCTCCCCGTCGTCTGGTCCCTGGTCCTCGTCGTCGCCGGCGCGTGGAACCTCGTCGTGTGGCCGCAGTTCTGGCAGCGCGTCAGCGCGGACCCGCGGGCGCGCGACGCCGACGGCAACGTGACGCGGTTCTTCACGGTGCACCTCGTGCTCGTGGCGGTCTCGCTCGCGCTCGGCGTCGCGGTCGGCGTGCTGGGGCTCGTCACGCTCCTGTAGCCCGGACGCGCAGGCCCTTCCCCGGCCCACGGCCGAGGCGCATCATCGGGGGCGTACCACCGTGGCGGAGGGGGCCTCATGGCGAGCACGCGACAGCTGGCGGACCTCGCCGGGGACGCGCCGCCGACGTCCATCGCCGAGGTCGTCGCCCGGCTGCAGACGATCCGTGACCACGCCGCGCGCTCGTCGCCGCGCGGTGAGGACGACGGCATCGCCGCGTTCACCACGCTGTACCACGTCATCACCCGGCGCATCGGTGAGATGGTCGAGGACGGCCGGTTCCGGTCCTCGCCGTTCCTGGTGCGCCTGGACCTCGAGTTCGCCGAGAGGTACTTCCAGGCGCTGCGCCGCCACGCCGTCGACCCGCGCTCGGCGCCCGGCGTGTGGCGCGTGCTGTTCGACAACCGCAGCGACCCCGACGTGGCACCCGTGAACTTCGCCGTCCTCGGCGTGAACGCCCACATCAACTACGACCTGGCGCACGCGCTGGTCGCCACGTGGCGGACCGTGGCCCCGGACGGTGACGGCGGCGGATCGGCGCAGTACCGCGACTACCTGCTGGTCAACGACGTGTTCGAGGCCGAGATGGACGGCCTGCGCGAGCAGCTCGGCTCGCTGCTGTCCCAGGGCCCGGACGGCGCACCGTGGGACGTGGGCGCGAACTGGCTGTCCGACCTCGTGGTGACGTTCACCCGCGACCTGGCGTGGATCGAGGCGAAGCGCGTGTGGGCGCAGGGCGCCGGCCCGCAGGCCGTCGCGGAGTCGGAGCGGCGGCTCGACGCGATCGCGACGTTCATCGGCCAGGGCGTGCTGCGGGCTCCGCTGCCGTTCTGAGTGCGGCCCGCAGCCGCGCGGCGGCGGCCTGCGGGTCGGGCGCGTGCGTGAGGGCCCGGACGACGACGGCCCGGCGCGCCCCCGCGGCGACGACATCGGGCAGCAGCGCCTCGTCGATCCCGCCGATCGCGAACCAGGGGGTCGTCGGCGCCGCGTCGGCGACCTCGCGGACGGCAGCCAGGCCCACCGGGTCGCGCCCCGGCTTGGTGGGCGTGGCCCGCACGGGCCCGACGCAGAAGTAGTCGACCTCGGGGTCGGCGGCCGCCTCGGCGGCGGCCGCACCCCCGCCCGACGACCGCCCGAGCAGCATCCCGGGCCCGACGAGCTCCCGCGCCACCGCGACCGGCAGGTCGCGCTGGCCGGTGTGCAGCACGTCGGCCCGCAGCGCCTGGGCCAGATCGGCCCGGTCGTTGACCGCGAAGAGCGCGCCGTGCTCGTGCGCGACGTCGCGGACGCGGGCCCCGATCGCGAGCTCGTCGACGACGTCGAGGCTGCGGTCGCGCAGCTGCACCACGTCGACGCCCCCGGCGAGCACCGCGTGCAGGAACTGGTCGAGGTCACCGCTCGCGCGGCGTGCGTCGGTGCACAGGTACAGGCGGGCGTCGGCGAGCCGCGCCCGGCGCTCGGCGCGGACCTGCGAGGCATCGGACATGTCGGGCAGCGTAGTCTGGCAGGCGCACGGGAGCGCCGCGTACGAGCGGGGCTGAGAGGGCGTCAGAGCCGACCGTCGAACCTGATCTGGGTCATGCCAGCGAAGGGAGCACCGGGTGCCGCACCCTGCCCACCCCCCACCCGCGGTCCCCGCGCGCGTCGACGTCCTCGTCGTCGGCGGCGGGATCATCGGCCTGACGGCCGCCTGGCGCGCGTCGCTCGCCGGGCTGCGCGTCGTCGTCCTCGACCCGGACCCCGGTGGGGGTGCCACGCATGCCGCCGCCGGGATGCTCGCGCCGGTCTCGGAGGCGGAGCACGGCGAGCACGCGCTCGCCCGCGTCAACCTCACGTCGGCGGGCCTGTGGGCGGCGTTCGCGCGTGAGCTCACGCAGGCGTCCGGCGTCGACGTCGGGCTCACCGCGTCGGGCACCCTGACCGTCGCCTACGACGCGGCGGACGCGCAGCGGTGCCGCGACCTGCTCGCGCTGCAGCAGTCGTGGGGCCTGGACGTCCGCGAGGTCCCGCTCGCGCAGGCCCGCGAGCGCGTCCCGCTGCTCGGGCCGCACGTCGCCGCGGCCACCTGGGCGTCGGGCGAGCAGCACGTCGACCCCCGCGCCGTGGCGCGTGCGCTGCGCGCGACCCTCGCGGCTGACGCGCGCGCGTCCGTGGTCCCCGCCACCGCGACGGGCCTGCTGCGCGACGCCCGGGGCGACGTCGTGGGCGTCCGGACGGACGACGGCTCGACGCTGCGGGCGGACGTCGTGGTGCTCGCCGCCGGGGCGCGCTCCGCGACCCTGGTGCGCGACGTGCCCGAGGTCGCCGTGCCGGTGCGTCCCGTGGCCGGCACGACGCTGCGGCTCGACGCACGCGCGGCGCCGTGGTTCGCCGGCCTGCCGGTGCTGCGCGGCACCGTGCAGCAGCGCCCCGTCTACCTGGTCCCGCGCACCGACGGCGAGGTCGTGGTTGGCGCGACGAGCGACGAGGGGGCACCCGCGCACGGCACGCGCGCCGGCGACGTGTTCGCGCTGCTGCGCGACGCCCGGGCGCTCGTCCCGGGGATCGACGAGCTCCCGCTCGTGGACGTCACGACGCGTTCTCGCCCCGCGACACCCGACCACCTGCCGCTGATCGGGCCGAGCGGCGTGCCGGGCCTGGTCCTGGCGACCGGCCACCACCGCAACGGCGTCCTGCAGACGCCCCTGACGGCGGCGACGCTCGACGCGGTGCTCGCCGGCACCACCCCGCCCGAGGCCGCGCAAGCGTGCGACCCGCGGCGCCTGCACTCCCCGACCGCCACCGCACCCTCCGGAGGACCCGCATGACCGACACCCGCACGACCGACATCCGCACGACCGAGGCGGCCGCCGTCCCCACCGTGGCCCCCTACCCGGCGCTGACCGTCAACGGCGTCACGCACCCCTGGACGACGGACCTGACCGTGGCGGTGCTGGTCCGCAACCTGCTCGGCGACGACGCGGACGCGGCGGTCGGAGCCGTCGCCCCGGTCGGAGTCGTCACCCCGGTCGGCACCGACGGCACCGCTGCCCCCGTCGCCGGGGCGGCGTGCGCCCCGACCGGCGTCGCCGTGGCGCTCGACGACGCGATCGTGCCCCGCGGCCTGTGGGCGTCCACCCCGGTGCCCGCCGGCGCACGCGTCGAGGTCGTCACGGCGGTGCAGGGCGGATGAGCGCCCCGACGCCGCGCACGGCCGCCGCACCCGACGTCACGCCCGACGCCGCTACGGGCACCGCCCCCCACGCCGGCCACGGCCCCGGCCCGTGGAGCGGCGACGACCCGCTCGTCGTCGCCGGCACCGTCATCGGCCCGCGGCTCGTCCTGGGCACCGGGGGCGCGCCCAACCTCGACCGCCTCGAGGACGCCCTCGTCGCGTCGGGCACGCGCCTGACGACGGTCGCGCTGCGGCGGGTCCGCCCGGGCGGTGAGCAGTCGGTGTGGGCCCTGCTGACCCGGCTCGGCATCCGCGCGCTGCCCAACACGGCAGGGTGCTTCACGGCGCGCGAGGCCGTGCTGACCGCCGAGCTGGGCCGCGAGGCGTGCGGGACGTCCTGGGTGAAGCTCGAGGTCCTCGCGGACGACGTCACCCTGCTGCCCGAGCCGTTCGGCCTCGTGGAGGCGGCCGACCGCCTGGTGCGCGAGGGCTTCACCGTCCTGCCCTACACGGGCGACGACCCGGTGGTCGCGCGGCGGCTGGAGGACGTCGGGTGCGCGGCCGTCATGCCGCTCGGCTCCCCGATCGGCTCCGGGCTGGGCATCCTGGACCCGCGCAGCATCGAGGCCATCGCGCAGCACGCGCAGGTCCCCGTGATCCTCGACGCGGGCGTCGGCACCGCGTCGGACGCGGCGCTCGCCATGGAGCTCGGGTGCGACGGCGTACTCGTCGCGTCGGCCGTCACGCGGGCCGCGGACCCGCCGCGCATGGCCCGCGCGATGGCGCTGGCGGTGCAGGCCGGCCGGGCCGCGCGGCTCGCCGGGCGCATCCCGCGCCGCGAGCAGGCGCTCGCCTCGTCACCGACCGACGGGCTCGTCGGGCGGCCGGGTCAGGCGGCCCCGGGCAACCTCGACCTCGCACTGTGAACGAGATCGCGCCCGTCAGTAGCGGCTGAGCGTCGGGTCCACCTCGTCGACCCACGCCAGCACGCCACCGGCGACCTGCACGACGTTGCTGCGTCCCGCGGCGTGCGCGGCGTCGACGACCCGCTGCGAGCGCGCACCCGACTTGCAGTACACCGCGACGAGCCGGTCGTCGGGCAGGGCCGCGAAGGCGTCCGCGTCGCGCGACCCGGGACCCAGCAGCCGGCCCGCGGGCACCAGCACGGACCCCGGGATGGCGACGATGTCGCGCTCGAACTCCTCGCGCACGTCGAGCACGTACGGCGGTGCGGCCGAGTCGAGCAGGTCGCGCAGCTGCAGCGCGGAGATGGCCGCGTCCGCCGAGACGGCGGACGGCGTCGGGACCGCGCAGGCCTCGGGGGCCGGCTCGGCGACGTGGGTGACGGGGGCGCGCGTCGGGTCGGCGACGACGCGCAGCTCGCGCCACGTCACGTCCGCGGCGTCGTACACCGCCAGCCGGCCCAGCAGCGAGCGCCCTGCGCCCGTCACGAGCTTGACCGCCTCGGTGACCATGACCGACCCGATCGTCGCGCACAGCGCCCCGAGCACGCCGCCCTCCGCGCACGTGGGGACCGTGCCGGCCGGCGGGGGCTCGGGGAAGATGTCGCGGTACGTCACCGGTGCGTGGCCCGCGGGCGGCCGCGACCAGAAGACGCTGACCTGGCCGCGGAAGCGGTCGAGCGCACCCCACACGTGCGGCACCCCGGCGATCGCGGTCGCGTCGCTGACGAGGTACCGGGTGGCGAAGTTGTCGGAGCCGTCGAGCACCAGGTCGTAGCCCGAGACGAGTTCCAGCGCGTTGCCCGCGGTCAGCCGTACGGGGTGGACCTCCACCGTGACGTCCGGGTTCGCGGCCAGCACCGCCTCGCGCGCCGAGTCGACCTTGCGGCGCCCGACGTCGGCGGTCCGGTGCAGCACCTGCCGCTGCAGGTTGGACTCGTCGACCACGTCGTCGTCGACCACGCCGAGCGTGCCGACGCCCGCCGCGGCGAGGTACAGCAGCGCCGGGCTGCCGAGGCCACCGGCGCCGACGACGAGGACGCGCGCGCGGGCCAGGCGCCGCTGCCCGCTGACGCCGATGCCCGGCAGCGTCAGGTGCCGCGCGTAGCGGGCGAGGCGTGCCGGGTCCAGCGGCGGACCCTCGGGCACGAGCGGCGGACGCGCCGGCGTCTCCACGGTCACGGTCGGTGCTGCTGTCACGCGGGTCCCCCTCGACGGCCGACGGTGCGGTGGCCATTGTGCCGCGCGCAGCGCCCGCGTGGTCACCGCACCGGCCGCCGTCACCGCGCCAGCAGCTCCCGCAGCTCGGCGACGACCTCCGCCGGTGCCTCCTCGGCCATGAAGTGCCCCGACCGCGTCGTGCGGTGTTCCAGGTCCGCGGCCCACGCGCCCCACAGCGCCGCGGCGTCGTAGCCGAGGGCGGCGCCCCAGTCCTGCTGGACGACCGTGACGGGCATCGCCAGCGTGCGGCCGGCGTCACGGTCCGCGCGGTCGTGGACCACGTCGATCCCGGCCGACGCCCGGTAGTCGGCGACGATCGAGGGCACGGCCGCGCGGCTCGCGCGCAGGTACTCGGCGCGGTGCTCGGGCCCGATCGCGTCGGGGTCGGCCACCCAGCCGTCGAGGAACGAGGCGAAGAACGTGTCGGCGACGGCCTCGATCATCGGCTCGGGCACGCCCACCGGCTGCGCCATGAGGTACAGGTGCCACGCGACCTTGGCGTCGGCGCCGTGCAGCACGTCCCACATGTCGAGGGTCGGCAGCACGTCGAGCACGAGCAGGTGCGTCACGACGCCGGGGTGGTCCAGCCCGGCGCGGGTCGCGACCAGCGCGCCGCGGTCGTGCCCGGCCAGGGCGAAGCGCTCGTGCCCCAGGGCGCGGGCCAGGGCGACGACGTCGGCGGCCATCGTGCGCTTGGCGTAGGTGTGCTCGTCCGCCTCGGCGGGCTTGTCGCTCTCGCCGTAGCCCCGCAGGTCGGGGCAGATGACCGTGTGGTCGGCGGCGAGGTCGGCAGCGACGCGGCGCCACATGACGTGCGTCTGCGGGAACCCGTGCAGCAGCACCACGGCGGGACCGGCGCCGGCGACGGCGGCGTGCAGGTGCACGCCCGGGGCGACCTCGACGCGCTCGTACGTGAAGCCGGGGATGGTCAGGGACATGACGTCCTCCTTGGGTCGGGTGGGGTGCGGCCAGCCTCGCGCGCGCCGATCAGCGCGGGATCAGCGGGCTAACCTGCCGGGGTGACGGCTGTGCGGATCCGGGTGCTCGGCCCGGTGTCCGCGTCCGCGGACGGCACGCCGCTGCCACTGGCCAAGCCGCGGCTGCGGGAGGTGCTCGCGGTGCTCGTGGCCGCCGGCGGCCGGACGGTCACGACGGACGCCCTCGTGGAGGACCTGTGGGACGGGGCGGCACCCGCGGGTGCCGTCGGCGCGGTCCGGACGTTCGTCGGGGAGCTGCGCCGCGCGCTCGAACCCGAGCGCGCACCCCACGCACCGCCGCAGGTCGTCGTCACCGGTGCGGGTGGCTACGCGCTGCGGGTGCCGGACGACGCGGTCGACGCCTGGCGGGTCGCGCGCGCCGTGGCCGACGCGCGCGTGGCCTCCCCCGCCCGGGCCGTCGAGGCGCTGTCCGGTGCCCTGGACGAGTGGCGCGGCGAGGCGTACGAGGAGCACGCCGACCGGCCCTGGGCGCAGCCCGAACGGGTCCGGCTGGCGGCGCTGCGCGCGGACGTCGTCGAGCGCCTGGCCGACGCGCTGCTGGCCGTCGACCGCGCCGCGGACGCCGTCGCCCTGCTGGACGGGCACGTCGTGGCGCACCCCTGGCGTGAGGAGGGGTGGCGGCTGCTCGCCACCGCGCTGCACCGCGCGCACCGCCCGGCGCAGGCCCTGGACGTGCTGCGTCGCGCGCGCCGCACCTTCGCGGACGACCTGGGCCTGGACCCCGGCCCCGCGCTCGTGGCCCTCGAGCAGGAGGTCCTCGACCGGCGCGAACCGGGCTGGCACGACGCGGGCCTGTCGGCGCTGGACCGGCGCGGCGCGCGGGCACGGCTCGAGGCGTCCGGCGCCGTCCTGTCGAGCCTGGCCGTCTCCGGCGACCTCGCGACGGTCCGCGCCCAGCGGCTCGCCGCCATCCGCGCGGCCGAGCAGCTCGACGACGCCCCGCTCGCCGCGCGTGTCATCGGCGGGCTCGAGGCGCCCGGCGTGTGGACCCGGTCCGACGACGACGACCTCGCGCGTGCCGTCGTCGCCGCCGCGTCCCGCACGCTGCCCCGCGTCGCGGGCAGCCCGAACGCACGCGCCCGGCTGCTCGCGACCATCGCCATCGAGGAGCGCGGCACGGCGGCACGGGAGGCCGAGGCGCGCGAGGCCGAGCAGCTGGCGCGGACCGCGCACGACGACCGCCTGCTGTGCCTCGCGCTGAGCGGCCGGTACATGCAGCGGTTCGCGCACGCGGGGCTGGCGGCGGACCGCGAGCGCATCGGTGCCGAGCTGGTGGCCACCGCGCGCCGCGCCGAGTCCACGACCTTCGAGATCGCCGGGCGCATCGTGCGGATGCAGGCGCTGTGCGCGCTGGACCGGCTCGACGACGCCGCGGCGGAGGCCGACGCGGTGGACGCCCTGGCGGCGGCGGCCGAGCGCCCGCTGGCCTCGACGTTCACCGCCTGGTTCCGGCACGCGTTCACCGGGGCGGCCGAGCCCGCCGCGCCGGACGAGATGCCGGGGTTCTCGCGCGGGATCGTCGCCCTGAGCCGTGTGACGCGGGCGCTGCGCGCGGGCGAGGACGTCGGCTCCGTCGGCCCAGCGACGGACGACGCCGCCCTCGGCCCCTACGCGCCGTGGGTGCGCCCGCTGCTGCTGGCCCGCACCGGCCACCGCGACGAAGCCCGTCACGCGCTGGCCACCGCGCCCGCGCCCCGCCACGACCTGCTGCTCGAGGTCACGTGGGCGCTGCTGCTCACCGCGGCGCGCGAGGCCGACGCGCCCGACGTCGCCGCGCGGGCGTCCGCGGCACTGCTCCCCGCCCGGGACGAGCGCGCGGCGGGCAGCGGCGTCGTCGACGCCGGGGCGGTCGGGGCGCTGCTGGCCGGTGGCTCCGCCGCTGCCCGGCGCTGACCCGGCCAGCCGGCGACCTCTCGCCATGACGCCGGCGCCCGCACCACCGAGGGGGCGGGCGCCGGGTCCGGCTCAGGACGTGAGCGTCACCTTCGTCAGCCCGCGAGGGCGGTCGGGGTCCAGCCCGCGAGCGAGCGACAGCTCGAGCGCGAGCAGCTGGAACGGGATGATCTCGAGCAGCGGCACGAGCTCGTCGGGCACCCCGGAGGGCAGCGTGAAGTCGTCCGGGCCGGTGTCGCCGCCCGCCTCCGACGCCGCCCACGTGGACCACAGCCGGGCGTCGCGGGCGCGCACGTCCGGCATCAGCGCCTCCACGGACTCGCGTCCGACGGTGGCACCGCGCAGGCAGAAGACCGGGGTGCCGGCCATGACCTGAGCGAGCGGGCCGTGCTTGGCGTCGGCGGCGCTCCACCCCGACGCCGCGACCCCGCACGTCTCGGTGAGCTTGAGCGCGGCCTCGCGGGCCGTCGCCAGGCCGTAGCCGCGTCCCAGGACCAGCGCGCGGTCGGTGTCCCACAGCTCGAGCGCGACGCGCCGGGCCCACGCCTGCGCGCGCTCGTGCAGGTCGCGTCCGGCACGTGCGACCTCCGCGACGCGTGCCGCGACGACGTCGCGCGGCGTCCCCAGCAGCTCCTGCACCCACAGGTACAGGGCCAGGAGCTCACCGGTGTAGCTCTTGGTCGCCGCCACCGAGCGCTCCGCGCCCGCACGGATCGGGACGTGCACGTCGGCACCGGTCGCCAGCGGCGACGACGGGTCGTTCGTGATCGCCAGGGTGGGGCAGCCGCTGCGCCGCGCGCTGCGGACCGTCTCGACGAGGTCGGGCGACCGGCCCGACTGCGAGAGCGCCACCACGAGGGTCGACGGGCTGGTCACGTCCTGCTGGTACAGCGTGGCCATGCTGGGGGTCGCGAGGTGCGCGGGGATCCGGAGCTGCGTCTGGACCAGGTACTGGCCGTAGACCGCCGCATGGTCGCTCGTCCCGCGGGCGGCGAACGTCACGGCGTCCACGCCGTGCTCGCGCACGAGCCGTGCGGCGTCCGCGACGCCCGCCGCGGCGAGGTCGAGCCAGCGCTCCGGCTGCTCGGCGACCTCGGCGCGCATCAGCGCGCCCGGGATGGTCTGGTCAGTCAAGGTCGCCGTCCTTGTAGTCGATGAGGCGGCGCACACGCTCGCCGCCTGCGGCCGTGTCGGCGAGCAGGTCCCGCCACGAGTAGACGAGGACGCCGTCGGCGCCCGAGCGGGCCACACCACGCAGCGCGTCGCGCCACTCCGGGGCCGTGATCTCCCGGCGGCGGCGTCCGGGCGCGTAGACGTCCTCGAGGTACTCGGCCCCGCCCTGCAGGTCGGCCAGCACGGTCCTGTCCGTCTGCGCCCGCACCTCGGCGACCCGCTGCGGGATCCACGTCGCCGGGTCACGCTTCTGGATCTGGAAGTAGAACATCAGCTCGTAGTGGTCCACGGCGGCATCGAGCGCCGAGAACCGCTGCCCCAGCACCTCCTCGACGGCGTTGCCGAAGTCGCCGCGCCCCAGGCCGAAGCCGTTGAGGATCACGTCCGCGGTCGGCACGACGTCACGCACCGCGGCCCGCAGGGTGGTCGCGACGTCCGCGACGATCGCGCACTTCCACGCCGTCCACTCCTGACGCAGCTCCCGCAGGACCTGCGCGGCGCGCTCGGGCACGGAGCCCGACCCGAGGTCGACGCCCGCCCACGCGCTGAACAGCGCGAGGCAGCGCTCGCAGAAGCAGTACTCGCGGACGTCCTCGCGCCGGGTGCCGGTGAAGCCGTCCGCGTCCGGCAGCCACATCTCCCAGAAGCCCGGGAACCGCAGGAACGACAGGAACACCCCGTCGGGACGGGTGGTGGCGACGGCCTGGGCGAGGCGCTCGCGCTTGCGCTCCAGGTAGACCGGGTCGGTCGGGCAGATGCCGACGTACCAGCTGAACGGCTCGAAGACCTCACCGTGCTGGTCGACCGGGCGCAGGTGGGGGTGCGCCGCGAACTCCTCGGGCTGGAAGAAGCAGGACGTCGACTGGTAGACGCGCAGCCCCTCGTCCTGCAGGCGCGCGGTCCACTCGCGGTCGTCGTAGGCACCGGCGGGCGGGCTCTGGTCGACCGCGCTGCCGGGCAGCGGGTCGATCAGGTTCTGCGCGAGCACCCAGTCCAGGCGCTGCTCGCGCATCCGCCGGGCGGCGCCGGCCATGTCGAGCCCGTGCTGGGTCGACCACTCCCATCCGTAGGCCTTGACCCCGAGGATCCGGCTCATGCGTGATCTCCCTTCGAGCTGATCTGGGCGAGGAGCGTGGGTTCGTCGAGGTCGGCGACGCGCTGCGCGGGGCCGATCCGGCCCGACCGCACGACCGCGATGTCGTCGCACAGCACGAGGAGCTCCTCGAGCTCGTCGCTGGCGACGAGGCAGGCGACGCCCTGCGCGGCCAGGGCTCGCACCTGGGCGTAGATCTCGCCCTTGGCGCCGATGTCCACACCCGCGGTGGGCTGGTCGAGCAGCAGCACCACCGGGTCGGCCTCGCTCGCCCGGGCGATGAGGGTCTTCTGCTGGTTGCCGCCCGAGAGCGCCGCGATCGGGCTCTCGGGTGACGGCGTGCGGATCCCGAAGCGCTGGATCGACGCACGCACCGCACGTCGCCGCAGCCCCCCACGCACGACCCCGTTGCGGGCGTACTTGCGCGACAGCGCCGTCAGCACGATGTTCTCGTCGACGCCGCGCAGCATGACGACGCCCTTGTGCTTGCGGTCCTCGGGGACGAGGACGACACCGCGTGCCGCGGCGTCGGCCGGGGAGCGGAACCTGACGGGGGCACCGCCCAGGCGCATCGACCCCTGCGCGGGGCGGGCCGCGCACAGGGACTCGAGGAACGACGAGCGCCCCGACCCGACGAGCCCGGCGAGCCCGAGGACCTGCCCGGCCCGCACCTGCAGCGTGGAGCCGTGACGCCCCCGCTGCCCGAACTGCTCGAGCTCCAGCACCACGGGCGCCGAGTCGTCGCCGGCCGCGTGCGGCGCCCGGTCCGCGATCGACTGCCCCACGATGTGCTCGGCGAGGCGGTCGACGCTCAGCTCGCGCGCCGGGCACGTGGTGACCGCGGTGCCGTCCCGCAGCACCGTCACACGGTCCGCGACAGCGAGCACCTCGTCGAGGAAGTGGCTGATGTAGACGATGCCGACACCGCGGGCGCTGACGCTCCGCATGATCGCGAACAGCGCCTCACGCTCGGCGCGGGCCAGCCGGGAGGTCGGCTCGTCCATCACGAGGATCCGCGCGTCGCGGCTCAGGGCCTTGGCGATCTCGGTGAGCTGCTGGTGCGCCACGCTCAGGTCGCGCGCCGGCACCCCCAGGGGCACGGTGAGCCCCAGCCGCTCGAGCAGCGCCTTGCCCTGCGCCTGCGTCGCGCCGTGGTCGACGAGCCCGACCTGGCGCCGGGGCTCGTGCCCCAGCGCCAGGTTCTGGGCCGCGTCGAACTCCGGCACGAGCGAGAACTCCTGGTGGATGACGGCGACGCCCGCGGCCAACGAGTCCTGCGGCTGGGCGAACCGGGTGGTCGCACCGCCCAGGACGATGTCCCCGCCGTAGTCCGCGTAGACACCGCCGAGGACCTTGATGAGCGTGCTCTTGCCGGCCCCGTTGTGGCCGACCAGGGCGTGGATCTCCCCTGGCCTGACCTCGAGGTCCACGCCGTGGAGCACCTCGTTGCCCGCGAAGCTCTTGCGGATGCCTCGCATCACGAGCACGGGCGTCGTCTCCGTCATCACCCTCGCCGTTCCTGTCGGTCGTCGTTCCGGTCGGTCGTGGTCACTCGCCCCAGGCGGCCGCGTGGTCCTCCACGTTGGCCTTGGTGACGATCGGCAGCGGCAGGTACTCGTTGGGCTGCGTGACCTTGTCCTTCTCCCCGGTCAGCCACTGCACCGCGGCCTCGACCGAGCGCGTCCCCTGCGGGTACGGGTCCTGGTTCACGCTGCCGACGACGTAGCCGGCGAGGATGCCCTCGCGCACCTCGACGGGGAAGTCCCCGAGGATGAAGCGGATGTCGGTCCGCCCGCGGTCGCTCGCGTACTTGGCGGCGTTGGCCGTCTCGGGCCCCTGCGCGACGACGGCGTCGAGCGAGCCCTCCGGGTACTTGTTCAGCCAGTCCTGCACCACCGTGAGCGCCTCGGCGGCGTCCCAGTTGTTGGTCTGCGTCTCGACGATGCGGATCCCGGGGTAGTCGGCGAGGACCTCGTCGAAGCCCTCCTGGCGCAGCAGCTGGGCGCTCGTGCCGAGGGCACCGACCATGTAGGCCACGTCGGCGTCCTCACCGACCTGCTCGACCAGGAGGTGCGCCTGCTGACGCCCGAACTCGACGTCGTCGGCGCCGATGAACGTGACCGCGCCGGCCGCGTCGTCGACCCGGTTGTTCACCGCGAAGACGGGGATGCCCGCCGCGACGGCCTGCTTGACGGCGGGCGCGATGCCCGTGGCGTCGGACGCCGTCACCAGGATCGCGTCGACACCCTGGGTGACGAGCTGCTGCACGCCGGCGACCTGGGCACCGAGGTCACCCTTGCCGTCGACCATCTTGAGGGTCACACCGAGCTCGTCGGCGGCCTCCTGCTGGCCCTTGATGAAGTTCGAGTAGAACGGCACGGACGCGTTCCACAGCATCGAGCCGATGACGAGCGTGTCGTCCGACGCCGCAGTCTCGTCGGCGGCCGGGGCGGGGGTGTCGGTGGACGAGCACGCGGCGAGGCCGAGCGCGGTGACGGCGGCGACCATGACGGCCGCGCTGCGACGGAACCGGGGGGTGGTGCGCATGACGGTGTTCCTCACTTCTTCGGGGGGGTGTGGAGCGGGTGCCAGGGGGACGAGTGGGGACGCGCCGCGGTGCGGCGTCAGGAGGTCCGGCGTCGGCGTTGCACCATGTCGATGCCCACGGCGCCGATGATCACGGCGCCGGTGAACGCCGGCTGCCAGTACGGGGAGATGCCGAACAGGTTCAGGGCGTTCGACACCACACCGAGCAGCAGGGTGCCGATCACGACGTTGCCGACGCCGCCCGAGCCGCCGGTGAGCGCCACCCCGGCGATGGCCACGGCAGCGATGGCCGAGAGCGGCCAGCCCTGCGCGGCGCTCGGCTGACCGATGGACGTCTGGCCGAGCAGGATCAGGCCACCGATCGCGGCGGCCAGCGCACCCAGGGTGTAGGCGGTGATGGTGACGCGGTGGACGCGGATGCCGGCCAGCCGGCTCGCCTCGGGCGAGCCGCCCACGGCGTAGATGTGGTGGCCGAGCGTCGTGAAGCGCAGCATCGCCCACGTCGCGAGGACGACCGCCGCGTAGATCAGGGCGGCCACGGGGACGGCACCGATCCGACCGAGCCCGACGACCGTGAACGCCTCGGGGACCCCGTACACCGGTGTGGCGTCCGTGAACACGAAGAGCACGCCGGTGATGAGCGACTGCATGCCCAGGGTGGCGACGAACGGGTTGATGCCGACCTTGGCGATGAGCAGCCCGTTGCACAGGCCGATCACCGCACCGAGCGCGAGCGAGGCCAGCACCCCGGGCACGATCCCGCTCGTCGACATGGTCCACGCCGCGATCACGGACGTCGCCGCCCCCACGGCGCCCACGGACAGGTCGAAGCCGCCCAGCAGGATCATCAGCAGCATGCCGCAGGCGACCACGCCGATGATCGACTGCTGCTCGACGATGTTGACGAGGTTCGGCACCGAGCGGAACGTCGGCGACATGATCGACAGGGCGCCGACCACGACGACGAAGACGAGGAACAGGGCGTGCCGTGAGGCCCAGCGGAGCCCGACGGTCATGAGGGGGTGCCTCCTTCGTTGGTGAGCTCGCCGAGCACGGAGGGTGCGTCGGTCAGCCGGAGATGGTGAAGTGCGCCGGAGAGGGCGCCGCGGACGGTCGAGTTGGGGCCGAGGTCGGAGACGGCCAGCCGGGGCGGGGTCTCGACGTGACGGGCGACGAGGCGCGTCACGTCGTCGAGCAGCGGCGCCAGCGCACGGCCGACGCTGCCGTCGATCACGACCGTCTCGGGGTCGGTCACGGCCGCGAACGTGATGACGGCCTGGGCGAGCGCCCGCACCACGTCGTCGAGCAGGGCCTTGCTGTGCGGGCGGCCCTCGAGGCCTGCGGCGATGACCTCGCGGGCGGTGGGCTCGTCGCCCAGCTCGGCGCGCGCGGCCGGGTCGGCTCCCGCGAGTGCACGGGCCCGCAGGGCGATGCCCGCGCCGCTCAGCACCGACTCGAGGCCGCCGACGCTCCCCGCCCGCGTGTCGGCGAGCATGCTGACCTCGGGGACGAGCACACCGATCTCACCGGCGGCGTGGTGCCGCCCGCGCACGAGCCGACCGTTGCTGACGACCGCGCCACCGAGCCCGGTGCCGATCGACAGCACGGCGTAGTCGCGCGACCCGACGGCCTGCCCGACCTCCCCCTCGGCGATCGCGGCCAGGTTGACGTCGTTGTCCACGACGAACGGCACGCCGAACGCCCGCACCCGGTCGACCAGGTCGAACCCTTCCCAGCCGACGTTGGGCCCGCGGACCGCGAGGTCGGTGTCCGCGTCGATCACGGCCGGCACACCGACGGCGAGCGCGCCGATCTCGACGCCGCGGCCCGCTGCGGCGGCCCGCATCGCGTTCCAGACCCACTCGAGGGCGTCGAACGCTCCCCCGGCGTCGGCGACGGTGACGAACTCCTCGGCGAGGATCTTGCCGTCCAGGCCGCTCAGGGCGCCATGGCACTTGGTGCCGCCCAGGTCGATGCCGACCACGCAGGCGCTCTCCACGTTGAGGGTGAGCACGACCCGCGGTCGACCGCCGGAGCCCGACGTGTCACCGGACTCGACGAGCACGCCGCGGGCGATGAGCCGGGAGACCATCCGGCTGACCGACGCCTGCGACAGGTTCAGGTCGCGGGCGATCTCGGGCCGGGTGGTCCGCCGGTTGTCGCGGACGTACTCGAGCACGAGGTACTCGTTCACCTCGCCCATGGAGCCATGCTGGAGAGCCACTTTGTTCCCTTCTGGATGAAACTAAGTGGACCTTGGCACGTGGCGCGCGCACCCGTCAATCAGCGTCACCCGAATGCGTTTGCGCAGGTCAGGAGGTATTCGGCAAATCCGACGATGCGCCGGGCCGATCGGGTTGCGCCACCGCCGGAGGACGGGACCGACGCCAGCCGTGGCACCGCTACCATCGCCCCATGGCCGGGCGCGTGACGATCGGCGATCTCGCGCGGCGCCTCGGGCTCTCCAAGGCGTCGGTGTCGTACGCGCTCAACGGGCAGCCGGGCGTCAGCGAGCAGACGCGCGAGCGGGTGCTCGCGCTCGCCCGGGAGCTGCAGTGGTACCCCAGCTCGTCGGCGCGCACGCTGTCGGGCGCACGGACGGGCATCGTCGGGCTCGTGCTGTCCCGGGACCCCGACCTGCTCGGCACCGAGCCGTACTACATGCTCGTCCTGTCCGGCATCGAGGCGGCGCTGATCGACGCGGAGTACGGCCTGCTGCTGCGCATGGTCGGCTCGGAGCCGGGCCGTGACCTGCCGGTGTACGAGCGGTGGGCGGGCGAGGGGCGCGTCGACGGCGTCATGCTGTTCGACCAGCGCCGCGACGACCCCCGCATCCCCCTCCTGCGCCGCCTGGGGCTGCCCGCGGTGCTGAACGGCGCGGCGGAGCCCGGGTCCGCGCTGCCGGCCGTGGTCCCGGACGAGCACGGCGACGCCGACCAGGTCATGGAGCTCCTGCACGGGCTGGGCCACCGGTGGGTCGTGCACCTGACGGGACCGTCGGGGCTGCTGCACGAGGAGCGCCGCGACCGGCTGGTACGCGCGGCGGCGGCCCGGACCGGCATGGTCGTCGAGACGGTCGAGGGCGACTACACGATGGGGACGGCCGAGCGGCTGATGACCGAGCGGGTGCGGCGCGGACCCGGGCCGACCGCGTGGGTGGCGTCGAACGACGTCATGGCCCTGGGTGCGGTGCGCGCCGCCGCCCGGGAAGGTGTCGACGTGCCGGGTGACCTGTCGGTCGTGAGCTGGGACGACTCCCTGCTGTGCGAGATCGGGGCCCCGCCGATCACGGCGCTCGACCGCCACCCCCGGGAGTTCGGCCACCGGTGCGCACGGGCGCTGCTCGCGGAGATCGCGGGCACCGCGGACAGCGACACCGATCCGCGGCGCAGCGAGCTGCGGGTCCGCGCGAGCACCGGGCCCGCAGCGGCCTGACCGGCGGGAACGTCGCTCGCGCCACCCGCCCGCAGTCGTCCCACCTCCTGACTGCTGTCACGATTTCGTCTCGAAGGGTTCCCGTTCGGCCTAACGCCGGTTACGTTGTCCCCGCGAACTGAACCGGTTAGGTAGGCCCGGCACTCGACAAGGGAGTCCCAGTGAAGCTTCGCCACCTCGCAGCAGCGTCCGTCTCCGTCCTGCTCCTCGCGGCCTGCTCCGGCGGGGGAGGTGGTGGCGGCGGGTCCGCGTCGGGCGACGGCGACGTCACCCTCACCTACTGGGCCAGCAACCAGGGCACCAGCCTGGACAACGACAAGGAGGTCCTGACGCCGGTCCTCGAGGAGTTCACCGAGCAGACGGGCGTCGGCGTCGACCTGGAGGTCATCAGCTGGAGCGACCTGCAGACCCGCATCCAGACGGCCGTCACCTCCGGCCAGGCCCCCGACGTCGTCAACATCGGCAACACCTGGGCCGTGTCCCTGCAGGCCACCGGGGCCTTCCTGCCGTTCGACGACGCCGCGATGGAGGCCGTCGGCGGGGCCGACAAGTTCGTCGAGGCCGCGCTGGAGACCGGTGGCGCGGAGGGCACCGACCCCACGTCCGTGCCGCTGTACGGGCTCGCGTACGGGCTGTACTACAACAAGGCGATGTTCGAGGAGGCGGGTCTGCAGCCGCCGACGACCTGGGAGGAGATGGTCTCGGCCGCCCAGGCGCTGACGGACCCGGCCACCGGGGTGTACGGCATGGCGCTCGCCTCCGGGAGCTACACCGAGAACAACCACTTCGCGTTCATCAACGCCACGCAGAACGGCGCCGAGCTGTTCGACGACGACGGCAACCCCACGTTCACCGAGGACGGCGTCGTCGACGGCATCGTGCGCTACCTCGACCTCATGCAGAGCGCCGAGGTCGTCAACCCGTCGAACGCCCAGTACGACAACGCCTCGCTCGCCGTGGCGGACTTCGCCACCGGCAAGGCCGCGATGATCCTCAACCAGAACAACGCCAACGCGACGATCGAGGCCAACGGCATGGCCCCCGACGCGTACGGCGTGGTGCCCTTCCCGGCACCGGCGGACGCGGAGAGCGACGTCGCCAGCCACGTCGCCGGCATCAACATGTCGATCTTCGGCAACACCGAGCACCCGGACGAGGCGCTGCAGCTCGTCGAGTACATGACCAGCGAGGACGTGCAGACGACGCTGGGCAAGCCGTTCTCGTCGCTGCCGGTGCTCAAGGACGCCACGGCCGTCTTCACCGACGACCCCGAGCTGGCCGAGACGTTCACGCAGATCTACAACGAGCGCTCCGCGCCGCTGCCCCTGGTGCCGGCGGAGGACCAGTTCGAGACGACCGTCGGGCAGGCGATGAACAAGATGTTCGCGACCATCGCCACGGGCGGCACGGTCAGCGCCGAGGACGTGCAGGACGCCATGCAGACCGCGCAGGACCAGGTCCAGGCCTCGGTCGGCTGACGCACCGCTCCAGGCGACGTTCGAGGAGACGCCGTGGCCACGACCACGCCCACCGCCCCGCCGGTGCCCGCATCGCGCACCGTGCCCGGCCGCCGCGCCCGCAAGAGCGGGTGGTGGCTGCCGTACGCGCTGCTGGCACCGGCGGTGTTGCTGGAGCTGCTCATCCACCTGGTGCCGATGCTGACCGGCATCTGGATGAGCTTCATCCAGCTGACCCGCTTCTTCATCCGGGACTGGACGTCAGCGCCCTTCGTGGGCCTGCGCAACTACCAGGTCGCGCTCGACCTCGACACCGCGGTCGGGCGGTCGCTGCTCAGCTCGTTCGCGATCACGTGCGCGTACACGGTGCTCGTGGTCGGCGTCGCGTGGGCGCTGGGCATGGCCGCGGCCGTCGCGCTGCAGCGCCCGTTCCGCAGCCGCGCGCTGTTCCGCACGCTGTTCCTGGTGCCGTACGCGCTGCCGGTGTACGCCGGCATCGTCACGTGGAACTTCATGCTCCAGCGCGACACGGGCGTCATCAACCACCTGCTGGTCGACGACCTGGGCCTGCTGGAGGACAGGCCGTTCTGGCTCATCGGCGGGCACGCGTTCGCGTCGATCGTCACCGTCGCGATCTGGCGGCTGTGGCCGTTCGCGTTCCTCATGCTGACCGCCGGGCTGCAGTCCGTGCCGGACGACCTGTACGAGGCCGCGGCGATGGACGGGGCGCACGCGTTCCGGTCCTGGTGGTCCATCACCCTGCCGATGCTGCGCCCGGTGAACCTGGTGCTCGTCCTGGTGATGTTCCTGTGGGTGTTCAACGACTTCAACACCCCGTACGTGCTGTTCGGCACCTCGCAGCCGGAGGCCGGCGACCTCATCTCGTTCCACATCTACAACGCCTCGTTCCTCACGTGGAACTTCGGTGCCGGCGCGGCGATGTCGGTGCTGCTGCTGCTCTTCCTGCTGCTGGTCACGGGCATCTACCTGACCGTGCTGAACCGGAGGTCGCGCCGTGCATGAGACCCGGGCGTTCAAGACGTTCCGCACGGTCGTGATCGTGGTGCTCGCGGCGGTCACCGCGCTGCCGCTCTACGTGATGATCACGTCGTCGCTCAAGCCGCTGCAGGACGTGCGCGGGGCGTTCTCGTGGTGGCCCAGCAACCTCACGTTCCAGCCGTTCGTCGACATGTGGACGACCGTGCCGCTGGCGCGGTACTTCGTGAACAGCCTCGTCGTGTCCAGCGCGGCGACGCTGGCCAGCCTCGCGATCGCGATCTTCGCGTCCTACGCGGTGTCGCGGTACCGGTTCCGGGGCAGGTCGACGTTCACCACCACGGTGCTGTCGACGCAGATGTTCCCCGGCGTGCTGTTCCTGCTGCCGCTGTTCATCATCTTCGTCAACATCGAGCAGTCGACGGGCTTCCAGTTCGTCGGCACGCGCATCGGGCTGATCATCACGTACCTGACGTTCTCGCTGCCGTTCTCCATCTGGATGCTGTCCGGGTACCTCGACAACATCCCGCAGGAGCTGGACGAGGCCGCCCGCGTCGACGGCTGCTCCCCCATCGGCGCGCTGTTCCGCGTCGTGCTGCCCGCGGCGCGGCCGGGCGTGATCGCGGTGGCGATCTACGCGTTCATGACGGCCTGGGGCGAGGTGCTGTTCGCGTCGGTGATGACGACGGAGGCGAACCGCACGCTCGCGGTCGGCATCCGGCAGTACTCGACGCAGACCAACGTCTACTGGAACGAGATCATGGCGGCCTCGCTGGTCGTCAGCATCCCCGTGGTGATCGGGTTCCTGCTGCTGCAGCGGCACTTCGTGGCCGGCCTGACCGCGGGGGCGGTGAAGTGAGCCGAGGCGTCGAACGCCCGCTCGCGTCCGTGGCAGGGGCCGGCGGGCCCGTGACGTGGCTCGGGGCCAACTTCTGGTCCCGGGCCGGCGGCCCGCTGATGTGGCGGACGTACGACCCGGGGGTGGTCCGCGAGGAGCTCGCGGTCCTCGCGCGGCACGGGCTGACCATGACCCGGTCGTTCTTCTACTGGCCGGACTTCATGCCGACCCCGACGACGCTCGACGAGGAGCTCTGCGAGCGCTTCGCGGACTTCCTCGACGCGCACACCGAGGTCGGGCTGACGACCATCCCCACGTTCCTGGTCGGGCACATGTCCGGCGAGAACTGGGACCCGGCGTGGCGCGGCGGGCGGGACCTGTACACGGACGTGTGGATGGTCGGGCGGCAGGCCTGGTACGTCGCCTCGCTCACCGCCAGGTACGCCGAGCACCCCGCGGTGACGGGGTGGCTGATCTCCAACGAGATGCCGATCTACGGCGGCGAGGGCCGGCGCGAGGACGTCGAGGCGTGGGCGCGGCTCATGGTGCACGCGGTGCGGGCCGGCGGCGGCGACCAGCCCGTGTCGATCGGGGACGGCGCCTGGGGCATCGAGCAGACCGGGCACGACAACGGCTACTCCACCGTCGACCTCGGCCACCTCGTCGACTTCACCGGGCCGCACGTCTACCGCATGGAGTCCGACCAGGTGCGCCAGCACCTCAAGGCCGCGTGGGTGTGCGAGCTCGCGGCGATCGGCGGGCGGCCGGTGGTGATGGAGGAGTTCGGGCTGTCGAGCGACTTCGTCTCCCCCGCCGGCGCCGCCGCGTACTACCGCCAGCTCCTGCACACCACGCTCCTCGCCGGGGCCACCGGGTGGATCGCGTGGAACAACACCGACTACGACACCGTGCTGGGTCAGCGGCCGTACGCCCACCACCCGTTCGAGCTGCACTTCGGCATCACGACGTCGGACGGCGAGCCGAAGCCGCCGCTGCTGGAGCTCGAACGGTTCGCCGTGACCCTGCGCGAGCTCGACCTGCCGACGTGCACGCGTGCCCCGGCCCAGGCCGCGCTCGTCGTCCCGTCGCATCTGGCCGCCGACTACCCGTTCACCCACGAGGACGAGCGCGCGCTCATCGTGCGCACCGGCGAGCAGGCGTACGTCGCGGCGCGCGAGGCCGACCTGCCCGTCGGGGTCGTGCGCGAACGGACCGACGGTGGCCTGCCGGGCGGCTACGACCTGTACCTGCTGCCGTCGGTCAAGCAGCTGTGCGGCCCGTCGTGGGTGCAGCTGGTCGACCTGGCCGCCGCGGGCGCCACCGTCTACGCGTCGTACTGCGCGGGCGAGTCGGCCGTGCAGCGCGGGCCGTGGTGGATCCGCACGGAGGACCTGTTCGGCGTGCAGCGCGAGCTCGCGTACGGGCTCGTCGACCCCATCGAGGACGACGAGGTCGTGCTCACCTTCGAGGCGGACCTCGGGTCGCTGCACGCGGGCGACGTGCTGCGGTTCCGCGTCGCGGGCAACGCCGAGGCGCGCGCGTACCTGCCCGTGACGGTGCTCGACGCGAGCGTGGTCGCGCGCGACGCGCACGGGCGGCCGGCGATCGTCGTCAAGGACCACGGCACCGGGCGCGCGGTGCTGTGCACGTACCCGCTGGAGTACCTGGCGAGCGCGCAGGGCCGGGTCAACCCGGAGGACACGTGGCGGCTGTACGACGCGCTCGCGGTGCTCGCCGGCGTCGAGCGTCCGGTGCGCGTGCCGAAGGACCCCCGGGTCCTGGTCGACCGGCTCGTGCAGGGCGACGGGCGGGAGGTCGTCGTGCTGGTCAGCGAGCACGCGGAGGCGGTGACGGTCACGCCCGAGGTGGCCGGTGGCCGGCTCGAGCGGCTCGACGGGTCCGCCGTCGAGGTCGTCGAGCTGGAGCCGTACGGGGCCGTGGTCCTGCGGCGGGCGTGAGGCCGGCACCCCTCCCCGGCGCTCAGGCGCCGGCCGGCAGCGTCCGCAGCAGGTACCGCTCGGCCGACCCGGCCTGCTCGGCCAGCCCCTGCAGGATCGACGACGCCGGGCCGGGGGGCGCAGGCGTGCCGCCGTCACGCTCGTCCGCGCCGACCCGGTCGTGCACGTCCAGCGTGCGCAGCAGCTGGTCCAGCTCGCCGGCGGTCAGACCTGCCCCTCCGGCCAGGACGCTCAGGTCGCGCAGCCCGGTGCGCAACGCGTCGAGCGCGGCGAGCTGGCGGTCGTCGAGCTCGTCGCGGTCGGGCACCAGCTCGTCCTGCTCGCGCACGGCGTCCCGGAACAGGGCGAGCGTCTCGGGCCGTGGCGGACCGGTGCGGCTCGACGCACGCAGCGCGTCCGCCGTCGCCGCGGCGGCGCTCTCGACACGTCGCCGCAGGGGCGGCGGACGGAAACCCGGGACCACGGCGAACCCGAGGACGACGCCCACCGCCACCGCGACCACGGTGAGGACCACGTACTGCCCGAGCAGGTCGAGGGCGTCCAGGTCGCGGGTCACCGAGTTGAACCCGACGCTGACGACGACCATGAACGCACCACCCAGCGCCGGACGCGTGACGATGTACCACAGCCCCAGGCACAGGGCGACGAGGGCGACCGTGACCAGGTAGCGCGACGGGACGACCAGCAGGACCACCGCGACCGTCAACGAGCCCGCGACCAGGCCGACGATCTTGTTCCTCGCCTTGGTGACCGTGCCGCTCCAGCTGGCCTGCAGGATGCTGAACGTCGTCAGCAGCACGGTGGAGACCAGCGGGTCACCGCGCTGCAGCCGGGACGTGACGAGCAGCATCACCAGGACCGCGAGCGCGGTGCGCACCGCGTGCCGGACCTGCACCGACCGCAGCCTGGCCGACGGGTGCAGCACGGCGTCCTGGAGCTGGTGCCGCCGGTCGCGGTCGAGCCGGACCGGTGTGGTGTCGTGGCCCGCCATCGCCTGCTCGACGGCGTCCAGCGCGCGGGCGGCCTCGGCCACCGGGCCCTCGCCGTCCGTCTCCGACGCCGGCGCCGGGCCGTGCTGCTCCCGGCCCGGCTTCGCCCTCAACCGCGCCGCGATCTCACCGGCACGGGCCCGCAGCGCGGCGGTGGCGTCGGGGGCGGCGCCCGCGAGGTCGGCAGCGCGCAGGGCGACGCGGTACCGCGAGCCCTGCTCCATCACGTCCGCGAGCCAGCGCGGCCTGCCGTCGGTGAGCCACGTGCCGAACGCGGTCGCCGTGGCGGCGCCCGGGTCGTCGGCGACGAGCACCGCCGCGACCTGCTCGCGGGTCGGCTTCGACGGGTCGGAGATCCCCAGGAGGACCCGCAGCAGGAGTGCCACGACCACACCGGCGACGGCGGCCGCGACCACCTGCCGGTGGTCGGCGCCGCCCTGCGGCGCGTAGCCGTACCCGAACACCGTGGTCATGCCCAACCCCAGGCCGGCGTTGGCGAACCGCGGCCCGATCAGCGGGAGCAGAGCGGCCACGAAGACGAGCAGCACGACGAGCGCCATCGCCGCGGGCCTCGACGTCTCGGCCACGAGCCGCGGGAGGGCTGCGGCGACGACGAGCAGCGGTCCCATCACCGCGGCGACGCGCAGGTCGGCCCGCAGTGGTCCGCCGATGAACACCACGAGCGAGAACAGGCCGGTCAGTCCGCCGATGATCCCCGCCGGGCCGGCCCCCCAGGCGTCGGCGACCAGCACCGAAGGCACGACCACGAGGATCATCAGCACGATCAGCAGCGGACTGCCCTGGGGCCGCTTGCGCGCCTTGGTCTCCCCAGCGCCCCCCACGGTGCCCCCTCAGCGGTCGGGCCGTGCGCCCTTGTCCCCAAGGTAGGCGGCAAGCCCGGGTGACGCCACGGGTCGGCCAGCGCTCGCGGTGCGGTGGCAGGAGAGCCGGCGGGTGCCGATCGGCTCGGTACCGATCGGCTCGCCACCGGTCCGCTCAGGGAGCCGGTGGCCCCGCCGGAGCCCGCAGCCCGAGGGAGCCGAGCTCGAGCGCCGCGAGGGCGCGCACGGTCTCCGGGTCCCGTCGGCGCCACCCGTCCGCCGGGTCGCCGCTCACGCCCGCCAGCACCCGCACCGGCTGCGTCGCGAGCGCGCGGAGGGCGAACAGGTCGAGGTCGGCCGCCGAGTCGAGGATGCGCAACGCCGCACGCGCGCGGCGGACGAACCGCACGCGCAGGAGCAGCCAGACCCCCACGACGAGCACGATCGGGACGGCCGCGAGCAGCAGCCCGAGCAGCAGCGCGAGCTGGGACGCCCCCTGCTGCACCTCGACGCCCGCGCGGGCGATCGAGTCGGCCGCGCTGCCGGCCGCGGTGAACGGGCCGCGCGCGTCGTCACCGACGAGCGGGACGCGCGCGACGGTGTCCCCGGCGGACGCCAGGCTGTCCGAGAGCGAGGACCCGGCGCTCTCGAGGGTGCGGCCGGGGGCGCCGAGCCGGCCCACCACCTCGTGCACCCACTGCCCCAGGCGCACCCACAGCACTACCCAGGCGACGACGAACAGGTCGCCGACGAGCTGACGGGTGCGGCGCCACGGGGTCTGCGCGTAGAGGGTCACGCGGGACATCCTGGCGTGCCGGCGGCCAGGACGCGCCGTACTGACCCTCCGTGCGGCCCGTCACCGGCCCGTCGGCGTCAGTTCCGCGAGCCGGTGAGATTGGCATGCAGGGTCGGCAGGTACACCTCCAGGGCCGCGGTCAGCCGTTCACGCAGCCTCGCCGCCGAGCCGTCCCAGTCGTCGACCTCGTCCAGTGCCGCCAGCATCGCCGGTGGAGCGATGTCGGCCATCTGCTGGGCGCGCTCGACGACCCGTTCCGCGTCCAGGTCGTTCTCCGCCGCGAAGCGGGACCAGTGCTCTCGCGTGACCAGCTCCGCGACGTACTGCCCGTCGACGGACATCGACAGGGTGTGCCCACGCGATGTCGGGTCGTACGGCAGGGACGTCGCGACGTCGAACAGCGGCGCCAGGCGCACGTCGTGCCCGGCCAGGAGCACCGCGTAGTTGCGGGCGTGAGCGTCCGGGGCCGCGATCACGGTGTTGAGGAGGAGCCCGTCGACGAACCGGTCCACGTTCGCCCGAGCGGTACGAGCGGTCGGTGACTGCTCGCGCAGCAGCCGGATGATGTCGCTCGCGCCGGGTCCGCCGTACTCCTGGTACTTCTGCGCCACGCCCAGTGCCTGGCACAGGTCCTCCTGGTGCAGGCGCACCAGGGCGCCGTCGCGCTCGACACGGTCGAACCGGGTGATCACGACGGCCGTCTCGGACTTGAACGACGGGTGCTCGGTGCGTGCGACGTCCACTCCGCACGCGGCGGCCGCACGCATGCTGATGTGCTCGACCAGGGACTGCGCCTTCATCCCGTGCACGCCGGGCTTGAGGATGTGGCTGGTCGGCTCGGACCCGTGAGCCTCGTACCAGTCGTCCCCTCGACGGCGCAGCGCGAACTTCGGCTGGGTGCCGCCGAGGGACCAGTGCTCGTCGGGCATCGACCAGGACGCACGCTCGTCGACCCGCATCATGGCGAGTCGCTGCTCGATCTGGCCGGCGCTCTGCGGCACGAGGGCGCCGGTGCGGGCGAGGACCGCCGCGGTGTCAGGCGGCCTGCAGAACTGCACCGCACCGGGGCAGTCCTGGCCGATGACCGCCAGGACGGACAGCGGGTCGAGCCTGTCCGTACCTGGGTGGCCGCGTTCGATCGCCGTCAGCGCGGCGTCGGACTCCGGCAGCAGACCGCGCAGGAACCGTTCGACCGGCGGGCCGGTGAACGACCCGCCGGCCAGCGGCAAGGACAAGGACAGCGGCGTACGACCGGTGCCGGTCGCATCGTCCAGGTACGTGAACCGCAGGCTGTTGGTGCTGCTGCGGTCGAGGTGGCCGATGACCCTGCCGTCGAGGATCACCGCCAGCGGTGCGCTCATCACGGAGCATCCGGCTCGAGGTCGTCGCGGACGGTCAAGGACGCGTCGAGCTCGTCGAGCACCCGCATGACATGACCGATCTCGAGGCCGCGGGTGCGTCCTTGTTCTGCGGTGACGACCCACTGCCGGGACACACCGGCGCGTTGGGCGAGTTCGGCCTGGCTGAGATGCCGACGCTTGCGCAGGCGCCGGATCGCCTGCCCCAGCTGGGGCAGCGAGCGAGCATTGATGACGTCCACGATGTCAACGTACCCTGACACTGCGAACGATGTCCACGTATCCTGACACGTTGACCGATGTCAACGTACGCCGACATCCCAGCCCTTCACCCGCCCGGCCGCACCAGTCCCGACTCGTACGCCAGGATCACGGCCTGCGCGCGGTCGCGCAGGCCGCACTTGGCCAGGACGTGGCTGACGTGGGACTTGACGGTCGGCTCGGCGAGGTAGAGGCGCCCCGCGATCTCCTGGTTCGTCAGCCCCTCCGCGATGAGGGAGAGCACCTCGAGCTCGCGCGGCGTCAGCTGCTGCTCGAGCTCGGCCGAGCGCGGCACAGGGGTCTGGCTCGTCTCGAGGTAGGTCGCGATGAGGCGCTTGGTGACCGCGGGCGCCAGCAGTGCGTCGCCACGAGCGACGACGCGCACGGCCTCGGTGAGCTGCTGGGCGTCGGCGTCCTTGAGCAGGAACCCGCTGGCACCGGCCCGCAGCGCCTCGACCACGTAGTCGTCGAGGTCGAACGTCGTGAGCACCAGCACGTGCACCGAGCCGGGCGGTGACTGCTCGACGATCCGCCGGGTCGCCTCGATCCCGTCCATGCGCGGCATGCGGATGTCCATGAGGACGACGTCGGGGCGCAGCGCGGCGGCCTGCGTCACCGCGGTGACACCGTCGGCGGCGGCGCCCACCACCTCGATCCCGTCCTGCGCCGCGAGCAGCGCCGAGAAGCCCTCGCGCACCATGGCCTGGTCGTCCACCACGAGCACGGTGGTCACGCGGTCTCCTCCTTCAGGGGCAGGGTCGCGGCGACGCGGAACCCGCCGTCGGGGGTGGGTCCGGCGGTGACGTCACCGCCGAGCAGGTGCGCCCGCTCACGCATCCCCACCAGGCCGTGCCCGCCCCCGTCCGACGCGTCGTCACCGGTCGCGGGGGACGCTACCGGGCTCGCCGGCGGACCGTTGGTGACGACGACCTCGAGCTCGCGCTTCCGGTAGGACACCGCGACGGCGACCACCGCGCCCGGGGCGTGCCGGGCGGCGTTGGCCACCGACTCCTGCACGATCCGGTACCCGCCGATCTCGAGCGCAGCCGAGAGCGGACGTCGTCGCCCCGTCACGGACAGGTCGACCTGCGACCCCGCGGCACGGGCGCTCTCGACCAGCGCCTCGAGCCCGTCCAGCCCGGGCTGCGGTGTCCGCTCGACGTCCGCGTCGACGTCGCGCAGGACCGTGAGGATGCCGCGGACGTCGGTGAGCGCGGCCCGCGCCGACCGGGCGATCGAGCCGAACTCCTCGCGCACCGGGTCGGGCACCCCCTCGAGCCGGTAGGGCGCGGTCTCGGCCTGGACCGCGACCATCGACATGTGGTGCGCCACGACGTCGTGCAGCTCCCGGGCGATCCGCGCACGCTCCTCCAGCACCATGCTCTCCGCCTCACGCGTGAGGCGCGCCTCCCGCTCGCTGACCGCCTCGGCCCTCGCGCGGGTGCGCTGTCGCCGCGCGTCGACCACGAGCATGACCAGGGTGAAGAGGACGAGGAACCCCACCCCTGCCTCCCCGAGCACCCCGAGCAGCACCAGCACGACCGTCCACGTCCACACGGCCCAGCCCAGCGCCCGGCGGTGCCGCGCGAGCACCACCACGCCGGCGAGCATCAGCACGATCGGCAGGGCGAGCGGCAGGACGGAGACGTTGTCCCCCGCCGTCGGCCCGAACATGATCCACAGCGCCGCGATGGCCGCCGCGAACCGCCACGCGTTGAGCGGCTGCTGACCGAGCAGCGCGACCGTGATGGACGCCGCGACGGTCGCTGCCACGGCAGCCACCATCCCGAGCCCCTCGGCGCGGGCGCGGTCGAACGTGAGGAACACGGTGACGACGGCCGCGGCCACGGCGATCCACGGCCCCCGGCGCCCCAGACGCGTCCGGGGCGGGTCGGGCTCCTCGCTCGCCCGCAGCGGGGCGATCAGCCACGTGCCCACGGCACGGGGCGTCGGCAGGGAGCGGCTGCTGGCGGGGGTGGTCACGCCGTCAGGCTAGGTGTCCGTCGTCGCGCCCGTCCCGGTACCGGGGTACCGGACGCACCCGATCCGCGAGGATGAGACGGGCCCGCGGGCTCCCCCCGCAGTGCCGGTCAATCACCCTGCCGCAGCACGATGACCTGCAGCAACGCCGTTCCTAGCGTCGGGGCATGCCCCTTTCGCACCCGCGGCGCCGCCCCCCGGCCACCGCCCGCCGCGCCGCCGTCGTCCGCCTCGCCGTCCTGCTCGCGGCCCTCACCACCGCGGCCTTCACGTGGGCGCCCGGCGCCTCGCAGCCCGGGGCACCGGCGACCTTCGACGTCCCCGTCGACGCGTTCCGGCAGGCGATGGGCTACGCGCCGACGCCCGCCCCCGGACGGCCCGACGTGCTGCTGAGCCCCGACGCGGAGTGCTCGACGCCGACGGGCGGCACGCCGTTCGGCTTCGACGACGCGTGCCGCGAGCACGACCTCGCCTACGACCTGCTGCGCTACGACCGTGACCGCGGCGCGGTCGTGGACCCGTGGGACCGCTGGTCCGCGGACACGCGCTTCGGCCTGCGGATGGTCGAGCGGTGCACCGAGCAGGTCGTCGTGCTGGCCCCCTGCCTGGCCACCGCCGCCGTCTACCACGCCGCCGTGGGCGTGAACTCGGTGCGTCAGCTCTACGGGGCGCCGGCCGACGAGACGGGCGTGCAGGTCGCGGGGTCGTCGCTCGCGATGGTCGCGCTCGCGGTGCTGCTCCTCGCGCCGACGGCGGCAGCCCGGGCATTCCGGCGCATGCTGCGGCTCGCCGAGGTGCACCTGACGCCGCCGCCGGCGTGGTCCGGCTGGTCGGGCGCCGCCGGTTCGCTCGTGCGCTGGACGGACCTGGGGCGGGAAGGACGGCGGCTGCTCACGCGACCCCCGGTCGCCGAGGGCGCGCTGCGGGTCGTCGTCGGGCTCGAGTCCGCCCGCCGGCTCGACGACCGCGTCGCGCTCGCCCTCGCGGAGGCCGAGCGGGTCGGCGCGTTCACGCGCGGCACGGTGTGCGTCGCGACGCCGACGGGCTCCGGCTGGCTCAACCCCGCCGCGGTCGAGGCCCTCGAGCTGGCGACCGGCGGGGACGTCGCGACCCTCACCGTCCCGTACGCGGCCGCGCCGAGCTGGCTCGCCGCGCTCGCCCACCCGGGAGCCCACCGGCGGTCGTCGGTCGCGCTGCTGGCCGCGGTGCACGCCCGGTGGGAGCGGCTCCCGCGCGAGTCACGTCCGCGGCTCGTCGTGCTGGGCGAGAGCCTCGGGGCCAACGGCATGGCGGACGCGCTGCGCCGGCTGCCCCACGTCCGGGCCGACGTGGCCGGCGGGCTGCTGGTGGGAGGGGTGCGGTCGGCGTCGTGGGAACCGCCGGGGCGGGTGGCGCTCGTCCGGCACGACGACGACCCGGTGGTCAGTCTGGGCCTGCGCACGGTGCACCGGCTGCCCGGTGCCGGGCAGGCTCCCGAGGGGCACGGGCACCACTACGGGGCCGAGCTGGGTGCCGCGTGGCGGGAGGACCTCGGTGTCCTGGCTCGTCCGCCGGCCGGGTGCCCGCCCGGCCGGCCGTCTCAGGACGGCGGCCCCGTGGGTGCGCCGAGCGAGGCGTTGACGAGCGGTCCCCACTCGGCGAACGCGGGCACGTCGAGCCAGTACCCGTCGGTGGCGACGTCGGTGAACTCGGTGACGTGCGTCTGACCGGTCTCCTTGTCGCGGATCGTGAGGGACCCGCTCCCGTCGGGACGTGCCGAGGTCTTGAGCGCCAGCACCGCGTCGAACTCCATGTACTGGGTCTCGTCGTCGGGGTAGACGTACTCCCGGGTGACCCACCGCCACAGCCGGCCGTCGATGAGGTCCCAGTCGACCGACCGCGCCACGGAACCGCCGGGCGTGTACAGCTGGACCCGGAAGCGCCCCCTCCGCCCCGATCACCCACAGGGGGCGCAGGGTGCCGTCCTCGTCGCGCGTGCTGGCGTCGACGACCTCCACGCCCTCCCCGCTGTCGTACAGCCGCCTCGCCTCGTCGAGCGTCAACCAGGTGTGACCCCCGGTGGGGCGACGCGTCAGGTCGTTCCAGCGCGTGGTGTACATCACCTCGGACATCAGGATCCCTTCATCGCTGAGTACGGCGCAGGCGTTCCGCGCCGCTAGCATCGCCGCGCCGGGACGACGGGGTCCCGCACTGACGGTCGCCGGGACGCAGCCCGGCGACGAGGAGGTCGTCGTGGGACGTCCGCTGTCCACAGCCGCACGCATCTGGGCGGCGGTCGCCGTCGTGCTCCTGCTCGTCCACCTCACCGCCGAGGCGACCGGCGCGCAAGACCTGTCCACCGTGAGCCAGTGGACCCTGATGCCGGCGCTCGCCGCCGTCGTCCTGACCGCCACGCGGCGTCCGCGCAGCCGGCTGGTGACGTGGGTCGTCGTCGCGCTCGGGTTCTCGTGGCTGGGTGACTTGATGCCGTCGCTCGTCGCCGACGACCTGTCGTTCCTGGTCATGGTCGGGTTCTTCCTGCTGGCCCAGGTGGCGTACGTCGTGGCGTTCGCCCCCTCGGTGCGCACGTCCGTCGTCCACAGGCGTCGGCTCCTGGTGCTGCCGTACCTCGCGGCGCTCGGGACGCTGGTGGCCCTGTGCGCGCCGCACGCGGGCAGCCTGCTCGTCCCCGTGTGCGTCTACGGCGTGACGCTCACCGCGATGGCCGTTCTGGCGACCGGTCTGGGACGGGTCGCGGCGGCGGGCGGTGCGATCTTCCTGGTGAGCGACGCGCTCATCGCGCTCGAGGCGTTCGTCCCGTCGTGGGACCTCGCGGGCCAGGGGTTCTGGGTGATGCTGACGTACA
Source organism: Cellulomonas sp. (assembly GCF_015234515.1). Taxonomy (GTDB): domain Bacteria; phylum Actinomycetota; class Actinomycetes; order Actinomycetales; family Cellulomonadaceae; genus Cellulomonas. The sequence goes on from NZ_JADGMY010000030.1 coordinate 89,044, forward strand.
CCGTCGGGCAGGGTCTGCTCGCCGCGGCGGTGCTGAGCCGCGACGCCGCCGAGCGCCGCGCAGCGGAGCAGCAGCTCGCGCGCGGGGACGTCCAGAAGCCCGCGACGGGTGGCCACGCAGCCGTCGGCGAACGTCCTGTTGGACCGACCGCCCCACGTCGCTGAGCCGGCGACGGACCGCAGGACGGGCATCCGAACCGACGGGGAGAGGCGACGCGGTACAGCGCTTCATCCGAGCGGGAGCAGCAGAAGGCACGGGCTGGCGTCCACGCCCGTGCCGACCGGGTAGACCCGTCCGCGTACCGCAGACGGTGATCCGCGGTGACGGACCGCGCGCAGCGCCGAGCGACCGCCCACTCCGCGTGCCACCGGCCGCCCCCGACACGACGAAACCCCCCGCGGGACGCCCTTCCGGGCCCCCGCGAGGGGTTCTGTCACTCCCTGGCCCTGAGCTGTGTCAGGACCGAGCGGCGGTAGCGGTGGGATTTGAACCCACGGTGGACTTTCACCCACACACGCTTTCGAGGCGTGCTCCTTAGGCCGCTCGGACACGCTACCTCGGGGGGTCACAGTACCCGCTCGGCGCCGTCGGACCCAATCCGTTCCGGCGGCGACCGCGCGCCGGTGCGTCGTACCGTGGAGAGGTGAGCACGTCCCCGTCCGTCCCCGTGACACAGGGCTCGCTCGCGCACGTCGTCGCACTGCTGGCGGGGCACCGCCTGACGGTCCTGACGGGGGCGGGTGTGTCCACGGACTCCGGCATCCCCGACTACCGCGGGCCGGACTCTCCCCCGCGGACGCCGATGACGTTCCAGCAGTTCGTCGGTGACGAGGCGTTCCGGCGGCACTACTGGGCGCGCAACCACGTGGGCTGGCGGCACGTGCACCGCACGGTGCCGAACGCCGGGCACCGGGCGCTGGCGGCGCTCGAGCAGCGGGGCGTCGTGCTCGGCGTCATCACCCAGAACGTCGACCTGCTGCACGAGGCCGCGGGGTCCCGCAACGTCATCGACCTGCACGGTCGCTACGACCGTGTGGTGTGCCTGCGGTGCCGGCGCGTGGTGCCGCGCTCGGAGCTCGCGGACCGGCTGGAGGCGCTCAACCCCGGGTTCGTCGAGCGCGTCGGGCAGGTCGCGGACGTCGAGATCGCGCCGGACGCCGACGCGGTGGTCGAGCAGACCGCCGACTTCCGGGTGCAGGCGTGCTGGCAGCCGGACCCCGACAACGCGTCCCGCGAGTGCGGCGGGATCCTCAAGCCGGACATCGTGTACTTCGGGGAGAACGTGCCACGTGAGCGGGTCAAGCGCGCGTACGCGATGGTCGACGCCGCCGACGCGCTGCTCGTTGCGGGCTCGTCGCTGACCGTGCACTCGGGGCGGCGGTTCGTGCGCCACGCCGCGCAGTCCGGCCGGCCCGTCATCGTCGTCAACCGCGGCGCGACGCGCGGCGACGCCTACGCCACGATGACGCTCGACGCAGGCACGAGCGAGACCCTCACCGACCTCGCCGAGCTCCTTCCGACACCGGCCCACTGAGGCCCCAGCGAGCGCACGCGCCCACGCCGAGCGCGGTACCCAGCCGCCGAGCGCGGGACGAACGAGTACCGCGCTCGGCGGGTGTGTGCCGCGCTCGGCGGCGGGGGCGGCCTGGGCGGAGGGCGGGGGCGGCGAGGGCGGGCGAGGTTGGCGGTGCAGCGGACGAGGTTGGCGGCGCAGCGGGCGAGGTGGGTCGCGCGGCCGGCGAGCGTGGGCGGTCAGCGCTGCGGGCGGAAGAACGTGCGCAGGAGCGTGGCGGACTCCTCGGCGCGGACGCCCGCGACCACCTCCACGCGGTGCAGGGCGCGGCGGTCGCGGACGACGTCCCACTGCGAGCCGCACGCACCGGCCTTCTCGTCCCATGCGCCCAGCACCAGCCGCGGGACGCGCGCCTGCAGCACCGCACCGGCGCACATGAGGCAGGGCTCGAGGGTCACGACGAGCGTGCAGCCGTCCAGGCGCCAGGTCCCCAGGGCGGTCGCGGCCGCGCGCAGCGCCACGATCTCGGCGTGCCCGGTCGGGTCGGCGTCGGCCTCCCGCAGGTTGCGACCACGCCCGACGACCGCACCGTCCGGCCCGAGCACGACGGCGCCCACCGGCACGTCGCCGGTGGCCAGCGCGGCACGCGCCTCCGCCAGCGCGAGGCCCATCGCCGCCTCGTCCGCGGGCGTCGCCGCGGGGGACGACGGGCCGACGACGACGCGGGGCGCCTCCGCTGCCGGCTGATGCTCCACGTCCCACCTCCCCGTGCCACCACGTTGCCCTCGACCTCGTGCACGGCCGCCGACGTCGCGCGCCGCACGCCATCCGCGCCCGGGCACCCCGTCCCGGGCGACCGGGGGCATCCTCGCACTACCCTGGCGAGCATGCGCCTGCACGTCGCCGACCACCCGCTCGTCGCCCACAAGCTCGCGGTCCTGCGTGACGCGAACACCCCGAGCCCCACGTTCCGCCAGCTCGTCGACGAGCTGGTGACGCTGCTCGCCTACGAGGCGACGCGTCACGTGCACACGCGCGAGGTCGAGGTCGTGACGCCCGTGGCGACGACCACGGGTGTGAAGCTCGCCGACCCGAGCCCGATCGTCGTGCCGATCCTGCGTGCGGGCCTCGGGATGCTCGAGGGCATGACGCGGCTGCTGCCGACGGCCGAGGTCGGGTTCCTCGGTCTGCAGCGCGACGAGGAGACGCTCGAGGCGATCACGTACGCGAACCGCCTGCCCGAGGACCTGACGGGTCGCCAGTGCTTCCTCCTGGACCCCATGCTCGCGACGGGCAACACGCTGGTCGCCTCCATCGACTACCTGCTGCAGCGCGGCGCGCGTGACGTCACCGCCGTCTGCCTCATCGCCGCGCCGGAGGGCATCCGGGTCGTCGAGGAGTTCGTCGGGGACCGCGCGGACGTGCAGGTCGTGGTCGCGGCCGTCGACGAGCGCCTGAACGAGAAGGCGTACATCGTGCCCGGCCTGGGTGACGCGGGAGACCGGCTCTACGGCATCGTCTGACCTCCGGACGGACGTGTGGCAGTCGACGGACGGCTCCGCCGCCGAACGTCCCGACCGGGGTGAACAGTTCTTGGAGTGCCGTGGAAGCGATCCCAAGACCTGAGACGCCGCGAGTAACCCCTTGGGGTGACCCCGGGCGTCGTGTCACGATCGTCCGGTGAGTTCCGAGACGTCCCCTGTGCGCGCCCGCGTCGTCGACAGCGCGCATGCGTCCGGGTGGTACCCGAGCTGCTGTCGGTCCTGACCCGCCGACCTCAGCCCGTCCGTCCACCGACCGCCGCAGGCCCCGCCGCCGGTCACCCCGAGCTCGGAGACTCCCATGACCTCACCTGCACGACTGCGCCGCCCACGCGCCGTCCACCGTCCCGTCCCTGTCGCGCCCGTGCCGCCCCACGGCCCGCGCGCGGGCTTCGTGCTCTACGTGAGCCTGCCCGAGGAGACCGAGGTCGAGCCCGGCGACGCCGGCGCCCCCCGCCGGCCCACGGCTCACGAGATCGCCGAGACCGCCGACCTCCTGCGCGAGCTCGCGCAGGAGGCGCTGCCGGGCTCCGAGACGTTCGCGGCGCTGTCGCTCGTGCCCGGAACGACCGGTGAGGTCCGTCGCTTCGGCGACCGCCTGCCCCACCTACGGCTGCTCGACCCGGTGGACGACTCCCCGGCGGGCACCCCTGACGTCCTCAGCGGCTCGGGGGACGCCCGCTGAGGACACGCGCTGCCGGGCCGGCGCACGGGATCGGGGGACCCCGTCCGGCTCGGCAGCGCACCTTCTTGTCCGCCCTGCCCGCCGCGCGCACGTCGCACAGCTGCGGCAACCCGCTCCGCTGAGGACGCGCGGGCGAGGCGTCAGCGCACGCGCGAGCGACGCCTCAGGCCGGTCGGGGCGTCGTCAGCCGGCCGGCGTCATCGACCGGCCGCCGGCGCCGTGCGCACGGTGACCACGCCGATGAGGTACTGGTCCCCGGTCGTGCTCGGCGTCAGCGTGCCGACGCCGGACGGCAGCTCGACCTCGGCGAATCCCTTGGCGTCGACGCCGAGGGAGTTGGGGTAGGCCCAGCCGGTCGCCGTGGAGTCGAACGCGTTGTCGGCGGACCCGCGGTCGACGACCGCGGACCCGTCCCACCGCAGCGGCCGCAGGGGCCCGACCTCGGAGAGCGTCAGCCGGTCGCCCGTGTTGCCGCGGTCGCCGTCCCACGCGACGACGCCGATGCGGGTGCGCGCACCGGGCTCGCCGACGAACGCGAACGCCGGTGCCGGCGCGGAGGTCCCGATCCACGCGCCGCCCTGGTGGACGGTCACCGACGCCGCCCCCGCGGTGCCCGGGGCCGCGGGCGTCCCGTGGACGACCACGAGCGACCACCCGGCGTAGTAGCTCGGGTCGCGGTCCGTGCGTCCGTCGCTGACGGCCACGTCGGCGAGCGCCCACGCGCCACCGCCGCCCCGCGCCACGAGGTCGGTCACCTCGACGGCGGCCTGGTAGTACCGTCGCCCGCTCGCGTCGGACACGTCCGTCACGGAGCCGGCGGTCACGTCGCTCCACGTCCCGTCGGGAGCCCGCAGCCGTGCGGTGTCGCGCGGCCCGCTCCAGGCGTCGCGGGGGCCGATGACGCCGGACCAGTACAGGCCGGCCCAGACGACCGGACGGGAGTCCGGCACGTGGAGGTACGTCTCGGAGGACACCGGGATCCTGGGGCGGTCGCCCTCCGGCGGCACCTGGTCGATCGGACGCATGTCGAGCCCGTTGTTGCTGCTCTCGCGGTGCGCGGCGGAGCACTCCAGCGCGTACGTGTCGACGCACAGGAGCAGCGGGGCGCCGACCTCCACGACCTCCAGGTCGCCGACGCCCGACCACACCGGCGTGAGGTTGGCGGACGACACGACGACCTGCGTCGACGTCGTCGCGGGCCGCGCACCCGTCGCGGTCACGAGCACGTCGACCGCGCCGCGCACGGCGCCCGCGGCCCGGAACCGGATCTCGACGGGCAGCGTCTCGCCGGCGGACAGCTCACCCAGCGCGCAGGTCACGGTGCGACCCGTGCCCGTGCAGGCCTCGGTGCGGCCGCCGGTGGCGGTGCGGTCGATCGTCACCCCGGGCGGCAGGGTCACGGCGGCGCGCACGTCGGCGGCGGCCGCGGCCGGGCGGCCGTCGTCGCGCGCCCCGGACACCCCCACGACGAACGCGAGCGTGCCGCCGTGCGTCGTGTCGACGACCGCGGTGGCGCCGCTCACCGACAGGACCGGCTCGACGGCGGTCAGCGCGACCGCGTGGGACGCCACGGCGATGTCCGCGTCGGGGTGCGCGAGGCCGACGGTCACGGCGCCGAGCGGTCCGACCGTCCCGACCGGCACCTCTACCGAGGTCGTGAGCGTCCTGCTGGCGCCGGGGTCGAGGCCGGCGGTGCAGGTGGCCCTGCTGCCGTCACCGGAGCACGTCCAACCATCACCGTCGGCCGGGGCGAGCGTCGCTCCCGCCGGCGCCGTCAGGGTCAGGGTGGTCCCGGCCGCGGCTAGGTCGCCGTCGTTGGCGACCGTGACGGCGACCGCGGCAGGGGTGCCGGGTGCCACGGCGAGCTCCGTGGGCGCGTCGGCGGACAGGACCGCCGGTCGCACGAGCCGGTACCTCACGTCGTGCGTCTCGACCGGCCGGTGCGCGGACGGCATGAGCCGGACGTGCACGGACCCCTCGTCGGGGGCCGTCCCGCTCGCACTCGTGAGGACGAGGTCGAGCGTCGAGCTCTCGAACGCCGCGAGCGCGCGGTGGCGGCAGGTGACCACGCCGTCGTCGTCGGGCGTGCACGACCAGGGTGCGGAGGCCGTCGCAGACACCCCGGCCGGGAGCCGGAGCTCCACGACGGCGGGAGCATCAACCGTCACACCGGTGCCACCCGCGTTGCGCACCGGCACCTGCAGGACCCGCGAGCGGCCCGCGACCAGCTGCACGTCGCTCGGCGTCTGCTGACCGAACGTGAGGCGCGCGAGCGACGGCGCGACCCGCACGCGGATGGCGTCGGGCTTCCACGTGCCGCCGTCCCAGGACATCCGCACGCGGACCTCCTCGTCGCCGGACGCGCTGTAGGACTCGTCGACCGCGACCGTCAGGGACAGGACCGCGTCCTGCCCGGGCGCCAGCTCGGCCAGCGCGCAGGTCGCGGCGCCCTCGTCGGCGCTCGTGACGCACGACCAGGCGGTGGCGTCCGCGGGCGAGAAGCCGAAGCCGGCGGCCGCGAGCGCGCCGGCCGTCAGCGTGACACCGGACGGCAGGGCGACGTCCGCCTCGAGCGCTGCCGCGGGCTGCCCCCCGGCGTTGCTCACCGTGAGCGTGATGGCCTGCCCCGCGACCCCCGCGATCAGCTCGATGCCGCCCTCGGGTGCCGCGATCACGACGTCCGCGGGTGCGGGTGGGGGGTCGGTGGTCGGCGTGGGCTCGGGCGTGGGCCCGGCCGTCGGCTCGACGGTCGGTCCAGTCGTCGGCTCGGCCGTCGGGGCCGCGCCCGGCACGCCGACCGGGTCCACGACCGGTGCGACGGCGGGGCCGGCAGCACGGGGACGCGCGGCCGCCCCGCCGTCGCTCGCGTCGTCGCCGGCCTCGCGCGGCTCGGCCGCGTCGTCGTCCTGCTCGGGCACGGCCGTCGGGGAGGGCGCCGCGCTGCGTGACGGTGTCGCGTCCGCGGAGGGCGTGGCTCCCCCGGTCTGCGAGGCGCCGGACACGCCGGGCGTCGGCTCGGCGACGACGTCGTCGGGTCCCCCCAGCAGCTGGGCAGCACCGACGATCACGACGGCGACCACCGCGACCACCGCGACCGCGGCGGCGATCGCACCCGCGGAGACGCCGGCGAACACCCCGGCGACCCCTGTCGCCGTACCCGCGGCGGCTGTGGCCCCCGCAGCCGTGCTGCCCACCGCCGCGCCGGTGCCGGTCGCTGCCGCCCCCGCACCGCCCCCACCCGCCGCGCCCGTGCCCCCGGCCGCCGCCCCGGCGCCGGTCCCACCGGATGCCGCGGCACCGCCCTGCTGGGCGAGCGCGGCCGCCCCGGCAGCGAGCCCGCCGCCGACGGGCAGCTCGTGCGCGAGCGCACCGAGGCCGAGCAGCCCCAGGACGAGCGGGGCGACGACGGCCCGCATCCCGTGGTTGACGTCGCCCAGCTCGAGGACGAGCGCGCGGCACTCGCCGCACTCTTCGAGGTGCCCCTCGACCTGTCGTGTGTCCCGCGCGCCGAGCCCGCCGCGCACGTGCGAGCCGAGCTTGCCGGCGACGGCGCGGCAGCCGTCGTCCAGCGGGTCCTGCAGGTGCTGCTGCAGGTAGGCCTGCCGCAGACCCTCGCGCGCGCGGTAGGCGAGCGCGGCCGTGCTGTTCGCGGTGAGGCCGACGATCGGGGCGATCTGTGCCGGCGTCAGCCCCTCGACCTCGCTGTGCCACAGGACCTCGCGCCACCGCTCGGGGAGCGAGCGGAAGGCCCGGGCCACGACGCTGCGCTCGAAGCCGGCGAGCGTGGGCTCCTCGGCCGTCTCGACGGGTGTCGAGGCGGTCTCCAGGACCGCGACGTCGTCCGTCGGCTGCGTGCGGCGCCCGGCGGTCCGGTGCACGGTCGCGACGCGGCGCACGACGGTGAACAGGTAGGCCCGGAAGGCGCTCTCGGGTCCGCCGCCGCCGCGCAGCGCGCGATGGACGTTGGCGAACGCGTCCGACACCACGTCCTCGGCGTCGGCCGCGGAGTCGCTGTACTGCCGGGCGACGACCAGGGCCGCCCCGGCGTGACGCTCGTAGAGCCGGCCGAACGCCGCCGCATCGCCCTCGCGGGTGGCGCGCAGGAGCGCGGCGTCATCCTCGATGACGTCGACGTCGCTCCCGCCTGTGGCCACGCCACCTTTCCCATCAGGTCGCCGTCGGGCCGCGTCCGTCCCGGGCGACCTCGCTGTGACAGCCTGCCATATCCGACCGATGGGATGAACAGGGCGATGCGTCCGGGAACCCGCGGGCCGTGCCACGCGGCTGCGCTGGTCGCGGACCCGCCGCAGGTGCGCCCGGCCGGCTGTGCGCGGGTGATCCGGAGGACCGACCGGGTGAAAACCTGCGTACCCGCGTCATGATCGTCGCCGCAAGCGCTCTCCACCGGTGTGACGACCAACATCGAGAAGGACGGGCACGCGCTCCCCCAGGGACTGCGGGAGCGCTGGCGCGAGGAGAGCGTCGCGTCGGTCTGGCGGCGCCCCTCCGACTGGTACCACCCGGCGGTGGACGCCCTCGCCGTCGCGGTGCTCGCGGACTGCGACGTGTCGACGGCCGCCTTCGAGCTGGGCCGCGCCCGCGGCGAGCACGGCGTGGGTGTCGGCGAGGCGCTCGACGACCTCGTCTGCCTGTACCGCTCGACAGGGCGGGCCATGCCGCCGCTGGACGCGGTCCGCGCCCTCAACGAGGGCTGGGCGGACGCGCAGGCGGTGCTCGTGACGACGGGTGCGTGCGTGGACCCCGAGACCGGTCTGCCCACGCAGCAGTACCTCGCGGTGCGGCTCGCCGAGGCGTACCTCCAGGCCGAGCAGGACGACGTCGACCCGGCGCTCCGGCACGGGCTGACCGTGGTCGACGTGGCCGCCGGTCACGTCACGGGCCTCATGCGTGCGGCGCGCTCCGCGGCGGTGGGTGCGGCGCTGCGCGAGGCCTTCGGGTCCGGGCACCCGATGGCGACGCTGGGTGGCGGCGTGTTCGTCGTGCTGACGCGCACCGACGACGACGTGGACGGCCGCGTGGCCGACCTGCGCGCCGACATCGCGCGTCGCTGTGAGGACGTCGACGTGCGGGTCTCGGTCCGGCAGCCGGTGCGCGTGTGGGTGGAGCCGCTGCCCGAGACGCACGCCGAGGCCGTGCAGCGCCTGTCCCACGTGTCACGACCCGAGCCGTGGGAGGGCGTCCCCCGCCCTGCCGGCCCTGCCGACTCCTCTGCTCCGGGCCGCCCCGGGGGCCTCGGCGGTCCGGACGCCACCGGGCGGGTGAGCCGCACGCTGCCGCCCGGCGTCCTCGACGCCGACCGGTGGCCCTACGGATCGACGGAGCCGGGGACACCCGGGCACGGTCGTCACGTCGACCGGGGCCGGGCTCCCGACGACCCGGCGGAGGGCACCGGCCCGACGGTGTGAGGCCCCACGGTGGGCTCCGTCGAGATCGGCGTCGGACATCCCTCGCAGATCGGGGAGATCGGAGTTACCGTCGATCTCATGCACCCCGGTGACGTGGCTCCGCACGCCTTCGCGCCGCCCGACGACGTCCCGGGTCACCTACTCACCTCCGGCTCGTCCGCGGACGTGTACGCGATCGACGACGAGCGGGTGCTCCGGCGTTACCGCGAAGGCCGGGACGCCGCGCCCGAGGTCGGCCTCCTGCGCCACGTGCGCTCGCACGACTTCCCCGCACCCGACGTGCTCGGCGCCGACGGCCCGGACATCGTCATGACCCGGATGCACGGTCCGACGCTGCTGCAGGCGCTCGGCGCGGGCGAGTTCTCGCTGCCGGACGCCGCCCACGTGCTGGCGGACCTGCACGCGATGCTCCATGCCGTCCCCGCGCCGCCGTCCTGGCAGGTGCCGCGGGACCGCAACTGGCCGCAGCTCGGCGGCGGGCCCGTCGTCGTGCACCTCGACCTGCACCCGGGCAACGTCGTCCTCACGGAGCACGGCCCGATGGTCGTCGACTGGGCGAACGCGTCGACAGGGACACCGGAGCTGGACGTGGCGGTGACCGCGGTGCTGATCGCCGAGGTGGCGGTCGACGCGGGCGGCGACTACTCGCAGGCGGCGCGCGCGGTCCTGGCCGCGTTCCTGCACGCGAGCGACATCTCACCCCTGAGTGCGCTCCACGACGCGGTCGCCCTGCGGTCGGGTGCGCCCGGGCTGCTGCCCGGTGAGCGTGAGCTCGTCCCGCGGGCGGGCGCGCTGGTCCGCACGATGCTCGATCTCACCGAGCACCCCTGACACGTCGGCCGGGACGTCAGCGCGCCGTGTAGGTCAGGCAGTCGGCGATGTCGTGACCGGCGCCGATGCGCACGGACGGCGCGGCGCACTCGAGGTGCGAGTTGTGCGAGCAGTCCTGCCGCTGGCAGGCGCCCACGTGCGAGACGACGCGGTCGAGCCCGCCCTTGACGCCCAGCGGGATGAACGTGGCGCACTGCGCGTCACCCACGCCGCCGATCGTCACGGCTGCGGCGTGGCAGGACGAGTGGTCGTTGTACGAACAGCCGGCGACCGAGCACTCGGCCACGGCGGGGAGCTCTGCGAGGGTGCTCATGGGGACCTCCGGGGAGTGGGGCGTGGAGCACCGACGCTAGACCCGCCGAGGCGCGCCCGCCACCAAGGAACGGCTTGCCTACCCGCAGGTCAGAGGCTCTTCTTACGCAATGCCGGTGTTGCGCAAGCCCGTTCGCGCAGGTCACCGCGCGGACGCCACGGAAGAAAGTTCGTCGCAGGTGCATCCGGATCCGCCCCTGGGAGGGAAGTAGGGGTGTCAGCACGTCCTCGCCCGCCACCGCGGGCCCCACGGAAGGACCCTCCGATGCGCGCACGACTTCTCACCGGCACCGCTGCCGGTGCTCTGGCCCTCGGCCTCGTCGCCTCGTTCGCGGCGCTCCCCGCCTCCGCAGCCACGGGCAGCTCCGCCAAGCTCGCGGTCCTGCACGGGGTGCCCGACCTCACGGTCGACGTGTGGGTGAACGGCGAGCGCACGCTCGACGACTTCACGCCCGGCACGCTCGCGGGCCCGCTGGACCTGCCCGCCGGCACGTACAGCGTCGCCATCACGGCGGCCGACGCCGCGGACGACTCCGACCCCGCGATCGGCCCGGTCGACCTGGCTCTCGAGGCCGGCGGCAACTACACGGCCGTCGCTCACCTCGACACCGCGGGCGCGCCGACGGCCACCCTGTTCACGAACGACACCAAGCCGACCGCCGCCGGTCAGGGCCGCCTCACGGTCCGCCACGTCGCCGCCGCACCGGCCGTCGACGTCCTCGCCGGCGGCACCGCCGTGGTGACGAACCTGACCAACCCGAACGAGCAGACGCTCGACCTGCCGGCCGGCACGGTCTCGGCGTCGGTCGTCGCGGCGGGCACCACCGAGCCGGCCCTGCTCGGCCCGGCGGACGTCCCCGTCACCGAGGGCGCCCTGACGATCGTCTACGCGTGGGGCTCGGCCGAGGCGGGGAACCTGGCGCTCGCGACGCAGACCGTCACCGGCCTGCACTCGGACCCCGCGGGCGTGCAGGCGGGGCAGGTCGGTCTCGCGGCCGACGACCGCTCGGCGGTGCTCCCCGTCGCGCTGACCATGCTCGTCGCCGCGGGCCTCACCGGTCTGGGCGTGGCCGGGCGTCAGGTGGCCCAGCGCGCCACGACGCGTCGCTGACCGCCCTGCCGGCGAGACGCGACGTGAGGCGTGACGTGCCCGGCGACCGACCGGCTCCGGCCGGTCGGCCGCCGGGCGCGCCCGCTGCCCGCCGCCCCCTGCGAGCGCTGCACGCGGTGGCACTGGCGGTCCTGGTCGTCCTGACCGCCGCGTGCGGGTCGACCCCCGCCGACGCGCCCCCGTCGTCCTCGGCCCCGGCAGCGACGACGTCGCCGACCACGCCTGCGGGGCCGGCGGTCCCGGACGTCCCGGTCGCGGACGCGGGCCTCGGCTCGCTACCCGCACCGGCACCCGCCCCCGTGCGGCTCGTCGTCCCCGACCTCGGGCTCGACATGCCGATCGACGCGGTCGGGGTCGAGCAGGACGGGACGATGGAGATCCCGCAGGACGCGGACCGTGCCGGGTGGTACCGCTACGGGCCGGCCCCGGCGTCGCCGGAGGGGGCGACCGTCGTGGCTGCGCACGTGGACTCCTGGACCACCGGCATCGGGCCGTTCTCGCGGCTGCGGGACGTGCCCGTCGGGGCGCGGGTGGAGGTGACGACGTCGGACGGCGTGGTGCACGCGTACGCCGTCCGGGAGGTCACCCAGGTGCCGAAGAGCGACGCCCCCGTCGAGCAGTGGTTCGACCGGGTGGGAGCGCCGAGAATCGTGCTGGTGACGTGTGGAGGGGCGTTCGACCGCGAAGTCGGGCACTATGCCGACAACGTCGCGGTGACAGCAGACCCCGTCGTGGACGCCGCAGGTGGGTGAGCGGCGTGGCGAGCACGAGGTGGGGGCCGTCCCGTGGCGGTGACGGAAGGAGCGTGGGTGAGCACGTCGGCCACCGTGCCCGACGACGTGGAGGCGCTCGGTCGCGCCTTCGCGTCGGGCGACGAGGCTGCCGTCGGCGAGGCCTACCGCCGGTGGTCGACCCTGGTGCACACCGTCGCCCTGCGCTCGCTGGGCAACGCGTCGGAGGCCGAGGACGTCACGCAGCAGGTCTTCGTCGAGGCGTGGCGTGGCCGGGCGCGGTTCGACGCGGACCGCGCCCGCCTGCCCGCCTGGTTGCTGGGGATCACCAAGCACGCGGTCGCGGACGCGCACGAGCGGCGGACGCGCGACCGGCGGCTGCGCGAGCAGCCGCAGGTGGTGCCGGACCCGGACCGCGTGCCGGTCGTGACGCTCGACGAGCGGGTGGTCGAGCGCGTGGTCGTGGCGGACGCGCTGGACGACCTGGGCGACCCGCAGCGCACGATCCTGCGGCTGGCGTTCTACGACGACCTCACGCACGACCAGATCGCCGCGAGAATGGGGCTGCCGCTCGGGACGGTCAAGAGTCACGTGCGACGTAGCCTGGCGCGCCTGCGGACCCGATGGGAGGTGGATGGTGCTGTCCGATGACCTGCACGTGGACGACGAGACCCTTGCCCTCCTCGCCCTCGGTGAGCCGGTGGGCGAGGCCGCGGACCTCGACCACGTCGCCGCCTGCCCCCGCTGCTCGCAGGAGGTCGCGGCACTGCGCGGCGTCGTCGACCTGGCCCGTGAGTCCGGCCCGGAGCCGCACCTCGTGGCACCCGCGCCGCAGGTGTGGGACCGGGTCGCAGCCGAGCTCGACCTCGGTGAGCGCGCGCACGCGGCAGCGCGCGGCGAGCTGACGGCCCGCCCTGCCGACCCCGCGCCCGGCGCCTCCGGCGCGACCGTGACGCCGCTGGCCCCGCGGCGGCGCCTGCGCGGCGCGTGGCTCGCGGCGGCCGCGGCCGCGGGGCTCGTCGTCGGCGGTGCCGGTGCCACGGCGTGGTCCCAGCTGCGCGCCGACCCCTCGACGGTCGTCGCCAGCGCCGTCCTCGAGCCGCTGCCCGGCTGGACCCCCGGCGGCACCGCCGAGGTGCGCACCGCCCGTGACGGCTCGCGCACGCTCGTCGTCGACCTGGACGACGCCCCCGCGGGCGAGGGCTTCCTCGAGGTGTGGCTGCTCAAGCCGGACGTGTCGGGGCTCGTGAGCCTCGGCACGCTCGACGGCACGAGCGGCGAGTTCGCGCTGCCGCCCGGGCTGGACCTCGCGGAGTTCCCCGTGGTGGACGTCAGCGACGAGCCGCTCGACGGCGAGCCGGCGCACTCGGGGGTGTCGGTGGCGCGGGGTGCGTTGGAGGTGTGAGCGCGGGGGCGCCTGAGCGCGTGGGCCGTCCGGCCCGGAGCGGCTCGTCTCAGGCGGTACCGGCCGGCGTCCCGACGGGGCTCACGCCCAGCTCGTCCAGCAGCGCCAGCACGCGGGCGCGGATCTCGTCGCGAATCGGGCGGACCGCCTCGATGCCCTGACCTGCGGGGTCGTCGAGCTGCCAGTCCTCGTAGCGCGTGCCGGGGTAGAACGGGCACGCGTCGCCGCAGCCCATCGTGACGACGACGTCGGAGGCCCGGACCGCCTCGGGGGTCAGGACCTTGGGCTGCTCGGCGCGGATGTCGACGCCCACCTCCGCCATCGCCTCGACCGCGACCGGGTTGATCCGCTCGGCGGGCATCGAGCCGGCGGACCGGACCTCGACGGCGCCACCGGAGAGGTGACGCAACCAGCCGGCGGCCATCTGGGAGCGGCCGGCGTTGTGGACGCAGACGAAGAGGACGGTGGGGGTCGGCTTGCTCGCGGGCTGGGGAGTCTGGTGGGTCATGGTGGTCCTCCGGTCGAGGGCGGTCACGTCAGTGGGTCGTGCGGTCCGGGATCGTGCCGAGGACAGCGGGGACGAACGCGTCGAGCAGCGTCGCGACGGCACCGCGCAGCGCGGGCTCGACGCGGTAGTAGACCCACGTCCCACGCCGCTGCGACGTCAGCACCCCGACGTCCTTGAGGACCTTGAGGTGGTGCGAGACCGTGGGCTGGGACACGTCGGCGACGGACGCGATGTCGCACACGCACGCCTCCCCCGTCGTGCTGGTGGCGACGAACGAGAGCATCCGCAGGCGCAGCGGGTCGCCGAGCGCCTTGAGCACGGGCGCGAGCCGGGCGGCGGCGTCCGCACCCAGCGCGTGGGCGTCGGGGGCCGGGGTGCAGGCGGCTACGTCGACGGCGGGAGCGGACGGGCTCATGAGCGGATCTCCTGGACGGCACGGGCGGGAGCCGAGCCGTCGGGGGGGAACCAGCGGCGGCGCGCCCACAGCGACACGTAGACGAGGCCGACGAGCACGGGGACCTCGATGAGCGGGCCGACGACCCCGGCGAGCGCCTGACCCGACGTCGCGCCGAACGTGCCGATGGCCACGGCGATCGCGAGCTCGAAGTTGTTGCCCGCGGCGGTGAACGCGAGCGTCGTCGAGCGCGCGTACCCCAGCCCCAGCGTGCGGCCGGCGGCGAGGCCGACGCCCCACATCACGGCGAAGTAGGCCAGGAGCGGCACGGCGATCCGTGCGACGTCGAGGGGGTGGCGGGTCACGGCGTCGCCCTGCAGCGCGAACAGCAGGACGATCGTGAACAGCAGGCCGTACAGCGCCCACGGCCCGATCCGCGGGACGAACCGCTCCTCGTACCACTCGCGCCCGCACGTCCGCTCGCCGATGCGGCGCGACGCGAAGCCGGCCACCAGGGGGACGCCGAGGAAGACCAGGACGTTGACGGCGATCTGCCCGACCGACACGTCGAGCCCCTGGGTGTCGAGCCCCAGCCACCCCGGGAGCACGGTCAGGTAGAACCAGCCGAGCAGCGAGAACGCGACGACCTGGAAGACGGAGTTCACCGCGACGAGCACGGCCGCGGCCTCGCGGTCGCCGCAGGCCAGGTCGTTCCAGATGACGACCATCGCGATGCAGCGGGCCAGGCCGACGATGATCAGACCCGTCCGGTACTCGGGGAGGTCCGCG
Organism: Cellulomonas sp.; assembly: GCF_015234515.1. GTDB lineage: Bacteria > Actinomycetota > Actinomycetes > Actinomycetales > Cellulomonadaceae > Cellulomonas. Next base: position 104,290 of record NZ_JADGMY010000030.1, read on the forward strand.
AGGAAGACCCACGCGAGGACGAACATCAGCGCGGGGCCCACCAGCCAGTTCAGCACCAGCGAGCTGACGAGCAGTCGCTTGTCGCCGGTGACGGCGGTGAGCCTGTCGTAGCGGACCTTGGCGAGGACCGGGTACATCATCACGAGCAGCCCGAGGCCGATCGGCAGCGAGATCCCGGCGACCTCGAGGCGGGCGAGCACGTCGGCCAGCACCGGCACGAACCGGCCGAGGGCCAGCCCTCCGACCATCGCGAGCCCGATCCAGGCGGGGAGCCAGCGATCGAGGGTGGAGAGACGGGGGGCCGCGACGGCGGCCTGGTTCGACATGCGTCGATATTGACAGACGTCGAATCAGGGAGGCAACCGTCAGTGTCCCGCGCCGAGGTTCCCCGCCAGCCTGTCGTGCCGCTGCGCGCTGTCGGCGTTCATGCCGACGATCGTCACGCGCTTGCCCTTGGTCGCGTACTTGTGCCGGATCGCGTCGAGCGTGGCGACCGTGGACGCGTCCCACACGTGCGCCCGCGACATGTCGATGACGACGTCCTGCGGGTCCCCGGCGTAGTCGAACTGGTAGACGAGGTCGTTGGACGACGCGAAGAACAGCTCCCCCTCGACGGCGTACACCCGCTGCCCGTCGTCGTCGCTCGCGTCCAGGCGCGTGACCGTCGTGAAGTGCGCGACGCGGCGCGCGAACAGCACGATCGCGACCAGGACACCGGCGCCGACGCCGTACGCGAGGTTGTGCGTCGTCACGGTGACGACGACGGTCGTGAGCATCACCGTCGTCTCGGAGCGCGGCATCCGGCGCAGCGTGCGCGGGTGGACGGAGTGCCAGTCGAACGCGCCGACGGACACCATGATCATCACCGCGACCAGCGCCGCCATCGGCACGACCGCGACGACGTCGCCCAGCCCCACGACCAGCACCAGGAGGAACACCCCCGCCAGGAACGTGGAGATGCGCGTGCGCGCCCCGGAGATCTTCACGTTCATCATCGTCTGGCCGATCACCGCGCAGCCGCCCATGCCGCCGAAGAAGCCGGTGATGATGTTGGCGCCGCCCTGCCCCCACGCCTCGCGGGTCTTGTTCGAGTGGGTGTCGGTGATGTCGTCGACGAGCTTGGCCGTCAGCAGCGACTCCAGCAGGCCGACGAGCGCGACCGCGAGCGCGAAGGGCGCGATGATCCGGAGCGTCTCCAGGGTCAGCGGGACGTGCGGGATCAGCAGGCTCGGCAGGGACTCGGGCAGCTGGCCCTCGTCCCCGACGGTCGGGACCTTGATGGCACCGATCACGGTGGCGGCGGTGAGCAGGACGACCGCGACGAGCGGGGCCGGGACGGCCGTGGTCCAGCGCGGCAGCAGCACGATGACGACCACACCGACCGCGACCAGCGGGTAGACCAGGAACGGCACGCCCGTCAGGTGCGGCACCTGCGACATCAGCACCAGGATCGCCAACGCGTTGACGAACCCGACCATCACCGAGCGCGGGACGAAGCGCATGAGCCGCGCGACCCCCAGGAGCCCCAGCACCACCTGGATCACACCGGCGAGGACGATGGTCGCCATCAGGAAGTCGACGCCGTACCGCGGCGCGACGGGTGCGACGACGAGCGCGACCGCACCCGTGGCGGCGGAGATCATCGCCGGCCGGCCGCCGAGGAACGCGATCGACACCGCCATCGTGAAGGACGCGAACAGCCCGACCCGCGGGTCGACCCCGGCGATCACGGAGAAGGCGATCGCCTCGGGGATGAGCGCGAGCGCGACGACCAGCCCTGCCAGGGTCTCGGTCCGCAGCCGGCGCGGCGAGCGCAGCGCCGCCAGGACGGAGTGGGAGTCGTCGGCCTCGGGCGGGCCGGGCGCCTCGACCGGGGCCGGCGCGGGGTCGGGCAGGGCGAGGTGCTGGTCGTCGGGCATGCGGGCGTTCCGTTCGGGGGGAGGGAGGCGCCGCGCGGCCGGACGTGGGCGGCAGCCACAGCGCCCCGTCACGCTAACCGATCACGAGGCTTCCCCCGTGCCCCGCCCGACCCCCACACCCCCTGGCTCGCGAGACCGAGGAATCGGGGACGCCAGTCCACTGATTCCTCGATCTCGCGAGCCAGGTGTTCTTAGAGGAGGCGCACCCGCGCGTTGGTCAGGCCGCCCGTCAGCGGGCCTGCCGGACGGGGGCCGTCGAGCGGCTCACCCTGGAGGTCGGTGCCGAAGTCCGACGGGCGGCCGTCGGCGTCCTCGAACTCGGCGCCGACCAGACGCGTGGGCGGCAGGTCCGCGCCCGTGATCGTGTCGAGCACGGCGGCGTCCGCGCCCGGCACGTCGACCTCGAGCCACACCTCGTCGCCGTGGGTGACGACCTCGACGTGCGCCGGGCCCTCGAGCACCAGCGGGTCGGACTCGACGTCGGCGGGACGGGCGCCCCCGACGAACACGTTGCCGCGCGACCAGTACGGCTGCACGCGGCTGCCGAAGCGGTTGTGGTCGCCGTCCCAGCGGTCGCCCATCTCCGTCAGGTACTGCTCCAGGGACGTCGGGTAGCCGTCGTACGCGGCGGTGCCGGTCTGCGAGCCGATGCGACCCCAGGACTCGGGCGCGTACGCCGCGTCGAGGTCCCCGGCGGCGAAGACGTTGCCGATCCAGCGGTCGTCGCCCGTCAGCGTGACGGCGTACCCGGCGACCTGCGTCGAGTGCGGCCGGTGGTACGGCGTCGCGCGGTCGAGCATCTGCTTGAGGCCGACCGTCCCGCACAGCAGGTTGCGCACGTACGCACCGCCCTGGCTGTGGTTCTCGACCGACACGGGCGACGCCAGCACGTTGTGGTCGACGACGTACGGGCCGTGGCTGACCTCGATGAACAGGTCGCGGCTGTTGGCCCACAGGACGTTGCGCGTGATGCGCGTGCCCTGCGTCTGCCAGTCCAGCCAGATGCCCAGCGAGCAGTCGTGGATGCGGTTGTTCGCGATGACGACGTCGATCGGTGCGTGCAGCTTGATGCCCGCGATCTCGTGGCCGTAGAACGCGCGGTCGTTGGCGATGTCGTGGATGTGGTTGTCCTCGATGCGCGAGAACACGCAGCCCAGGTGCCCGACGACCGCGTTCTGGCCGCAGTGGTGGATGTGGTTGCGGCGCACGACGTGCGAGCCGATGTGCTCGCGGTCCCAGCCGATCTGCCGGGCGGAGAACACCGACTCGAGCTGGTACTGGTAGCCGGGCTTGTCGCCGCGGTCGGACGCGTAGTTGTCCCCCGTCGACGCCTCCTTGCCCAGCGAGACCGCCGAGCACGTCGCGTCGTGGATGTCGTTGTCCTCGATGATCCAGCCGCGCGCCCAGTTGGGGCCGATCAGGCCCGGCTGGTTGGCGGTCGGGGGCGCCCACTGCGTCGCCGCCTGGCACAGCTCGAAGCCGCGCACGGTGATGAAGTCGACGTGGTGGTCGGTGGGGAAGAACACCGCGCTGCGCACGTTGATCTCGACCAGCGCCGCATTGGGGTCGGCGTCGCCGAAGCTCGCGTGGATCGTCGTGACGTCCGGGCCGACCTCGGCGTGCCAGACGCGCGGCCTCCAGTCGGGGTCGGGGACGGGGACGGTCGTGCCGGTCCAGTCGTCCGTGATCTCGGTGCGACGCGGCGCGTTCGCGACGGCGTCGACGCTCGCGACCTCACCCAGGCGACGACCGTCGAGGTACACGGCACCGAGGTGCTGCTTGGGGTCGTCACGACCCGGCCGGACGATCCAGTCGCCGTCGACCTCGACCGCGAACGGGTTGACCTCGCCGAACAGCGTGTTCGGCACCTCGACGCGCCACACGCCGCCGCCGACGGGTTCCCAGCCGGTGACCTGCTCCGAGCCCGTGATGCGCACGTGCTCGCCGGGGGCGGCCTGGTACGTGATGCGACGCTCGTCGCTGCGGCCGCCACGGCGGGGACGGACCCACTCGCGGTAGGTGCCGGCGTGGACGGTGACCGTGTCACCGGCGCGTGCGAGCTGGGCGGCCCGGTCGATCGTGCGCAGCGGAGCGTCCTGCGTGCCGACGGCGTCGTCGGATCCGTGGACGGAGACATGCAGAGCGTTTGCCATGGCGAGACTTTACGTGGGCAGCCCGAACGAATCGACCCGGGTGAGCACGCCGTGCGGCGAGGGCGTGCCGTGCACGGTCCTGGGCGTCCGAGACCCCGGAGAACCACCCTCATCTCCCTTCCCAACGTATAGCGCAGGGGGTCTCTTGCGGCAAGGGCCCCGCGAGGGCGCATGATCGTGCCCGTGCCGCGCTCGCCCGCGGCGTCCCCGCCTCTGCCGAGGAGCCTTGCCGTGCCCGGACCCCGTCCTGCCCTGCCCACGTCCGCCTTCGCCCTGCCCGCCGCCCGCGCCGCCAAGGCCGACCCGGCGCTCGTCGAACGCGACGAGCAGCTGTTCGCCGCACTGGGCGCGACGCTCGACGAGCAGGTCGCCGACCTGCGCGAGCGCGTCGAGCGCTTGCGCCGCGCGCCCGGCGGTCACGGCCAGGCCGCGTTGGACCGCGACCAGGACATCCACCGGCTCAGCGGGCGGCTGCGGCTGCTCGAGCGGTTCGGGCTGGACCTGTGCCTGGGGCGCATGGTCCTCGAGGACAGCCCCGAGCCCGTCTACGTCGGACGCCTGGGCCTGACGACGAGCACCGGTGAGCGGCTGCTCGTCGACTGGCGCTCGCCGGCCGCCGAGCCGTACTTCGCGGCGACGCTCGCCCACCCGATGGGCCTGGTCAGCCGTCGACGCTACCGCTGGACCGAGGGGCGCGTCACGGACTACTGGGACGAGGTGTTCACGCCCGAGGGGTACGACCAGGCCGCCGCGCTCGACGACCAGTCCGCGTTCATCGCGAGCCTGGGCGCGAGCCGCTCGGCGCACATGCGTGACGTGCTCGGCACGCTGCAGGCCGACCAGGACGCGATCATCCGGGCGGCGTCGCGGACACCGCTCGTCGTCGACGGCGGGCCCGGCACCGGCAAGACCGTCGTGGCCGTGCACCGCGCCGCGTACCTGCTGCACTCCGACCCGCGCCTGCGGGACCGGCACGGGCGCGTGCTGCTCGTCGGGCCGCACCGGCAGTACCTGTCCTACGTCGCCGACGCGCTGCCGGGGCTGGGCGAGGAGGGCGTGCTGACGTGCACGGTGCGGGACCTGGTGCCGCAGGGTGCGACGGCGGCGCCGGAGACGGACCCGCGGGTCGCGCGCCTGAAGGCGTCGGTGGGCATGGTGCGGGCGATCGAGCCGGCCGTGCGCTTCTCGGAGCGCCCGCCGACGCAGGGCATGCGTCTGATGACGCCCTGGGGCGAGGTGTCGTTGAGCGCCGACGACTGGGCCGACGCCTTCGACGCCCCCGACCCCGGCACCCCGCACAACGAGGCGCGCGACCAGGCGTGGGAGGCGCTCGTCGAGATCATCACCGACGGCCTGACGGACGACGTCCCGGTCGACCAGCTGCGTCGCGCACTCACGCGTGATGCCGAGCTGACCAGCACCTTCACGCGCTGCTGGCCCATCATCGAGGCCGCCGACCTCGTCGCGGACCTGTGGTCCGTGCCCGCGTACCTGCGGCTGTGCGCGCCGTGGCTCACCCCGGACGAGGTGCGTCTGCTGCAGCGCGACGACCCGCGCGCGTGGACCGAGGCGGACCTGCCGCTGCTCGACGCGGCCCGTCGGCGCCTCGGCGACCCCGCGGAGTCGCGGCGGCGACGTCGGCGCGGCGCCCAGGTCGCCGCCGAGC
>NZ_JADGMY010000031.1 GCF_015234515.1 Cellulomonas sp.
GCGCTGCCGGCCGGCCTCGTGCTGCTCGCCGTCGCGCGCCGCGCACCGCACGGGACCTGGTGGTGGCGGTCCCTCGTGCTGGGCGCGCTCAACATGAGCGCGTTCTTCGTGCTCGTGTACATCGCCGCGCAGCGCCTCCCCACGTCGGTGGCGTCGACCGTCATGGCGGTGTCGCCGTTCGCGCTCGCACTCGTCGCCTGGCCGCTGCTCGGGCAGCGCCCACGCGCGGCGTCCCTCGCCGGCGCCGGCCTCGGGTTCGCCGGCGTGGTCGCCATGCTGCTGACCGGCACCGTCACGGTCGACCCGCTGGGCGTCCTCGCGGGGGCCACGGCCATGCTGATGTCGTCGCTCGGGTTCGTCCTGGCCACGCGCTGGAAGGACGACGTCGACGTGCTGACGACGACGTCGTGGCAGCTCGTCGCGGGCGGTCTGCTGCTCGTCCCCGTCGCACTGGTGTCGGAGGGCGCGCCCCCGGCGCTCGACGGGCGGGCGTGGCTCGGCCTGGCGTTCCTCTCGCTCGTCGCGACGGCCCTCGCCTACGTCACGTGGTTCACCGCGCTGCGCCACCTGCCCGCGAGCGCCGTCGGGCTCGTCGGCCTGCTCAACCCCGTCACGGGCGTCGCGGTCGGCCTGGCACTCGGCGGCGAGCACCTCACGCTCCTGCAGTCCCTTGGCGTGCTCATGGTCCTCGCGGGCGTCCTGGTGGGCCAGCCCGCCGCCCGCGCCCTCCTGCACCGCCCCCGCCTGGCTCGCGAGACCGAGATCCCTGGGCGCTCCATGCCCCGGAACCTCGGTCTCACGCGCGACGACGACGTGCTCGACGGTCAGCAGGTGGCCCATGTCGCGCAGCCGGCGAGCGCGATCGTCGGCTCGAGCGGGGCCTCCGCAGCAGTCCGCTGCTCGAGGTAGCGCGTCCAGGAGCCGTCACCGCTGCTCTCCTCGAGCAGCAGGCCGGTGGCCGGGGCCCGGACGAGCTGGTGCACCACCCCGCCCGAGTCGGTGTACCGGAGCAGCTCGCCTGCACGCCCGGCGCCGTCGCGCCCCTGCGCCACCTCGACACCGGGGAGCGACGCGACGACGCCCCAGAACGCCGCACGGTGCTCCGGCCCCCACAGCCCGCCCTCGCTCAGCGCGGTGCGTGCCACCTCGAACACCTTGTCGTCGTCCGTGCCCTGACCGCGGTCGGCCTGGAGGCTCGCGCGGACCACCCGGGCGAGCTCGTCGGCCTGCGTCGGCAGCACCCGCGGGTCGGCGAGCATGTCGTGCCGCACCCCGGCGACCACCCAGCTGCCGAGGACCACACGTGGTCCGATCGCCGACGCACCGCCCAGGTCACCGTCCCACACCAGGAGTCCCGGGCGTTCCCGGCTGTTCCAGCGCTCCGTGCGCTCCTGCCCGGACGTCACCACCCCGTCGAGGTTCGCGGGGAAGCTCGACTCCGTGAGCACGTACCAGTACGGCTCGTCACCGTCCCACGGGTCACCCGGCACGCCGGTCACGGTCCCGTCCTCGGCGACGACGGCCGCGGCGGGAACGGTCGGCGGCGCCGTCGGCTCCGGCGGAGCGTCCGTGGTCGACGGTGGCGGCACCGAGGAACGCACGGCAGCGGTGCCGGCCGGTGGGACCTCCCGCGAGGGCCCGACACCCAGGACCGTGCCCGCACCCCACCCCGCGGTCAGCACCAGAGCGAGCGCTGCGGCACCCAGGCCCCCTGCTGCCGCCCTGCGCCGCCGACGGGCACGGGGGACGACGCGGTCCACCTCCACGTCGATGCGCGGCACGACGGCTTCCACCCGGCGCCGGAGCATCTCGGCGTACTGCTCGTCCGTCGTGCTCATCGGAGGCCTCCGGCCTGCGCGCCGGCTGCCGGCGCCGCGTCGTCGTCGTGGTCGTTCATCGCATCGCGCAGCTGACGCAGCGCGCGGGAGGCGGTCGACTTCACGGTCCCCAGCGACACACCGAGGTCGGCCGCGACCTCCTTCTCGCTCAGGCCCTCGAGGTGCCGGAGCACGACGACCCGGCGTTGCCGCACCGTGAGCAGCGCGAGCGCGCGGACCAGCTGGTCGCGGTCCGCGTGCACGTCCTGGCCGTCGTCGACGCCGCGGTCCGGCAGCTGGGGTGGCGCGAGCAGCACCTCGCGTCGCCGGCGCCGCCAGGTCGAGACGCGCTGGTTGGCCAGCACGCGCCGCGCGTACGCGAGCGGCTCGCCCTCCCGCGCCCGGTCCCACGCCAGGTAGGTGCGGACGAGCGCCTGCTGGACCAGCTCGTCGGCCTGGTGCGTGTCGCCGCAGAGCAGCCACGCCGTCCGGCCGAGCGACGGGACGGCCGCCGCCATGAAGGCCGCGAACTCCTCGTCCCGGCCGCGGCCCGGCGGCATCACCGTCGCCACGTCCACGGCCTCGGCAGCGCCCGGGCCCTCGCTGACCGGCACGGCGTCCTCCTGTGTCGCCCCGGGCGACGTCGTCGTTGTCACATCCCCTACACGCCGGACGCCCCGCGAAGGTTGCGTCGCGGGGCGTCCGGATCGTGCGGGGGTCGGTGTCCGTGGCCTCAGGCCTGGACGACCTCGCCGTCGCCGAGGAGCTTGCGCAGGTAGGCATACGTGAGGTCGCCGGCGGTCTGGTCGTGCTGGTGCTCGTACCCCGCCTTGTTGTAGAGCGCGATGTTCTGCAGCGAGTCGCGGCCCGTGAACACCCAGACCTCCTCGATGCCGTCGGGCAGGGTCGGGAGGATCGCGGACAGCAGCTCGGTGCCGATGCCCTTGCCCTGCAGGTCGGGGGCGACGGCGAACCGGCCGAGCGTGGCCTTGCCGCCTTCGACGAGCACGCGGATGGAGCCGACCAGGCGGTGGCCCCACCAGGCGCCGAGCGTGATGACGCCGTCGGCCTCCAGGTCCGCCTTGAGCTCCTTGAGCGTCTGCGTCAGCGGCGGGATGTTCGGGTCGCCGTACTGCTGCGCCTCGGTGACGAAGGCGGCGCGGCGCAGCGTGAGCAGCTCTCCCGCGTCGTCGACGGTGACCGGGCGGATGTCGAGGGCGGTCATGGCGCCATGGTGTCAGTCCGCGGCACCCGCGCACTACTCTCGGACATCGTGTCCCCCACTTCGCCCGTCGACCCGACGCACCTCGTCCTGACCCTGTCCTGCCCCGACCAGCCCGGCATCGTCGCGGCCGTCGCCGGCCTGCTGGCCGAGCACGGGGGCAACATCACCGAGTCGCAGCAGTTCGGCGACCCGTTGTCCGGGTTGTTCTTCATGCGCGTGCAGGTGACGACGGACGCCGGGGGCGACGTGCTGCGTGCGGGCCTGACCCGGCTCGCGGACCGGTTCGGCATGACGTGGCGACTGGACGTCGCCGGGCGTCCCGTGCGCACCCTGGTCATGGTGTCGACGACGGCGCACTGCCTCAACGACCTGGCGTTCCGGCAGCGCTCGGAGAACCTGCCCGTGGACCTCGTCGCCGTCGTGTCCAACCACGACGTGCTGCGCCCCATGGCCGACTTCTACGACATCCCGTTCCACCACGTCCCGGTGACGGCGGCGACGAAGGCGGCGGCCGAGGCGCGCCTGCTCGAGCTGGTCGAGGAGCTCGACGTCGAGCTCGTCGTGCTCGCGCGCTACATGCAGATCCTCTCGGACGACCTGTGCCGGCGCCTGCAGGGCCGGGTCATCAACATCCACCACTCGTTCCTGCCGTCGTTCAAGGGCGCACGCCCCTACGCCCAGGCGCACCAGCGCGGCGTGAAGCTGATCGGGGCCACGGCGCACTACGTGACCGGGGACCTCGACGAGGGCCCGATCATCGAGCAGGACGTCGAGCGCGTGGACCACACGCACGCGGTCGAGGACCTCGTCGCCCTCGGGCAGGACGTCGAGCGCCGGGCGCTGGCACGCGCCGTGCGCTGGCACGCCGAGCACCGCGTGCTGCTGGACGGCACCCGGACGATCGTCTTCCGCTGATCGCACCGCGGCGGAGGTCCCGTCGCAGGGGTGGGCCGGCCGGCGCGAAGCGTTTCGCCCGGTGCGGTCGCGCGCGCCGCGCGACATGCTCGGCCTGACGGCTCGGCAAACGTTCCCCGCCGTGTCGAGGAGTGCCGGCGCGTCGCCGCGTCCGGCCAGGCGAGGAGGACACGACGATGAGACTCTTCCGCACCCGTGGACGCGGTCGCGCCGCCGTGCGCGTCGGCCTGCTGGGCACCGTGGTCGCACTGGCGCTGACGGGGGCGGCACAGCTCGCGAGCGCACCCCCGGCGCAGGCGGCCTCGCTCGTCGAGGTGACCGGCTTCGGCAGCAACCCCGGCGGCCTGCGGATGTACCAGTTCGTCCCCGACCGGTTGCCCGCCAACCCCGGTGTCCTGGTCGTCGTGCACTACTGCACCGGCAGCGCGCAGGCGATGTACAGCGGCCAGCAGTTCGACGAGCTCGCCTCCCAGCACGGCTACATCGTCGTCTACCCCAGCACGAACCGGCCGGGCAGCTGCTTCGACGTCTCCTCGACGGCCGCGATGACCCGCGACGGCGGCTCGGACCCGCAGAGCATCGTCCAGATGGTCCGGCACGTGCAGCAGCGCTACACGACCGACACGTCGCGCGTCTTCATCACGGGCACGTCCTCCGGTGCCATGACGACGCAGCTGGTGCTGGCCGAGTACCCCGACGTCTTCGCGGCCGGTGCCGCGTTCGCCGGCGTCCCCGCCACGTGCTTCTCGACCGGCGGCGCGAAGCCGGGCACGACGGCGCAGGCCGGCTGGAACAGCGACTGCGCCCAGGGCCGGCGCATCCTGTCCGCCCAGCAGTGGGGCGACCTCGCCCGCGCCACGTACCCCGGTTACAGCGGCACGCGCCCGCGCGTCCAGCTGTGGCACGGCAGCAACGACGAGACCCTCAGCTCGCAGAACCACACCGAGGCCGTCAAGCAGTGGACGAACGTGATGGGGATCAGCTCGACGCCCGCCTCGACCGAGACCATCGGCAACCGCACGCGCGCCCGCTACGGCGGCACCGGCACGCAGGCGCCGCTGGAGGCCAACCTCCTGCAGGGCGTCTCGCACAACCTGCCGGTCGACGCCGCCGCCGCGATCGCGTTCTTCGGCCTCGACCAGACGAGCACCACGCCCACGCCCACGCCGACCGCGACGCCCACGCCCACGGTGACCGTGACGCCCACGGCGACGCCCACGCCGACACCCACGCTCAGCCCGACCCCGACCACGACGCCCACCACCTCGGCGGGGACGTGCTCGGTCGCGTACTCGGTGAACCAGTGGAACACCGGGTTCACGGCCAACGTCACGATCACCAACACGTCGTCCAGCGCGATCTCGGGGTGGACCCTGAGCTGGGCCTTCCCCTCCGGCCAGCAGGTCACCCAGGCCTGGAGCAGCGAGGCGGTGCAGTCCGGCAGCCGGGTGACCGTGAGGAACGCACCGTGGAACGGCACGATCCCGGCCGGCGGGTCGGTGCAGATCGGTTTCAACGGGTCGCACTCCGGCACCAACGCGGCACCGTCGTCGTTCACGCTGAACGGCGCCACCTGCACCAACCGCTGACCGCTCGGTCCTCGCCGTGACGACGGGTCACACCGACGTGGCACATGTGACTCAGGTCACGAAAATCGTTTCGCCGGGTATCTCCTTGAGAATTCACCCACGACCGTGGGGCCACCCGGGGCCGACGAGGGCATCGGGTGACGTCCGACCGAAGGGGAACCCATGTCCGCCGATGTCGCACCCAGCTCCGCACCCGTCAGCACCACGTCCCCGGCGCCCCGCGCGCGCCGGGTCCACCTGCTCGGCACGCTCCTCGCCGCGCTCGGCATCCTCATGGCCCTCGCCGGTGTCGGCACGTGGGCGGGCATCGCCCAGGGCCTGGCGCAGGAGGAGATCACCGTCTCCGAGGACGCCGCCGCCTTCGCCGGCCAGCCCGTCGTGACGCCGTGGGCCGCCTGGGCGCAGACCGAGGTCATCCGCGCGGACCTCACCGAGATGACCGGTGGCCTCACGTACGCGGAGATGGACCGTGAGGACCCGCAGCGTCCCGCCGTCGCCACGGGGACGTTCCTGCGCGCCTCGCTCATCACGTCGGTCATCGCGTTCGGCGTGGCGCTCGCGCTCGTGGGCATCGGGACCGGGTTCGTGCTCGGCGGGCTGGGTCTGCGCAACGCCGCGGCCTGACGGCGCCCGTCGCATCTGCGACATGGACGCGCTCCCAGGCCCCCACCCCCTCGCGGGGAGCCTGGGAGCGCGTCGCGTTCAGGAGAAGGCGCGGGCCTGCGGCAGCGCGGTGTCGGTACGGACCGCTCCCGTGATGGCCCCGAGGATCATCTCGTAACCGGTCGTCCGCGCGTCGAACGACCCGTTGTTGCGACCGTGCCGCAGCACCTCGATGCGGTCCGCGACCGCCCGCACGTCGGTCATGTTGTGGCTGATGAGGATCACACCGAGCCCCAGGTCGCGCAGGCCCTCGATGTGCACCAGGATCTCCGCCGTCTGCGCCACCGACAACGACGCCGTCGGCTCGTCGAGGACCACGATGCGCGGGTCGCCGATGAGCGTGCGCGCGATCGCGACCGACTGCCGCTGCCCCTTCGACAGCTTCGACAGCGGCACCCGGACCGACGGGATCCGGCTCGTCAGGTCCCGCAGGATCTGACGAGCCTCCTCCTCCATGCGCTCGTCGTCGCGCACGCCGCGCGCGTCGCGCAGCTCCCGGCCCAGGAACAGGTTCGACGTCACGTCGAGGTTGTCGCAAAGCGCCAGGTCCTGGAAGACCGTCGCGACGCCCAGGACGCGCGCGGCCGCCGGTGACGGGATGCTCACCGGGACGCCGTCGATCTCGACGAGCCCCGCGTCCGGGCTCAGGACGCCCGCGACCATCTGCGCGAGCGTCGACTTGCCGGCACCGTTGTCGCCCACCAGCGCGACGACCTCGTGCCGGTGCACCTCAAGGTCGACGCCCACGAGCGCCTCCACCGCACCGAACCGCTTGCTGATGCCTCGCATCGACAGCAACGGCACCCGTGTCGCGTCAGTCATGCCTCGATCCACCTGCTCCCGTCGCGCACGTCCACGTGCAGTGAAGCCCCCAGCCCTCCCCCGGTCAACCCTCGTCGCCCTGCCCGTCCTCCTCGTCGCCGCCGACGAGCCCCGCGACGTCGTCCGCCCGCACCGCCACGTCGGCCGACGCGAGCGCGAGCACCAGGGCACCCATCACCTCGGCACGCTGACCCAGCGCCGCCGGGACCACCTCCAGCGGTGCGATCCGGTTGCCGAGCACCCGGCGACGCACCGCCTCGCGCAGCGGTCCCAGCAGCACCTCGCCGGTCTCCGACAGCTCGCCGCCGACGACCACGCACTGCGGGTTGACCGCAGTGCCGAGCCCAGCCACGACCGCGCCGATCACCGCACCCGCGTCGGCCACCACGCGGGCGAACCCCGGGTCCCCGTCACGCGTCCGCGCGATCACGTCGCGCAGCGCGAGCGACCCGTGCGTCGCACGCAGCGACTCGACGAGCGCGCTGGACCCCACGACGGTGTCGAGGCAGCCGCGCGACCCGCACCGGCAGATGTGCCCCGCCGGGTCGACCTGGACGTGCCCGATCTCGCCGGCCGTCCCGGCGAACCCCCGGTGCACCTGCCCGCTGATGACGATGCCCGCGCCCGTGCCGTACGACGCGCGCACGTACACGGCGTCGCGGTACCCCCGCGCCGCCCCGAGCGTCGACTCCGCGAGCGCCCCGAGGTTCGCGTCGTTGTCGACGTGCACGGGCCGCCCGAGCCGCTTCGCCAGCACCTGCCCCAGGTGCTCGCCCTCCCAGCCGCGCATGACGCCGGGCACCGAGACCATGCCGGTGTCCGCGTCGACCGGCGCGGGCACGCCGACCCCGATGCCGACGACGTCCTCGAGGCCCGAGCCGACGCGCTCCAGGAGGTCGACGACCAGGAGCGCCGTGCGGTCCAGCGTGGTGTCCGACGGGTGCTCGTACGGCAGCGGCAGCACCTGCTCCGCGACCACCTCGTGCGCGAAGTCACCCAGCGCGATGCGCAGGTGCCGGTGCCCGATCTGCACGCCCACCGCCAGCCCCACCCGCCGGGCCAGCGTGACGAGCTGGGCACGGCGCCCGCTGCGGGTGGTGACGGCGGTGTCGACCAGACCGACCGCGAGCAGCTCGCGGACGATGGTCGACACCGTCGCCTGGGACAGCCCGGTGGCTGCGGCGAGCTCGACCTGCGTCAGGCCGCCGTACCGCTGGATCGTTCCCACCACCAGCGCCTTGTTGGCCTCCCGCAGGGACGACTGCGAGCCTGCCGCCGCCGCTCGCCTGCTCACGGGGGCAACCTACCGGCGCTCGTGCCCCGCACCCCGGTACCTCGGCCCTACTGCGTGCCCGCGCGCCGCTTGTTCACCAGGTCGAACGCGACGGCGAGCAGCAGGACCATGCCCTTGATCGCCATCTGCCACGACGGGTCGACGGACAGGATCGACAGGCCCATGTTGAGCACGCCCATGATGAGCGCGCCGACGATCGCACCGGAGATCCGCCCGATGCCACCGGTGACGGCGGCGCCACCGATGAAGCAGGCGGCGATGGCGTCGAGCTCGTAGGTCGTGCCCGCCGCCGCGATCGCGGCACCCGCCCGGGCGGTCGTGACGACGGCCGCGACACCGGCGAGCAGACCCATGTTGACGAAGATCCAGAAGTCGACCTTGCGGGTGTTCACCCCGGACAGCGCCGCGGCGGACCGGTTGCCGCCGATCGCGTAGATGTGCCGGCCGAAGACGGTGCGGCCCATGAGGAACGAGTACACGATGACCAGGACGCCGACGATGACCAGGACGATCGGCGTGCCGCCCGCGGAGAGCGACAGGATCACCGTGAAGACGCCGATGGCGAGCGCGATCATCGCGATCTTGGTGACGAACAGCCCGCGCGCCTCGACGTGCAGGGCGTGCTTGCGCAGCGCCCGCCGGGCCCGCAGCTGCGTGACGACGATGGCCGCGACGGCGAGCCCGCCGATGAGCAGCGTGACGACGTCCATGTTGCCGACGAACCCGAGGACGTTGGGCAGCGAGCCCTTGGAGATGCTGATGAAGGCCGGCGGCAGGCCCGCGAGCGTCTCGCCGACCACCGCGAGCGCCAGACCGCGGAACACGAGCATGCCCGCGAGCGTCACGATGAACGCGGGTATGCCCACGTACGCCACCCAGAAGCCCTGCCACGCCCCGACCAGGGCACCGACCGCGAGCCCGACGAGGACGGCCGTGATCCACGGCAGCCCGATCGGGTCGCGCATGGTCAGGGCGACGATGCCGCCGACGAACGCGACGACCGAGCCGACGGACAGGTCGATGTGCCCGGCCACGATCACCATGACCATGCCGATCGCCAGGATCATGACGTACGCGTTCTGCTGGAACAGCGCCGCGACGTTGTTGGCGAGCAGCAGCTTGCCGTCGGTCAGCACCTGGAACAGCAGGACGATCACGACGAGGGCGCCGAAGATGCCGTACTGGCGCGCGTTGCCGCCCAGACCCTGCAGCCGCTGGCCGATCGACACGCGCGGCGCGTCGGGAGGCGTCGGCGAGGGGACGTTGACGTCGGTGGTGGTGCTCATCGGGCGATCCCGTCCTTGTCCATCGTCATGAAGTGCATGAGGTGCTCCTGGGTCGCGTCGGCCCGGGCCACCTCGCCGGTGACGCGGCCCTGGCTGAGCGCGTAGATGCGGTCGCAGACGCCGAGGAGCTCGGGCAGCTCGGAGGAGATGACGACCACACCCTTCCCGGCATCGGCGAGCTTGTTGATGATCGTGTAGATCTCGTACTTGGCGCCGACGTCGATCCCGCGTGTCGGCTCGTCGAGGATGAGCACGTCGGGGTCCGCGTAGAGCCACTTGGCGAGGACGACCTTCTGCTGGTTGCCGCCCGACAGCTTGCCGACGAGCGCCGTGACCGTCGGCGTCCGGATGTTCAGCTCCTTGCGGTACCGCTCGGCGACCTTCGACTCCTCCTCGCGGTCCACGACGCCGCCGCGCGAGAGCGAGCCGAGGGCCGCGGCGGAGATGTTGTGCTCCACGGTGTCGATGAGGTTGAGGCCGAACCGCTTGCGGTCCTCGGTGGCGTACGCGATGCCGTGCTTGATCGCCTCGTGGACCGAGCCCGCCGTGATCTCGACACCCTCCCGGAAGATGCGTCCGGAGATCCGGGTGCCGTACGAGCGGCCGAAGACGCTCATGGCGAGCTCGGTACGACCGGCGCCCATGAGGCCCGCGAGTCCGACGATCTCCCCTCGCCGGACCGTCAGGCTCGCCCCGTCGACGACCTTGCGCGACTGGTCGACGGGGTGGTGCACCGTCCAGTCCTCGATGCGCAGCACCTCCTCGCCGATGACGGGTGTGCGCTCGGGGAACCGGTGGTCGAGCGGGCGCCCGACCATGCCGCGGATGATGCGCTCCTCGGTCACGGGCTCGCCGCCGCGCATGTCGAGCGACTCGATCGTCCGACCGTCGCGGATGATCGTCGTGGTGTCCGCGATCGCCTCGATCTCGTTCAGCTTGTGGCTGATGATGATCGAGGTGATGCCCTCGGCGCGCAGACCCTCGATGAGGGAGAGCAGGTGAGCGCTGTCCTCGTCGTTCAGGGCGGCGGTCGGCTCGTCGAGGATGAGCAGCCGCACCTCCTTCGACAGCGCCTTGGCGATCTCGACGAGCTGCTGCTTGCCCACGCCGATGTCGCTCACGCGCGTGTCGGGGCGCTCGGCCAGGCCGACGCGCTCGAGGAGCCGCGCGGCCTCGGCGTTGGTGCGGTTCCAGTCGACGACGCCGCGCTCGGCGCGCTCGTTGCCGAGGAAGATGTTCTCGGCGATCGACAGGTACGGCGAGAGCGCGAGCTCCTGGTGGATGATGACGATCCCCTGGCGCTCGGAGTCGCGGATCCCGCGGAACTCCTGCACCTGACCGTCCAGGACGATGTCGCCCTCGTAGGTGCCGTGGGGGTAGATCCCTGACAGGACCTTCATCAGCGTCGACTTGCCGGCGCCGTTCTCCCCGCAGATCGCGTGGATCTCGCCGCGGCGCACGGCGAGCGTGACGTCGGCGAGCGCCTTGACGCCGGGGAAGGTCTTGGTGATGCCGCGCATCTCGAGGATGTGCTCGGTGTCCATGTGTCCTCGCTGGATCGTCCGGGCCGGCCGGGGAGTGGGGCGGCCGGCCGCGCGACCGTGGGGTCGCGCGGCCGGCGGGTCCTCACAGGCCGAGGTCGCCGGCCTTGTAGAACTCCGACTCGACGAGCACGTCGACGTTGTCCGGCGTGATGACCTGCGGCTGCAGCAGGTACGTCGGGACGGTCTTCTCGCCGTTGTCGTAGGTCTCCTCGTCGTTGACCTCGACGGTCTCGCCCGCGACGATCTGGTCGATCATCTTCGCGACCTGGTCACCCAGTGCGCGTGTGTCCTTCCAGACCGACATCGACTGCTTGCCCGCGATCATGTTGAGGACGTTCGCCTTGTCGGCGTCCTGACCGGTGAGGACGGGGTACTCGTCGCCGGGCGCGTAGCCGTTGCCCGCGAGCGCCTGGGCGATGCCGAGCGCGAGCGAGTCGTTGGGCGACAGCACGACGTCGACCTGGGTGCCGCTGGCGTAGAACGAGTTGAGCCGGTTCTCCATCTCGGACTGGGCCGTCTCCGAGCTCCAGCCCTGGACGCCGATGGACTGCCAGTCGTCGTTGCTGCTCGGGGCCTTGCCGGACGGCACGACGAGCTTGCCGCTGTCCAGGTGCTCGGACAGGACGTCCCACGCGCCGGCGAAGAAGAACTTCGCGTTGTTGTCGTCGGGCGACCCGGCGAACGGCTCGAGGTTGAACGGACCCGCGGCGTTCTCGAGGTCGAGCGCCTCGACGATGAACTCGCCCTGCATCTTGCCCACGCCGTAGTTGTCGAACGTCGCGTAGTAGTCGACGTTCGGCGTGCCGAGCAGGAGCCGGTCGTAGGCGATGACGGTGATGTCCGCGTCGGCCGCCTGCTGGAGGGTCGGCGCGAGTGCCGTGTCGTCGATGGGCGCGATGACGAGGATGTCGGCACCCTGGTTGATCATGTTCTCGAGCTGGGTGATCTGCTGGTCGACCTTGTTGTCCGCGTACTGCAGGCTCGTCTCGTAGCCCGCGTCCTTGAGCAGACCGTCCAGGTGGCTGCCGTCCCGGTTCCACCGCTCCAGGCTCTTGGTGGGCATCGCGATCCCGACGAACGTCTCGTCGTCGCCGTCGCCGGCGCCGGCGTCCGTGCCGGAGTCGCGCTCGGTGCTGCAGGCCGCCATGGACCCGACGAGCATGCCTGCGGCGATCATCGCGATCGCACTCTTCTTCCACGCCAGTGACATCGTTGTCCGCTCCCTTGCGTTCGCCGCTCGACCGGTCGGGACGTCCGTCGTCCCGCCGACCCGGGTCCGGCGGCAGTGCCGGTGAGCCGGGTACGGCTTCGGTTGCATTCAAGACCTGAACGCAACGGACGACAAGGGCTGTGACCTATCTGTGTCCTACGGGAGACGCCGGGGCGATCCGCACCACTCGTCGGAGTGACCTTTCGCGACGACCGGAGTGACGGCGAGTGTCAGCCACCCGATGCCTTCGAGGCATGAAGGCACCGTTCACCTCCCTCCGGGGCCTGCGCCATGACGGTTCCCGTGCCCGTGCGGCGCCGCCTCGACCAGCACGGCGACCGTCCGGGCGGGCACCACCACGGTGCCGGTCGCCCGGTCGTACGCCGTGCCACGCACCACCGCGTCGGCGCCCGCCGCCTGGACCGGCGACAGCGCGTAGGCCCGCCCGGCCAGTGCGTCGACCCGCTGCGTCGTCGGCTCGTCCGAGGCGTTCACGACGACGAGCAGCCCGTCGAGCCGACGGTCGACGTCGGTACGCCACGTCCACCGCGACCAGTCCCACCCGGCCCGGTCCTCGACGTGCATCACGACGACGCCGGGCGTCGCGTCGGCGCCCGCGCCCGGGAACGTCACCTTCTGCTGGATCAGGTCCGCGTCCCCGAGGCGGAACAGCCGCGTCGACGACCGCAGCTCGAGCAGCTCGGTCGCGGCCGTGCCCGCCGCCGCGATGTCGTCGGGCGTGGGGACCAGCGCCGGGTCGGCCAGCAACGGCTGCTGGAACGGCCACTTGGCCTCGTTGTCGGCCGCCGGCGGCAGGCCGCGGCCGAACCCGTTCGTCCGTCCCGACCAGTCCGGCACGTTGAACCAGTCCCCCGAGTCGTAGGAGTTGCGGTCCAGGGACTTGCTGCGCAGCAGGTCGGCACCGGCGTGCCAGAACGACGGCGTCTGCGCGAGCGTGGCCGTCGCGAGCGACACCGTGTTCATCCGGACCCGGTCCGCCATGGCCGTGTCCTGCGGCAGCTTGAGGTAGAGGTTGTCGAACAGGGTCTCGTTGTCGTGCGCGTCGACGTAGGTGACGACCTCCTCGGGTGAGTCGGCATAGCCCGCGGGCTGCCCGTTGTAGTCGACCTGGTCGCCGCGCCGCACGGTGCCGTCGCTCGTCGACAGCTCGTAGTCGCGAAGGTTGCCCGCCATGCCCAGCCGGACCAGGTCGGCCTGGTGCTGCACGCGCGCGAGCTGCTCGTCCGGCGTGCCGTTGACCTCGGCTCCGTTGGGGTCGGTGAAGGCCCCGGAGCCGAAGCCCTGCAGACGCGGGTCCTCGTCGAACGGGCCGCCACCGCGCACGGCGTCACGCAGCCGGTCGGAGAACGTGCCGATCCCCGTCCCGCCGAGCTGCCCCTGCGTGGCCTGCTCGAACAGCCTGTTGTCGGCCACCTCCCCGAAGTTCCACCCCTCGCCGTACAGGTAGACCTTCGACCCGTCGACGCCGTCGCGGCGCGGCGTCAGCCGGTCGAGCGCGGCACGGACCCGCTCCATCGTCTGCCGCGAGTGGTGCCCCATGAGGTCGAACCGGAAGCCGTCGACCTTGTGGTCCCGGGCCCACGTGACCACGGAGTCGACCATCATCTTCTCGGCCATCGCGTGCTCGGTCGCGACGTTCTGGCAGCACGTCGACGTCTCGACCTGACCGGTGGCGTTCAGGCGGTGGTAGTACCCGGGCACGACGCGGTCGAGCACGCTCTTCTCGTCCTGCCCGCTCGCCGCCGTGTGGTTGAACACCTGGTCGAGCACCACCTGCAGGCCGTCGGCGTGCAGCGCGCCCACCATGCTGCGGAACTCCGCGATCCGCGCGCCGCCGTGGGCGTCCACGGCGTACGAGCCCTCGGGCGCCGTCCAGTGCCACGGGTCGTAGCCCCAGTTGAAGCCGTCGGAGCCCGCGACCGCGCTCACGCACGCCTGCTGCTCCGGCGAGTCCGGGGGCAGGGACGCGAGGTCGCACGCCGGCGTCGCCTGCGCCGCGCGGTCCTCCTCGATCGACGCGATGTCGAACGTCGGCAGCAGGTGCACGGTCGTCAGGCCGGCGTCGGCGAGGTCGCGCAGGTGCTCCCGACCGTCGCTTGTGCGCACCGCGAACGCGCCGTACGTGCCGCGCAGCGCGGCGGGGACGGTCGCGTCCGCGATCGAGAAGTCCCGCACGTGCAGCTCGTAGATCGTCTGGTCGACCGGCCGCACGACCGGTTGACGCGCGCGCTCCCACTGCCGCGGGCGGTAGCGCGGGTCGTCGAGGTCGACGAGCACGCCGTGCGTGCTGTTCAGGGTCAGCGCGACCGCGTACGGGTCGGTGACCCGGTTGACCTCGATCTCCCCCGTCGTCGGCGCGTAGACCGTCACCTCCCACAGGTACGCCGCGCCGGCCCAGGCGCGCGGCCCGACCACGGTCCACGAGCCGTCCGCCTGCCGCGTCGCGGCCGTGCGCACGGGGTCGGCGGAGGTGTCGACGGCACCGCGGCGGTCCGCAGGCCACACCAGCAGGTCGACGTCCTGCGCCGTGGGGGCCCACAGCGCGAGCGACGGTGCACCCTTCGTCCACGCCGCGCCGAGCGTCCGCCGGGCCGCCTTGCGGCCGTACAGGTCGTCCAGCACCCCCGGCACCTGCACGCCGGTGACGGCCTGGCCGACGTCGTCGGCGTCCGCCTGACGCACCAGCAGCTGTCCCGTGAGGAGGCGCGCCACCTCCCGGCGGTCGGCGTCGACGCGCAGCGCGAGGTACCCGTCGAGCGCCGGGAAGCGCGTGCGCTGCGCGGGCGTGAGCCCGCCGGGCACGAGCGTCAGCCCGACCGTCTCCCCTCCGGCGACCCGGCCGTCGGCCACCTCGAGCTCCGCGTCGGGCGACCCGTGCAGCGAGAACCGGAGGGCGGCCGGGTCGGTCCCGCTCGCGCCGAGCGACGTGGGCCACGCGATCGTGCGGGCGTCCACCCAGTGCGCGGCGAGCTGCCCGGTGCCGGGCAGCGGGGGCTCCCCGGCCCGGACCGTCAGCACGTGCGTCACGAGGTCGTAGAGGAACGTCACGGGCTCGTCGCCCGGTGCGACGAACGGGATGTTCGC
This sequence comes from Cellulomonas sp., assembly GCF_015234515.1. GTDB lineage: Bacteria > Actinomycetota > Actinomycetes > Actinomycetales > Cellulomonadaceae > Cellulomonas. Next base: position 15,471 of record NZ_JADGMY010000031.1, read on the forward strand.
GCCGCCGGGCACACCGTCGGCGCCGTAGTTCTCGTCCCACGACAGGCCGTGCGCGACCTTGACCTCGTAGGACCCGGCGGGCACGGTCTCCAGCGTCAGGGTGGCGACGCCGTCCCCGTCGTCGTCCACGAGGCGGGTGGCGAGGCACTCGGGGTCCCAGTCCTTCGGGCACCCGACCTCGTCCTGGTACGAGCCGGGCGCCGTGACGACGTCGGCCGGCTCGGGCGGCGCGGCGCCGTCCACCGCGACGCCGACGCTGCCGTAGGTCGACGCGGCGCTGCGGTGCCCGGCCACGTCCTCGCGCACCGCGCGGTACTCCACGAGCGTGCCGGGCGCCAGGTCGCCCACGTCGTGGAAGACGCGCGGGCTCGTCGTCTCGGCGGTGCCCAGCGGCGTCCACGCGTCGTCGCCGACGACCCGGTACGCGAAGGACGTGGTGGCCAGCACGTCGTCGGCGACGTCCGCCGCGACCGGGGCCAGACCCGTCAGCGCGGCCCCGGCGCCCGGGACCGTCAGCGCGACCGTGTCGTCGCCGGTCGCCACCGGCGCACCGGCCCGCAGCACCGCCGCCCCGTACGCGGGCACGCTCAGTGTGACCCCACCCGCGGCGTCGGCGGTGACGTCGGCCCCGTCGACGACCTGTGTGCCGGACGTCGTCAGCAGCGGCGCGAAGACCGCGCCCGGCGTGAGCGTGTCGAGGGTGACGGTCGCCGGCGTCGCGGCGTTGTTCAGCGCCACCAGGTGCTCGACGTCGTCGTCGCCGACGCGCGAGAAGGCGTACACCGCCCCGTCCGCGTACCGCTCGACCTGGGCGCCACCGGTCAGCGCGGGGTGCTCGGCCCGCAGCGCGGCGAGCGCCGCGACGTGCGCGTAGAGGGGCGCGTCGGTCCCGTACCGGTCCACCGACCCGGCGGGCGTCCCGTCGAGCAGCGCCTGACCGGCGTACTCGTCGACCTGCGTGGCGAACAGCGACTGCCGGGCGTCCTTGTCCCGGCCGCCCAGCGGCCCGTCACCGACGAAGCCCTGCTCGTCGCCGTAGTAGACGACCGGCTGGCCGCGCGTCAGGTACATCAGCGCGTGGGCCAGGCCGGAGCGCGCCTGCGGGTCGGACGCGTCCTTCACGGCGTGGCCGATGCGGCCCATGTCGTGGTTGCCGAGGAACGTGGGCAGCGCGTGGGCGCTGCTGCTCGGGGTCGTGTAGAGGTCGTCGCTCGCGAAGAGCGCCTGGAGGCCCGCCGCGGAGACGCCCTTCGCGTAGCCGGCGGCCGCAGCCTGGAACGAGAAGTCGAGGACCGCGTCCATGTCGGTCTCGCGCACGTACGGCGCGGTGAGCCGGGCGTCGGCGTCGTACACCTCGCCGAACATGAAGAAGTCAGGGTCGCCCGCCGCGGCGGCGTGATCCGAGATCGCGGTGGTGAACTCGTCCCAGAACTCCCGGTTCACGTGCTTGACCGTGTCGATGCGGAACCCGTCGACGCCCAGGTCGACCCACGCCTCGTAGACGTCGACGAAGCCGTCGACGACGTCGGGGTGCTCGGTCATGAGGTCGTCGAGGCCGTCGAAGTCGCCGTGCGTGACCGACTCCCCCGTCCACGTGGAGTTCCCGCGGTTGTGGTACAGCGTCGGGTCGTTGAGCCAGGCCGGCACCTTGAGCTCGGCGTCCGCGGGGTCGACGACGGGCGTGTAGGGGAAGGACGCCGCGGCGTCGAGCTCCGGGAAGTCGTCGCTGCCGGCGACGTCCGCCGGGTCGAACGGCTCGCCCGCCGCGTCACGGTAGGGCTCGGCGGACTGCTCGACGTACGCGTAGCTCCCCTCGGCGTAGTCGATGACGTCGGCCGTGTGGTTGGTGATGATGTCGAAGTAGACCTTGATGCCACGGGCGTGCGCGTCGTCGATGAGCGCCTCGAGCTCCGCGTTCGTACCCAGGTGCGGGTCGATGCGCGTGAAGTCGGTGATCCAGTAGCCGTGGTACCCGGCGGACGCGTCGGGCCCGGCGCCCTGCACGGGTCGGTTGAGGAACGACGGGGTCAGCCAGATCGCGGTGGTGCCCAGGCCCTCGATGTAGTCGAGCCGTTGGCGCAGGCCCGCGAGGTCGCCGCCGTGGTAGAACCCCTTGTCCGTCGGGTCGAGTCCGGTCGCGAGCCGGTCGCCTGGCAGGCCGCCGCTGTCGTTCGACGGGTCACCGTTGGCGAACCGGTCCGTGAGGACGAAGTACAGCTGCTCCCCCGCGCCGGGGTCGCGCGCGGGGTCGGCGACCAGGGCGGCGTCCGTGTCGGTGTAGCCGCCGGCCAGGTCGACGACGACGGACGTGCGGTGCGTCGAGTCGTCGTAGGTGAACGTCAGGTCGGCGGGGCCGGCGAGGACCAGCGGTGTGTCGGTGCCGCCGCCGTCCGCGCCGTACGACGCGTCCCACGTGCCGTCGAGCGCGACCTTCCACTCGTGGGCACCGCCCGGCACCCGGAACGTCGCCGAGAACCGGCCGGGGACGTCGGTCCGCGTGAGCGCGGTCGCACCGCAGGCGGGGTCCCAGTCGCCCGAGCACCCGAGCTCGTCCTGCAGGCTGCCGACCAGGGTGACCGAACCCGCGTCCGCGGCCGCCGGTGCCCCGACCGCGACGGCGGCGCCGGCGACGGCGACGGACGCGGCCGCGAGCGCGGCGACGGCCCGCCTCAACCTCCTCGTGACCCGCGGCAGGACAGGACGTGCGGGACGTGGCAGGGGCGCGCCGACCATCGGGACTCCTTCGTCGCGGCACCTCGTCGTGCCGTTGCTCGGGCTGTCGACCGACCGTAACAACTTGCAACAACTTGCAGCAAGGGTTCCGGTCATTCCCGGCGGACCGGACCAGGGCCGTTGCCCCCGAGCCGCCGTCGCCCCGTTGCCGACCGCCGACGAGCGGGGCATCGTGGATCCGACGGGCCCTCACCGGCCCGTGGACGGAGACGGCGACGTCCCGCACCAGGGGGAGGCAGCACCATGCGCACGGGCCGACGGACATGGATCAGCACGGGCGGCGCCGTCGCCCTGACGCTCGGGCTGGCCGCGAGCACGGCCGTCGACGTCCAGGGCGGCGGGCAGTCCACGGAGCGGGGACGCGGCGGCCAGCCGACCGCCCGGAACGTCGTCCTGGTCGTCGGGGACGGGCTCGGCATCGCCGCCCGCGACGCCATCCGGCTCGCCACCGTCGGCCAGGACGGACGGCTCGCGATGGACGGGCTGCGTCACGCCGGGTGGACGCGCACCGACTCGGCCGACCCCGAGGAGGCCGTGACCGACTCGGCGGCGAGCGCGACGGCGTTCGCCACGGGGGTGCGGACCTACAACGGGGCCGTCTCCGTGGACGTCGACGGGACACCCGTGCCCACCCTGCTCGAGCACGCCCAGCGGCTGCGGAAGGCGACCGGCCTGGTGACGACGGCCCAGGTCACCGACGCCACGCCCGCGGCGTTCGGCGCGCACGTGCCCGACCGCGCGGACCAGAGCGAGATCGCCCGCCAGTACGTCGACGTGACACGGCCCGACGTGATCCTGGGCGGCGGTGAGGACTGGTGGTACCCGGAGGGTGACGAGGGCGCCCACCCGGACGACCCCGACGACCCCCGACCCGAGGTCTCACGCAGCACGGCCGGCGACCTCGTCGCCCGCGCGCAGGCCGTCGGCTACGACTACGTGACGACGGCCGAGGAGCTGGCCGCGACGCGGTCCGACCGCGTCCTCGGGCTCTTCGCCAACGAGGAGATGTTCGAGCAGGCGCCCGAGGGCCAGGGCGACGAGTACGCGCCGACCGTCCCGCTGGCCACGATGACCGCCAAGGCGCTGGACGTGCTCTCACGCGACCGGCAGGGGTTCTTCCTGCTCGTCGAGGAGGAAGGCGTCGACGAGATGGCGCACGCCAACAACGCCGCGCGCGCGATCCAGGCCGGGCAGGCCCTGGACGAGACGGTCGCCCTCGTGCGCGACTTCGCCGACCGGCACCCCGGCACGCTCGTCGTCGTCGTCGGCGACCACGAGACCGGCGGCCTGGCGGTCGAGAACGTCGACGCCGAGGACGAGTCCGGCGACACCGCGAGCACCGACCCGGCCGTCACGCAGAGCCTCGAGGACGGCCCCTTCCCCGTCGCGGGCAGCGACCTGCAGTTCACCGTCGACTGGACGACCGGCAGCCACACCGGTGGGGCCACGCCGCTGACCGCGCAGGGGCCGGGCGCCGACCGGCTCGCGCGCACGCAGCACAGCACGGACGTCTTCGACGTGCTCCGGGACGTGATGCGCGGGCGTCGCTGACCGCGAGGACCCCGGCCCGGACGAACCCGGGCGTCGGACGAGCCGAGGTCGGACGAGCCGAGGTCAGACGAGCCGAGGTCAGACGAGCCCGAGCGCGCGCACCGCCTCGCGCTCCTCGACGAGCTCGGCCACGGACGCGTCGATCCGCTCGCGCGAGAACGCGTCGACGTCCAGATCGGGCACGATCGAGTAGGCGCCGTCGGCCGCGGTCACCGGGAACGACGAGATCAGTCCCTCCGGCACGCCGTACGACCCGTCGGACACCACGCCCGCCGACGTCCAGCCGCCCTCCGGCGTGCCGTGCACCCAGGTGTGGACGTGGTCGATCGCCGCGTTCGCGGCGGACGCCGCCGACGACGCGCCGCGCGCCTCGATGATCGCGGCACCGCGCTTCGCGACCGTCGGGATGAAGGTGTCGCGCACCCACGCGTCGTCGCCGACGACCTCGAGCGCAGGGCGCCCGCCGATGGTCGCGTGCGTCAGGTCCGGGTACTGGGTCGCGGAGTGGTTGCCCCAGATCGCGACGCGCGCGATGTCGTCGATCGCGGCACCGGTGCGCTGCCGCAGCTGCGCGAGGGCCCGGTTGTGGTCGAGCCGCGTCATCGCGGTGAACCGGTCGGCCGGCACGTCGGGCGCGTGCGCGGACGCGATGTACGCGTTGGTGTTGGCCGGGTTGCCGACCACCAGGACCCGCACGTCGTCCGCGGCGCCGGCGTTGATCGCCGCGCCCTGCGGGCCGAAGATGCCGCCGTTGGCGCTCAGCAGGTCACCGCGCTCCATGCCCTTGGTCCGCGGCCGGGCACCCACCAGCAGTGCGAGGTTCACACCGTCGAACGCCGCCTTGGCGTCGTCCGTGATGTCGATGCCGTCCAGCAGCGGGGACGCGCAGTCGTCGAGCTCCATCGCGACGCCCTCGGCCGCCTTGACGGCCGGCGGGATCTCGAGCATCCGCAGGCGCACCGGGGTGTCGGGGCCCAGGAGCTGGCCGGACGCGATGCGGAAGGCGAGGGCGTACCCGATCTGACCGGCGGCGCCGGTGACGGTGACGACAGCGGGCGTGGAGACGGACACGGACGGGCTCCTTCGGTCGACCGGTGGGCGGCGCGACGTCTCGACGTCGGCGCCTGCGTCGAACCTACCCGAGGTGACCGCGGGAACGGAGGGCCTCAGGCGTACACGCCGAGCAGGTCGAGCCCGCCCGCAGCCGCGCGCTCGCTGCACCCTCGGGCCCGTGGCCGTCGGCTCCGGCGCGGGCGGGGCAGCCCGGTCGGCGGGGACGTCAGCGGTGGCGCGCCGCCCGGGCGACGTCACGGGTCGCGCAGGGACCGGACCGCCCAGGAGGTCGTCCTCGGGCGCGCCGCGTCATACCGCCCGGCCTCCTGCTGCTCTCGTCCGATGTCCCCACCACGGCCACCGCCGACCCCGCGCGCGGCTCGGTGGTGCGGTCACCCGGGCCGCCGCAGCCCCGACGACGGCCAGCAGCTCCGCCGGGACGACCGGGACGTCCGGCGGCACGACGAGGCCGCGCTGCTCTGCGACCCGCGCCAGCGCGATCGCGTACCGGTCGAGCAGACCGGTCCACCGGCGCCGCATCCTCGCCGTGCGGTGCACGCGCGCGACGACGCGAGCCCGGGCCGCGAGGGCGTCGTCGAACGCGGCCTGGTCCCGCCGCAGGACGGCGTCCGCCACCTCGTCCAGGTGCACCAGCCAGTTCGCCACGAGCGGGGCCGTCGTCGGGTCCGCCACGACCGCCCGCAGCCGCTCGACCGCAGCGCCCGCCGCGGCGTCGTCGCGCCGGACCATGGCCGTCAGTGCCGCGGCACGCCACTCCACGGGCTCGACCGGCGGCGGCACGTCGCGCGCCGCGGCGCGCCCCGCCGCCTCGACGTCGCCTGCCAGCAACGCCGTCGTCACGAGCCGCTCGACGTCGAGCGCACCGATCGGACGCCCGGGCGACGTGTCGAGACCGGCGCGCAGCACCTCGACGGCGTGCACCACCAACGCCTCCAGCTCCGCCGGTGGACGCTGCGTCACCCAGCCCCACGCCAGCGCCTCCCACACGTCGTCGAGCGCGGTGCCGACCCGTCCGGGGTCGAGCCGCTCGTCACGAGCGGCCCGGTCGCGGTCGAGGCCCACCATCTCCACGGCGTCGTCGTACCAGCGCGCGGCGTCCTCGACGTCCGGGCGGTGGGGGTGGGGGCGGGTCACGTGCTCGGCTCCTCGGGTACGGCTCCGTACGGGAGCGCGGTGGTCGTCACGGCGCTCAGTCGTGGACCGCGAACAGGTCGAGCCCGCCGGCGGCAGCGCGCTCGACACAGGCGATCAGCTGCACCAGGTCGTCCTCGTCCTCCGGCCCCAGGTGGCCGCAGTCGTCCGGCAGCCCACGGGCCACCGCCGCCCGCAGCTCGGCGTTGCCCGCCCACCCGACCGAGGGCAGGACGTCCAGCAGGAGACCCGCCAGCTCGCGGCCCGACAGGTCGTGGACGAGACCGCCGCCGAGGGCGTCGTCCGCGGGCCCCTCGAGGAACTCCCGGAACGCCTCACCCCCCGACGAGGAGTGCGCCAGCGACCCGTACCAGTGCGTCATCGTGGTGACCACCGCGAGCACGTACATCGTCGCGTCCTCGTCCTCGCCCAGCCAGGTCGAACCGCTCGTCGTCCTGCGCGCCACGTCCTGCGCGAGCTCGCCCCAGCGGTCCACGACCTCCTCGTCGAGGTCGAACCCGCAGGTGGCGGCGACCTCGGCCCCGACGAGAGTCGGTGCCCGCAGCTCGGTGGCGACGGCGTCGACCGACCCGACGCGCAGCTCGAACGTGTACCCCACCGGCACCATCCCCTCGCGCGAACCCGGGCATACGTCACATCTCGGGCGCGAGCCTAGCGGGCGCCACCGACGCCCGCGGCCGGGAACGCGCGACGGCGCCCTCCCGGAGCGGGAGGGCGCCGTCGTGGCGTGCGTGCGCGGGCTCAGCCCAGGCGCGCGGCGAGGTTCTCGTCGAGGGCCGCGAGGAACTCCTCGGTCGTCAGCCACGCCTGCTCAGGCCCGACGAGCAGCGCGAGGTCCTTCGTCATCTTGCCGCTCTCGACGGTCTTGACGACGACGTCCTCGAGCGTCTCGGCGAACTGCGTGACCTCGGGCGTGCCGTCCAGCTTGCCGCGGTGCTTCAGGCCACCGGTCCACGCGAAGATCGACGCGATCGGGTTGGTCGACGTGGGCTTGCCCGCCTGGTGCTGGCGGTAGTGCCGCGTGACCGTGCCGTGGGCGGCCTCCGCCTCGACCGTCTTGCCGTCGGGCGTCATGAGGACCGACGTCATGAGACCGAGCGAGCCGAAGCCCTGGGCGACGGTGTCCGACTGGACGTCGCCGTCGTAGTTCTTGCACGCCCAGACGTAGCCGCCCTCCCACTTCATCGCGGCGGCCACCATGTCGTCGATGAGGCGGTGCTCGTACGTCAGGCCGGCGGCGTCGAAGTCCGCCTTGAACTCGGCCTCGAACACCTCGGCGAAGATGTCCTTGAACGCGCCGTCGTACGCCTTGAGGATCGTGTTCTTCGTCGAAAGGTACACGGGGTAGCCGCGCCGCAGGCCGTACGCGAACGAGGCACGCGCGAAGTCGCGGATCGACTCGTTGAAGTTGTACATGCCCATCGCGACGCCACCCGTCTCCGGGTACGTCACGACCTGCTGCTGGATCGGCTCCGAGCCGTCGGCGGGCGTGAACGTCAGGGTCAGGGTGCCGGCGCCCGCCACCTTGAAGTTCGTCGCCTTGTACTGGTCGCCGTGGGCGTGACGGCCGATGATGATCGGCTTGTTCCAGCCCGGGACCAGCCGCGGGATGTTCGAGATGATGATGGGCTCGCGGAAGACGACGCCGCCGAGGATGTTGCGGATCGTCCCGTTGGGCGAGACCCACATCTTCTTCAGGCCGAACTCCTCGACGCGCGCCTCGTCGGGCGTGATCGTCGCGCACTTGACGCCGACGCCGTGCTCCTTGATGGCGTGCGCCGCGTCGATCGTCACCTGGTCGTCGGTCGCGTCACGGTTCTCGATCGACAGGTCGTAGTAGCGCAGGTCGACGTCGAGGTACGGGTGGATCAGGCGGTCCTTGATGAACTGCCAGATGATACGCGTCATCTCGTCGCCGTCGAGCTCGACGACCGGGCCGACGACCTTGATCTTCGCCATGCGGGGGCCTGCCTCCTGTGCCGTGGGTGTGGCGCCCAGGTTACTCGACGTCGAGAGACCTGGGCGGCCCTGCCCGTGACGTCCGGCGCCCCCGCGCGCTCCCCCTGCGCACGCACAGGGCGGGCTGGCATGCTGTGCCTTGCGTAGTTCGCCCCGTTGCCGTCGCCACGCCCACATCGAGGTGCGGCCCGACGACACGGCACCGACCGGTGGCTCACCCACCTGACACGACAGGACCGACATGTCCCAGCAGAAGCCAGAGACCCCCGACGGCACCCCGGTGCCCGAGGACAGCACCCCGGACACCTCCGCGCCGGTCGAGCCCGTCGAGGAGGTCGTGGTCGAGGAGGTCGTCGTCGTCGAGGAGGACGACACGCCCGCGCCCGCGCCTGCTGCGTCGACGCAGCCCGCGCCCGTCGACGGCGGCAACGACGACGAGGACGACTCCTACGTCGTGCCCGCGGGCACCGTCGTCGCCGCCGCGCCCGGCCTCGCCGCTCGTCTGGGCGCCGAGGCGTTCGGCACGTTCTTCCTCGTGCTCGTCGGCGTCGGCATCGCCCTGTACGCGGCGTTCAGCAACGTGGGCGGTGGGCTCGGCGTCGCGCTCGGGTTCGGAGTCGCCGTGCTGGCCGGCATCGTGGCCGTGGGCCACGTCTCCGGGGGGCACTTCAACCCCGCCGTGACGCTCGGCGCGTGCCTCGCGGGGCGCACCCCGTTCCGTGACCTGCTCCCCTACTGGGTCGCACAGGTCGTCGGTGGCGTCCTCGCCGCCGCCGTCCTCTTCCTCACCGTGCCCGCCTCGCTCCCGGCTCTCGTCAGCCAGGGCGGCGCCACCGACGTCCGCTCCTTCTTCAGCGGCACCGCCAACGGCTTCGGCCCGCACTCGCCCCTCGCGACGCTGTCGAACGGGCAGGCGGAGTTCAGCCTGGTCGCGGCTCTCCTGGTCGAGGTCATCGGCACGGCCGTGTTCGTCGGCGTCATCCTCGGCGCGACGGACCGCCGCGCGAACAAGCAGCACGTGCCGTTCGCCGTGGGCCTGACGCTCACGATCGTGCTCCTGCTGGCGACGCCCGTGACCAACGGCTCGATCAACCCGGCGCGCTCGCTGGCCGCGGCGGTCTTCTCCGACTCGTGGGCGCTGCAGCAGGTGTGGCTCTTCTGGGCCGCTCCCCTGCTCGGTGCCGCGATCGCCGCGCTCATCTACCGCGCCTTCGCGGCCGAGCCCGTCGAGGACTCGCTGTTCGCCGAGGACGACCTGTACGTGGCCGAGGAGGACGTGGTCGTCGTCGACCGCTGACACCGCACGTCACGAGGCCCCGGGAGCATCGCTCCCGGGGCCTCGTGCATGCGAAGGAGCGGCGCGTCAGCCCGAGGGCAGCACGGACGCCAGGACCACGAGCGCACCGGCACCCGCGAGCAGCATGGCGACGTCGAGCGGCTTGGACCGCACGGACACCGCGACGGGGCCCGGCTGACGCGCGACCGCACGTGCGACCGCGGCGACGAGCATCACCAGCGCGAGCACGTACGTGCCGGCGACGGCGTCCGCGAGGTAGGCGACCACGACGGACGCCACGATCCCGGACGTCGTCCACCACAGGGAACGGTTGCTGCCCGCCGCGAGCGACGCGCGCGCGATGCTGCGCGGGTCCAGCCGGCTGTGCTCCACCGGGGCGTCCGGCGCCCGGACGGGCGTCGGCGCCTCCCCGTGCTCGGACGCCGCACGCTCGGGCGGGACGACCGGTGCGCTCGGCCGCGGGTGCCGGGCATGACCGGGCAGTCCGGTGGACGGCGTGCGCGCAGGCGTCGACATCCGTGCGTTCCCTCCGTCCGGCTCCGGGGCGCCACGTGGGCTGACCACGCCCTGGACGGTTCCGCGGGCGTCGCCCCGGGACCCTGCGCGGTCGGCCCAGCGTACCGCCGCGAGGCCCCGGCTACCGTGATCCCCGTGACCGACCCGCTCCGCGTCCTCGCCCCTGCGGCCGACGTCCTCGTGGTCGGCGGGGGCCTCGCCGCGCTGCGGACGGTCGCCGCCCTGCGGGAGCACGGCTACGACGGCCCCGTGCGGGTCCTGGGTGCCGAGGGGCTGGCGCCGTACGACCGGCCACCGCTGTCGAAGCACCTCCTCGACCGCACGTCACCCACGTGGCTCGCCGACGACCTCGGCCACGACCTCGACGCGCTGGCCGACGAGGTGCACCTCGCCCGGCCCGCGCGCGGTCTGCGACTGCGTCCCGGCGGCGGCGCCACCGTGCTCACCGACGACGGCGAGGTCACGTCGTCGTGCGTGGTGCTGGCCACGGGCGCCCGAGCGGTCTCCGTGCCCGGCTGGCGGGCCGCGACGCTGCACACCGCCGCCGACGCCGACGCACTGCGAGCCGTGCTCGCGGGCGGCCCGCGCCGGCTCGTCGTCGTCGGCGCCGGGTGGATCGGTGCCGAGGTCGCCGGGGTGACCGCCGCCGCCGGGCACGACGTCGTGGTGGTCGAGGCCCGGAGCACGCCGCTGGCTGCCGCGCTCGGGGAGCAGGTCGGCGCGCTCACGACGCCCTGGTACGCGGCGGCGGGCGTCGAGCTGCGGACGTCCGCCCCGGTCGCCGCCGTGGACGGCACGGGCGTGGGGCTCGCGGACGGCACCCGCCTGTCCGCCGACACCGTCCTCGTCGCGGTGGGCGCTCGCCCGGCGACCGCGTGGCTCGCGGACGCCGTCCCGCTGCGGGCCGGCGCGGTCCCGGTCGACGAGTCGTACCGCGTGCTCGGCACCAGCGGACCCCTCCCGGGCCTGCTGGCCGTGGGTGACGTCGCCGTGCGTCGCTCGGCCCGCCACGGCTGGGTTCCCGGGGGGCACTGGGACGAGGCGCTCCACGGTCCGGACGTGCTGGTCCGGCGGCTGCTGGGCCTGACGGTCGACGAGCCGGAGACCGTCCCGTACGTCTTCTCGACCCAGCTCGGGCACGACCTGACCATGTTCGGTCTCCCGGCGCGCGACGACGTCGTCACGGTCCTGGGCGACCCCACCGGCTCCGGCTGGACGGCGCTGTGGACCCGCGGTGACAGCGTCACGGGCGCGCTCGTGGTGGACCGCCCGCGCGACGTCGGCGCGGCGCGGCGCCTGTTCGCACGCGACGGCCTGCCGCACGTCGCGCTCCGGGGCCCGGACGTGCCCGAGGACCTGCGCACGCTCCTGCGCGCGTCTCCGGCGACCTGACGTCGGGCTCGGTCGCCCGCCCCTGCGAGCGGGCGACCGAGCCCCGCGGCCCACCCGGGGCCGCCGCGGTGTCAGTGGGCGAAGTGGCGCGTGCCCGTGAGGTAGAGCGTCACGCCGGCGGCGGCGGCCGCGGCGACGACCTCCTCGTCACGCACGGACCCGCCGGGCTGGACCACGGCGCGCACGCCGGCGTCCAGCAGCACCTGCAGGCCGTCCGCGAACGGGAAGAACGCGTCGGACGCGGCAACCGCGCCCCGTGCCCGCTCGACGTCACCGGAGTTCGCACGCTCGACGGCCAGCCGGCACGAGTCGACGCGGTTGACCTGGCCCATGCCGACCCCGACCGACGCACCGCCGTCCGCCAGCAGGATCGCGTTGGACTTCACGGCGCGCACGGCCCGCCACGCGAACGCGAGGTCCGCGAGGGTGGCGTCGTCGGCGGCCTCGCCGGCCGCGAGCGTCCACGCCCCGGGGTCGTCACCGGGAGCGTCGACCCGGTCGACCGACTGCACGAGCAGACCGCCGGACACCGGGCGCGTCTCGACGACCGCCGACGGCGGTGCGTCGACCACGAGCAGGCGGATGTTCTTCTTCTGCGAGAGCAGCTCGAGCGCGTCGTCGTCGAACGCGGGCGCGACGACGACCTCCGTGAACACCGGGGCGATCTGCTGCGCGGCGGCGAGCGACAGGCGCCGGTTCGTGGCGATCACGCCGCCGAACGCCGAGACGGGGTCGCAGGCGTGAGCACGGGCGTGGGCCTGGGCCACGTCCGCGCCGACGGCGATGCCGCACGGGTTGGCGTGCTTGACGATCGCGACCGTGGCCGCGTCACCGTGGTCGTGCGCGGCGCGCCACGCGGCGTCCGCGTCGACGTAGTTGTTGTAGCTCATGGCCTTGCCGTGCAGCTGGCGCGCCTGGGCCAGGCCGGCGGCGCCGTGGCCCGTCGTGTACAGCGCCGCGCGCTGGTGCGGGTTCTCGCCGTACCGCAGGACGTCCGAGCGCTCCCAGGTCGCGCCGATCCACGCCGGGAACCCGGTCGCCACCCCGTCGACCTCGTCGATCGTCGTCGCGACGTTGCCCATCCACGACGCGACGGCCACGTCGTACGAGGCCGTGTGGACGAACGCGTCGGCCGCGAGCCGGGTGCGCTGGGCGAGCGTGAACCCGCCGGCGGCGACCGCGGCCACGACGTCGCCGTAGCGCGCGGGGTCGACGACGACCGCGACGCTGGGGTGGTTCTTGGCCGCCGCGCGCACCATCGACGGGCCACCGATGTCGATCTGCTCGACGCACTCGTCGATGCCCGCGCCCGACTCCACGGTCTGCGTGAACGGGTACAGGTTGACCACGACGAGCTCGAACGCCGCGACCCCCAGCTCCTCGAGCTGCGCGAGGTGCTCCGGGCGACGCGTGTCCGCGAGGATCCCGGCGTGCACCCGGGGGTGCAGGGTCTTGACGCGCCCGTCGAGGCACTCGGGGAAGCCGGTGACGTCCTCGACGCGCGTGACGGGGACGCCCGCGGCAGCCACGGTCGCCGCGGTGGAGCCGGTCGAGACCAGCTCGACGCCGGCACCGTGCAGCGCCGTGGCGAGCTCGACCAGGCCGGTCTTGTCGTACACCGACAGCAGCGCACGGCGCACGGGGCGGCGCGTGGCGTCGGCGGTCGCGTCGGCGACGGGGGCGAGGGGGGTCAGGTCGTGCGGCATGGCACACCTTCCTGGGTCGGTCGGCGGTCCGGAGGGACCTCAGCGGTAGACCCCGGCACCCAGGCGGGCGGTGCACGGCAGGGGGTGTGCTCGGTCGCTCCCCGGTGGTCCTCCACCTGCGCCAGTCACGACCGGGCCCGAGTCTAGCGGCCGGTGCCGGTCCCGCGGCTGCTCATCCCAGATGCGCGCGACGTCCCTCGACGCTCAGCCCGTCGCGGGCGATCCGCCCGACGACGTCCACCAGCAGCCGCCGCTCGACGACCTTGATCCGCTCGTGCAGCGTCTCCTCGGAGTCGTCGTCGGCGACGGGCACCGCCTCCTGCGCGATGATCGGACCGGCGTCGACGCCGTCGTCGACGACGATCACCGAGCACCCGCTGACCTTCACGCCGTACGCCAGCGCGTCACGCACGCCGTGCGCGCCGGGGAACGACGGCAGCAGCGCCGGGTGCGTGTTGACGGTCCGGCCGCCGAACCGGCCGAGGAACGCGGGCCCGACCAGCTTCATGAACCCGGCGCAGACGACCGTGTCGGGCGAGAAGACCGCGACCGCCCCGGTGAGCGCCCGGTCCCACGCCTCACGGTCCGGGAAGTCCCGCAGGGCGACGACGGCTGTGGGGACGCCCGCCTCGCGGGCGAGGTCGAGTGCCGCGATCCCCGGCCGGTCGGACACGACGCCCACGACGCGCGCGCCGTACGCGGGGTCGCCGTGCGCGTCGAGCAGCGCCGCGAGGTTGGACCCGGCGCCGGAGACGAGCACGACCAGTCGGTGGCTCGTCGCCAGGGCGTGGGCGGGCGGGGCAGGACGTGGCTGCGTGGAGGACGTCACGCCGCGCAACCTACCCGCCCGGGGCGCGGTCGCCGCGGGCACGTCCACCCACGACGTGCGGGAGAATAGGGCCCATGGGCAACCCGTGGGCACCGCCGGACGACTCGCAGGCACACGGGCAGCGGACACCCGCGCCCTCGCAGGCTCCGGCAGCGGCACGCGACGGTGCCCCGACCCCGACGGCCGACGGCGCTCCGCCCCACAGCCCGGACGGCGCACCCTCCCACGGCCCCCTCGGCGACGACCGCTCACCGGCCGCCGGCGGCCACCCGCTCGCCACGACGGGGGCCCTGGGGCCGCTCCCGGCTCCCCCGCCCGGGCACCCGGGGCCGCACCCCGCTCCCCCGCCGGACCCGGAGGGTGTCGCGCGGGCCAGCCGCACGTCCGCCTGGACCGCGGGCGCGCTGCTCGCCTCGCTGCTGCTGATGAGCGCACCGTGGCCTGCCATGCTGGTCGCGCCGGCCGCCGCACTCACGGGCGTCGTGCTCGCGATCGTCGCCGTGGTCCGGGCCGCGCGGGCACGGGCACGCGGGTCCGTCGTCGCGCTGCCCGTCGTCCTGCTCGTCGCGTCACTGGTCTGGGTCGGTCTCAGCTCCCAGACGCTCCTGTACGTCGACGCGACGCGCGACTTCGCGCAGTGCGAGTCGGCCGCCCTCACGCGCCAGGCGCAGCGCAACTGCGCCACCCAGCTCGAGAACGACATGCGCGAGCGGCTCGAGACGGTCTTCGGACGCCTCGGCGTCCCGGTGCCCCCGTCGTCCTGACCCGCGCGTCCGGACCCGCCCGTCCACGGGCACCGGTCGCACTCAGTCGGTGGTGACGCCTGCCGCTGCACCGCGCCGACGCGCCCGCCGCGTGCGCAGCGCGTCGCGCACCGCGGGGTCGAACGGCACCGCGGCGCCGGCCGCGCCCAGGCCGCACCCCGCAGCGGTGAGCAGTCCCACCCACAGCGGGCTCGCCCCGACATGAGCCATCCGCCCCGGGCCGGCCGCACCACCGGCGAGAGCGACGAGCAGCGCCACGACGACCCCGACGGTGCACGCCACCACCCCGACGGCCACCGCGACGTCGCGCGCGCGGACCGGCCGCAGCCACCGGCGCACGGCCAGGCCCGCCAGCACACCGACACCGACGACGAGCAGCGGGGCGAGGAGCACCGCGCCGCCCTGCGCCCCGGGGAGCGCGCCGAGCAGCGGCAGCGCCGGCATCGGGCCCGCGACGACCGCGTCGGGTGCGAAGCGCGTGCCCGCCCCCACGGCGAAGCCGGGACCGGCGATCCACGCGAGGGCCCACACGACGAGGTTGGGCACGAACGCGAGCTCCGCCAGCGCGAGCACCACTCCCCCGACCGCGTCGAGCGAGAGCCTGCGCGCGACGTCGACGATCGTCGCGTGCCCCGCGAGGACCCACAGCGTCGTGAGGAGTGCCGCGAGTGCCAGCAGCCCTGTCGCCGCCACGAGGCCCGCGCGCAGCCCCACGACCACGGGCTCCGGGAGCCGGTCACGCAGCGGGGCCACGACCTGCGCCCAGGTCGGTGCCTCCGGACGGCGCAGCAGTCCCGCGCCGAGGCCGAGAGCCCCGACGAGCAGGCCGCCGAGGACGGCACGCAGGACTCCCGCGATCCCCGCACCCGCGACGAGTGCGACGAACCCGGTCAGCACCGCGTAGCCGCCGATCGAGGCGACGGCACCGGCCCGCGTCGCGTGGCCCGACCGGCGCGCCGACGCGTAGCACGTGAACACCGCGAGCATCGTCAGACCGAGCGGGACCACGGAGACGACCGCACCCCCGAGGGTCGCGGGGACGCCGTGGGCGAGCAGCCACAGGTTGCTGGCGACCACGACGGCACGCGTCCACGCCACCTCGGTGTTCGCGGGGTCGGACGCGGTCGCGACGAAGACCGCGATCGCGGGCACGGCGAGCGTCAGCAACGACAGTGCGGCTGCCTGCACGGCCGTGAGCACGCCGATGGTCCAGCGCGGCGCACCGTCGATGGCCGACGTGAAGAACGTGGGGTGCGGGTCGTCCTGCAGGACTCGGCGCACGCGACCCGCCAGGGGGACGGGACCGGTGGGCGAGGGCACGCACCCATGGTGACCGGTGCCTGGGGCGCGTCGCCGGACCCCGGCCCGGCGCGTCGCCGCCGCCCCGCGAGGCGAGGTCGGCCCGGTCTGCACGACCCGGGCGCGAGAGGTCGACCGGTCGGTGACACGACGCGGCCCCGGTCCGTGGGACCGGGGCCGCGGCGGACGCGTGGCGCGTGCGTCAGGCGCTGAGGATCTCGCGCGCGAGCTGGGCGGTCTCGGACGGCGTCTTGCCGACCTTGACGCCGGCGGCCTCGAGGGCCTCCTTCTTGGCCTGCGCCGTGCCGGACGAGCCGGACACGATGGCGCCGGCGTGCCCCATCGTCTTGCCCTCCGGCGCGGTGAAGCCCGCGACGTAGCCGACGACCGGCTTGGTGACGTGCTCGGCGATGTACGCCGCCGCGCGCTCCTCGGCGTCGCCACCGATCTCCCCGATCATCACGATGACCTCGGTCTCGGGGTCGGCCTCGAACGCGGCGAGCGCGTCGATGTGCGTCGTGCCGATGATCGGGTCGCCGCCGATGCCGATGGCGGTGGAGAACCCGAAGTCCCGCAGCTCGAACATCATCTGGTAGGTCAGCGTGCCCGACTTCGACACCAGGCCGACCTTGCCGGGGCCCGTGATGTCGGCCGGGATGATGCCGACGTTCGACTTGCCGGGGCTGATGAGGCCGGGGCAGTTGGGGCCGATGAGCCGCACACCCTTCTCCTGGGCGTAGGAGAAGAACTCGGCCGTGTCGGCCACCGGCACGCCCTCGGTGATGATGACCGCCAGCGGGATGCCCGCGTCGACGGCCTCGACGACGGCGCCCTTGGTGTGCGCCGGCGGGACGAAGATGACGGAGACGTCGGCACCGGTCTTCTCGATGGCCTCGGCCACCGATCCGAACACGGGGACGTCGACGTCACCGAAGGTCACGGTCGTGCCGGCCTTGCGGGGGTTCACCCCGCCGACCACGTTGGTGCCGGACGCGAGCATGCGGTTCGTGTGCTTCTGGCCCTCGGAACCCGTCATGCCCTGGACGATGACCTTGGAGTCCTCGGTCAGGAAGATCGCCATGTGAAGTCTGCTTCTCTCTGCGTCGGGGGTCTCAGGCGGCGCTGTGCGCCAGGCGGGCGGCCGCGTCGGCCCCGCCGTCCATCGTGTCGGCGAGCGTGACGAGCGGGTGCCCGGCGTCCGCGAGGATCTGGCGGCCCTCGACGACGTTGTTGCCGTCGAGACGCACGACCAGCGGCTTGGACGCCTCGTCACCGAGGATCTCCAGGGCCGCGACGATGCCGTTGGCCACCGCGTCGCACGCCGTGATGCCGCCGAAGACGTTCACGAACACCGACTTGACCTGCGGGTCCGTGAGGATGATGTCGAGGCCCGCGGCCATGACCTCGGCCGACGCGCCGCCGCCGATGTCGAGGAAGTTGGCGGGCTTGACGCCGCCGTGCGCCTCGCCGGCGTACGCGACGACGTCGAGCGTGCTCATGACCAGGCCCGCGCCGTTGCCGATGATGCCGACCTCGCCGTCGAGCTTGACGTAGTTGAGGTCCTTCTCCTTGGCGCGCGCCTCGAGCGGGTCGGCGGCGGCCTTGTCCTCGAGCGCCGCGTGGTCCGGGTGCCGGAAGTCCGCGTTCGCGTCGAGCGTGACCTTGCCGTCGAGCGCGACGATCTCGCCGTCCTCGGTGAGGACGAGCGGGTTCACCTCGACGAGGGTCGCGTCCTCGTCCCGGTAGACCAGCCACAGCTTCTGCAGGACGTCGGCGACCTTGTCCGCGATCTCGGGCGCGAAGCCCGCCGCGGCGACGATCTCGTCGGCCTTGGCCTGGTCGATGCCGGTCTGCGGGTCCACGGCGACCTTGGCGAGCGCCTCGGGACGCTCGACCGCGAGCTGCTCGATGTCCATGCCGCCCTCGACCGACGCCATCGCGAGGTAGCGACGCTCGGCGCGGTCCAGCAGGAGCGAGAAGTAGAACTCCTGGGCGATCCGCGCGCCGGCCGCGATCATCACGCGGTGCACGGTGTGGCCCTTGATGTCCATGCCGAGGATCTCGCCGGCCTTCTCGGCGGCCTCGTCGGCCGACCGGGCGAGCTTGACGCCGCCCGCCTTGCCGCGCCCACCGGTCTTGACCTGCGCCTTGACGACGACCACGCCGCCCTCCGGCGGGAGCAGCTGCTCGGCTGCCGACCGCGCCTCCTCGGGCGTCGTGGCGACGATGCCGCCGAGCACGGGCACGCCGTGCTTCTCGAAGATGTCACGTGCCTGGTACTCGAACAGGTCCACCTGGTCCGGTTTCCTCTCGTCGACCGCGCGCAGCGACCTCGGTGCGGCCGCATCGCCCGGACGCATGCTATCGCCGGGACCGAGGTCCCTCGACATCGAGAGACTGTGGCGGGGCTCACCACGTCAGGGCGCGCGGGAGGACCGCTCTTCCCGGTCGTCCTGCGGGCGGCTAGCGTCGCGCGGGTGACGGAGGACCGCACGCGCCTGCTGCACCAGGTGGCACGGTCGGTGCCCGACCCGCGGGCCTTGCGCCGTCCCGTGCGGGTGGGGATCGACGGCGTCGACGGCGCGGGCAAGACGACGTTCGCCGACGAGCTGGCGACCGCGCTGCGCGCCGACGGGCGAGCCGTCCTGCGGGCCTCCGTCGACGGGTTCCACCGGCCTGCCGCCGAGCGGTACCGGCGCGGGCGCGCGAGCCCTGAGGGCTTCTTCCTCGACTCCTACGACCTCGACGCCTTCCGGAGGGTCCTGCTCGACCCGCTGGCCCCCGAGCACACCGGGCCCCGGCGCGTTCGCACGGCCGTGCGCGACGTGACGACGGACGCCGACCCCGGCACCCCGTGGGTCGACGTCGACCCGGCGACCGTGCTGGTCGTCGACGGCATCTTCCTGCACCGCGACGAGCTCGCCGACGTCTGGGACCTGTCGGTCTGGCTCGAGGTGCCGTTCGCGGTCACGTACGCGCGCATGGCCCTGCGGGACGGCTGTCCGCCGGACCCGCAGGACCCGGCCAACGCCCGCTACCGCGAGGGCCAGCTCCGCTACCTGCAGGCGTGCAGCCCGGCCGCACGCGCGGACGTGGTGGTCGACAACGCGGACGTCGACGCGCCCCGGGTCGTCAGCCGTCGGTGACGGCGAGGCTCGCGAAGGCCCGGAAGCCGTACTCGGCGGCCCCGTCCCCGTCGCCCGCGGCGCACCGCTCGATCAGCGCCTCGTGCCGCACGACCGAGTCCCACCCGGCCGGCGAGGAGAAGCGCAGCCGCTCGGCACGCCGCAGCACGGGCGTGTACTGCTCGAGCACGCCGCACAGCGCGCGGTTCCCCGCGAGCCGCACGGGCACGGCGTGCAGGTCGTCGTCGGCGCGCAGCGCGGCCTCGACGTCCCCGACCCCGATCGCGTCCGCGAACCGCCGGTTGGCCTCGCGCATCTCCTCGATGTCGGCCGGGGTGAAGCGGTCGATCGCCTCGCGGACCGCGACGAGGTGCATGGCGGCCACGACGCTGCCCGCGTCGTGCACGTCGCGGGCCTCCACCGGGCTGACGTGCGTCGAGCGACCCGGCTGCGCGACCACGAGCCCCGCGTCCGCGAGTCGCAGGAGCGCCTCGCGCACCGGGGTGCGGCTGACCCCGAGCCGGGCGGCGAGCTCCGCGTCGCGCAGCTGCTCCCCCGGTGCGAGGTCGCCGTCGACGATCGCGTCACGCAGGCGGCGGTAGACGTCGTCCCGCAGCAGGCGACGGTCGAGCGTCGCACCGTCGTCAGGCAGTGGCATGGAGCACATCCCACCTCGTGTCACGCCCGTCGTCCAGGCGGCGGGCCACCGACCCTGCCGCGCAGGGGCCCTGCGCGGCAGGGTCGGTGGTGGTCACCGTGCGGTCCTGGCAGCGGCCTCGAGGATCAGGTCCGTCACCGCGCGTGGCTGGGAGACCGTCACCGCGTGCGAGGCGTCGACCTCGACGAGGTGGGCGCCGGCGCGCTCGGCCATGAAGCGGCTGAGCTCGAGCGGCACGGCCTCGTCCTGCCGCGCGGCCAGCGACCAGGACTCGATGCCGCGCCACGCCGCCCGCGTCGCCGGGGCCTCGAACGCGGCGAGGGCGAGCGGGCGCTGCGTGACGGCCATGCGCTGCGCGACGTCGGCGGGGACGTCGGCGGCGAAGAGCTCGTGGAACCGGGCCTGGTCGATGTACAGGTCCGTGCCCGTGCCGCCGTCCGACGTCGGGTACGGCACGGGTTGCGCCGCGCTGCCAAGCCGCGCTCCCGGGAACTTCTCGACGAGCTCGACGAGGTTCTCGCCGGGCTCGGCCAGGAAGCTCGCGACGTAGACCAGCGCCGTGACGTCGGGGTGGCCGTCGGCGGCGTGGCTCATGACGACGCCGCCGTAGGAGTGCCCCGCGAGCACGACGGGACCGGCGACGTGGTCGATGACGCTGCGCAGGTACGCGGCATCCTCCTCCACGCCACGCAGCGGGTTGGCGACGGCGACGACCGCGTGGCCGGCGTCGAGGAGGTCCTGCACGGAACCGTTCCAGCTCGAGGAGTCGGCGTACGCGCCGTGGACGAGGAGGATCGTCTGCTTGCCGGTGGTGGTGTGCATGGTGCTGTCCTCTCGGTGCGGTGGGCGTTCGGACGAGCGTGCAGAATGCAATATATTGCGCTCATCCGAACGAAGTCCACCCTTTCGCCCGATCTTGTCCGGCTTGCCGACCCGGGGGCGCTCCCCCGGCTCCGCCCTCAGAGCTTGGTGACCGGGGAGTACCGCAGCAGGAGCCGCTTCTCGCCGTTGCTCCCGAAGTCGATCTTGGCCACGGCGTTCTGCCCGGCGCCCTCGAGCGCGACCACCGTGCCGAGCCCGTACGCGTCGTGCGTGACCTTGTCACCGACCGACAGGTCCGGCACCGGACCGCGCGGTGTCGCCGAGCCGAACGACGCGCCCGTGCGGGGCAGCGGCTCGCGCTTCTCGCTGCGCACCGGGCCGCTGCTCGACCCGGAGCCGCCGCGCTCGCCCCACGACGACGCGCCGCGCGTACCGCCGCCGGCGCCGAAACCCGATCCCCAGCCGCCGCGCAGCCGTGACGTCGAGGACTCGCGGCGTCGCCAGTCGACGAGCTCCTCGGGGATGTCGTCGAGGAACCGGCTGGGCGGGAACTCGTTGGGCACGCCCCACGCGGTACGCACCGCGGCGCGTGACACGTACAGCCGCTGGCGGGCGCGCGTCAGGCCGACGTACGCGAGACGCCGCTCCTCGGCGAGCTGGTCCGGGTCGGCCAGCGAGCGCATGTGCGGGAACGTGCCGTCCTCCATGCCGGTGAGGAAGACGACCGGGAACTCCAGGCCCTTGGCCGTGTGCAGCGTCATGAGCGTGACGACGCCCGCGTCGCGCGCCGCCGCGGCCGTCTCGCCGTCGTCGGCCCCGTCCGGCACGGGGATCTGGTCCGAGTCCGCCACGAGCGACACGCGCTCGAGGAAGTCCGTGAGCGTGCCCTCCGGGTCGGACTGCTCGAACTCGGCCGCGACGGCGTGCAGCTCGGCGAGGTTCTCGACGCGTGACCCGTCCTGGGGGTCCTCGCTGGCGCGCAGCTCGGCGAGGTAGCCGCTGCGGTCCAGCACGGCGCCCAGCACCTGGGCCGGCCCGGTGCCCGAGGCGGCGAGGTCGCGCAGCTCGTCCAGCATCGCGGCGAACGCGCGCAGCCCTGTCAGCGCGCGGGTCCCCAGACCGGGGACCTCGTCGACGCGCGCGAGCGCCGCACCGAACGAGATGCGCTCCCGCTCGGCGTAGGCCGCCACCATCGACTCCGAGCGCTCCCCGAGGCCACGCTTGGGCACGTTGAGGATGCGACGCGTGCTGACGTCGTCGTCCGGGTTGGCGATGGCCCGCAGGTACGCGACGGCGTCCTTGATCTCCTTGCGCTCGTAGAAGCGCGTGCCGCCGACGACCTTGTACGGCAGGCCGACGCGGACCAGCACCTCCTCCAGGGCGCGCGACTGCGCGTTCGCCCGGTAGAAGATCGCGACGTCACCGGGGCGCACGCCGTCGGAGTCGCCGAGCCGGTCGATCTCCTCGGCGACGAACCGCGCCTCCTCGTGCTCGGTGTCCGCGACGTACGCCACGATCTGCGGGCCGGCACCCGAGTCGGTCCACAGCCGCTTGGCCTGCCGCCCCGAGTTCTTGCTGATCACCGCGTTGGCGGCCGACAGGATGGTCTGCGTGGAGCGGTAGTTCTGCTCGAGCAGGATCGTCGTGGCGTCCGGGTAGTCGGCCTCGAACTCCATGATGTTGCGGATGGACGCCCCGCGGAACGCGTAGATCGACTGGTCGGCGTCGCCGACGACCGTCAGCTCGCCGCGCCCGACGCCCTCGTCGTCCTGCACGCCGACCCCGGCCAGCTCGCGCACCAGGACGTACTGCGCGTGGTTCGTGTCCTGGTACTCGTCGACCAGGATGTGCCGGAACCGCCGCCGGTAGTGCTCGGCCACCTGCGGGAACGCCTGGAGCAGGTGCACCGTGCGCATGATGAGGTCGTCGAAGTCCAGGGCGTTGGCCTGCTGCAGCCGCTGCTGGTAGCGCGTGTAGACCTGCGCGAGGACGGTGTCGAACTCGTCCGCCCGGCCCCCGCCGTTGCTCGCGGCGAACGCGTCGGGGTCGACCAGCTCGTCCTTGAGCGCGGAGATCTTGTGCCCCAGCGCCTTGGCCGGGTAGCGCTTGGGGTCGAGGTCCAGCTCCCGCGAGACCAGGGTGAGGAGCCGCTGGGAGTCGGCCTGGTCGTAGATCGAGAAGCTCGTGCGCAGGCCGAGCGTCGCGGCCTCGCGCCGCAGGATGCGGACGCACGCGGAGTGGAACGTCGAGACCCACATGCGCTGCGCGGAGGGCCCGACCAGGTGCTCGACGCGCTCGCGCATCTCGGCTGCGGCCTTGTTGGTGAAGGTGATGGCGAGGATCTCCCCCGCCCGCGCGCGGTGCGTGGCCAGCAGGTGGGCGATGCGGTGCGTGAGCACGCGCGTCTTGCCCGACCCGGCGCCGGCCACGATGAGCAGCGGCCCCCCGGAGTGCAGGACGGCGGCACGCTGCTGGGGGTTGAGCCCGTCGAGCAGGGCGGCGGCACGGGTCTCGTCCGCGGCGGCGCGCTCGGCGGCCCGCCCCGTCCGGTCGTCGGCCGGCTCGTCGTCGCCACGCTCGTCGTCGCGCGGCGGGACGACGAGCGGCAGACCGGACGACTCCCCGGCGTGGGAGCGCGCGGCGGCGGCGCGCGCGTCCGGCGCTGCGGGCGCGGCCGCTCCGGGGACGGGCGCTCCGGGAACGGGCGCTCCGGGAACGGGCAGGGCGAGGCTCTCGAACAACGACGTCATGGCACCACCCAGCCTAGGCGCCGCCGCCGACATCCCCGTGCGCAGCGCAGGTCAGCGCGCGAGGAGCGCGACGAGCCACACGCCGACCACGAGCATGGCCGTCGCGAGCTCCACGAGGATCGTCAGGCCGGTGGCCTGCAGGGCGCGCACCGTCGCGCGCCGGGCCGTCGGGATGTCGCGCGCCCGGAGCCACTCGACGAGGAAGACGGCGCCGACGAAGAACAGGAACAGCCCCACGACCGGGACCACGAAGAACCCGACGACGCCCGCGACCCCGCCCCACACGAGCGTGCTGCTGCGCACGCCCGAGCGCTGCATGTGGCGGCCCGCGACGAGGTACTTGACGACCTGCCCGGCCGCGGTGAGGACCACGGCGACGATCGCCACGGCCCAGCCGGGGCCCGTGCCCTGCAGCGCGCCCCAGAGGGTCACGGCGCCGCCGACCAGGAACGCGCCGGGCAGCACCTGCACGACGACACCGACCAGCCCGACGACCACGAGGACCGTCACCAGCAGGTCGAGCTCCGCGGCCCAGTCGATCGTCACGGACGCGAGGCTAACGACTCCGCCCCGCCCGCGCCGACCGGGGCCGCAGCCCCGGTCGGGCACACAGGGGCCGGCGCGTCAGTGCCAGAGGACGGCGAGCGCGACGTTCACCACGACGAGGCCGGAGACGGCCCCGAGGTAGCCGCGCGTCACCTTCTCCGGACGGCGGCGGCCCAGCACGACGAGGACCGTCACGACGAGCGCGATGACGAGCTTCACGGCGATCTTCACGTGGTTCGCGTCCGCGCCCAGGAGCCCGGTCAGGACGATGCCCGTGACGAGCGCGGTGAGGATGCCGTGGAACGTGCCCGACGGCAGGGTCGTGCTCTTCATCCCGGCGAGGGCGCCGCCCAGGACGACCGCCCACCCGATGAGGTGCAGCACCAGAAGGATTCCCTGAACAGTGTCCATCACGACATGCTAGAGGACCTGACACGGCGTCAGATCAGCGACCTCGCGACCCTGCTGTGAGACACGTCACGAGCCGGGGCCCCGGCCGCTACGCTCGCCCGGGTCCCCGCACACCACGGCAGGAGGATCCGATGACCGAGCCGCTACCGACGGACGCCGCTCTCGACGTCCCCGGCCTCGTCGCACGGGCGCGCGCCGCGTCCGGTGCCGACGGGCGGCTCGCCGTGGGCGACATCGCCGGCTGGGACACCTTCCCGTTCGAGCGCGAGGGTCTGCGGCTGCGCGCGCTGGAGGACCCGGTGGTCCCCGAGCCGCCCCGGCGCGACGAGGACGCCGCGACCTGCGGGCGTTGCGCCTGTCCCGACGAGCACTTCGCCTGGACGGACGGCACGTGGCGGCTCAGCGCGTCCGGCCCCGTCAGCGTCCCGACGCTCATCCTCGACCGCCGGGCGCACGGCGACCTGGGTGACCTCGACGCCGCCGCCGCCGCCGAGCTCGGCCGGATGATGGTCCGTGTCGAGCGTGCCCTGGCCGCCGTGCCGGGCGTCGGGCGGGTGCACGTGCAGCGCTGGGGCGACGGCAACGGGCACCTGCACGTCTTCTTCTCGGCGCGCCCCGAGGGCATGCTCCAGCTGCGCGGGCTCGTCATGCCGCTGTGGACGCTCCACCTGCCGGCGCTGCCCGACGACGAGTGGGCCGCGATCGTCGCGTCCGTCGTCGCGCGCCTCGACGCCGCACGCCCCTGACCTCACCGGCGCACGGGTCGGCCGTCACAGCAGCCGGCGCGCCGCCGCCCACCGGGTCAGCTCGTTGCGGTTCGACAGCTGCAGCTTGCGCAGCACCGCGGACACGTGCGTCTCGACCGTCTTGATCGAGATGAACAGCTCGGCCGCGACCTCCCGGTACGTGTAGCCGCGCGCGATGAGGCGCATGACCTCGCGCTCGCGCGCCGAGAGCCGGTCGAGCTCGTCGTCCCCGGTCGCGACGTCACCCGCGGCCGCACCGAACGCGTCGAGGACGAACCCCGCGAGCCGCGGCGAGAACACCGCGTCCCCGCCCGCGACCCGCAGCACCGCGTCCGACAGCGCCGTGGGGTCGATGGCCTTGGTGACGTACCCCCGCGCGCCCACGCGGATGACCGCGACGACGTCCTCGGACGCGTCCGACACCGACAGCGCGAGGAACCGCGTGCCCGGCACGTCGACGCACCTGCGGACCACCTCCGCGCCGCCACCGCCGTCGCCGCCCGGCAGGTGCACGTCGAGCAGGACGACGGGCGGGCGCAGGTCGTGCACCACCTGCACCGCCTCGTCGACGGTCGCGGCCTCCCCCACGACCCGCACGCGCGCGTCGAGCGACGCCTTCACGCCCGCACGGAACATGTGGTGGTCGTCCACCAGCACCACGTCGACCTGCTCGCTCACGCGTCGCGCTCCTCGTCCTCGTCCGGTCCCCTGCCGGACCCGCCGCCACCGACGGGCATGCACAGGTGGACCTCGGTGCCCCGCTCGGGGCTGCTCGTCACGCGTGCGGTGCCACCGCGGCGCCGCACGCGTCCCATGATCGACTCCCGGACGCCGAAACGGTCGGGACCCACACCGTCCAGGTCGAACCCGTCGCCGTGGTCCCGCACGAAGACCTCGACGGACTGCGGCCCGACCTCGAGGTACAGCGACACCGGGGGCCGCCCGTGCACGACCGCGTTGACGAGCGCCTCACGCGTGGCCTGCAGCAGCGCGAGCGTGTCGGGCTCGGGCACGCGGTCCCCGACGACGACGACGTCGACGGCCACCGGCTCGCCACCCGGTCCGGAGCGCGAGTCCTCGACCTCGGCGACCACGGCCCGTAGCGCCGCGACCAGGGACACGCCCGGCTCGTTCCGGTCGTCGTACAGCCACTCCCGCAGCTCGCGCTCCTGCGCACGTGCCATCCGCGCGACCTCCGCCGGCTCGTCGGAGCGCGCCCGGATCAGCGCGAGGGTCTGCAGGACCGAGTCGTGCAGGTGCGCCGCGATGTCGGCCCGCTCGGCCTCGCGGGCGCGCGCGGCGCGCTCGTCCCCGAGCGCGCGCACCAGGCGCACCCACCACGGCGCCATGACGAGCCCGACCCCGACCAGCACGGCGAGCGCCGCGACGCCGGACTGCACGAGGAGCACGGGCTCGACCCCCTGCCCGACGACCTGCCCGACGACCAGCAGCACGCCGGCCGCCGCGAGCAGCCCGCCGCCGATGAGGCGCAGGACGCTGATGCGGCGCCCGTCCTGCCGCCCGTGCTGCAGCGCGTCGAGCTGGCTCCAGGCGAGTGCGACGCCGACGAGCACGACCAGGACGGGCAGGGCCCAGGCGGCGTCGATGGTCGCGCCCAGACGCGTGCCGACCAGCACGGCGGCCGTCAGGACGAGCAGCCCGCCGAGCGCGAGCTCCGCCCACGGGACGCGGCGGCCGTCGGAGCGCAGGGGCTGGCGCCGGGCGAGCCGCTGCATCGCGCTCGGTCGTCCGGCGGCGGCGGCCGCCGCCGGGTCCCCGACGGGCACGACGAGCCACCAGAACGTGTAGAGCGCCGCACCGACGCCGGCGACGGGCACGAGCGCGACCAGCGCGATCCGCACGGCCGCGACGGGGACGTCCAGGTGGGCCGCCAGTCCCGTGGCCACCCCCGCGATCCAGCGGCCGCGTTCGGGACGGCGCAGCGGCAGACGGGCGCGCGAGGGCACGCCGGGCTGCGCCGGGGCGCCGTACGGAGCAGGGGTCACGCACAGATCGTCACACGCCGCACCCCCTCCACCGGTGCTCCGGCGTGCCGGTTCAGGGGTCGGGACGACGAGATGGGGGTGCAGGCCAGGGTCGGGTCAGGGGTGGTCCCGGATGTGCCGGCGACGGTGGGCCGGTCAGGATCGAGCCATGGACACGCAGACTCCCGCCGGTGCTGATGCCGGCACGCCGGGCCCGACGCCCGGCGCGGGCCCCGGACCGTACCCGGGCACCACGCCCCCGCCCGCTCCCCACGCCTTCTGGGCCGGGGTGCGTCGCACGGGGCTGTACCGCTCCGACGAGCGCTGGGTCGGTGGCGTGGCCGGCGGCCTGGCCGAGCGCGTCGGCGTCGACCCGCTGCTCGTGCGGGGCCTCCTGGCCGTCACGTTCCTCGTGGGTGGGCTCGGCCTCGTGATCTACGGCGTCGCCTGGGCGCTGCTGCCCGACGCCCGGGACAACCGGATCCTGCTCGAGCGGCTGGGCGCCGGTGACGCGAACGGCGCGCTGCTCGGCTCGCTCGCGTTCGTCGTCGTCGGCCT
Source organism: Cellulomonas sp. (assembly GCF_015234515.1). Lineage (GTDB taxonomy): Bacteria > Actinomycetota > Actinomycetes > Actinomycetales > Cellulomonadaceae > Cellulomonas. Next base: position 43,344 of record NZ_JADGMY010000031.1, read on the forward strand.
GGCCAGGGGCGACGGCTGGTGGTGGTTCTGGGACGGCGGGAGCGCCCTCGGCGGTGCGCTGTGGCTCGTCTGCATCATCGGTCTCGTCGCGCTCGTCGCGACCGCGGTGCAGCGTCGCGGCCGGTGGCAGCCGCCCGCGGGCTGGGCGCCTCCCGGTGGCGCGCACCACCCGACCGGTGCGGCGACGTCGGCAGCGGCGGCGTGGGCCGCGCAGGCACCCACTGCACCCCTGCCGACGAGCGCGCAGGCACCCACCACACCTGGGGCTGCGGGTGCCCCCCAGCCGACGGCACCGCCGTACCCGCCGGCACCGCCGTACCCGCCGGCACCGCCGTACCCGCCCTTCGGCAGCGCGCCGGTGCCTCCGGTCCCCCCGGCACCGCCCCGCCCCCCGCGGCGCAGCGCCGACGGCGCGACCATCGGTGCGGTCGTCGGCCTCAGCGTCGTGGGCCTGGGGGTCCTGATGCTCGCCGAGCGCACGGGCGCCTACGACGGCCCGCTGGCGCTCACCGCCGGTGGCGTCGCGCTGCTCGTCGCCGGACTGGGCATCGTGACGCTGGGCCTGCGCGGCCGCAGCAGCGGCTTCGTCGGGTTCCTCGCGGTCGCGGGCGCCCTCGTGTGGGTGCCGATCGCGCTGGTGCACCAGACCGAGTGGTCGGACACCGTCGGCCGGGGCTGGGACGGGCAGCAGCGGGACGTCGTGGTCACGAGCCGCGACGTGGCGAGCAACGGGTTCGACCTCGCGGCGGGCAGCTCCCGCATCGACCTCACGGGCGTCCCGCTCGACGACGACGTCCTCACCGTGCCCATCGCGATCGGTGCCGGACAGCTCGTGGTGGTCGTGCCGCAGGAGGCGGCCGTCCAGGCGAACGTCACGAACGGGATCGGGTCCGTCCGGTTCGAGGTCGACGAGGACTTCCACGAGCAGAGCGGCGTGGGCCTGGACGACCTGGTGTACCAGGACGACGACGCCGCCGCCGGTTCACCGAACCTCGTGCTCGACATCAGCTCGGGTGTCGGCGAGGTCCGCATCATCGAGGAGGTCGCACCGTGAGCACCGACGACAGCACCCTGCACGACCCCGTGCGGGACACCGCCCGGCTGGACGCCGCCGCACCCGACGACACCACGGCCCGCACCCCGGACGTCACCACGCGCCGCACCGGCGTGCGGGTGGGGACGGTCGTGTGGGGCCTCATCGTCGCCCTCGTGGGCCTGGGCGTCGTCCTCGTCGCCGCCGGGTACACGATCGACGTCCAGCTCGCCGCCATCGTGCTGCTCATCGCCGGTGGTGTCGGGCTCATCCTCGGCCCCCTGTTCCAGGGGGTGCGCCGCAGCCGCAGCGAGCAGTGAGCCGCGGACCCCGCCGCCGCCGCGGCGGCGGCGGGGTCACCGCACGACGAAGGGCCGGCACCCGTGACGGGTGCCGGCCCTTCGTGCCTACCGTGCGGTCCGCTCACCGGACCGCGCGTGGCGCGAGCCGCGAAGGCCGCGGCCTGCTCAGACGGACTGGGCGACGGGTGCGGCGCCGATCGGCGTCTCGAGCCGGACGGCGATGCGGCGCAGGGCCTCACCGGTGACGATGAAGACGACGCCGAGGCCGAAGACGAGGAGCCCGACGCCGAAGGCGACGACCGAGGTGAACAGGGACGCGCGCAGGAACGAGCCGTTCATGACGGTCGCGCGGACCGGGTCCTCCTTGTCGAGCTCGGCGTACGTCTTGCCGTCCGACGCGGCGAGCGCGTGCTCGTTGATGATGTCGGCCTGCGCCCACGCCTCCCACGGCGTGTCGACCAGCGCGCCGCCGAACGCCGCGGCGTCGTCGGAGACCGTGATCTCCTCGGCGCGCAGGTTGCTGGACACCGCGATCCAGGTGCCGGCGCCGGCGACGGCGAAGAGCATGCCGAAGACGAGGACGATGGTCGCCAGCACCTTGAGGTGGGCGGGCTTGGTCTGGACTGCTGCGTTCGACATCTCGATCTCCCCGATCGGTTAGGACTGACCCCCGCGTGACCGGAGGTCCGGTCCGGTGAACGACGTGCTCACATGAACAGCGTCGCCGCAGGTGAGGCGTTTCGGGTGGGACCCTGGTCCCGTGGGCGTGTCGCCCCACTCACCCGGACGAGTGAATCACGAGGTCGACCCCGGACCTAGGGCCTGTTGCAGTGTGCCCACCTGGCCCGACGCGGGCGCCGCACGAGACAGGGACGACCCTCGCACCCCGTCAGACCAGCGTGCGGGCCCTCGCGTACTGGGCCTCGGCGGCGTCGAGCACGTGCTCCCAGTCGAACGGCGGCGGGACGCTCGCCGCGCGCTCGCGCATCCCCGCCAGCAGGTGTCGGTCCCGAGCCAGCAGGACGACCGCCTCGGTCATCTCCGCGTCGTCGGCGACGAGGAACCCGTCGAGGCCGTCGGTGACGAACTCCCCCACCCCCGTGCCGGCGTGCGCCAGCACGGCCAGCCCCGCGGTGCGCGCCTCGAGCGCCGCGATCCCGAAGGCCTCCAGCCGGGCGGGCGCGAGGAACACGTCGGCGTCGCGGTACGCCGCCCGCACCTCCTCGCGCGGGAGGCGCCCGCGGAGCTCGACGACGCGCTCCAGCCCGGCCGCCGCGACACGTGCCCGGACGGCGTCGCGCGCCGGGCCGTCACCGATCAGCGTGAGGTGCAACGCGTCCGGCGGCAGGCGCCGCGCTGCGGCCGTGACGACGTCGACCAGGGGCACGGCCCGCTTGCGGGGCGCCAGGCGCATGGTCGCGACGAGGCGCAGCGGCGCAGCGGGCGCGTCGTCCCGCGGGACGGCCGGCGCGGTGCTCCCGGCCCGGGGCGCCCACGCCGCGACGTCGATGCCGTTGGGCACCACGTCGACGCGTACGTCGAACAGCTCGCGCACCCGCAGCGCCGCCGCACCGCTGACGGCGCTGAGCGCCGCGGGCAGCCCACGCCACCGGGTGTGCCGCACGAGCGGCCGTCCCAGGCGCACCGTGCCGTCGAGCATGCAGTGCCACGTGATGGCCGTCGGCACGTGCAGCGCCGTCGCGACCCGGACGCCGTCGAACGCGAACGGTGACAGGACGCCGGCGTGGACGTGCACGGCGTCGGGCCCCACGTCGCGCAGCGCGGACCGGATCAGGCTCGGGCCGGCCACGGGGTTGACGGGCAGATCGAACGGCAGGCGGGCGCCGAGCCGGTGCACGTGCACGCCGTCCTCGACGTCCACGACGCCGCCGCGCTCGCCACCCTCACCGAGGGTGGCGGTGAGCACGTGCACCTCGTGGCCCGCACGCGCCTGGTGCCGGGCGAGGTCCCCCACCTGCGTCTCGATGCCCCCGGTCCGGGGCGCGAAGCAGTCGGAGACGTGGACGATCCGCACGCGTCGGCCGTCCGGCGTCAGGCCTGCGGCCCGGCGGCCGCGTCGATGCGGGCGTCCGCGTCCGCGTGCACGCGCCGTTCCAGGACGAACGACATGACCGGCACCACGCCCGCCGCGGCCATCGCCGTGAGCCGCCCGAGCCGCCAGCGCAGGGTCGACCACAGGTCGAACACGGTGACGAGGTACACGACGTACACCCAGCCGTGCACCATCGCGATGATCCGCGCCGCCTCGTGCCGCGGGTCGCCCTCGACGTTGAAGCCGGGGAGCTGCAGCACGTACTTGAAGAGCATCTCGACGCACAGGATCAGCAGCATCACGCCCGTGATCCACGCCATCACGCGGTAGCGCCTCAGCGACCCCCGGGCCTTGCGCCCCCAGGCGGTCGCGTCGGGAGTCCCGACCTCGGTCGGGGTGCTGGTCGGTTCCGTGGTCACGCTGGTCCTCTCGTCGTCGCTCGTCGCACCCCCGCGGGCAGGCCGCTCACTCCCACTCGATGGTGCCCGGCGGCTTGCTCGTGACGTCGAGGACGACCCGGTTCACCTCGGGCACCTCGTTGGTGATGCGCGTCGAGATGGTCGCGAGCACGTCGTACGGCAGCCGCGTCCAGTCGGCCGTCATGGCGTCCTCGGACGACACCGGACGCAGGACGATCGGGTGCCCGTAGGTCCGCCCGTCGCCCTGCACGCCGACCGACCGCACGTCACCCAGCAGCACCACGGGGCACTGCCAGATCTCGCGGTCCAGGCCGGCGCGCGTCAGCTCCTCGCGGGCGATCGCGTCGGCGGCACGCAGCGTCTCGAGCCGCTCGGCGGTGACCTCCCCGACGATCCGGATGCCCAGGCCGGGACCCGGGAACGGCTGGCGCCACACGATGACCTCGGGCACGCCCAGCTCGAGGCCGACGGCGCGCACCTCGTCCTTGAAGAGCGTGCGCAGGGGCTCGACGAGCGCGAACTGCAGGTCGTCCGGCAGGCCGCCGACGTTGTGGTGCGACTTGATGTTGGCCGCGCCCTCACCACCGCCGGACTCCACGACGTCCGGGTACAGGGTGCCCTGGACGAGGAACTTCACGGTGTCGCCGTGCGCACCGGCGTCCTCGACGACCTCGCGCGCGGCGTCCTCGAACACGCGGATGAACTCACGGCCGATGATCTTGCGCTTCGTCTCCGGGTCGGACACGCCCGCGAGCGCGGTGAGGAACCGCTCGCGCGCGTCGACGACCTTGAGCTGCACGCCCGTCGCCGCCACGAAGTCCTGCTCGACCTGCTCGGCCTCACCCGCACGCAGCAGGCCGTGGTCGACGAACACGCAGGTGAGCTGGTCACCGACCGCGCGCTGCACGAGCGCCGCCGCGACGGAGGAGTCCACGCCGCCGGACAGGCCGCAGATCACGCGCGCGTCGCCCACCTGGGCGCGGATGCGCTCGACCTGCTCGGCGATGACGTTGCCGGGGTTCCAGTCGGGCTTCAGCCCCGCGCCGCGGTACAGGAAGTTCTCGATGGCCGCCTGCCCCAGGGGCGAGTGCTTGACCTCGGGGTGCCACTGCATCCCGTACAGGTGCCGCTCCCGGTCCTCGAACGCGGCGACGGGGCTGCCGGCGCTGGTCGCGAGCACCTCGAAGCCCTCGGGTGCGGCGTGCACCGCGTCGCCGTGGCTCATCCACACCGTCTGCGCCTCGGGGCTGCCGTCCAGGACCGTCCCGGGCGCCGTGATCTCGACGGCCGTGCCGCCGTACTCGCGCTGCCCGGTCTGGGCCACGGTGCCGCCGAGGGCCTGGGCCATCGCCTGGAAGCCGTAGCAGATGCCGAGCACCGGCACCCCGGCCTCGAAGAGCTCGGGACCGACGAACGGCGCGCCGGTCGCGTAGACCGACGAGGGGCCGCCGGACAGGATGATCGCCGCGGGGTCCTTCGCCAGCATCTGCTCGACGCTCGCGGTGTGCGGCACGATCTCGGAGTACACGTTCGCCTCGCGCACGCGCCGCGCGATGAGCTGCGCGTACTGGGCCCCGAAGTCCACGACGAGGACCGGCCGGTGCGTCGTGGGCTGCGGGGGCGTGGCGGGATCGGGGGTCTGCGTCACGCGTCCAGCCTAGTCCGCGTCCGGGGCGCCGACGGCCCTCCTGCCTGCGTCAGCGGCGCCCGGCGAGGACCGTCGTGGCGCTCGCGCGAGAGGTGCGACGCCCTGGGCCCCCGCGGGCCTCGGCCTGGGTTCGGGGGCCCATCGCGCACGTCGGGCGCGCACTAGCGTCGGCGCGACCCACGGTTCGCCGTGGCAGCCGGGCGACCGGCACGACGTGACGAAGGGTGTCCTCGATGCGACCTGCAGTCATCGCCCAGGTGGCGGCGACGAGCGCTCTCGGCGCGCTGCTGAGCTCCTTCGCCGCCCTCTACGTCTCGCTGCAGAGCTTCGACGTCACGGCCGGGATCATCCTGCGGGCCTTGCTCGTGACCGTGGTCCTGCTGGTCGCCGGCTGGTTCGCCGTGCGGGCGCGCGTGCTGTCCACCACACGGACCGGCCTGCGCCTCGGCGCACTGCTGGGACTCGTGCTCGGTTACGCGCTGAGCCCCACGACCTGGGCCGGGCGCACCTACGCGGCGCAGCTGGTCGCGGAGCCCGGCGCCGTCACCATCGTCCTCGACCTCGCCCTGTGGCTCCTCGTCGGTGGCGTGGCCGTGCTGGTCGCCAGCGCCCCGGCGAGTGCGGGCGAGCCGGCGACGTACCGCACGCACCGATGAGGGGGCGACGCCGCGCCAGTGGGGAACCGACGCCTCAGTCGACGACGACGGCCAGGGTCTCCTCGATCCCGGCGACGAGGTCGGGGTCGAGGTCCGGCCCGGTGAGCTGCAGGGCGACGGCGTGGTGCTGGCGATCCGCCGAGGCCGTCCACAGCACGCCGTCGTAGACCGTGCCGTCCTCCGGCTCGTAGGTGAACTCGGTGCGCGTGAGCTCACGCTCGCTACGCCCCAGCTCGTCCTCGTCGACGTACCGGACGACCGCGAAGCCGGGCATCTCGCCGATCTGTGCGGTCGCCATCAGCGCGGACCGCGCCATGGCCGCGTCGTAGAACCCGACCTCGGGCGCGGCGGCGAGCTGGATCCGTGCGTCGTCGCCCTCGACGTCCTGCCACGAGCGGGTCCACCGCTCGTTGAGCTCACCGGTGTCGACCCACGTGTCGGGGACCGCGAACCGCATGCTCTCCTCCGAGGCCGCTACCCAGCCCTCGGGCAGCGGGTCGCTCGAGCACCCACCGGCGAGCGCGAGCGCGAGCGCGACGGACACCAACCGGGCTGAACGGGACGACGACATGAGTGGACTCCGAGCTCGTGGTGGATCAGGAGGCGTAGCCGGACGCGTGGTGCGGTCGAGGAGCACGTGGCCTGCTCCGGCGCAGCGCCAGGAGCGCCCCGACGAGTGCCGCCACGAGGACCGCGACCAGGACCTGGGTGGCGACGGTGACGGCGACGGACCCGCCCTCCACCCGACCACCCAGCACGAACCAGCTGATGACGCCGGAGGCGACCGGCACCAGTGCGCCCGCCGCGATCCAGTGCCACCACACGGTCCTCGCACGCAGCAGCACCAGGACACCACCGGCACCGGCGCCGCACAGGACCGCCCCGGCCAGCCAGGGCAGCCAGACCCACGACAGGAGCGCCTCGACCCCGCCGGCACGGTACGTGACCCGCAGCAGTGCGCCGGCGCCGTACTCGCCCACGAGGTAGCCCACGAGCCCACCGGCCCAGGCCAGCAGGAGGTCCGACCACCCGAGCTGCGGTGGCAGCGGACGCGCGCCGCTCACGCCACGCACTCCGTGTCGGGGAGCATCGTCCGGACACCGTCCTTGCCCGGCGCCCCGAGGAAGTCCGAGACGACCGCGTCGGCGGTCGCCTCCTCACCGCTGATGCTGAAACCGAACTCCCAGCCCTTCTTCACGGTCGCCTCGAACTCCCACTTGTCGCGCACGTTCTCGTAGGTGGTGACGCTGGTCGTCGCCTTCTCGTACAGGTGCTGGAGGAACGGGTCGTCCGACGGGCGGTCGGGCACCATCGCCTCGAACGGGAGCGCCAGGGCCACACCGTAGTCGTTCCGGTCCGCGAGCCACCGGTCGACCAGGGCGCGGTTCTCGTCGTCCACCTCGAGGCGGGTCGACGTCACGGTCGAGTCCGAGTAGTCGTCCGAGGCGCCACCTCCCGCAGCGAACGAGTTGTTGCCCACCCGCCAGCCGAGGCCCCCCTCCCGCACCGAGTTGAAGACCAGGGCGGTGGCCTGACCGCTCTTGTCGCGCGTCACCGTGAACGCCCCCTGCGTCATGCCGTGCGCCTCGCCCGAGACCGCGACCATCGAACCGTCGACCGACCCCTGTGCCGTCAGCTCGTAGGTGTAGCTCTCCTCCCCCGTCACGTAGTCGCGCTCCACCACGACCGCGGTCCCCGCCGACGCCTGGAGCCCGACGCCGATGTTCGGGTCGAAGAGCTGGGGGTCACCCTTGTCGTCCTTCAGGCCGGTGTCGTGCTTGAGCCCCAGCCCTGCCGTGACGCCGGCTTCGAGCTCGATCCTCGAGAACGCGGTCTGCGGGTCCTTCGGCGGGTCCGCGATGCCCATCGCCTTGGCTGCGAGGTAGCCGTTCTCGGTGTGGCGGATCGAGTACTGCTGCGCGACGTAGTAGTCGAGGTCGTCCTTCATCTGCTCCCACTGCTCGAAGGACTCGAACTCCCACGTGTCACCGTACGAGAACGTCAGGTCAGCGCCCAGGTCGACGTCGAGGCCGGCCTTCTGGCCGTCGCCCAGCTTGTCCACGTCGAACGTCTTCGAGGTGATCCCCCCGGACACGCCGATGCCCGCGCCGTCGGTCACGGTGGCCCGCACCGGACCGTCCGCGAACTGCTGGACGACGAAGCCCGCGTCCTGCCCGAAGGTGAAGAACATGACCTTGACCTCGCTGGAGAACTTCTCGCTCTCCTCGTGCAGCATGCAGGCGGGAGGCCGGAAGTCGTCGTCCGTCGGCCCGTCGGTGACGGGCGGGGCCGTGCTGCCGCAGTCGGCGGCGTCACCACGAGCGACCGCGGTCAGCAGGCAGAACGCCTGCGAGATCCGCTCCGGGTACAGGGCGATCCCGGCGATCATCGCCGCGACGAGGATGCCCGCGACGACGACGACGCCGTAGGCCTCCAGGGTTGCGGCACCGCGGTCCCGCACGTCCTGCCCGTCCACTGGCGCTCCCTCGTCCGGCCGTCCGACCGCGTCACTCTAGGGACGGGGCTGTCCGCGCCCCCAGGGTCCAGGGGCTCAACCCGGGCCGTGAGGCCGGGCCCCCGTGCCCGCCGGGGCGTCAGCGCGCGAACGCGACCGCGACGGCCCCGATGCCGAGCGCGAAGGCGCACAGGAGTCCACCGAGCACCGTCAGCAACCCGCCCCCGAGCCCTGACGCGCTCCGCGCGCCCGGCAGCCGGACGTCGTCCGGACGCCGCGGATCCACCCATACGGTGATGCGCTCGCCGGGGTGCCGCGCGGCACCGTGCACGCCGGGCGACGGCGCGCCCTCGACGCGCGTCGCCCGGGCCCACCCGCCGCCGGGAAGCGGGTAGTCGAACGTGATCCGTGCCGGGTCGGTGAAGCTCGAGCGCTCGACGACGACCGCCTCGACCGCCACCCGCTCACCGCGGTCCGACGCGCGGCGCGACATGGCCAGGCCGCCCAGCAGGAGCGCGACGCCGATGCCGAGGAAGAGCAGGACGGGGATCGCGGCGAGGAGCAGCCCCATGCTCATCGAGAGGCACCGGCCACGGTCCGCGGACCGGCCGTCATCCCAGCTCCAACGAGCGGAGCGTGCCCTCGACCTCGGAGCCCTCGAGCTGGCCACGCGGCGCCAGCGCGAGCACGGTCACGGTGGTGCCGTCGTCGTCCTGGACGGTCAGACGCGTCGCCGACACGGGCAGCGTGTCGCCGGTCGTGAGCGCGACGTCCTCCTCCCACGTCGCGACCACCGACTCCGCGGACCCCGGCCACTGCACGATCGAGCGCACGTACTGCGAGATGGAGCCGTCCACCTTGGCGGCGTTCTCGCTCGTCCAGGACTGCTCGAACACGCCGACGTCGTCGGGGCCCCACGTCACCTGCACCGCCGGCAGGCCCGACTCGTCGGCGTCGGGCATCCGGATGTTGACCTGCTGCGCACCGCTCTCGGTCGAGCTGACGTCCTCGACCTGGGCGTCGGCCGGCGCCACGAGCGATCCCGCGCCGTCGAGCTCGACCGTCTCACCGTCGCCCCGCTGCGGCGTCAGCGTCGACGCGGGTCCCGTCGGGACGTGCGGGCCGACCGGCGTCTCCGCGGGCGCGTCGCCCTCACCGGCGCCGGTGCACGCTGCCAGCAGCGCCGAGCTGATCGTCAGCAGGACGACCGTCCGCCGCAGACGGTGCGGGTGCTTGGTCACGTGTCGAGCCTCTCGGTCGGTCGTCGCGCCTCGTGCGCGCCGGTCATGATCCCAGGTCGGGGCAGGGTGCGGAACCGCGGTGTCACGCGAGGCACGATGCCCACGTGCGCCACCGGCTGCCGTCCCAGTAGTCGGCGTCGGTCGTCGTGATCGTCTCCGTCGAGTTCTCGAAGGACCCGCCGACACCGACACCCCCGAACTTCCCGTTCGCGTTGATCGCGAAGTCGGTGCCGCCCTCGATGTTGATCTCCTGCCGTGTCAGCGTGCCGCGCTCCCGGGCGGCGTCCATGAACGTCCCGACCGCGTCCGCCGCACCGTCGAACCGTGCCGTGGGCGTGTTGATCGGGATGCCCGACGCACGCATCAGACCGAGCGCGATGTCGCGGGTCTCGTCCCCGGTGACCGACACGCGGGCGTCGAAGATGAACCCGCCGTTGGGGTTCTTGTTCACGAGGTCGTCGCCGAACATCTGGCCGACGACCAGCTTCGCCTCGCCTGCCGCGACGCCCTGCACCTGGACGTTCAGCGGCAGGCCCTCCGGGTCGTACGTGACCGCGACGAGCGGGCGCACCGTCCCCGAGGCGCCGATCTCGGACCCCTCGAGGAGCGACTCGTAACCGCCTCCCAGGTCGATCTGGCCCTCGTAGTAGACCGTCATGGCCCCTGTCTTCGTGTCCACGCGCGTCCCGAGCACCTGGCTCGTCTCCAGCGAGGCCTCGGCGTGCTGCACCAGGCCCGTCGCCGAGGCGGCCGCCTTGCCCTCCACGCCCGCGTAGCCGTAGACCTCGTCGGGCGCCGGGGGTTCGTACGCGTCGGTCGCCCAGTTCCAGACCGCGCGCCCGGCGTCGCCGATCATGCCGGCGGTCTGTCCCAGGAACCCGCCTGCCGCGAGCACGCCCTGCACGCTGTCCCAGTTCCGCTCGTCCTTCAGGTAGGAGACGAGCTGCTCCTTCTCGGCCTCGCTGTCCACCACCCACGTCGCACCGAGGCCGCCGGTGAGCGCCGCAGCCGCGCTGGCGACGGCCTCCCCGCCCACCGTCTTGTCGTCCACCGTGACCGTGACCCCCAGGCCGGTGTCGACCTGCCCACCGAGGCTGCCGCTCCCCTCGCGGGAGATCCGGTAGGTGTCGTCCGACATCTTCTCCACGCGGATGAGGGCACCGTTCTCGGCCTGCACCCACATGACGCTCACGGACATCCCGCGGTCGTCGGTGGTGTCGTTGCGCACGCACGCCTGCGTCGGCTCGGGCCGCGGCTCCGCCAGGGGCGGCTCCGTGCTCCCGCAGTTCCCCTGGCCCAGGGTGATGAGCCGGCAGAACTGGACCCGCAGCTCGTCCGAGAGCCAGCGCCCACCGGGTGCCATGGCCACGACGATCGCGCCGACGAGAACGACCGCGACGGTGGTGATGCCCAGCATCTCCACCGACCCCTGACCCGCGTCCCGCGGCCGTGCGTGCGGCACGTAGGCGTACCCCTCCGCGGCGGGACGCACGAGCCACACGGCCGGCAGCGCCCCCAGGACCATCGTGACGAGCAGCGCCGGGATGCCGGCGAGGTCGACGGGGCGCCCCGCGGCCACGGACGCGGCCGAGCCGAGCACCGCGAGCACGAGGGTCGCCAGCACGCCGACGACGACGAGGGTCGGCACCGCCGACCCGCGCGACGGGTACCGCTGGTGGCGACGCAGGCGGACGACCGTGGCCCAGCCGCCGAGGAGCGCGGCGAGCAGGGAGGCCAGCACGATCACCGTGGAGGCGACGGCGGGGCCCCCCTCGACGAGCACGTCCGCAGCTGCGGGGACCAGCGTCACCGTCACCAGCAGGTAGGCCACCATCGCCACTGCAGCCCCGAGGCCCGCAGGCCGAACCGCGATCCGTTCCAGCATCGTGTCTCCTCGTGCGGTCGTCGTGGGGCACAGGCTACGAGCGGCCGGCAGCGCCGCGGTGGGCTCCTAGGCCCCTGACCGGCAGGGACGTAGGCTCCCGGACCCACCGTCGAGACGGGCCCCCGGCGGGACGACGACCTCCGTCGGCGCCGCGCAGGTCACCGACGCTGGACCGGGATGTCCTCCATGAGCGGGAGCCACGGCAGCTCGAACGAGACCGTCTCGGTCGACGGGTCCAGCGGCGGGAACGTGGCGGTCAGGTAGGCCCCCGTGGCGGAGAACGTCCGGGGCTGCCCCGAGCACGCGCAGAACGAGGCGTCCTCGTCCGTCACGCGCACGCCGATGTACGGCTGGTACCGCTGCTCGGAGGTCGGGTCGATGAGCGCCACGTCCCGCATCTCCCGGGACCGGATCGCACCCGAGCTGAAGACCGGACCGAGCCGCACGGGCTCGTCACCGAGGTGCACGAGCGTGAAGCGCACGAGCGTGCTGGTCTCGTCGGCGAGGACCTGCGTCACGTCGACCCGGACCGGGATGACGTCGGGCGGGTCGCTCAGCTCGCCCTCGACGGACGCGAGGACCTGGGAGGTGCCGACGTCGCCCTGGAGCACCGCCGCCTCGAACTCCTCCGTCGTCCACCCGTCGCCCTCTCCCCCGTCGCTCGAGCCGGTCGGGGTGCTGCTGGGGGCCGGAGCGGGGCCGGCCCCGTCGGAGTCCTGGCACGCGACGAACGCGACGCCCCCGCCGACGACGAGGACCACTGCGGCGGCCACGGCCACCAGACGGCGCTTCATCGGTCGCCCTCCACGGAGTACACGATGGTGACGCGCCGGTTGGCCTGCTTGCCCTCGTCGGTGTCGTTGGACGCCACGGGGTCCCGCTCGCCCTCACCGACGGCGGTGAAGGTGACGGCGCCACCTGCGGCCGGCTGCAGCGCCGCCACGACCGACTGCGCGCGCTGCTCCGACAGGGTCTGGTTGTAGCGGGTCTCGCCGTCGCTGTCGGTGTACCCGGTGACGACGACCTCCCCGGAGCCACGTGCCGCGATGTCCGCCGCGACCTCCGCCAGACGGCCCTGGGCCTCCGGCGCCAGGTCGGCCGAGTCGAAGGCGAACAGGACGCTCGCGTCGAGCACGACGCCGACCTGCTCCGGGCTCTCCTCGACCTGCACGTCACCGGCGAGGTCGCCGGAGCGGCGCGTCAGGACGAAGGTGCGGTCCTCGGGGTCGGCCGTCGCGAGCAGTGCGGCGTCCGGCAGCGCCGGCCACCCCTGACCGGGCCGGGGTGCCGGCTCGTCGGCGACCGGCTCCAGCGCACCGTCCTCGACCTGGACCGCGCCGACGCTCGTGCCGTTCGCCACGACCACCTGGACCTCGGTGACGTCGGCCGGCAGCTCCGGGAACACGGCGAACGCGACGTGCAGGTCGCCCTCCGAGGTCAGGTCCGAGCTCACGGACGTGGCGAGGCCCTCGGACGTGCGCAGCGGGCGGTACGCCCGCAGGTTGGCGGTGTCGATGAGCTTGACGTCCCACGCGAAGGGGATGTCGTCGTGGTCCTGCGCCTGCAGGAACATGCCGGCGCCACGCACGGAGTCCGGCCCCGGCGACCCGATCGAGTAGTACAGCGCCGTGCCACCGTCGACGCGCCGCACGGCGTGCACGACACCGCGGATCTCGTCCTTCGTGTCGTCCTGACGGGCGTTGTACGCGAACGTCCCGGCGACCGGCACGTCCTGGGACTCCACGGTCGCCACGCCGAGGGCGACCCCGTCGTCCCGGGCGGCCTGCGCCGAGGCTGCACCGACCGTCACCCCCACCAGGGCCAGCGTCGTCAGGACCGCTCCAGCTCGTCGCAGACGCACGCTGCCTCCTGTTGCTCGTGTCCTGGGGACGCTCATGAAACCAGACGCGGTCGGAGACCGTCGAACTTCTCGGTGGCCCGCGCGACCAGCAGGGTCACGCTCGGGGCGGTCACGGTGAACGCCTCCGCGCCCGAGCAGCGGAACCGGAATCCCCAGGGCCCGTAGACGGGCTGCGGCACGAACGTCGGCGTGGGTGTGGGTGTGGGCGTGGGCGTCGGGGTGGGCCCGGGCGTCGGCACCGGAGGAGTCGTCGGCGGCGGCGGCTCCGTCCAGCCGACGACCTCACGACCGGCTGACGCCTCGCAGGACGACAGCTCGACCCCGGTGCGCGCCTCGGCGACGGCGCGCATCACGACGCCCTCCGGTCCGGGCGCCTCCGTCAGCCGCACCGTCGCGCGCACGCGGTCCCGGCCCGCCGAGTGCTGGTACTGCAGCACGGCGGCGCCGTTGAGGCTCGCGTACTGGGACGCCTGCGTGACGCCTGCACCGCCCGCCGTCGCCGACGCCAGGCGCCACCTGACCGACGTGCCGGTGAGCGCCTCCGGCCGGAACACCCACGTCAGGCCCGTGAGCTCGGTGACCGCCAGGTCGCGCGCACCCACGGCTCCGGCCAGTGCCGCCGCGTCCGCAGCGGTCTGCGCCCGCCCCTTCTCCTCGGTCGCGCGGAGCAGCGGCTCCACCACGAGGAGCAGGAGTGCGGCCATGGCGATGATCACGGCGGCCAGCAGGAAGGCCGTCGCTCCCCCGCGGTCGTCCCGCCAGCAGGGGACACGACGTCGGCTGTCGTCCCTCACGTGCACTCCTCGGGTCGGTCGGTGGTCGGTCACGGACGCTCGGCGGACGCGCCGACGCGCCCCGGGGATCACCCCGGGGCGCGTGTCCTGAGCTGCGGCGCTGATCAGCCGGCGTTCGGCTCGCCGATGTTCGCGAACTCCTCGGCGATCTTGCCGTCCAGGTCGAACTCGCCGACGGCGTACACGATGGCACCGACGAGGATGACGGCGATGATGACGATGCCGAGGTACTCCAGCGTGCCCTGGCCGGCGTCGCCCCGGCCGAGACGGGCCTGCAGGGACTCCTGCGCCTTCATCGTGCGGACCTTCGCGTTGACGAGCATGCGGGTCATGTGAACTCCTCGTTCGCTGGCCGGTGATCCGGCCGGTTCCGGCGCCCGTCGTGTGGCGGGCCGTGCTGACGGGAGGAACGCTACGGATGGACGTTTCGGTCACGGCGGGCCCCCGGGCCCATCGTGGGACCCAACGTCCGACGCCCCGCCGTGGGGCTCACGGCCTGTTCAGCCAGACCGACACGGCCTCGGCCCGGGACGCGACGCCGAGCCGGGCGAAGATGTGGTTGACGTGGTTCTTCACCGTCTTCTCGGACAGGTAGAGCTCCTGGGCGATCGCACCGTTGGTGCGGCCCGCCGCGACGAGCTCCATGATCTCCCCCTGCCGGTCCGACAGGCCGAGGTCGGATCGGGGGCCAGGCGCCGGCGGCGCCGAGGCGCTGCGCAGCGCCTCGGCCGCCGGCGCCGAGAGCAGCATCGCCCCCGACGCCACCGCCAGGACGGCCCGCTCGAGCTCGATGCCGGTGAACTGCCCGTGCACGAGGTACCCGTTCGCGCCCGCGTCCAGCGCGGCACGGACGACCTCGGGCGCGTCGGAGTACGTCAGCATGAGGACGCGCGACCACGCACGGACCTCTGCCGCCACCTGGACGCCGTCGCGCCGTGGCATCCGGACGTCGAGCAGGACGACGTCCGGCACCTTCTCGCGGATGACGCGGACCGCCTCGACGCCGTCCGCCGCCTCCCCCAGCCAGCGCATCGTCGACGACGCCTCGACGATGCTCCGCAGCCCCATGCGGATGACCGCGTTGTCGTCGACGACGACGACGCTCACGCGAGCCGGCGGCGGGTGGTCGGACAGCGCCGTCGGCGCGGGCGACGTCGTCTCATGCGACATTGTCGGCCTCCTCTGGATCCACGTCGATGATCACGGACGTCCCCTCGCCGGGGACGGACGAGATGGTCAGGACGGCACCGACACCCTGTGCCCGCTCCCGCATCCCGACGAGGCCGTAGTGGCCCCGGGGCCCCGCACCGTCCGGCGCGGGGGTGAACCCGACGCCGTCGTCCCGGACCTCGACCTGCATGCGCCCGTCATGCATCGCGGCGAGCACGACACCGACCGTGGTCGCGCGCGCGTGGCGGCGGACGTTCTCCAGCGCCTCGGCCACGACGGCGAGCACCTCGTACCTCGCGCCCGTGGACAGGTCCACGGCACCGTCGGCGCGGAAGTGGCACGGCGTGCCCGTCTCGTCCTGCCAGGTGGCGCACAGGTCCGCGAGCACCTGCGCCAGCGGGCGGTCGGGCTGGTCGGCCCGCATCCGCGTCAGCAGGCCCCGAGCCTCGACGGCGGCCCGGTGGGCGCCGTCGGCGAGCAGCTGGGCGTGCTGCCGGGCCGCGGCCGGGTCGCTGTCCACCCACGACGGCAGCGTCTGTGCCGCGAGGGCGACGCCGTGCAGCGTCTTGCCGAGGGAGTCGTGCATCTCCCGGGCCAGGCGGGCGCGCTCGTCCGCGGCCGCCGCGGCGCGCTTGGTCTCGGACAGCAGCCGGTGCGCCGCGGTGTCGCGCAGATGCGCCTCCCGGACGACACCGCCGATCGCGACGAGCGCGACGTACAGCGTGGGCACCCCGAGCGTCGTCATGAACCCGGAAGACGCGGTGACGTCGGCGGCGAGGACGAGGCCGTACCCCGCCACCAGGACGACGGCGCCGGCCACGGCGACGCGTCGGTCGAAGATGAGCCCGACGACGAGGGCCGTCGAGAAGGTCGCGAGCACGAGCGGGCTCTCGACCCCGACCACCGCCACGGTCCCCAGGGACAGGAGGATGTCGAGGATCACCGTGAGCGGGTGGCGTGCGACGAAGGCCTCCACGCTCGGCGAGTACAGCTGCACGAAGCTGGTGAACGACAGGACGAGGATGCAGATCAGGACGTTGCCGCTGAGCTCGTGCCCGGTCAGCCCCACGAGCGCGACCGCGATGGCGCCGAGCCGCACGAGCAGCGCCGCCGCGACCACCCGCTGCGGCAGGTCGCGACCCTCGGTCCGCATCAGGACTCCCCGAAGATCGAGCCGAGGTCGACGTCGAGGCCGAGCCACATGCCCACGAAGATGAAGATCAACGCGCCCGGGACGAGGACCATGGAGGTCACCAGGGTCACGCGCGGCGAGGCCTTCGCTGCGGCCTGCCGCTGGCGCTGCCCGCTCGCCTTGCGCATGTCCTCCGCGATGCGCTGCAACGACTCCGCGAGCGGCGCCCCGAGCTCCTGCGACTGCAGGAGTGCCGAGACGAACTGGCCGACCGCCTCCGACGCGCTGCGCCGTCGCAGGTCCTGGAACGCCTGCCGCACCGACGCGCCGTTCGCGATCTGGTGGAGCGTGAGGTCGATCTCCTCGGCGAGCGGACCCTCGAAGTGCTGCGAGACCCGCGACAGGGCCGCGCGGAAGTTGACCCCCGCCATGACCGTCACCGCCAGGACGTCGAGGAAGTCCGGCAGGTCCCGGTCCATGCGCTCACGGCGGCGTCGCTGCGCACCCGCGATCCGCCCCAGCGGCATGATCACCGGCAGCACCAGGGTCAGCAGCGCGAGCGGGAAGGCCCGGATGAGCAGGAGCACGAGGATCAGGGGCAGGCACAGCAGGCACCACCACGCGATCCGGGTGAGCAGTCCGTCGACCGTCATCCCGTCGGGCCGGCCGGCCTCGTCGATCCGGCGCTGGATCGACGCGATGCGTCGCGGCCCGAGCCGGCGCCGGATCCACGGCACCTGGCGTGCGGCGAGCTTCTCGAGCGGCGACTGGCCCTCGGCGCGACGACGCTGCTCGTCCCGCAGCAGCGCGAGGTCCTCGACTGCCAGGCCGTCGAGCGCGTCGGCGCGCATGGCCCGCCACCCGACGAGGAACAGGGCGGCGGCGGCGGCAGCGGCGATCCCTGCGAGCAGCGCGATCATCCGTCGAACCTCGTCATCCTGCGGATGAGGACGAATCCCCCGACGAACAGCGACGAGCCGACGATGAGCGCGCCACGGCCCAACCAGTCCTCCGTCATCGCCTCGACCGTGCCCGGCCGGATCACGTTGAGCAGGAACAGCAGTGCGAAGCCCATGCCGATCACGAGGTATCCCGTGGAGGTCGACTGGGCGAGCACGGTGCGGACCTCGCGGCGGATCTCCTTGCGCTCCTCGAGGGTGTCCGCGATGTCGCGCAGGGCCGTGACGAGCGAGCCGCCGCTGCGGGCGCTCACGAGCAGCGTGGAGGCGAGCACCGCGACCTCACGGGACGGCAGCCGGGTGGTGAGCTCCCCGATCGCGGTGTCGAGGTCCTCCCCGAACCGCATCCGCGAGGCGACGCGGGCCATCTCGGGACCCGCCGGCGCGTCGAGCTCGTTCGCCGCGAGCGCGAGCGCGGAGGCGATGGACAGCCCGGCGCTCGTGGCGTTCGAGAGCAGGCGCGCCAGCTCCGGCATCTGCCCGATGAACGCCTCGTTGCGACGCTGCTGGGCACGCGACAGGTAGAACCGCAGACCGACGACGACCGCCACCACACCCAGCAGCCCGAAGACGGGCGCCAGCCCCACGGCCAGCAGCCAGGCCACCGCGACGCCACCGATCACGGCGGTCGACGCGACCGTCAGCGGTGCGCGCTCCTCGCCCGCGAGGAGCAGCTGCTCCTCGGTCCAGCGCCCCCACCGGGTCCGCCGGAAGTCGCGGTCCCACCCGGCGTAGCGCGCACCACCCTGCACCGCGCTGTCCTCGACGCCCGCGACGAGCTCGCGGCGACGCGAGCTGACCGCCACGAGGTTGCCGACGCCCAGCACCAGCGTGAGGCACGTGAGCAGCACCAGGACGAGGATGGCCAGGACGATCATGCGGACTCCTCGGCCGTGTCGACGGGGCGTTCGAGCGCCCCGGTGCCGGGGACGACGTGGGGACGGACCGCCTGCTTGCCGATCACCTCGCCCGCGATGCGCAGCTTGTCCAGCAGCGGGCGCGGGATCGGGTG
This sequence comes from Cellulomonas sp., assembly GCF_015234515.1. GTDB lineage: Bacteria > Actinomycetota > Actinomycetes > Actinomycetales > Cellulomonadaceae > Cellulomonas. The sequence continues at coordinate 61,964 of NZ_JADGMY010000031.1, forward strand.
CCGGACGAACTGACCGGGCGGTCCCGAGCCGTTCGGGACCTCCGGGTCCCAGCGCATGATCGGCTCGACGACGAAGTCCTCCCGGTGCCGGGACGCGACCCAGCCGACCTCGGTGACGCGGCGCGTGCCGTCGGACCCGCGCAGCAGCTGCACGACGATGTCGACCGCGTTGTTCACCTGGTCGCGCAGCGCGTGGAACGGGACGTCCACCTCGCTCATCGACGCCAGCGTCTCGAGCCGGATCAGCGCGTCGACGGTGCTGTTGGCGTGCACCGTGGCGAGCGACCCCTCGTGGCCGGTGTTCATGGCCTGGAGCATGTCGAGCGCCTCGCCCCCGCGGACCTCGCCGACGATGATCCGGTCGGGCCGCATGCGCAGCGCGTTGCGGACGAGGTCGCGGATCGTCACCTGCCCGTGGCCCTCGACGTTCGCCGGCCGGGTCTCGAGGCGCACCACGTGCTCCTGCGAGAGCGACAGCTCGGCTGCGTCCTCGATCGTGATGATGCGCTGCCGGCCCTGGATGAACGCCGACAGCGCGTTGAGCATCGTCGTCTTCCCGGAGGACGTGCCGCCCGAGACGATGATGTTCATGCGCGCGCGCACGCAGGCCGCGAGCAGCTCGGACGTCGGGCCGTCGAGGCTCCCGCGGTTCAGCAGCTCCTCGAGACCGTACGACTTCGGGAAGAGCCGGATCGTGACCGTGGGCCCGTTGAGCACGAGCGGCGGCAGGATGACGTGCACACGGGCGCCGCGCGGCATGCGCTCGTCGGCGGGCAGCCGCGCGTCGACCATCGGGCTCGACTCGTCCACGCGCCGGTTCACGGTCGACACGATGCGGTCGATCGTCTGGAGCAGCTGCTCCTCGGAGGCGAAGGCGGTCCGGACCCGCTCGACCTGGCCGTAGCGCTCGACGTAGATCGTCGACGGGCCGTTGATCATGATCTCCGACACCGTCTCGTCCGCGAGCAACGGCTCCAGGACGCCGAGCCCGATGGACTCGTCGACGACGCGACGCACGAGCGCGTTGCGCTCCCGCGTGCTGAGGATGACGCCCTCGGAGGACACGAGGTGCGCGACGACGCGCTCGAGGCGGATGCGGCGCTGGGCGGCGTCGAGCTTGCCGAGCTCGTGGAGGTCGACCTCGTCCAGCAGCTTCGCCTTGAAGGTCGAGACCAGCCCCTCGTCCAGCTCGTTGCGCCCGGTCAGCGGCAGCGCCGCGTCGGCGGCCCGCGACGCGCCCCAGTCACCGAATCCCGCGCTCATCAGGGTGCCGTCCGCGGCATGACGGCGAACCGGGTCACGGTCATCTGCGGCAGGTAGCCCACGTCGACGGTGCGCACCTCGAGGCGGACCCCACCCGTGGAGGGGTAGCTGATGGCCGACACCTCGACGGCGCCCGGCAGCGACTGCCGGATCGCGGGCGCGGCGGGCGACCCCAGGCTCAGGGCGCGGGCCCCGTCCCGGACCGCCTGGTTCGCGGCGTGCACCGTGTAGACGAAGGACGCGGCGTACAGCATGAGGCCCAGGAGGGCGACGACGGTGGGGATCAGCCCCACGAGCTCGAGGGAGGCCGACCCCTCGTCACGACGACGTCTCACGACTCACGCACCACCTCTCGCTGAATGGTCACGGACCACGGCAGGTCGGAGACGCCCGGTGCGACCAGCGGCACGCGGGCCTCGACCTCGACGAGGTCGGGGCGCCCGGCGTCGAACCGCACGGACACGCCCGAGCGCATCCCGGACGGGAACACGTCGCGCGCCGCGTCGCGGACCTGCCAGTCCGCCTCGTGCAGAGCGACCGAGCGTGCGGCCTGCTGCGCCGCGTACCCGGTCCACACCGCGGTCATCCCGGCCCAGCCGAGCTGCCACATGACGACGCACACCAGCAGGAGCGCCGGCAGCACACCCAGGAACTCGACCGAGACGCTGCCGTCGTCCGCGGCGGCGGCGCGCCGCCCGCGCGTCCGCTGCTGGCTCTCCCCGGGCGGCGCGCCCGGTTCCACCAGCAGCCCGCCGACGCCGACCGCTCGACCGAGCCCGCGCACGGCCCGCCACCACCCGACGTCGGTGACCAGCTCGGGGCTGCGCGAGTTGGCGGAGGCCTCGAGCTTCTTGCCCATCTCCGGCACGATCACGTCGAGCAGAGGGGACGGCGACAGGCGCCGGGCGACGTCGGGCTGGACCTCGTCCGCGCGGCTCGACCGGTTCAGCAGCACCGAGACGTGCTCCGGGCGCCGGACCTGCAGGCTCTCCCACGCCGTGACGTTCCGGCGCAGCGCCCGCAGGCTCAGCAGGTCGGGGGTGGCGACGGCGACGACCTCGTCCGCGATCTCCACGACGGCGGCCTGCACCGGGGTCACGCGCGCGCCGACGTCGACGAGGACGAGGTCGTACTGCTGGCGGACCAGGGCCACGATCTGCCGGATCGCGCTCGGCGTCACGAACTCGGTCTCGCGCACGTCACCCGGCGGGAGCAGCAGGTGCATGCCGGACTCGTGCACGAACACGGCGTCCGCGACCGTCCGCAGCGACAGGTCGTCCGACACCTTCGCCAGGTCGGCGACCGACGTGCGGTAGCGCGCCTCGATGAAGCTCGTGACGTCGCCCTTCTCGAGGTCGAGGTCGATGACGAGCACCTTGAGCGACGGCAGCTCGCGCCGCACGTCCCAGGCGAGGTGCGTGGTGAACGTGGTCGTCCCGACGCCCCCCTTGGTCCCGGAGAACGCGACGACCAGCGCACGGCCCCGGTTCGTGGCGCCGTCGGCCACGGACTGGACGAAGCCCTGCATGTGCCGCGACCACTCCAGCGCGTTCTGCACCCGCTGCTGGACGTCGGTGAAGGACAGCGGGTAGGCCAGCACACCGCGTGCGCCCGCGTCCATCGCGTCGGCCAGGGCCGCCGGGTCCGTCTCCGAGGTGAGGACCACCACGACGCTCGCCGGACGGCGGATCGACAGGTCGCGGATCACCTGGTGCACCTGGTCCGGGCCGAGCGTGTCGTGCACGAGCACGAGTGCGGGGTCCCGGGTGAGCACGAGGTCGGTCAGCTCGCTCGTGGTCTCGCCGACACCGACGATCTCGACGTCGGACGCCTCGGCGAGCTGGGCCCGCAGCTCGTACGCGAGCGACTGGTCGGCGCACCCGATGACGACGTGCGCGGCCATCAGTTGCCCACTCCTTCCGGGACGGACTGGCCGCCGAGGTTCTCGGCGTCGAAGTCGTCCTCCTCGCCGGTCCGGTTGCTCAGGCCCGCGGGGAGCCCGACGAGGCGGACCTCCTGGGCGAACGCGGCGGCGTAGGTCACGGCGAGGGCGTCGTTGGGCTCCAGCGCGAGCGTCACCGGGACCACGGCCTGCGTCCCCGAGGCGGCCGTCTCGTCGAGCACGACCTGGCTGCCGCGCACGGACACGACGCGGACGTCGCGGACGAGCACGCGGACCTGCTTGGCCAGGCCGGGCACGTCGGCGAACACGGCGTAGATGTCGACGCGGTCACCGGGCCGGACCCGGTCCGCCACGCCCGTGACCTGGTTCACCGCGATGGCGATCTCACGCTCGGTGGTGCTGAGGTCGGACGGCGGGACGAGCAGGTCCGACGAGACCATGGTGCCGGCGAGCAGGTTCGTGGCGATCCTGCGCCCGACGAGCTCGTCGAGCGCGACCTCCGCGCTCGGCGCCAGCCACCGCGCCGGGACCTCGTCGGCCACGAGGTCGCCCTCCTGGAGCTCCGCGAACGCGGGCGTGTCCTCGGCGAGCCGGTACACGGTACGAACCGCGCCCACCTGGCTGGCGACGTTGCCGACGTACGAGGCGATCACGAAGAACACGACCACGGCGAAGACGACGGACAGCAGGATGAACAGGACACCGCGGCGCTGGCGGGGATTCACGAGAGGGCTCCTCGGGGATCGACGGCGGCGGGCCGCACGTGGCAGAAGGGACAGGTCTCGGAGAAGAGGAGCGCATCGCAGACCCCGCACCTGCCGCCGGCGGGGGGAAGCTCCATGCGCTGCTCGACCGGCAGGGCCACGAGCTCGACAGCACCCTCGACCCCGACGCGGGCACGGGTGTCGAGCGCGAGCGCGGGCAGGTCCGTCGTCGTGGCGGAGCCGGCGGTCGTCAGGACGTCCTGCCGGGCCGCGTCGGGCAGGCGCCCGATGCCCGCGCCGTAGACCTCACCGCGCGCGACGACCGGCTCGGCGGCCGAGGCGCGACCGACGGCCCGGACCTCGGGAAGAGGGCCCGAGAACGTCACGACGAAGCCGTTCCCTCCGGGCATCCAGGACCGCAGGTGCTGGCCGACCGCGACCTGGGGCTGCTCGAGCCGGGCGACGCTCGGGGTCCACGCACCGCTCCAGGTCTGCTCGAGGAGCCGGTCCGCGATGACGACAGCGATGCCCGCGTCCACCCCCGCCGCGGCGACCTGGCTGGCGACGAGCAGCAGCGCGGCGGGCCCGTGGTGCGTGGTCCGCCAGGCGACCGGGTGCCCGGCGTCCGTGGCCAGGGCGGCGTGCCGCCGGACGAGCGACGCGTGCCGCCTTTCACCCAGAAGAAGGAGGTGCGCGCCACGACCCTGGAGCCGCTCGAGGACGCCCGGCAGGTCGTCCGGGGCCGTCAGCAGCAGGGCGTCGCTCTCGACGAGCTCCCGCGCCTCCGGGGTGGGCGGCACGAGCGCCGACACGACGATGCGCTGCATGGATACCGTGCTCTCCTCGGTGCCGGGGCCATCGTGGGCACTGTGACGACGTGCGGTCCCAGTCATGGGAACAGGGCATCCCGGCACGATTCGGGCATGCGGTGGACAGTATGACCCAGATCGACCGGACCAGCGGATGATAGTGGGGAACGGCAGATGGGCAATTCCGGCACTCGGCTGATCGTGGACGGCCGCGACGTGGCGGACGTCGTCGTCGCGGACACCTGGGCGCGCCGCGCCCGCGGGATGCTGGCGCGCAGCCCGCTCCCCGCGTCCATGTGGTTCGTGGGTGAGAGCGGCGTGCACGGTGTGGGCATGACACGGTCCCTCGACGTCGCCCTGCTCGACGACGCCGGCCGCGTGGTCGCCACGACGGTCCTGCGCCCGTTCGGCATGACGCGGCCCCGCCGGGGCGTCGCGGACGTCCTCGAGGCACCGTGCGGCAGCTTCGCCCGCTGGGGACTGGCGGTCGGCAGCACGCTGGCGCGACGAGGCGGGAGCGCGGCGGTGACCGGCGGGACGTGAGGCACACCGTCATCCTCGGCGCCCCGCGTCCCGGGACGTAGGGCCCACGGGCCGATTCGCCCGGGTGCCCGCTGGGCCCGTCGTGGGCCCAGCGACCCAGAGGTGCGCCGGAGGGCTCCCGCCAGGGCCCCGTCGGGCGCCTCGCGCCGCGGTAAAGCCTTTCAGCGATGTCAGTACCGCCCCGTAACGTTCTGCGACGTGCGTTCCCTCCCTCTCGCCGATCCCGGCACCCCGCCGCTGCGCGGTCCGCTCACGTACCTGGGCTGGCTCGCCCGCCGGCAGTGGGGCATCCTGCTCGCCGCCGTCGCGTGCGGCGTGGTGCAGTTCGCCTGCCAGGCCTTCCTGCCGTACCTGACGGGCCGGGCGATCGACGACGGGCTGGAGCAGGGCTTCGGGCCCGACCTGCTGCGGGCGGCGGGGTCGTTGCTCGCGCTCGGGCTGCTGAGCGCCGGCGCGTCGGCGGTCGGTCACCGCTTCGACGTCGCCAACTGGCTGCGGGCCGCGTTCACGACGTCGCAGCTCGTCGGCCGCACGTCGGCGCGCGCCGGTCACGCGATCACCGCGGAGCTGCCGACCGGTGAGGTCGTGTCCGCGGTGGCGAACGACGCGCTGCGGGTGGGCGAGGTCTTCGCCGTCATGGCGCGGTTCGTCGGCTCGCTGACCGCGTACGGTGCCGTGGCCGTCCTCATGCTGCGGGTGTCCGTGCCGCTCGGGCTCGTCGTGCTGCTCGGGCTGCCGACCGTCGCGGCCGCCCTCGGGCTGCTGGTCAAGCCGCTGCAGCGTCGGCAGTCGGAGCAGCGCGAGGCCTCGGGGCGCCTGACGACGCTCGGGGCCGACACCGTCTCGGGTCTGCGGGTGCTGCGGGGCATCGGTGGCGAGTCGGTCTTCACGGGTCGCTACCGCAGCCAGTCGCAGCTCGTGCGCGAGCGTGGCGAGCACGTCGCCGTCACGCAGTCGTGGCTCGACGCGCTGCAGGTGCTCCTGCCGGGCTCGTTCGTCATCGCGCTCGTGTGGATGGGCGCGCACATGGCCCTGGCCGGGACGATCACGCCCGGTCAGCTCGTGACGACCTACGGCTACGCCGCGTTCCTCGGCTGGCCGGTGCAGAACGCGACGGAGTTCCTGCAGGCGACCACGCGCGCGCTCGTCGGGACGCGCAAGGTGCTCGCCGTGCTGCGCGTCGTGCCTGCCGCCGGCGCGGTTCCCGGCGCCGCGTCCGCCATGCCGCCGGCGGGATCGCCGCTGGTCGACGAGGTCAGCGGTGTCACGCTCACGACCGGCCGTGTCGTCGCGCTGGTGTCCGCCGACCCCGACGAGTCCGCGCACATCGCCACGCGGCTGGGACGGTTCGACGACGGCGACGAGGCCGCCACGCCGGTGCTGCTCGGCGGCGTCCCGCTGCGTGACCTCCCGCTCGCCGAGGTGCGGCGCCGTGTCGTCGTCGCCGAGGCCATGCCGCAGCTGTTCTCCGGGACGCTCGCGGCCGGTCTCGACGTGCGCGGCGGCGCGAGCCGCGAGGACCTGCTCGCCGCCCTCGACCTCGCCGACGCGCACGACGTGCTCGACTCGGTGCCCGACGGGCTCGACGGCGAGCTGCCCGAGAAGGGCCGCTCCCTGTCGGGCGGTCAGCGCCAGCGCGTCGCCCTGGCACGTGCGCTGCTCACCGACCCCGAGATCCTCGTGCTCGTCGAGCCGACGAGCGCGGTCGACGCCCACACCGAGGCCCGCATCGCGGCGCGGCTCGCCGACGCCCGACGGGGCCGCACGACCCTCGTCGTCACCGCCAGCCCGCTGGTGCTGGACCACGTCGACGAGGTCCAGCTCGTCCAGGACGGCGTGCTGGTCGCCCGCGGCACGCACGCCGCACTCCTCGACGGCGCAGCCGGACCGGAGGTGGCGGCGAGGTACCGCGCGGTCGTCGGCCGGCAGCTGGACGACGACCTGCCGGTCGAGCCGACGTACGACGACACGCACGACGACCACCTGTCCCCCGCCGACCTGACCACCGGAGGTGCCGCGTGAAGCTCCCCATCGCCGACGCGGCGACCGTGCGCGCCTACGCCGGCGACCTGCTGCGCCGGCACCGCCGACCGCTCGGTGGTCTCGCGGTGCTCCACACGCTCGCGGCCGTCGCGGGTCTCGCCGGGCCGCTCCTGCTCGGACGCCTCGTCGACGCCGTCGCCCGGGGCACCGACGCGAGGTACGTCAACACGCTCGTCGTGGTCGGCGCGGTCGCGGTGCTCACGCAGACCGGGCTCATCCGGTACGCGCAGCGTGCGTCGATGCTGTTCGGCGAGAAGGTCTTCGCCGAGCTGCGGGAGGAGTTCCTCGAGACGGTGACGTCGCTGCCGCTGTCGGTCGTCGAACGAGCCGGCACGGGCGACCTCGTGGCGCGCACCACCAACGACGTCAACAAGCTGCAGCACGCCGTCCGCTTCGGCGTGCCGCGCGTCATCGTCGCGGTCGTCACGATCACGCTCACCGTCGTCGCGTGCCTGCTCATCGCCCCGCTGGTGGCCGTCGCGCTGTTCGTCGGGGTCCCGACGATGGTCCTGATGGTGCGCTGGTACCTCAAGCGAGCCACGCCCGCCTACGTGCGCGAGTCGGCGGCGTACGCGGTGCTCAACGGCACGATCACCGAGACCGTCGAGGGCGCCCGCACGGTCGACGCGCTGAGCCTCGCCGACGCGCGCGAGCGCCGCCTCCACGACGACCTGCGCGAGGCGTTCGACGCCGAGCGCGCGACGCTGCGGCTGCGCACGATCCTCTTCCCGGGGGTCGACCTCGCGTTCGTCCTCGCGCCCGTCGCCGTGCTGGTGTGGGGCGGGTACCTGGCCTCGACCGGTCACGTGACGCTCGGCGCGGTGACCACCATCGTGCTGTACGCCTTCCAGGTGACGGGCCCGGTCTGGGAGCTCATCTACTGGGTGGACGAGATCCAGGTCGCCACGACGGCGCTCGCGCGCATCGTCGGCGTGCGGCTCGTCGAGACGGACCGCGTGGCGACCGACGCGCGCCCCGCGGACGAGCGCGTCTCGACCCACGCCCTGCGGTACGCCTACCGCGAGGGCCACGACGTGCTGCACGGCATCGACCTCGACCTCGCTCCGGGTGAGCGGCTCGCCGTCGTCGGGCCGTCGGGTGCGGGCAAGTCGACGCTGGGCCGCATGCTCGCCGGGATCCACCCGCCCACGGGCGGGACCGCGACGGTCGGCGGTGTGCCGCTGGTCGACCTGCCGCTGGAGGAGCTGCGTGGTCATGTCGCGCTCGTCACGCAGGAGCACCACGTCTTCGTCGGCACCGTCGCGGACAACCTGCGTCTGGCCAAGGTCGAGGCGGACGACACCGAGATCGAGCACGCGCTGCGCGCGGTCGACGCGTGGGAGTGGGTCCAGGGCCTGCCCGACGGCCTGGCGACCGAGGTCGGCTCCGGCGGGACGCCGCTGACACCGGCGCAGGCGCAGCAGCTCGCGCTCGCCCGGCTGGTGCTGCTCGACCCGCACACGCTCGTGCTGGACGAGGCCACGTCGCTGCTCGACCCCCGCGCCGCCCGGCACCTCGAGCGGTCGCTGTCCGCGGTGCTCGCCGGCCGGACCGTCGTCGCGATCGCCCACCGGCTGCACACGGCGCACGACGCCGACCGGGTCGCCGTGGTCGACGCCGGACGGATCAGCGAGATCGGGCCCCACGACGAGCTCGTCGCGGCGGGCGGCGAGTACGCGGCGCTCTGGCGGTCCTGGCAGCACGAGTCCGCCTGACCGGCGCCCTCCGGTCAGGCGGCGTGCCGCGCGTCGGCGGGCGCCGCAGCCAGGTCCTGCGGCCCCTCCGGGCCGCCGGGCAGCGGCGGCCGTCCCGCCGCCTCGTCACGCACCAGCCGCCACCACAGCCCGACGGCGAACAGCCCGAAGATCCACCACTGCGCCGCGTAGGCGAGGTTCTGGATGTTGAGGCCGGATCCCGCGCGCGTCGGCGGACCGAGCGGCTCGAGCCCGTCCGCGGACGCCGGGTCGCCCGGGTCGCTCGTCTGGACCACGAGGTACCCGGTGTAGACGGGCCCGCCCCATGCGGCCAGCAGCTGCGCCGCGCTGATCGCGTCGGTGCGCCCGTCGGAGATGGGGCGCCCCGCCTCCTCCCCCACCTGCAGCCAGCCGACGACCTCGACGTCACCCGCAGGCGCGGCGGCGACGTCGGCGGTGGACGACCAGCCACGCACCACGGGCAGGACCGCGGTCCCGTCGGAGGTGGGCACACGCAGGGGGGTCAGCACCAGGTAGCCGTCGGTCTGCCCGTCGTGACCCCGGCCCGTCACGAGGAGCGTCGCGTCGTCGTCGTAGGTGCCCGTCACGACCGCCTTGCGGGCGACGAGGTCGCCGACGAAGGTCTCGCCCGGCGCGAGCAGCTCCGCGAGCGGCTCCGGGTCCGCCGAGACCACGCGCTCCGCCTCGCGCTCCGCCGCCGCCGCCCCCCGGACGTCCGCACGTTCGAGCTGCCACGCGCCGAGCCGACCGCAGACGGCAGCGGCCGCGAGGAAGACCAGGAGGAGGCCGAGCATGCGCGGCCGCAGCGCTGCGCGCCACAGGGAGGTGGGGGTGTCGACCACACCTCACGGTACCCGGCGTGACCGGCCCGCCCGGCCGGCGCGGGACGTGAGGTTCACCCCTGGGCCCTGTCCCATGCCCCTGCGCCCGGGTGGCATGTGCGCTTGTATGGCTGTGGTCAGGAGCACAGGCGATGTGGGCCAGACGTCCCATGTCTCGCGACGACCTCAGGCAAGGCTGGGGGCCGACCCAGCGGAACAGCTCTTTCCCACGGGAGGGGACACATGACTTCCACCACCTCGGACCAGGATCGCCCTCCGGGCGCCGGTCCCATCGCCCCCGGGCACTTCGCCGCGGCGGAGGCACGCACGGCCTGGCGCAAGGGCAGGGGCGAGGTCGACGACGCGACCCTCCAGCGGATCGAGAAGTTCTGGCGCGCGGCCAACTACCTGTCGGTCGGCCAGATCTACCTGCTCGACAACCCACTGCTGCGCCGTCCGCTGAGCCGCGACGACGTCAAGCCGCGGCTGCTCGGCCACTGGGGCACCACGCCCGGGCTGAACTTCCTCTACGCGCACCTCAACCGCGCCATTGCCGAGCGCGAGCAGTCGACGATCTACATCACGGGTCCGGGTCACGGTGGCCCCGGCCTGGTGGCCAGCGCGTACCTCGACGGCACGTACTCGGAGGTGTACTCCGACGTCACCGAGGACGAGGAGGGGCTGCGCCGGCTGTTCCGCCAGTTCTCGTTCCCCGGCGGCATCCCGTCGCACGTCGCGCCCGAGACCCCCGGGTCGATCCACGAGGGCGGTGAGCTCGGCTACGCCCTGAGCCACGCGTACGGCGCCGCGTTCGACAACCCGCACCTGCTCGTCGCGGCCGTCGTCGGCGACGGCGAGGCGGAGACGGGCCCGCTGGCGACGAGCTGGCACTCGAACAAGTTCGTCAACCCGCAGCAGGACGGCATCGTCCTGCCGATCCTGCACCTCAACGGCTACAAGATCGCCAACCCGACGATCCTGGCGCGCATCCCCGACGACGAGCTGGCCGACCTCATGCGCGGGTACGGCCACAAGCCGCACGCGTTCGTCGCGGGCTTCGACGACGAGGACGAGCTGTCGATCCACCGGCGGTTCGCGCTCCTGCTCGACGAGGTCCTCGACGAGATCGCCGACATCAAGGCGCGTGCCGCGACCGGTGACCTGACCCGTCCGATGTACCCGATGATCGTCTTCCGCACGCCCAAGGGCTGGACCGGCCCGGCGGAGATCGACGGCAAGAAGACGACGGGTTCCTGGCGCGCGCACCAGGTGCCGCTCGCGAACGCCCGGGACACCCCCGAGCACCTCGCAGTGCTGGAGGAGTGGCTGCAGTCGTACCGGCCGGCCGAGCTGTTCGACGCCACGGGCCGCGTGGACGACGACATCTCGGCACTCGCACCGGCGGGCGACCTGCGCATGAGCGCGAACCCGCACGCCAACGGTGGTCAGCTGCTGCGCGACCTGCGCCTGCCGAACTTCCGCGACTTCGCGCAGGACGTGCCGGCACCCGGTGCGACGTTCGCGGAGGCGCCCCGCGTGCTCGGCGAGTACCTCACCGAGGTCATCCGCCGCAACCCGGACAACTTCCGGATCTTCGGCCCGGACGAGACCGCGTCCAACCGCCTGCAGGCGGTGTACGAGGTCACGGCGAAGCAGTGGAACGCCGAGTTCGAGGGCCCGGAGGTGGACGACCACCTCGAGCGGGCCGGCCGCGTCATGGAGATGCTGTCGGAGCACCAGTGCCAGGGCTGGCTCGAGGGCTACCTGCTGACCGGGCGCCACGGCCTGTTCACGTCGTACGAGGCGTTCATCCACATCGTCGACTCGATGTTCAACCAGCACGCGAAGTGGCTCAAGGTCACGAACGACATCCCGTGGCGCCGGCCGATCGCGAGCCTGAACTACCTGCTCTCGAGCCACGTGTGGCGGCAGGACCACAACGGCTTCAGCCACCAGGACCCCGGGTTCATCGACCACGTGGTCAACAAGAAGGCCGAGGTGGTGCGGGTCTACCTGCCGCCGGACGCCAACACGCTCCTGAGCACGTACGACCACTGCCTGCGCAGCCGGCAGTACGTCAACGTCGTCGTGTCGGGCAAGCAGCCCGCGCCCAACTTCCTCACCATGGAGCAGGCCGTCGCGCACTGCACACGCGGTCTGGGCATCTGGGAGTGGGCCGGTTCGGAGGCCAGGGACGAGGAGCCCGACGTGGTCCTCGCGTGCGCCGGCGACGTGCCGACGCTCGAGGTCCTGGCCGCGGCGGACATCCTGCGACGTGAGCTTCCGCAGCTCAAGGTGCGTGTCGTCAACGTCGTCGACCTCATGCGCCTGCAGGACGCGCGGGAGCACCCGCACGGCCTGTCGGACCGGGAGTTCGACACCATCTTCACGGCCGACCGCCCGATCGTGTTCGCCTACCACGGTTACCCTTGGCTCATCCACCGCCTCACGTACCGCCGCAACGGGCACGCCAACCTGCACGTCCGCGGGTACAAGGAGGAGGGCACCACCACGACGCCTTTCGACATGGTGATGCTCAACGACCTCGACCGGTACCACCTGGTCATCGACGTCATCGACCACGTCCACTGGCTGCGGGCCTCGCACGCGGGGCTCCGGCAGCGCATGGAGGACGCCCGCATCCGAGCCCGGCAGTACACGCGCGAGCACGGTGAGGACATCCCCGAGGTGCGCGACTGGGTGTGGCCCGACGTCGGTGAGACGGCGACCGAGGAGGGCGGCCCGCAGCCCCGGCAGTCGCCCGCGGCAGCGGACACCGGCGGTGACAACGAGTAGCACCCTTGCCAGCGGTCGCGTCCGGGCCCACCGGCCCGGACGCGACCGAAGAACCACGAGCCCCCACCGGGGCCAGAGAAGTGAGCAGCACTGTGGCCAGGACGATCTATGTCATGTCGGCCGAGGGTGACACGGGCAAGTCCGTCGTCGCACTGGGTCTCGTCGACCTGCTGACGCGCACCGTGCAGCGCGTCGGCGTCTTCCGACCCGTCGCACGGTCGACGGAGGAGCGGGACTACGTCCTCGAGCTGCTGCTCGAGCACGACGGTGTCGACATCGCGTACGAGGAGGCCGTCGGCGCGACGTACGACGAGGTCATCGAGGATCCCGACGCCGCGCTGTCCCGCATCGTGTCGCGGTTCCACGACGTCGAGCGACGCTGCGACGCGGTCGTCGTGGTCGGTACGGACTACACCGACGTCGCGGGACCGACGGAGCTCGCGTACAACGCGCGCATCGCCGCGAACCTCGCGGCCCCCGTGGTCCTCGTCGTCAACGGCGCCAAGCGCTCGCCCGAGGACGTCCACCACGCGGTCGACGTCGCGAGCACTGAGATCGTCGCCAACCACGCGCAGGTCGTCTCCGTCATCGCCAACCGGTGCGACCCCTCGGCGCTGGACGCGGTCCGCGAGGCGCTGGCCGGTGACGCACCGGTGTGGGCGCTGCCGGACTCGCCGCTGCTGTACGCGCCCACGCTGCGCCAGCTCATGCACGCGGTCGGCGGCACGCTGACCGGCGGGGACGAGGAGCTGCTCGGCCGCGAGGTGCTCGACGTGCTGGTGGGCGCCATGTCGATCGAGCACCTGCTCGACCGGCTGCAGGACGGTGCCGTCGTCATCACCCCCGGCGACCGCGCGGACGTGCTGCTCGGCCTGCTCATGGCCCACCAGGCCGAGGGGTTCCCGTCGCTCGCCGGCCTGATCCTCAACGGTGGCCTCACGCCCGCGCCGACGATCGAGCGCCTCGTCGCGGGCCTCGGCTCGCGTCTGCCCCTCATCACCACGTCGCTCGGCACCTTCCGCTCCGCGAGCGCCGCGGCTGCCACGCGCGGCCGCCTGACCCACGACGCGCAGCGCAAGGTCGACACGGCGCTCGCCCTGTTCGAGCAGCACGTCGACGGTGCCGAGCTGCTCGCGACGCTCGACGTGCCGCGTCCTGGCGTCGTCACGCCGCTGATGTTCGAGTACACGCTGCTCGACCGGGCGCGCTCGGACCGCAAGCACGTCGTGCTGCCGGAGGGCAACGACGACCGCATCCTGCGCGCCGCCTCGACGCTGCTGCAGCGTCAGGTCGCCGACCTCACGATCCTCGGGGAGGAGGCCGCGATCCGCGCACGCGCGACCGAGCTCGGCCTCGACCTCGACGGCGCCCAGGTCATCGACCCGAAGAACGGCCAGACCCTGGAGCGGTTCGCGGAGGTCTACACCGAGCTGCGCCGCCACAAGGGCATGACGGTCGAGCGCGCGCGGGAGATCGTGTCGTCCGTGTCGTACTTCGGCACGCTCATGGTGCAGCTCGGCATGGCCGACGGCATGGTGTCGGGCGCGGTCCACACGACCGCGCACACCATCAAGCCGGCGTTCGAGATCATCAAGACGACGCCTGGTGTGGGTAGCGTGTCGAGCTGCTTCCTCATGTGCCTCGAGGACCGCGTCCTCGTGTACGCCGACTGCGCGGTGATCCCCGACCCGACGGCCGAGCAGCTCGCGGACATCGCGATCTCGTCGGCCGAGACGGCCGTGCAGTTCGGGATCGACCCGCTCATCGCGATGCTCTCGTACTCCACGGGCGAGTCCGGTTCCGGCGCCGACGTCGAGAAGGTCCGCGAGGCGACGCGGCTGGTGCGCGAGCGCCGTCCCGACCTGTCCGTCGAGGGCCCGATCCAGTACGACGCCGCCGTCGACGCGTCGGTCGCCAAGACGAAGATGCCGGACTCCGCGGTCGCGGGCCGCGCCACCGTCTTCGTGTTCCCGGACCTCAACACGGGCAACAACACGTACAAGGCCGTGCAGCGCTCGGCGGGCGCCGTGGCCATCGGCCCGGTCCTGCAGGGTCTGCGCAAGCCCGTCAACGACCTGTCGCGCGGCGCGCTCGTGCAGGACATCGTCAACACCGTCGCGATCACCGCGATCCAGGCGCAGGCGCTCGACGCCGCCACCGCCGGCACGACCGGCACCGTCACGACACCGGAGGAATCCGCACGATGAGCACGTCCACCCCGTCCGAGCAGCACGCCGCGAGCGTGCTGGTCATCAACTCCGGTTCGTCGTCCATCAAGTACCAGCTCGTCGACCCGGACAGCGGGCAGGCCATCGCGTCGGGCATCGTCGAGCAGATCGGCGAGGGCGTCGGGTCGGTCAAGCACGTCGCGCTCGGCTCGACGACCCGTCGTGAGCTGCCGGTGCCGGACCACGCCGAGGGGCTCCGGGTCGTGCTCGGGCTGTTCGACGAGATCGGTCCGGACCTCGAGGCGGCGCACGTCGTCGCCGTCGGTCACCGCGTGGTGCAGGGTGGTGCGCTCTTCGACGGCCCCGTGCTGGTCGACGCCGAGGTCGAGCGCCTCATCGAGGAGCTGGCGCCCCTGGCCCCCCTGCACAACCCGGCGAACCTCACGGGCATCCGCGTCGCACAGGCCCTGCTGCCGGACGTCCCGCACGTCGTGGTCTTCGACACCGCGTTCTTCCGTCACCTGCCCGAGGCAGCGGCGACGTACGCGATCGACGCCGACGTGGCGGCGACGCACCGGGTGCGTCGGTACGGCGCCCACGGCACGTCGCACCAGTACGTCTCGCGACAGGTCGCCGAGCTCGTGGGCCGCCCGCTGGCGGACCTCAACCAGATCGTGCTGCACCTCGGCAACGGCGCGTCGGCGTCCGCCGTGCGCGGCGGGGTCGCAGCCGAGACGTCGATGGGCCTGACGCCGCTGGAGGGCCTGGTCATGGGGACGCGGTCGGGCGACATCGACCCCGCCGTCGTCGTCCACCTGCACCGCAACGCGGGCATGAGCATCGACGAGATCGACGACCTGCTCAACCGCCGCTCGGGCATCAAGGGCCTGTCGGGGGTGAACGACTTCCGCGCGCTGCACGACCTCGTCGAGCAGGGTGACGCCGGGGCGCGCCTCGCGCTCGACGTGTACCTGCACCGCCTGCGCAAGTACATCGGCGCGTACTACGCGGTGCTCGGCCGTGTGGACGTCATCGCCTTCACGGCGGGCGTCGGCGAGAACGACGACATCGTCCGTGCGGGCGTGCTCACCGGGCTCGAGGGCCTCGGGATCGAGGTCGACCTCGAGCGCAACGCAGGCCGCAAGTCGGAGCCGACGGTCATCTCGCCCGACGGCGCGCGGGTCACGGTGATGGTGGTGCCGACCAACGAGGAGCTGGCGATCGCACGCCAGGCACTGGAGGTCGTCGGCGCCTGAGCCGCACGACGCGACGGATCGCCCTGTCACCCCCGGCACCCCGGGGGTGACAGGGCGATCTGCTGTCGTCGCCGGTCAGGGCAGGCGGAGGCTGCGCTCGAGCTGCAGGAGGCGGGTGAGCACGCGCGGCCAGACCTCGGTGCCGAGCTCGTGGACCTGGCGCATGCCGAGCCCGCGCCCGGTGTGGACACCGTGCTGGGCCACCACCGCCTGCGTCCACGTCGTCTCCCACAGGCCCTCGCGCCCGTGGCGGCGCCCGTACCCCGACGCGCCGACACCGCCGATCGGCGCGCCGACGCTCCCCCACAGCAGATGGTGCGTGTCGTTGACGACCACCGCACCGGCCCGCACCCGCGCCGCGAGCACCGCCCCCCGCGCCGACGAGCGCGTCCACACGCCGGCCACGAGGCCCAGCTCGGAGTCGTTCATGGCGGCGACCGCCTCGTCGTCGGACGCCACCGGGTACACGGCGACGACGGGCCCGAACGTCTCCTCGCGGTAGGCCCGGGCCGGTGGCGGCACGTCGGCCAGCACCGTCGGCTCGTAGAAGTACGGGCCCAGGTCGGGCCGCTGCTCGCCACCCACGAGGACGGTCGCGCCGTGCCCCACGGCGTCCTCCACGTGCTCGACGACGCGCGCGAGCTGCGCGGGACCGACGAGCGAGCCCATGTCGGAGCGGTAGTCGAGGCCCGGGCCCAGGCGCAGCGCGGCCGTGCGGCGCACGAGCGCGGCCAGGAAGGCCTCCCGCACCTGCTCGTGCACGTAGATCCGCTCGATGCTCGCGCACAGCTGGCCCGCCGACCCGAAGCAGGCGCGCACCGCGCCCTCGGCGGCGGCCTCGACGTCGACGTCCGCCGCGACGTACATCGCGTTCTTGCCGCCGAGCTCGAGGGTGACCGGGACCCCGAGCTCACCCGCGCGCCCCGCGAACACCCGGCCCGACCGGGTCGAACCGGTGAACCCGGCGTGGGCGACGTGCTCCAGCAGGGCCATCCCGACGTCCGGTCCGCCGACCACGACCTGCAGGAGGTCCTCCGGCAGGCCGGCGTCCTCGAGCAGCTCGGCGCACCACAGGAGCGTGAGGGCGGTCTGCGGGTCCGCACGCAGCAGCACCGCGTTGCCGGCGACGAGCGCGGTCAGCGAGTCCCCCAGCCCGAGCGAGAGCGGGTAGTTCCAGGGGGTGACGATGCCGACGACGCCGACGGGGTGACGCAGGACGCGCGCCGACGCGAACGGGCCGGTCAGCGCGCGCACGCTGCGCGGCGCCAGGAGCCGGCGCGCGCGCAGCGCGTAGTAGCGCGCCGTGTTCGCGGCCTCGCCGAGCTCCTCCCACGCGTGGGTGCGCGCCTTGCCGGTCTCGACCTGCAGCAGGTCGAGGACGTCGGACTGGCGCTCGAGGAGCAGGTCGTGCACCCGCAGCAGCACCGCGGCGCGCTCGGCGACGGGGCGCGCGGCCCACAGACGCTGCGCGGCGCGGGCCCGGCGGGCCGCGTCCGGCAGGTCGTCGACGCCGGTCAGGGGGACGGCCGCGATGGGCGCGCCGGTGAACGGGGCGATGGACGCGGACGTCGCGTGCCCAGGGCTCGCGACGACGCGGGCCAGGAGCGGGCGGATGTCGTCCGGCTCCAGCACGTACGTGGCGAGCGGGTCGGTCTCCGGGTCCTGCAGGTCGGCATGCTCGTGCGCCATCGCGTCAGGCTACGCCGGGCCTGCGAGGCGGGCGCCCGGCGCGCCGCGTGGGGTGCCCGGGCCGGGCAGACCCGGGACCATCGGGCGACGAGATTGACGCCACGTTGACATTGTGGTGACGTCACAATGGTGTCATGCTGACGTCATGGACCTGACCCGCTATGTCGACGACCTGCAGGACCGGCTCGCCACGGCGGCCGACATCGGCGGCGACGACGCGCGGCGGCTCGCCCAGCGCCTCACCGCCCCGCTGGACGCGGCGGTGCGGCTCGTCCTGCTCGACGCCCTGACCGCTGCCGCCGGGGAGATCTCCGCCGAGCTGGCACCCGGGTCCGTCGACGTGCGGCTGCGCGCCGGCGCCCCGGAGTTCGTGGTCGACGCCGGCACCCCGACGGACCGGACCGGGACCCCGGCGCCCACCGCGCCCGCACCGGCCGACGCCGCCGCCCCCGAGACCGACGAGGGCACCACGACGCGCACGACGCTGCGCCTGCCGGACCACCTCAAGGCCCAGGTCGAGGTCGCCGCCTCGCGCGAGGGCCTCTCCGTGAACTCCTGGCTCGTCCGCGCGGTCGCGTGCGCGCTCGACCACCCCGCAGGACGCGCGTCCCCGCAGCCGCGCACCGACCCGCGCGCCGCGAACCGACTCACCGGCTGGGTGCGCTGAGCAGCGTCCGACACCCCGCCGCCCGACACCACCGCCCGCGACCTCCTGGAGCCCCGCATGCCCACGTTCCCCGCCACCGCGCCCGTCCCGGTCGTCGTCGACGTGCCGTTCGGCAACCTGCACGTCGTCGCGAGCGACCGTGACGACGTCGTCGTGACCGTCCTGCCCGCCGACGCCACCAAGGCCGGATCCGTGCGCGCCGCCGAGGAGACGCGCGTCGAGCGCCAGGGCGACGCGGTGGCGATCGTCTACCCGGCCGCGTGGCGGCAGTACGTGATGCCGTTCAGCGCCGGTGGCGCCCGCGTGACCATCGAGGTCCCCACCGGGTCGGACCTCAGCGGCAAGGCCGGCTCGCTGTACGCCGAGGGCCGGCTCGGCACCGTCGACCTGCGGCTCAACGGCGGCGACGCCCGGCTCGACGACGTCGCTCGCCTGGACCTCGACGTGAGCGCGGGCTCGGTCGTCGTGGGGCACGTGACCGACCGCGCCAGGGTGCGGGCCGGCGCCGGGAGCGTCCGCATCGCCGCGCTGACGGGCGACGGCGAGGTCCACGCCCGCAACGGCGGCACCTCCGTCGGCGCGGTCACCGGGTCGCTGCAGGTCGCCGGCGTGCACGGCGACGTCGTCGTCGGCACGGTACGCGGCACCGTCACCGCCAAGGCGGCCGCCGGCGGCATCCGCATCGAGCGCGTGGAGTCGGGCGCGCTCACCCTCACGACGTCGTACGGCTCGATCGAGGTCGGCGTCCCGCAGGGCACGGCCGCCTGGCTCGACGTGGCCTCGAAGCACGGCACCGTCCGCAACGACCTGACCGCGAGCGACCGCCCGGCCGACGGCGACGCCACCGTCGAGGTCCACGCCGGCACCGGGTACGGCGACGTGCTCGTCCGCCGCCCCTGAGCCACACCGTCCCGCCCGCACCCGACCCGCCCGGAGGACCTCATGACCAGCGAACCTGCCGTGGACGTCCGCGGCCTGCGCAAGTCGTACGGCGACCTGACGGTCCTCGACGGCGTCGACCTGACGGTCGCTCCCGGCACCGTGACGGCCCTCCTCGGCCCCAACGGCGCCGGCAAGACCACGGTCGTGGGCATCCTGTCCACGCTGCTCGCGCTCGACGGCGGCACCGCCCGGGTCGCCGGCGCCGACGTGGTGACCCAGGCGGACGCGGTCCGCGCCAGGATCGGCGTCACAGGGCAGGTGTCGGCCGTCGACGACCTGCTCACCGGGGTCGAGAACCTGCGGCTGATGACCTCGCTGCACCACCTCGGCCGCCGCGCCGGACGCGAGCGGGTCGCCGAGCTGCTCGCGCAGTTCGGCCTCACCGATGCCGCGCGCAAGCCCGTGTCCACGTGGTCGGGCGGCATGCGGCGCAAGCTCGACCTCGCGATGACGCTCGTGGGGTCCCCCTCGGTCGTGTTCCTCGACGAGCCGACCACGGGTCTCGACCCGCGCAGCCGACGGACGCTGTGGGACGAGGTGCGCGCGCTGGTGGCGGGCGGCACCACGGTGCTGCTCACCACGCAATATCTCGAGGAGGCCGACCACCTGGCCGACCGCGTCGCCGTGCTCGACCGCGGCCGCATCGTCGCCGAGGGCACGCCTGACGAGCTGAAGTCGGCGCACGACGCCGGGTCGCTCGACGACGTCTTCCTGCGCCTGACCGAGCCTCCCCCCGCTCCCCCGACCTCGAAGGAGGTGGCCTGATGACCACCGCGACGCTCGTCCCCACCAGCGGCGCCCGCCCGCTGACGGACATGCTGACGATGCTGCGACGCAACCTGCTGCGCGCGGTGCGCTACCCCGGCCTGACCAGCTTCACCGTGATGATCCCCGTCCTGCTGCTCCTGCTGTTCGTGTTCGTCTTCGGCGGCGCGATCGGCGCGGGCGTCGCTCCGGGGGTCACGGCGGGCGCCGCCGGACGGGCGGTGTACCTCGACTACATCACGCCGGCGATCCTGCTGTTCGCGGTCCTCGGCGCGGCGCAGAGCGTCGCGATCACCGCCGCGATGGACGCGCACAGCGGGATCATGGCGCGGTTCCGGACCATGGCGATCGCACCGGGCTCGGTGCTGGGCGGACCGGTCCTCGGCACCGTGGTCCAGGGCGTGCTCGCCGTGGCCGTCGTGCTGGCGCTGGCCGTCGCGCTCGGGTTCCGCCCGGGAGCCGGTGCGCTGGACTGGCTCGCGCTCCTCGGCCTCGTCGCGCTGGCCACGTTCGCGACGAGCTGGCTGTGCGTCGCGATGGGGCTCGCCGCGCCGTCGGTGGAGACCGCGTCCAACACGCCGATGCTGCTGACCGCGCTGCCGTTCCTCGGCACCGGGTTCGTCCCCCTGGAGACGCTGCCGACGCCGGTGCGCGCCTTCGCCGAGCACCAGCCGTTCACGCCCGTCGTCGAGACGGTGCGCTCCCTGCTCGCGGGCACCGCTCCCGAGGTCTCGACGACGCTCCTCTCCGTCGGCTGGTGCGTCGCGATCGCCGCCGTCGGGTACGCGTGGTCCCACGTCCTCTACCGCCGGGAGCGCCGCTGACGGATGTTGCCCACGTCACTCCGACCGCCGTGCGACGATGCCGTAAGGTAAGCCTTGCCTACAGAGCCTGCATCCGCGGGCCCGTCGGGGCCGTCTCGCCCCACGACGACAGCGAACCTCTGCGAAGGACATCATGCGCACTGCGCCCTCCCGCCGTGTCTGGCGACCGCTGGTCGCCGCGACGGCCGCCTCGCTCCTGCTCGCCGCCTGCGCCGCCGACGGTGGCACCGAGCCGACCGACGACGCGACGTCCGACACCGCCTCGGCCGCCTTCCCCGTGACGATCACGAGCACGTTCGGCGAGACCACGATCGACGAGGAGCCCACGGCGGTCGCCACCGTCAACTGGGGCAACCACGACGTGCCGCTCGCGCTGGGCATCGTGCCGGTCGGGTTCCCGAAGGCGACCTACGGCGACAACGACGACGACGGCGTGCACCCCTGGACGTACGAGGCGCTCGAGGCGCTCGACGCGACGGGTGACGACCTGCCGGTGCTGTTCGACGAGACCGACGGGATCCCGTTCGAGGACGTCAACAACACGGCGCCCGACGTGGTGCTCGCGGCGTACTCCGGGCTCACCGAGGACGACTTCTCGACGCTGTCGCAGATCGCGCCGACCGTGTCGTTCCCCGAGTACGCCTGGGGCACCAACTGGAAGGACATGGCGCTCATCAACGGCGAGGCGCTCGGGCGCAAGGCCGAGGCGCAGCAGCTCGTCGACGACGTCCTGGCACAGATCGACGACGCGCTCGCGGAGCGCCCCGACATCGAGGGCAAGACCGTCGCGTACACGTGGGTCGACCCGGCCGACCCGAGCACGATCGGGGTGTACACGCCGCTCGACGCGCGCGTGCAGCTCCTCGACGACCTGGGCATGACGACCGCGCCCTCGGTGGTCGAGCTCGCCGGCGACACGGACCAGTTCTTCGTGAACCTGGCCGCCGAGCAGGCCGACACCCTCGCGGACGCCGACGTGCTCGTCACCTACGGCGACGACACCACCCTGGCGACGATGCAGGCCGACCCGCTGCTCAACAAGATCCCGGCCGTCGCGCGCGGCTCGGTCGTCGTGGTCCCGGACGCCGACCCGCTGGCCTCGGCCACGTCCGGCCCGACCATCCTGTCGGTGCCGTGGGCGCTCGACGCGTACCTCGACCTGTTCCAGGCCGCGGCCGCCCAGGTCGGATGACACTCACCGCCACGGCAGGGACGCCGGGCACACCCCTCGCGGTGCGCCCGGCGTCCCTGCGCCGTCGGCGCGTGCTGGGCATGGCCGCGTGCGGCCTCGCGGTCCTGCTGGCCGCCGTGGCGTCCCTCGCGTTCGGGGCCCGCGTCGTGGGCTGGTCCGACGTCCTCGCCGGCGTGCTGCACCCCGACACCAACGACATCGCGCAGGCCGCCGTGCGGTCCCGCGTCGCCCGCACGCTCCTCGGGCTGCTCGTCGGTGCCGCGCTCGGCGTCGGCGGTGCGGTGCTGCAGGGGCTGACGCGCAACCCGCTGGCCGACCCCGCACTCCTGGGCATCAGCTCCGGGGCGTCGCTCGCCGTGGTCCTGGGGATCATGCTGCTGGGCATGTCCACGCTCACGCAGTACGTGTGGATGGCGTTCCTCGGGGCCGCGCTCGCCTCCGTCGTCGTGTACGCGATCGGGTCCCTCGGACGTGAGGGCGCGACCCCGCTCAAGCTCGCGCTCGCCGGGGCCGCGACGACGGCCGCGCTCGGCTCGGGCGTGTCCATGGTGCTGCTCTCGCGCACCGACGTGCTCGACACCTTCCGCTTCTGGCAGGTCGGTTCCCTGGGGCGGGCCTCGTTCGCCGAGATCGCGCAGGTCCTGCCGTTCCTCGCCGTGGGTGCCGTCCTCGCCGTGGGGTGCGCGCGCGGCATGGACGCCATCGCGCTGGGCGACGACGTCGCCGTCGGGCTGGGTCAGCGCGTGGGCGCGATCCGCGCCGTCGGTGGTGCCGCCGCCGTGCTGCTGTGCGGCACCGCGGTGGCCGTCGCCGGACCCATCGGGTTCGTCGGCCTGGTCATCCCGCACCTGGCCCGCACGTTCACCGGCCCGAGCCACCGCTGGCTGCTGCCCGCCTCCGCCGCGCTCGGTGCGGCGCTCCTGCTGGCCGCCGACGTCGTCGGGCGCGTCGTGGCCCGACCGCAGGAGATCGAGGTCGGCATCGTCACCGCCGTGCTCGGCGCCCCCGTCTTCATCGCCATCATCCGACGGCACAAGGTGGCGGCGCTGTGACCGCCGTCCTGGCGGCGGACCGCCCCGCCGGCAGCGTCGTCGCCCACGGTCGCCGCGTCCGTGCGCGCCGGCACCGCACCGTGCTGGTCGTGCTCGTCCTGGCGGTCGTCGCCGTCGCCGTCGTCGCGCTGTGCGTCGGCCAGCGGTCGTACGCACCGTCCGAGGTGCTGCGCGTGCTGCTCGGCGAGCAGGTGCCCGGCGCGTCGTTCAACGTCGGGGTGCTGCGTGCACCGCGCGTGCTGACCGGGATCCTCGTCGGCGTCGCGTTCGGCATGGGCGGCGTCGTGTTCCAGACGATGCTGCGCAACCCCCTGGCGAGCCCCGACATCATCGGCGTGAGCGCCGGGTCCAGCGCGGCCGCCGTCGTGGCGATCACGATGTTCGGCCTGTCCGGCGCGGCCCTGTCCGTCGTGGCCGTCGTCGCCGGGCTCGCCGTCGCCGCCACGATCTACGCGCTGTCGTGGCGCAGCGGCGTGCAGGGGGCCCGGCTCGTCCTCATCGGCATCGCCGTCGGCGCGATGCTCGACTCCGTCATCGGCTACGCGATGACCCGGGCGGGCATCTACGACGCGAACGAGGCGCTGCGGTGGCTGACCGGCTCCCTCAACTCCGCGTTCTGGCCCGGGGTCGGCCCCCTCGCCGTCGCCCTCGCGATCCTGGTCCCGGTCCTGCTGGTCCTGGCACGGCGGCTGCCCGCGCTGGAGCTCGGCGACGACGCCGCCGCCGGGCTCGGGGTGTCACCGGACCGCTCACGGCTCGCGCTGCTGCTCGTCGCCGTCGCCGTGATCGCCGTCGCGACCGCGGCGACCGGGCCCATCGCCTTCGTCGCCTTCCTGTCGGGGCCGATCGCCCACCGCCTGGTGCGTGGCACGGGTGCCCTCCTCGTGCCCGCCGCGCTGGTCGGCGCCCTCCTCGTCCTGGTGGCCGACCTCGTCGGGCAGCACCTGCTCGTGCACCGCTTCCCCGTCGGCGTCGTCACCGGCGTCCTGGGCGCGCCCTACCTGCTCTGGCTGCTGGCCAGGACCAACCGATCCGGAGGCTCCCTGTGACGGACCCCGTGCACACCCTCGCGGTCGAGGGAATCACCGTCGGGTACGACGACCGGGTGGTCGTGCACGACATGACCCTCGAGATCGAGCCCGGCGCGGTCACCGCGATCGTCGGCGCCAACGGCTGCGGCAAGTCCACGCTGCTGCGGGCGATGGCGCGCCTGCTGCCCGCGCGCACCGGTGCCGTCCTGCTCGACGGCACACCGATCGACACCATGAGGTCGCGCGACGTCGCGACGGTGCTCGGGCTGCTGCCGCAGGCGCCCGTGTGTCCCGAGGGCATCGCCGTGGCCGACCTCGTCGGGCGCGGCCGGTACCCGCACCAGGGCTGGTTCCGGCGCTGGACGACGCAGGACGACGAGGTCGTCGAGCAGGCGCTCGTCGCCACGGACATCCTCGACCTCGCGGACCGGTCGGTCGACGAGCTGTCCGGCGGTCAGCGCCAGCGCGTGTGGATCGCGATGGCCCTCGCGCAGCAGACCGACGTGCTGCTCCTCGACGAGCCGACGACGTTCCTCGACGTCGCCCACCAGGTCGACGTGCTCGACCTCCTCGTCGACCTCAACCGCGACCGCGGCACGACGATCGTCATGGTCCTGCACGACCTCAACCTCGCCGCGCGGTACGCCGACCACCTCGTCGCACTCACCGACGGACGGCTCTACGCGCAGGGTGACCCCTCGGACATCGTGACCGAGCAGATGGTGCAGGACGTCTTCGGCATGGCCTCGCGCGTCGTGCCGGACCCCGTCACGGGCTCTCCGCTGGTGCTGCCCCTGGGCCGGCACCACGCGTCTGCGGCGACCGTCCGCAGGTTCGGGCACGGCCCGTCGGCCGCGCCCACCGAGCTGCCGGTGGCCGTGCCCGCACCGTGACCACCACGGCGCGGGCGTCGACCCTCGCCGTCAGTGCGGCTGGTACGGCGAGACGACGACCTCGATCCGCTGGAACTCCTTGAGGTCCGAGTACCCCGTGGTGGCCATCGCCCGGCGCAGCGCACCGATGAGGTTGAGCGTGCCGTCGGCCGTGTGACCCGGCCCGAACAGGATCTGCTCGAGGGTGCCGACCGTGCCCACCTCGACGCGCTCACCGCGCGGCAGCTGGGGGTGGTGCGCCTCGGGGCCCCAGTGGAACCCCCGGCCCGGGGCGTCGGTCGCGCGCGCCAGCGCCGCACCCAGCATGACCGCGTCCGCGCCGCACGCGACCGCCTTGACCAGGTCGCCCGAGCGCCCGACGCCGCCGTCGGCGATGACGTGCACGTACCGGCCGCCCGACTCGTCGAGGTAGTCGCGGCGGGCTGCGGCCACGTCGGCGACGGCCGTCGCCATGGGCGCGTGGATGCCGAGGGACACGCGCGTGGTGTGCGCCGCTCCCCCGCCGAACCCGACGAGGACGCCGGCTGCACCCGTGCGCATGAGGTGCAGCGCCGCGGTGTACGTCGACGCGCCGCCGACGATCACGGGGACGTCGAGCTCGTAGATGAAGCGCTTGAGGTTCAGCGGCTCGGCGCGCCCGGACACGTGCTCGGCCGACACGGTGGTGCCGCGGATGAGGAACACGTCGACGCCCGCGTCGACGACCGTGCGCCAGTGCTCCTGCGTGCGCTGCGGGCTCAGGGCCCCCGCGACGACGACCCCCGCGTCGCGGATCTCCTGCAGCCGGGCACGGATCAGCTCGGGGCGGATCGGGGCGGCGTAGATCTCCTGCATGCGGGCGGTCGCGCGCGGCGCGTCGAGCGCGGCGATCTCCTCGAGCAGCCCGGTGGGGTCGTCGTAGCGCGTCCACAGACCCTCGAGGTCGAGGACACCGAGACCACCGGCGCGTCCCAGCGCGACGGCGGACGCGGGGCTCATCACCGAGTCCATGGGTGCCGCGAGCACGGGCAGGTCGAAGTGGTAGGCGTCGATCTGCCAGCCGACCGAGACCTCCTCCGGGTCACGCGTGCGGCGCGACGGCACCACCGCGATGTCGTCGAAGGAGTACGCCCGGCGTCCTCGCTTGCCCCTACCGATCTCGATGTCGCTGGTCACCCGACGAGCCTACCGGCGTGCGCAGGGTGGCCCTGCGCGCGCCGTGTGCCGCGCGTCTCAGCGGCCCGTGTAGTTGGGCGCCTCGACCGTCATCTGGATGTCGTGCGGGTGGGACTCCTTGAGGCCCGCCGGCGTGATCCGGATGAACTGGCCGCGCTCCTGCAGCTGGGGGATCGTGTGCGCGCCGACGTAGAACATCGACTGGTGCAGCCCGCCGACCAGCTGGTGCGCCACTGCCGACAACGGCCCGCGGTACGGCACCTGCCCCTCGATGCCCTCGGGGACGATCTTCTCGTCGGTCGTCACGTCGGCCTGGAAGTACCGGTCCTTGGAGTACGACACCCGCCCGCGCGACGCCATCGCCCCGAGGGAGCCCATGCCGCGGTAGTGCTTGAACTGCTTGCCGTTGACGAACACCAGGTCGCCGGGCGACTCGTCGCAGCCCGCGAGCAGCGACCCCAGCATGACGGTGTCGGCACCCGCGACGAGCGCCTTGGCGATGTCGCCCGAGTACTGCAGGCCGCCGTCACCGATGACCGGCACACCGGCCGGGCGGCACACCTGCGACGCGTCGTGGATCGCGGTCACCTGCGGCACACCGACGCCGGCCACGACCCGCGTCGTGCAGATCGACCCGGGCCCGACCCCGACCTTGACGGCGTCGACGCCGGAGTCGACCAGCGCCTGGGCGCCGGCGCGCGTCGCGACGTTCCCGCCGATGACCTGGACGTGACGCGTCGCCGGGTCCGACTTCAGGCGCCGGACCATGTCCAGCATGAGGCGGGCGTGCCCGTTGGCGGTGTCGACGACGAGCACGTCGACACCCGCCTCGACGAGCGCGGTCGCACGCTCCCACGCGTCGCCGAAGAACCCGATCGCGGCACCGACGACCAGGCGCCCGTCGGCGTCCTTGGTGGACTGCGGGTACTGCTCGGTCTTGACGAAGTCCTTGACGGTGATGAGGCCGGCGAGCCTGCCCTGGTCGTCGACGAGCGGGAGCTTCTCGACCTTGTGCTTGGCGAGCAGCGCCGCCGCGTCGGCGCGTGCGATGCCGACCGGAGCGGTGATGAGCGGCATCGAGGTCATCTCGTCGCGCACGCGCCGCGTGGCGAACTCCGCGGCGGGCACGAAGCGCAGGTCGCGGTTGGTGATGATGCCCACGAGCCGGCGGTCGTCGTCGACGACGGGCAGGCCCGACACGCGGTACGTGCCGCACAGCGCGTCGAGCTCCGCCAGCGTCGCGTCGGGTCCGACGGTCACGGGGTCGGAGACCATGCCGGACTCGGAGCGCTTGACCACGTCGACCTGGTGCGCCTGGTCGGCGATCGACAGGTTGCGGTGCAGGATGCCGACGCCGCCCTGACGCGCCATGGCGACGGCCATGCGGGACTCGGTGACCGTGTCCATGGCCGCCGAGACCAGGGGGACGCGCACGGTGATCTCGCGCGTCAGCTGCGAGGTCGTGTCGACCTCGGACGGGATCACGTCCGTCTCGCCCGGCAGCAGCAGGACGTCGTCGTAGGTGAGACCGACCCGGGCGAACGGGTCCGCGGGTGACGTGGAGGAATCGGGCGCCGTCATCACCTCAGGATACGGGGCGGACGGCGGCGCCGGGACTCCCGCTCAGTCGATGATCCCGCGCCGCAGCCCGATGGCGACGGCCTGGGCCCGGTCCGACGCCCCGAGCTTGCGGAACAGGCGGCGGGCGTGCGTCTTGACCGTGTCCTCCGAGAGGAACAGCTCCTGCCCGATCTGCGCGTTGGAGCGCCCGTGGCTCATGCCGACGAGCACCTCGATCTCGCGCTTGGTCAGCACGGGGTTGGGCTCGCCCTGGCGCGGTGCGACACCGGCGTCGGCGCGCGACACGTGCGTCTCCTGCAGCGGCGAGGCCGGGTGCGGCACCGCCGGCACCCCCGGCGGCCCGGACGAGACGGGACTGGCCTGCACGTGCGCGGCCACGGCGGCGAGCTCGGCGCGGCCCACGTCGGGGGCCAGGAAGCCACGCGCACCGAGCGCGAGCGCGCGATCGAGGGCCTCCCCGTCGTCGGGACCGGCGAGCAGCACGATCGCGGCAGACGGCGCGACGGAACGCAGCCGTCGGATCGCCTCGGCGGGGCCCGCACCCGGTAGGTGGGCGTCGAGCAGGACGACGGTGGGCGCGATGCGGCGCGCGAGCGCCAGCAGCTCGTCGGCCGTCGCTGCAGCGCGGACGGGCGCCAGCGACGGCACACCGATCGATGTCACGACGAGCCGCTCACGAACGGTCGCCGAGCCGTGGCAAACCACGACTCCAGCCATGGGGTTCCTCCTCGCGCCGATCCCGTCACCACATGCGTGCACGGTCCATGCCTGCATCGGCGTTACCGGTGCGTCACGTTAGCCCTCCGCACCGACGGTCGAGTGTCGAACGCGCCGTTTCCTCACGGTTGCGGGCTGGCGCGTGCAATGGCGTCACGCGAACGGGTCACGCAACC
This sequence comes from Cellulomonas sp., assembly GCF_015234515.1. Lineage (GTDB taxonomy): Bacteria > Actinomycetota > Actinomycetes > Actinomycetales > Cellulomonadaceae > Cellulomonas. Next base: position 90,669 of record NZ_JADGMY010000031.1, read on the forward strand.
GTGAGGGGATGACAGCGGTCACAGGGATGCAGACTGCGTGACGGCCGCCAGCGCCTCGTGGACGAGCCCCGGGATCGTGCGGGACCGGTGCACCGAGCGGTCGAGGGGGACACGCTCCTCGGCGGCATCGGGCACCATGACGAACTGCGGGAGGTCGGTGCGTTCCTGCGCGAGGCGCGCCACGACCGACAGGTCCGGGGTCGCGGACTCCGACAGGGTCACGACGGCCCGGGCGCGCGTCATGAGCGCCAGCTCGCCCGCGTGCCGCGTGGAGACGGGGCCGGCGACGAGCCGCGCGTCGACGCCGCCGTCCACCAGCGCGGCCGCCAGCACGTGCGCGACGACGGACCGCGGCTCCCCCGGCACCGGCAGGAGCAGGACCACGGGAGCGCCGGTGGGCGGGGGCGCCGCGGTGCGCGCCCGCAGCGCACCGAGCACCGCGCCGACGAGCGTCTCGCGAGCGTCGACACCCGGGCGCTCGACGACGGTCCGCCGCGCGAGCGCCGCCAGCGCCGGCTGCACGCGGTCGACCCACCACCGCGTGAGGTCGAGCCCCGCGGGGTCGAGCAGCGCGGCGCAGCGGTCGGCACGGCCGGTGAGCGCGGCGTCGACGAGCGCGGCGACGCGGGCGGCGGCTCCGGCCGGACCACCCGGGAGGGACGGGCCGGACGCGCCCGGCGACGCTGCGCCCCCGCCCGGGACGGGGAGCCTGCCGGTGAGGTCGTCGCTGCCGGCGGTGGGCGCGGGCGGCGTGGCGACACCGTGCACGTCGGAGGACAGCGCGAGCCGCGCGGCCTCGGCGGGCGCGACACCGTCGATGGTGAGCCGGCGCATCACCATGAGCCGCTCGACGTCCTGGGCCGTGTAGCGACGGTGCGCACCGGCGGAGTGCTCGGAGGGCCCCAGCCCGTAGCGCCGGTCCCAGGTCCGCAGCGTCGCCGGCGCGACACCGAGGCGGCGCGCGACGGCGGCGACGGTCAGCGCGGGACCAGCCGGGGGCTCGTCTGCTGCGGGGACCATGAAGCGATTGTGCCAGCCGCGTGGCGCGATCCCCCGAGCCCGCGCCGGACCGGGACCTGCAAGGCGGACGGGCGTCCTGCACCTGCGTCCAAATCGCGCCACGCACCGTTTCACTCGATCGCGCCACAAGGTGGGCCTTGAACAACTTCTGACGCGGTTGTAGCGTGGCGTCACGTCGACACGGGGAACCGCGTCGGCCACCGACTTTCGTCCCGGCCCCGCGCCGCAGGACGACCGCGCAGGAGCCAAGGAGGAACACATGGCCGAGATCTCGCGTCTCCCCGGACCGGTGATGGACCTGTGGGAGTGGCAGTTCGACGGCGCCTGCCGCGATGCGGACCAGGACCTCTTCTTCCACCCCGAGGGGGAGCGCGGCTCGGCCCGGCGCCGGCGCGCGGAGGCGGCGAAGGCCATCTGCGCGACGTGCCCGGTGCTCAAGGAGTGCCGCGAGCAGTCGCTGGCCGTGCGCGAGCCGTACGGCGTGTGGGGCGGGTTGTCGGAGGAGGAGCGCGCCGCGGTCCTCGCCGAGCGCGCCGGCCGCCGCGTCACCGCCTGATCCTGGACGGCAACGACGAAGGCCCCCTCCCGCGGGAGGGGGCCTTCGTCGTGCCGGGGACGGGTCCCCGGTCGGTCGAGCTGTCGTCAGGCGACGACCGCGAGGATGTCGCGGGCCGAGAGGATGAGGTACTCCTCACCCGCGTACTTCACCTCGGTGCCGCCGTACTTCGAGTAGATGACCTTGTCGCCCACGGCCACGTCCAGCGGCACGCGGTTGCCCTTGTCGTCGATCCGACCCGGGCCCACCGCCAGGACCTCGCCCTCCTGGGGCTTCTCCTTGGCGCTGTCCGGGATGACGAGACCCGACGCGGTCGTCGTCTCGGCCTCGAGGGCCTTGACGACGATGCGGTCCTCGAGGGGCTTGATGGAGACCGACACAGCGGACCTCCCCTTCGCATGTGTGAGTAGTTCAGGAGTCTGCGCCGCACCGTCGCACCGTCGTCGCGGGAGCCGGGGCCACGGGAGCGGTTGGCACCCTCACCAGGAGAGTGCCAGTTCCTCACTCTAGGAAGGCGTTAGCACTCGGTCAACCCGAGTGCCAGAATCCGCCCTCATGAGCGCCCACCTCCTGGACGCCGCGGGTGGGACCGACGGCCGGTGACGTGCGAAGGTTGGCGTGTGGACGACGCCGCACTGGTCAAGCTGCTCAGTCCCGACGGCTGGGCACTGCTCCAGGCACTACCTCCGTACGACGAGCGGCTCGCGCTGCCGCTCGCCGAACGGCTGCAGAAGGACGGGCTCGACCCTGCCCTGGTGTCCGCCGCGCTCACCCAGTCCCGGTTGCGCGCCAAGGCGCGCGGCAAGCTCGGTGACTTCGCCGAGGGCATGCTGTTCACGGTCGCGGGCCTCGAGCAGGCGACGCGCCTCGAGGTCGCCGCGCACCACGCACGGCGCTACCGCGACGCCGGGTGCACCTACGTGGCCGACCTGACGTGCGGGCTGGGAGCCGACGCGCTCGCGATGGCCGGCATCGGCATCCGCGTGCTCGCCACCGACGTCGACGAGACGACCGCCGCGCTGGCGACGGTCAACCTGCGCGCGTTCCCCGAGGTCGAGGTCCGCATGGGAGACGGGCTCGCGCTCGACCTGGCGGCCGAGGGCGTCGACGGCGTGTACGCCGACCCGGCGCGCCGCACGGGCACCGGCCGACGCGTGTTCGACCCCCGGGCCTACTCCCCGCCGCTCGACGCGGTCCTCGCCGTGCGCGGGACGGTCCCCGCCCTCGGGCTGAAGCTGGGACCCGGCATCGCGCACCGCGACCTGCCGCACGACGCCGAGGCGCAGTGGGTGTCGTCCGCGGGCGAGGTCGTGGAGCTCGGCCTGTGGTTCGGGCCGCTGGCACCCGACGGGCCCGGCCGCTCGGCCCTGGTCCTGCGTGACGGCCGTGCGCACGCCCTGCGCGCCGACCCCGACGGTGACGACGACGCGCCGCCCGTCGGCCCCGTCGGCGGGTACCTGTACGAGCCCGACGGGGCCGTCATCCGCGCCGGTCTCGTCGGGACGATCGCGTACCGCGTGCGCGGCCGGCTCATCGACCCCACGATCGCCTACGTGACCTCCGACGCCCTGGCCGACCGCGCCGCCTGGCAGCCGCTCGCGACCGCGTACCGCGTCCTGGACGACCTGCCGTTCGGGCTCAAGCGGCTGCGCACGTACCTGCGCGAGCGGGACGTCGGGCGGCTCACCATCAAGAAGCGCGGCACGGCGGTCGTGCCGGAGACGCTGCGCCGGCAGCTCGACCTGCGCGGCAGCGCCGAGGGCACGGTCGTGCTCACGCGTGTCGCCGGGCAGCAGCGGGTGCTCGTCGTGGAGCCCGTCTGATGGCAGCCCCCGTCGCGCTGCCCTTCGCCCGCTCCGAGCGCTCGACCGTGGGCATCGAGTGGGAGGTGGCGCTCGTCGACGCCGACTCCGGCGACCTGCGGCAGGCGGCGCAGGCGATCTTCGAGGCCGTGCAGCCCGCCGACGGCACCGACCACCCCCACATCACCCCCGAGCTGCTGCTCAACACGGTCGAGCTCTCCTCCGGCAAGTGCCGGACGGTCGGCGAGGCCGGTGCCGACCTGCAGCGCGCGCTCGACGAGGTCGCGGCCGCGGCCCGACCGCTGCGCATCGAGCTCATGGGCGCGGGCACGCACCCGTTCGCCAACTGGGCGACGCAGCGCGTCACCGACAAGCAGCGCTACGCGACGCTGATCGACCGCACCCAGTGGTGGGGGCGTCAGATGCTCATCTACGGCGTGCACGTCCACGTGGGCGTCGAGGACCGGGACAAGGTGCTGCCGCTGAGCCGCGCGATGCTCACGGTCTTCCCGCACATCCAGTCCCTGTCGGCGTCGTCACCGTTCTGGGGCGGCAAGGACACCGGCTACGCGTCGAACCGCGCGCTGCTGTTCCAGCAGCTGCCGACCGCAGGCCTGCCCCCCCAGTTCGAGCGGTGGGAGGAGCTCGAGCAGTACGTGGGCGACATGATGCACACCGGGGTGATCGACCAGGTCAACGAGGTCCGCTGGGACATCCGGCCGTCGCCGCGCTTCGGCACCCTCGAGATGCGCATCGCGGACGGCGCGGCGAACCTGCTCGAGGTCACCGCCATCAGCGCGTTCACGCACTGTCTCGTCGAGCACTTCTCCTCCATGATCGACGCGGACGAACCGCTGCCGACGATGCCTCCGTGGTTCGTCCAGGAGAACAAGTGGCGCTCGGCGCGCTACGGCATGGACGCGATCGTCATCACGAACGACGCAGGTGACGAGGAGCTCGTCACCGACTCCGTGAGCCGGTGGCTCGGCGTGCTCGCCCCGGTGGCCGAGCGCCTGGGCTGCGAGGCCGAGCTGGACCAGGTCCGCACGATCCTGCGGCGAGGGGCGTCGTACCAGCGGCAGCGCGCGGTCGCGCGACGCAACGCGGGTGAGCTGGAGCCCGTGGTGCGTGCGCTGGTGGCCGAGCTCGCCGCGGGCCGCCCGCTCTAGGCAGGGCCACCCGAGCCAGGCACGGTCGTCCGTGGACCGTCCGCCGTCTGCTACTAGGCAATACCAGGTAGTTGGCGTTACCTTTGTGTCGTGGCCGACTCCCGCGACTCCCAGCTCCTCAAGGGCGTGCTGCCGATGCTCACGCTCGCGGCGCTGACCCGCGAGGAGACCTACGGGTACGAGCTGGTCACGGTCCTGCGGGGGGCCGGCCTCGACGACCTCTCCACCGGGACGCTCTACCCGGTCCTCACCCGCCTCGAGCGGGACGGCCTGCTGATCTCCCGGCTCGTCGCATCCGCCTCCGGGCCGGCGCGCAAGTACTACCGGCTCAGCGCGCCTGGCCTCGCCGCCCTCGCGGCCCAGCGCGACGCCTGGGTGGACCTGGTCGCGACCGCCGAGCGCGTGCTCGGCGCAGCCGGGCCCCCGACCGACCCGCCGGACGCAGCCGCGCCCGTGCCCGCCCCCACGGGGAGCCCACGATGACCACGACGCACGACCCCGCCACCGCTGACCGCCCGCGGCTGCGCGACCGGGTCCGCCTGACCTGGTGGCTGCTGCGGTTCGACGTCGCGATGCAGGACCACCCCGCGCGGGTGTCCCGCCGCCCCCGGTGGACCGGCGGCGCGGTGCTCGCGGGCCTCATCGCCATCCTGCCGCCCGGGTACATGTGGATCGCCTGGCAGATGGGGGCCTTCAGCGCCGTCGCCGAGATGGGCGGCGGGACCGTCGACCTCAGCCGGCTGGGCGTCCCCGCGACGTTGACGCGCACCGACGACACGATCTCGATGCACACGACCGCGGGCTGGGGTCCGGTCGCGCTGTCCGGTGCGCTGTGCCTCGTGGCGTTCGCCCTCGGGTCGCGCAGCTGGCGGCTGTGGGGCGGTGCCGCGTGACTGCCACGGACCGTTCCCCGACCGCTCGACGGACCCAGGAGGCACGATGACCACGACGCCCGGCACCACCGCTCGCGCCGCCCTCGGGTTCCGTGACCGCACCCGCGTGCGCCGCTGGATGTGGCGGTTCGCGCTCGCCATGCAGGACTACCACCCGTCGCGCGAGGCGCGGCGCATCCGCCGGGACCTGCGTGCCGCGCTCCTCGACGACGCCGCCCGGATCGGCGTCGACGACGCGCTGCGCGAGATCGGCAGCCCGTGGCGCGTCGCCGCCGACCACCTCGACGCGCTCGGGGGCGCCGGACCGCGCTGGAACGACGGCGCGGTGGTGGCCGCCCTCCTCGGGTTCGGCCTGCCGCTGTACATGTGGGCCGCCTGGGCGGCGGGAGCGGTCGACGCCGTGGGAGCCATGGGCGGCGGCCGCGCGGAGCTGTCCTGGCTGGGCGTCCCCATGACGGCCGAGAACAGCGACGCGATGGTCGGGATCCAGTTCATGCTGGGCTGGCAGCCCGTCGCGGTCTCGCTCGGCCTGGGCGCGCTCGGCTTCGCGCTCGGCGCGCGCACCTGGCGGCTGTGGCGGCGGGCGCCGGTCAGCTGACGGACGCCGGCACCCACCGGTCCCGCCGGGCGCGCGAACGGCTCAGACGAGGACCTGCGTGAGCGGCATCGTCGAGTCCACGGGCAGGTCGAGCGGCGACGGCGGCAGGCCGCGTCGCACCACGGCCGCACCGAGCGCCGCGATCATCGCGCCGTTGTCCGTGCAGTAGCGGATCGGGGGGATGCGCAGGTCGATGCCCGCCTCGGCGCAGCGGGCGGCGGCCATGTCCCGCAGCTGGGAGTTGGCGGAGAAGCCTCCGCCGACGACGAGCGTGGAGATGCCCTCGCGGCGGCAGGCCGCGATCGTCTTGGCGGTCAGCACGTCCGCGACGGCGGCGGCGAACGACGCGGACACGTCCGCCAGCGGGATGGGCTCGCCGGCGTCCTGCCGCGACTCGACCCACCGCGCCACGGCGGTCTTCAGGCCCGAGAACGAGAAGTCCGTCGCGTGCTCGGCCTGGTCCTTGGGCGCGGTCAGGCCGCGGGGGAACCGGATCGCCGCGGGGTCGCCGTCGCGCGCGAGCCGGTCGATGTGGGGACCACCGGGGTACGGCAGGCCGAGCAGCCGGCCGACCTTGTCGAACGCCTCCCCCGCCGCGTCGTCGAGCGTCGAGCCGAGCTCGGTGACGTTCACCGTGTCGTCGATCCGCAGCAGCGAGGAGTGCCCGCCCGACACGACGAGCGCCATGACCCGCTCGGGGAACGGTCCGTCGACGAGCTCGTCGACGACCGCGTGCCCGATGACGTGGTTGACGCCGTACAGCGGCTTGCCCAGGCCGACCGCGAGCGCCTTGGCGGCGGCGGCCCCGATCGTCAGCGGCCCGACGAGCCCTGGCCCGGCGGTCACGGCGATCGCGTCTACCTGGTCGAGCGTCACCTCGGCGGTCGCGAGCGCGCGCTCGATCGTCGGCACCATGGCCTCGAGGTGGGCGCGCGCCGCGATCTCGGGGATGATCCCGCCGAACCGCGCGTGCTCGTCCACCGAGCTGGCGACGGCGTCGACCAGCAGGTCGTACCCCCGCACGATGCCGACGCCGGTCTCGTCGCAGGAGGTCTCGATCCCGAGGACCAGTGGTTCGCTCACGCCCCTCAGGATAGGCGTGGCGACCGCCGTGACCGGCCTCACGGTTGCCTGAGGGTATCGATGCGAACGCAACGATGTTGTACCGGAGGTGACCCTCTCCGACCTGATCGACGACATCGCCACGCCGCTGCCGACCGGCGACGCCCCCCTCGCGGACACGGTGTTCCAGGGCGCGCGCACCGTGGGGCGGTTCGTCGACGACTCCGTGCCGGACGCCCTGCTCCGCGCCGTGCACGACACGGTGCGCTGGGGGCCCACCGCCGCCAACTCCGGGCCGCTGCGTCTGCTCGTCGTCCGCACCCGCGAGGCCCGCGAGCGCCTCGCCGCGCACATGGACGAGAACAACCGCGAGCGCGTCCTCGCGGCCCCCGTGACCCTGGTCGTCGCCGCCGACACCGACTTCCACCTGCACCTGCCGACGCTCGCTCCGCACGCACCGACCATGGGCGACCGCCTCGCAGCCGTCCCGGAGGTGCGTGCCGCCATGGCCCGCGACAACGCGTGGCTGCAGACCGGGTACCTCGTGGTGGGGCTGCGCGCCGTCGGCCTGGGCGTCGGCCCGATGACGGGCATGGACGCCGCCGGTGTCGACGCCGAGTTCTTCGCCGGCACGGGCTGGCGGTCGCTGGCCGTCCTCAACGTCGGGTGGCCCGACGGCGAGGGCACCGACCGGCCCCGCGCGCCGCGGCTGGCGTGGGACGAGGTCGCGCGCGACGTCTGACTCAGCCGGTGGCGGCGGGCCGGGCCGGGTCGTTGGACCACTGCGACCACGAGCCGGGGTACAGCGCGGCGTCGACGCCGATCGAGGCGAGCGCGGCGATCTCGTGCGCCGCAGTGACGCCCGACCCGCAGTACACGCCGACCGGCACGTCGCCGCCGTCCACCGGCACGCCGAGGGCCGCGAACCGGTCGGCCAGCGCGCCGGCGTCCCGGAAGCGCCCGTCCGGCCCGACGTTCTCGGTCGTCGGTGCGCTACGGGCTCCCGGGACGTGCCCGGCACGCGGGTCGACCGGCTCGACGCGCCCCGCGTACCGCTCGGCGGCGCGCGCGTCGAGCAGGACGCCGTCGTGCGCGAGCGCGGCGGCACCGTCGGCGTCGACCGTCGGCAGCGCGCCCGGCACCAGCACGACGTCCCCGGGCTCGGGCGCCACGTCACCCGCCTCGACGCCGTACCCGGCGGCGACCCACGCGTCCAGACCGCCGTCGAGCAGCCGCACGTCGCGCACGCCCGCCCACCGCAGCAGCCACCACGCCCGGGCGGCGGACATGCCCCCGGAGTCGTCGTACGCGACCACCGCGCCGCCCTCGCGCACGCCCCAGCGCCGCGCGGCGTGCTCGAGGTCCGCGACCGTCGGCAGGGGGTGCCGTCCGGCGCGCGGGGACGGGGGTGCGGCGAGCTCGGTGTCGAGGTCGACGTACACCGCACCCGGCAGGTGCGCCGCGAGGTAGCGCTCGTGGCCGTCGGTCCGACCCAGCGCCCAGCGCACGTCGAGGAGCACGGGCGTCTCGTCCTCGGCGAGCAGCCGTGCGAGCTCGTCCGCGTCGACGAGGACCCGTCGGCGCGTCTCGTCACGGCTGTTCACCGTGCCTCCTGCCGCACCTCGGCCGCACGTGGCAGCAGCAGCTGCATGGTCCAGGCGTCGACGTTCTCCGGCTGGTAGTAGCCGCGGCGACGCCCCAGCTGGGTGAACCCCAGGCTCTCGTACAGGTGGATCGCCGGCGCGTTGTCGACACGCACCTCCAGGAGCACGGACTCCGCCCCGAGCGCGCGCGCCCGCTCCAGCAGCGTGACCAGCATCCGACGCGCGATGCCGCGCCCCTGGTAGCCGGGATCCGTCGCCACCGTCATCACCTGCACGTCCCGACCGTCGAACCAGATCCCGGCGTACCCCACGAGCGACCCGCCCGGAAGCTCCGCCCCGACGTAGGTACGCCCGGGCCCGACGAGCTCGTCGGCGAGCATCTGCCGCGACCACGCGCTGACGCCGAACAGCGTGCGCTCCATCCGGTCGAGCGCCGCGAGGTCGCCGGCGACCAGCGGGCGGACGACGACGTCGGGTGCCGCAGCGCTCACGCCAGGACCCGCTTGGCACCCGCGGGCGGCACGGCGTCCGGGCGACGCAGGTACAGCGGGTCGGCGGGCAGCTCCTGGCCGGCCGCGAGCCGCCGCTGCGCGATGCGCACGAGGAGCGAGGGGTCCGGGCTCCGCAGCGCCGGCGTGCCCTGCGGGAGCCGGGGGTCGGCGTCGCCGAAGACCTGGGGGTACAGGTCGCGGCCCGCGCCCAGCACGACGTCCTCGGGGGTCCGGGGCACGTCCGCGGGCGCGGCGACGTCCGGTCCCCCCGTGGGCAGCGCCACGCCGTCGCGGACCTCGTAGCGTGACCAGTAGACCTCGCGCCGCCGTGCGTCCGTCACGACGAGCAGCGGCGTCCCCTCGTCGAGACCGGCGAACCGCGCCGCGGCCTCGGCCAGGGCGTCCAGGCTCGGCACGCCGTGGACGGGCACCCCGAGCGCCAGGCCCAGGACGCGCGCCGTCACGAGCCCGACGCGCAGGCCGGTGAACGGCGCCGGCCCGGTGCCGACCACGACGCTCTCGACGTCACGCACGCTGCGCCCGCGCCGCGCGAGCAGCTCGGTCACCAGCGGCGTCAGCATCTCGGCGTGCCGGCGCGGCTCGTCGTCGACGAGGGTGTCGGCCGTGTCCGCGTCGAGCACCAGGGACGCGGCGACCGCGCCCGACGTGTCGATCCCCAGGTGCATCAGGTCCCCGCCTCCTCGTGGTTCTCCGCGGGCGTCGCGACCGGCACGGCGTCGGTCGGGTCCGGCAGCGCGACTCCCTGCCAGCGCTCCCCCACACCGCGCGCAGTCAGCACGCGCTCACCCGCCGCGGCGTCCTCGACGTCGTCGCCGACGCCGCCGTGCGGGCGCTCGAGCCGCAGCTCGAGCCGGTCGTCGGTCAGTCCCTCGACCCAGCCCGCGCCCCACTCCACGACCGTGACCGCCTCGTCGAGTGCCGACTCCAGGTCGAGGGCCTCGACCTCGTCGAGCGAGCCCAACCGGTACGCGTCGACGTGCACGAGGGCGGGTCCGCGCGTCCCGTCGGCGCGCGGCAACGGCGGGTGCTCGCGTGCGATGACGAACGTCGGCGACGCGACCTGCCCGCGGACGTCGAGCCCGTCGCCGATGCCCTGCGTGAGCGTCGTCTTGCCCGCACCGAGGTCGCCGGTGAGGACGACGAGGTCGCCGGCCCGCAGCAGCGACGCGAGCGCCCGCCCCCAGGCCCGGGTCGCGGCGGCGTCGGGCAGCCGTACCTGCGCGGTCACCGGACGCCTCCGGTCACGGCTGCCGTGGCAGCGGTGGCGTCCTGTCCCGCACCGGCTTCGCCCCGCTCGCTGTCGACGTACGTGCGGGGCACGCGCGCACCCAGCCGGGCCACCAGCTCGTAGGAGATGGTGCCGGCCACGTCGGCCCAGTCCTGGGCGGTCGGCACGCCGTCGCTGCCGTCGCCCCACAGCACGACCCGGTCCCCGGCGACCTCCGTCGCGCCCGGCCCGAGGTCGAGCACGACCTGGTCCATGCAGACCCGTCCCGCGATGCCGAGACGGCGTCCGCCGACCTGCACGGGACCGCCCCACCGGTCGGCCGTCCCCGACGCGTGCCGCGGGATGCCGTCGGCGTAGCCGAGCGGCACGACGCCGAGGACGGTGTCCTGCGGCACGACGTACTCGTGCCCGTACGACACGCCGGACCCGGCGGGCACGCGCTTGACCGTGGCGAGCTGCGCCTCGAACGTCATCGCGGGCACCAGGCCGAACCGCTCGGGACCGCCGAGCTGCGGCACAGGCGTCAGGCCGTACACCGCGATGCCCGGCCGCACCAGGTCCCAGTGCAGCGCGGGCGACGTCAGCGTCGCGGCCGAGTTGGCGAGGTGCCGCACCTCGAGGCGGGCACCCGCGGCCTCCACGACGGCGACCGCGTCGGCGAACACCGCAGCCTGCCGCGCGACGACGGGGTGGTCGGGCGCGTCCGCGAAGGCCAGGTGCGACCACACGCCGACGACACGCACCAGGCCCTCGGCCTCGGCCGCGAGCGCGGCCGCGAGGACGTCGGGCAGCTGCTCGGGGACGAGGCCGTTGCGGCCCAGGCCCGTGTCGACCTTGAGGTGCACGCGGGCCGTGAGGCCGGCCTGGCGCGCGGCCGCGACCACGTCGTCGAGCGCCCAGCGGGACGCGACCGACAGGTCCACGTCCGCCTCGACGGCCTCGCGCAGCGGCGCCCCGGGCGCGTACAGCCACGTCAGGATCCGGGCACCCGTGACGCCTGCGCGGCGCAGGTGCAGGGCCTCGCCCACCTGGGCCGTGCCGAGCCACGCGGCGCCGCCCTCGAGCGCCGCGAGCGCGCTGGGCACGAGGCCGTGACCGTACGCGTCAGCCTTGACGACGGCCATGACCTGCGCGGTGGGTGCGTGGGCGGCGAGCGTGCGGACGTTGCCGCGCACGGCAGCGAGGTCGACCACCGCGCGCGCCGGGAAGTCGTTCACGCCCGCCAGTCTCTCACCACCGGGCGCCTGCGCCCGCGCGCGCCGCGGTCGTCGGCGTCCGTGCCCAGCACGGTCGGTCGGGCGTCACCCCAGCAGCCCGGGGCCGACGACGACGTCCGCGCGCCGGGCGGTCGGCGCGACGAGCCGCGCGTTGGCGGCGTCCGGGCCGGTCGACCACGCGAGCGCCGCCGCGGGCGGCTTGCCGAACTGCTCGTGCCGGGCCACCAGGCGGGCGAGCCGCACGTCGTCGTCGGGCGCGACGTACCACGCCTCGTCGAGCAGGTCGGCGACGGGGCCGAAGCCGTGCTCGTCGAGCAGCAGGTAGTTGCCCTCGGTGACGACCAGCGGCACGTCGGGCGGCACGGCGACGGCTCCGGCGACGGGGTTCCGCAGGTCGCGGCGGTACTCGGGCGCGTACACGACGTGCCCGGGGCGCGGCTCGCGCAGCCGGCGCAGCAGCGCGACGTACCCGTCGGCGTCGAACGTGTCGGGGGCTCCCTTGCGGTCGGCGCGGCCGATGCGCTCGAGCTCGGACTGCGCGAGGTGGAACCCGTCCATGGGGACCACGACGCACGCCTCGCCGAATGTGGCCACGACCTGGGCGGCGAGCGTCGACTTGCCCGCGCCGGGAGCACCGGCGATGCCGAGGACCCGGCGCCGGCCGCCCGCCAGCAGGGCGCGCACGCGCTCGGCGAGCGCGGGTGCGAGGGTCGTCGCGCGCACGTGCGGCACCACGGACGCCGTCGGGGCCGGCTCGACGGGACGCCCGCTCACCCGCGCACCAGCCCGCCGACCACGGCCGGCACCGCGTCGGCGACGGCCGTCGCCACGACGGGCCCGCCCGGGTTGGCCCGGTGCGCAGCCCGCCCGTGCACCAGCGCCGCAGCAGCCGCGAGGGCCGCGGGCAGCGTCGGGTCGGCCACGGCGTCGGCCGCCCAGCCCGCCAGCAGCGCGCCCAGGACGCCCCCCAGCACGTCCCCGGCCCCTGCCGTGGCGAGCCACGCAGGCCCGTCGGCCTGCGCGTAGGCAGCGCCGTGCGGCCCGACCACCACGGTCGTCCCGCCCTTGAGCAGCACCGTCGCCCCCGTGAGCTCGTGCGCGCGCCGGGCGTGCGCGAGAGGCGCCGCCTCGACGTCGGCGCGCTCGACGGGCTCACCGCGGGCGGCGAGCAGCGTCGCGAGCTCACCCGCGTGCGGCGTGAGGACCACGTGCGGCGGCACCCGGTCCGGCAGCAGGTCCAGCGCTCCGGCGTCGACGACGACCGGCTCGTCGTGCCGCACCGCGCGCGCGAGGGCGGCGCGGGCCCGCGCACCCTGGGCCCGGTCGTCGGGAGTCACACCCGACCCGACCACCCACGCCTGCACGCGCCCCTCGCCCACGACGACCTCGGGATGCGCCGCGAGCACCTGCGGACCCGCGGCCCCGAGGTAGCGGACCATGCCGACGCCCGCCCGCACCGCCCCGGCGACCGCCAGGACCGCCGCACCGGGGTACCGGGCGGAGCCCGCGACGACGCCGAGGACGCCGCGCTGGTACTTGTGCGCGTCCGCACCGGGCACGGGCCACAGCGCGCCCACGTCGCGCTCCTCGAGCCGGACGGCCGTCGGCGGGCCGTGCAGCCGCAGACCGATGTCGACCAGCTCGACGTGACCCGCGGCGCCCGCCGCGGGCGGCAGCAGCAGCGCAGGCTTGTACGCGCCGAACGTCACGGTGCGGTCCGCGTCCAGCACCGCGCCGGAGCGGGTCCCGTCGTCGACGCCGACGCCCGACGGCACGTCGACGGCCACGACCAGCGGGCGCGGGTCGAGCGCCGCGACGAGCTCGACCAGCCGCGCCCCGGAGCCCCGCACTCCGCCGCGGCCACCGATGCCGAGCAACCCGTCGAGCACGACGTCGGCCGTCGCGACCGCGTCCACGACGAGGCCCGGCAGCGGGCCGACCTCGTCGTCGAGCGCCAGCACCCGTCCGTGCGCCTGCCGCAGGGCCTCCAGCCCACCGGCGTGCACGCGCACCGACGTCAGCACCGCCGTCACCGCGACCCCCCTGCGCGCCAGCAGGGCACCGGCGTGCAGGGTGTCACCACCGTTGTTGCCCGACCCGACGAGCAGCACCGCCCGCGCACCGCCGACGCGGCCCCGCAGGTCACGCAGCGCCCGGGCGACGTGCGCGGCCAGCCCGAACGAGGCGCGCGCCATGAGCGGCGCCCCCGCGGCCAGCAGGGGCTCCTCTGCCTCTCGCACGGCGGCGGCGTCCCAGGAGTGCAGCACGCGCCCATCCTCGCCCGCGCGCCGCCGGAGGGCGAGCGCCGGTAGCGTTACGCGCATGCGATTCGGACTCTTCATCCCCCAGGGCTGGCGGCAGGACCTCACGGGCATCGATGCCCGGGACCACTGGAAGGTCATGCACGGCCTCGCGCGATGGGCCGACGACGGCGACGTCTTCGAGTCCATCTGGGTGTACGACCACTTCCACGCCGTGCCCGAGCCCAACGGCGAGGCGACGCACGAGGCGTGGAGCCTCATCAACGCCTTCGCCGCCTCGACGTCGCGCGTGCGCCTCGGTCAGATGTGCACCTGCATGGCGTACCGCAACCCCGCCTACCTCGCGAAGGTCGCCACGACGGCCGACGTGATCTCCGGCGGCCGGGTCGAGATGGGCATCGGTGCCGGCTGGTACGAGCACGAGTGGCTCGCCTACGGCTACGGCTTCCCCCGCGCCGGCGAGCGCATCGCCATGCTCGACGAGGGCGTGCAGATCTTCAAGCAGATGTGGACCAACGGCACCGCGACGCTGCAGGGCAAGCACTACCAGGTCGACGGCGCACAGCTCTCCCCGCTGCCGCTGCAGGTCGACGGCCCGCCGCTGTGGATCGCGGGCGGCGGCGAGAAGAAGACGCTGCGCATCGCCGCCGAGCACGCGCAGTACACCAACTTCGACGGCTCCCCCGAGGGCTTCGCGCACAAGTCGGAGATCCTGCGCGGGCACTGCGAGGCGATCGGACGCAACTTCGACGAGATCACGCGTTCCGCCAACTACAACGTGGTCATCGGTGCGACGCAGGACGAGGTCGACGACCGCATCGCCTGGGTCGAGGAGCACTACGCGAACACGGTGCCGGACAAGGCGCCGGGCGTCGCCGAGGAGTTCCGCCGCGGGCCGCTGGTCGGCACGCCCGAGCAGATCGTCGAGAAGCTGCGCGAGCTGCAGGCGCTGGGCATGACGTACGCGATCACGTACTTCGCCGAGGCCGCCTACGACCGCACGGGCATCGAGCTCTTCGCCCGCGAGGTCGCCCCGCACCTCCGCTGACGCGTCACTGGATCGCCCTCTCACCGACTGGAGAGAGGGCGGCCCAGCCCCCAGGGCGCGAGAGCGCAATCCAGCCACCCCTCGCGCGCGAGAGCGCAATCCAGCCACCCCCCCAGGGCGTGAGAGAGCAATCCGGCCACCCCCCGCGCGCGCGAGAGCGCGATCCAGTCACCCCCCCGCAGGGCGTGAGAGAGCAATCCAGGCCCCCCCCGCGCGCGAGAGCGCGATCCAGTCACCTCCCCAGGGCGTGAGAGAGCAATCCAGTCTCCGCGGCGGTGACCGGATCGCGCTCTCACGCCTCACAGAGGTGACTGGATTGCACTCTCACGCCTCACAGGGGTGACTGGATT
>NZ_JADGMY010000032.1 GCF_015234515.1 Cellulomonas sp.
ACGGTCCACAACCTGACGGTCGACACCGACCACACCTACACCGTCGTCACCGGCGGCACCGACGTCGTGACCCACAATGAGAAGCCGAACATGCGCGGCGCCGTGGGACGGGCGCAGGACCACTGCAACGTGAACCCGGTGACGACGTCGCAAGCCTATGACATCGCGACGCACCTCGGGTATACAAAGACGAAGCAGCGGTCAGCGACTGGAGCCGCCGTGTGGGAGAACAAGAAGGCAGGTGCGGGGCAGCCCAGGTTCATCACATGGGATCGAAACGGGCATTGGGGCGGGATATTCAAGGGATCCGACGACAGGAATCCCTTCCAGACCACGTCCAAGGCCGGTCGAGACGGGACATTTGACGTCGACATTGACGACATCGGGAACTTGAGAGGGTTGACAAGGGTGGGTAATTGATCGAGGTCACCGTCGCTCCGAGCGACGAGGAGGTTGGGCTCGGCTTGTCGGGAACTAGTGGTTGGGTCGCCTTCGAGCGCGACCTTCGACGGTTCCTCGCTGAATTCGCGTCCGTCATCCACGTGGACGGACTGGAAGTCACCGAACTGTTCGCAGGGGAACCCGTGGAGAGCGCCTTCGCAAATGTTCGCAACGGCCTGATTGTTCCACTCGGCGCGGGGATCGACTGGGTGGTCCGGATGTGTTCCGGGCGTGGGCCATATTGCATCCTTGTTTCATCCATGTTGAAGATCGAGTGCTCATGGGATGGCGTCGTCGTCCTGACCGCAACGGAACGTGACGTGGCTGCGAGTGTAACGATAGGGCCGAGTCTCGATGTGGTCTTACGTGAGGTCGCAGGAGAGGCCGAACGGCCGCTCCGATCGGTCGAGACAGTTGCAGACGAGGCGTTTTGGTCATCCGTGGCAGAAGCCCCGGCCAAGGTCAAGTTGCTGCGAGAAAGATGGGCGTACGGGAAATTCGGGACGCACTGGTTCGACATCAACGGCGAGCTGGCACCCAGGGTGGGCCTACTGGTGCAGCCGCGGTCGATGGTGAGCGTCCTGATCGATCCGCGACTCGAGCTGGATCACCTTCATCTTGACGGACCTTTTACCGCTCTGGGTGATCTCAGTGGAAGCGTGGAGGTTCTCCACGAAGATTTCCCGTTCGGCGTCGACTCCATCGACGACATCAAGAAGGAAGGGTGGCGCTTCGGGGTCGACGAACGCGAGACATGGCGATGGGTGGCTGTCGTGCCCGACCCGGACGGGGTTGTGCGGGGACGCTGGCCCGTGCCGGACTGACGGACGTCCACAGGGTGGCGACTCCAGCAACTGGCGACGCCTATCGTGCAGCACCACCGGGAGACATCTACGTGGAATACGAAGTGCCAACAGCGGTGCTGCGGCCGCACAGCCAAGGGGCGTCGATCATCTATGGCCCCGACTCGCTTCAGGCGCGGCTCCCTGGGCGGGCGCAGCCTAGTTTAGTTCGCTTTCGGAACATCTCGATACCTGGCTGACGGAAATGGAAAAAGCCCCCTACGGTCTTGTCGAAGCTGTCGTTGAGTGGTGCGATGAGCAAAGAGAACATCTAGACATGCATTCGATCGAGATTCGACAGATAGGTCCCACGTCCGGGCGAAGAATTCGATCACTCTGGAGCTCATATCATCCGAGCGGCTCGTCGCGGTCACCATCTGGGAATCTGGTGAATCGGAGGTGATTACGGCATGGATCGGATCCGCAGATGACCCATCCGTTTCTCTCGCGCAGCTGAGAACCGTCAATGACGTCGCAGAGCTGCTCACGCGTGTCGCGATGACGATGTCAGAAGACGAGGTCTGACTGCGGGCGCGGAACCACGACACCGGGACGGGTCGGTTCGACTCGGTGGACCCGGTGGTGGGGTCCGGGCAGGTGACCGCGGTGTCGTCGTACGCGTACGCGTCGAACCGTCCGACGGCGATGACGGACCTGACGGGGATGGAGCCCTACCCGCACACGTGGCGCAGCCGCCGACCGGGTCGGCGAGCGACCGTACGTGACGCAGCGTGCGGCGGCGAAGAAGGCGGTGGCCGAGGCGGAGGCGTTCGTCGCGCACGCCCGACGGCACGTGGGTGCCGGCCGGCGAGCTGGAGACCGGTGACCTGCTGGTTGACCCCGACGGCGCACCAGTCACAATCGCGGCGGTCGAGCACGGCTCGGTGCTCGCGACGGTCCACAACCTCACGGTCGAAACCGACCACAACTACGTCGTTGCCACGAGCGGTAGCGAGGTGGTCACGCATAACGAAAGCCCGCAGGATGCCTTGCGCCGTGCTGGAGGCGACGCCGCGAAGGGAGGCGTGTGCCCGAGTGACGAGTACATCGAGGTGCATCGTGCGCCTCAGCGGGGTAACCGCCCCGACGAGCTGAGGAACGGCCTGGATTCTGCACGGCACACGACGGGCGACCGTTCGGCGTACGTAGGGTCCCAGGATGTCGCCAGCAAGTGGGCTGACTACGCTACCGGCACTCACGAAGACGGGTGCATCACCTTCACGTTCCGGAAGGCTGACTGCTAGAAGGCGTTCGGATCTGGGTTTGCGTACAAAGGGGCCCTGGGAGGGAATGGATGATCCCGTTCGACAAGATCGATCAGTTCAACCAGCTGACAGTCTCCCGGCGCTGGACCGACGCACCGTGGTAGCGGATGGTGACATCCACGACCTGCCAGCATCTGACTGGGGAGTCATTCCAGGGGAGGCGATCGGCGAAGTCGTCGTCGTCGAAGTCCTGTGTGCTCACCCGTACGGGCTGGGTGTCAGGATCGTCGGGTACGAGACGTACGGGCACGTCAACTCCCCGCGTGTCGCGGACGGCTACTACGAGCTCGCGACGGGGCAGCGGCTGATCGGCAGGAGCCTGCCGGCGCGCGTACTGGCGGCGGGCGAGATCGGGCGCCAGACGACCTTGACCCTGCGTCCGTCGGATGTCTCCCGTGAGAGTGCTGAACCGCGCTCGTGGGGCACCGTCGTGGCCGTCGCCGCGGGCGGGTCCAGTACCCATCGGCAGGTGGACGCCGCGGGACGACCATCTGGACGCCGACGGGCGGATCACGGAACCTGGTGCGTGAAACGCAGGCGTCGCATTGCCGGGCCACGCACCGGCCATTTGACGGTCGATCGTTCGCATCTTCTGGGGTGGCTGATGCAGATGAGCGCGCGGAACCGACTGACACAGGTCCGGCAGCCGGTGACACAGAAGCTCGAAGACCCAGGGCCCGACGCCTGTTCCTGGATCTGGGTGCTGCCGGTGCCGGACGGGCGGATCCGGATCGCGCGGATCGTCGTCCCACGGCATCTGGCCGATACCGGCGAGTGGTTCGGCGAGGAGGACGTCACGACGGAGTCCGTCAGGTTTGTCGACCACGTGGACCGCGTCGACGACGTCGTTCGTGGGCTCGGCGGTGACCCGGACGCCCTGGAGTCACCGTGGCGCAACGACTTCCCACTGTGAGGCCGGTGTGCTGGCCCGGAGGCATGTCCTGACCGACGTGGACCATCAGTGGGACGCCTCGGGCGTACTTCGGGAGGCGATCAGCTGTGGGACGGCCGGACGCGATCCGTAGTCGCGCAGATCGCTGACGAGATCGTCGGGCTGGTCCTGGACCTCATCGGGTTCACCGATGCGAAGAAGTGCATCAGTGAGGGCGATGTCGGGGCGTGCATCTCCACGGCGTTGAACGCGGTGCCGTGGGGAAAGATGTTCAAGGCCGCGAAGGTCGCGATCAAGGCGATCGGTGTGGGCAAGCGGCTGGTCGAGGGTCACGGGCGGCTGCTCGTCGGTGCGGCGTCCGCGTGGGTGGGCGAGGCTGCCGTCACGACGTCCCCCTGGAGTCTGCGCCCTCGCGGTCGGAGCCCGCGCGTGAGCAGCAGCACCGCCCACCAGATCTCGAACGCGAAGACGGGCACCGCGCAGATCCCCGCGACGACGCCGCCCTGCGGGACGACCCCGAGCAGCTGCGCCGTGTTGCTGCCGAGCACGACGACGCCGGCCGCGACGCCGAGCACGCCGAGCGCGCGGGGGGTGACGTCGGCGTCGACGAGGAGCCATCCCAGCACGACGGTGTTGACGCTGATGACCAGGCCCTGGCCGACGAGGAACGCGGCGGTGTGCAGGTCGACGAGGGTGTCCCCGAGCCCGGCGGCCGCCGGCCCGCCCCACGCCAGCGCGAGCATCGGCAGCGTCCCCGCGGCGATGACCGCCGCCTCGAGCGTGCGCAGCAGGGCGAACGTCAGGGCGCGTGCCTCGCCATGGTGCCGCAGGAGCACGAGCAGCAGCACGCCGGTGCCGAGGCAGCCCAGGGCGAGCGCGACCTCGAGCAGGACGCCGACCTCGGGCGCTCCTGCGTCGTAGGCCACCACGGCGAGCACGGACGTCGCGTGGGTCGACAGGTACAGCGCGCCGGCTGCGCGTTCGTGGGTGCGTGCGGAGCGAGGCATGGGGTGCCGATCGTCGTAGGTGTACGCCGTATACCGACGCGTCGACGACCATAGGTATACGTTGTATACGTGTCAACCGCCCCAGCTCGTCCGTCGCTCGACCGGACGCGTGTGCTCGACGCCGCGGTCACCCTCGCCGACGGCATCGGGCTCGAGGCGATGTCGATGCGGCGGCTCGCCGACGCCCTCGAAGTGACGCCGATGGCCCTCTACAAGCACGTCGCGCACCGCGAGGCGCTGGTCGACGGCATGGTCGAGCGCATCGTGCGCGACATCGCACCGGCGCCCCACGGGCAGCCGTGGAAGCTCGCGCTGCGCACGCGCATCCTGTCCGCACGTGACGTCATGACGACGCACCCGTGGGCCCAGGCAGCCGTCGAGACGCGGACGAGCGCCGGCCCGGCGGTCCTGTCCTACATGGACTCGCTCATCGAGGTCATGCTCGGCGGTGGCCTGTCCGTCGACCTGGTCCACCACGCGATGCACGCGCTCAGCACGCGCATGTGGGGGCTCACGCGGGACGTGCTCCCCACGCCGACGCTGCCCGCCGACCCGGCGGAGCGTGAGCAGGCCGTGACGGACCTCGCCGCCACATACCCGGCGATCATCCGCATGGCGACGACGGCGTCCCACGCCGGGGCCGGCTGCGACGCCGACGCCGAGTTCGCCTTCGCGCTCGACCTGCTGCTCGACGGTGTCGAGCGGATGCACGCCGACGGGTGGTCGTCGAGGCGCTGAGCCCCGGCCTGCGACGCCGAGGGCTTGCCGACGAGCGGACCCGATTTCATCGACGCCGTCGACACCGCGCAGGGACGGTTCGCCCATGTGGAGCTACCAGGAGGGGCATCGAGTGAACACTGAGCCGCTGGTCAGGAGCATCCTCGCCGCC
Organism: Cellulomonas sp.; assembly: GCF_015234515.1. GTDB lineage: Bacteria > Actinomycetota > Actinomycetes > Actinomycetales > Cellulomonadaceae > Cellulomonas. Next base: position 5,337 of record NZ_JADGMY010000032.1, read on the forward strand.
CTGCTCCTGCTGGAGAACTCGGACGACTCCGAGGTCGACCCGGACGTCGCTGTCGCGGGCATGGAGGCGATCGCGCACGAGCTGCAGCAGCTGACGCCTACCGAGATCGAGGAGCTCATCACCGTGGTCGGACATGTCGCCGACACCGAGGAGGACCCTGCCCGCCGAGAGTTCTACCGCTCCGTCCCGTTCGCGCTCGGGATGTCGGTGCCGCCCTCCGATCGGTGATCCGAGGAGAGCGCGGGGTTCACGACGTCGCAGCACCGCTACCGTGCGTCCCGGCGCTCGCCGGAGCCCTCGGAGCACACGGGGGTGACGGAGATGGATCGGAGGCACAGGCCCGGGGACTCAGGACTGCAGGCCCCAGGTGGAGAGGTGCGCCGTGCGGCAGTGGAGGCAGCGCCCGCGCTACTCGTCCCGTGCGGTCGTCGACACCTTGAGGGTCTTCGCCGCCGAGAACACGTCCGGTGGGTGCGTCGACGAGGACGTGCTCGTCGAGGACCTCGGCGGTGGGAGATGGCGTGTGGTCGCCTCACCGGGTCTGGTGCTCGGCGTCGCGGCGGGTGACGTCATCGAGCTGGACGCCGAACGCCGGGCGCGGCCCGTCTCCCGCGGTGGCAACGTCGCGATCCACGTCTTCGCGCCGCCGGAGCACGCCGACGAGCTGACGGCGCCGATGAACGCGCTCGGTGGTGTCCTCGACGGACGGTCGCCGGGGCTGAGCGTCTTCACCGTCCCGGCGAGCGCGGGGTTCCCCGCCATCGAGGAGGTCCTGCGCCGGCTGGTGGAGGCGCACCCGTCGGCGGAGTGGTTCTACGGGAACGTCTACGACGACGACGGTGTGACGCCTCTGCGCTGGTGGGAGTCGTGACCGACGCGTCCGCGACCGGCGGACGCCCGCGTCTGCCGCCACCTTCTCGCCGAGAGCTGGTGGCGAAGCTCGCCGTAGCGTGAAGGGGGACCCGCCGCGCGTCAGGCCGTCCCGGTGAGGCGGTCGAGCTCCTCGGCGGTCAGCTCGAGGTCGACCGCGAGGACCGAGTCCTGGATCGACGCGGGCCGGGACGCGCCCGGGATCGGGACGACGAGGTCGGCCTGCGCGAGCTCCCACGCGAGCGCGACCTGCTGCGGGCTGACACCGCGCGTCTGCGCGACCTCGGCGAACGGTGCGAACCGGTCGCCCAGCTCACCGGCGCGGGCGATCCCGCCGAGCGGGCTCCACGGCAGGAACGCGATCCCGAGCTCGGCACACAGGTCCAGCTCCGGCTGCGACGAGCGGAACGCCGGGGAGTACTGGTTCTGCACCGATGCCAGACGCCCGCCCAGCACCTCCTGCGCGAGCCGGATCTGCTCCGGGTTGGCGTTCGAGATCCCGGCGAGGCGGATCGTGCCGGCGTCGAGGAGCTCCGCGAGCGCCCCGACCGACTCCTCGTACGGCACGTCGGGGTCCGGGCGGTGGAACTGGTAGAGCCCGATCGCCTCGACGCCGAGTCGACGGGCGGACTCCTGCGCCGCCTGCTTCAGGTACTCGGGCCGGCCGTTCAGCGTCCAGGACCCGTCGCCCGGGCGCAGGTGGCCGCCCTTGGTGGCGACGAGCACGGCGGACGAGTCGCCGTGCCAGGTGCGCAGCGCCTCGGCGATCAGCTCCTCGTTGTGGCCGACCTCGTCGGCGTGCAGGTGGTAGGCGTCCGCGGTGTCGATCAGCGTGACGCCCACGTCGAGCGCGGCGTGGACCGTGGTGATCGAGCGCTCACGGTCGGGGCGGCCCTCGATGGACATGGGCATGCCGCCGAGGCCGATGGCGCTGACGGGGACGTCGGCGATGTGTCGTGTCTGCATGCGCCCATGAGACGCGACCCGCGGCCGGGCCGCACCTCGACGCGCTCGCGAGCCCCCGGCGGCGCGGCCGTGGTCACCGGTAGCCTCCCCGGCACGTCGACGTCGGGAGTCGCAGGATGCCGTGGTCCGCTGAGCAGCGCCTGTCCGAGCTGGGCATCGCCCTGCCACCCGCCGGCTCGCCGCAGGCGGCGTACGCGAGCTGCGTGCAGGTCGGTGCGCTGCTGTTCGTGTCCGGCAAGGGCCCGGGCGCGCCCGTCGCCCCCGGCAAGCTCGGCCGCGAGCTGACGACGGCCGACGGCGCTCGGCTGGCTCGGTCCGCCGGCCTGGAGGTGCTCGCGACGGTCCGGGACTTCCTCGGCTCGCTGGACGCGGTGGCGCGCGTCGTGCGCGTCCAGGGCTTCGTCAACGCGACCGAGGACTACGCCGAGCACCACCTGGCGCTCGACGGGCTGTCGACGCTGTTCGTCGACGTGTTCGGCGACGCCGGCATCCACACCCGGTCGGTGCTGGGTGCCGTCTCCCTGCGGGGCGGGCTGCCGATCATCGTCGAGTGCCTGTTCGAGGTCCGCGACCAGCCGTGCCCGTGAGCCCCGGACCGTCCGACGGCATCCTGCTGTCGCTCCCGGACGCCCCGTGGCTGCCTCCGGGAGGCCGCGCCGAGGTCGTCCGCTCGCCGACCGCACCGCGACCGACAGGGCTCGTCCGGCTGCTCGTCCGGCGCGACGGCACGGTCTTCTGCACGCCGCGCGACGACGGTCGCCTCGACCTGCCGACGCGACGCGTGAGCGGCGACGACCCCGACGGCAGCGTGACCGCCCGCCGGCTGGTCCGCGACGTGCTCGGTCCGGGCGCACGGCCGTCGCCGGTCGGCTACGTCCGCAACGTGGTCCCCGTGCCCGACGACGACTACGCGTGGCCCGTGCCGGTCGCCCACTTCACCGTGTGGGAGGCGGTCGGGGAGCCGGTGCGCGACGGTCGGTGGGTCGACGTCTCCGTCGGCTCGTCGGTCCTCGGCACACGCCACTGGTGGCCTCTGGTGGCGGGTGCCCCCGGTCGCTAGCGTCGCCCCATGGGCACGTCGTGGGCCGAGTCCGACGCGGAGCGCGCTCGCGAGCGGCTCGTCGAGCTCGCCGCCGGGCTGCCCGAGGTCACGGTGCAGCCGCCGAGCGAGCACGGCCACACCGCCGTCGTCCTCGGGGGCCGGCGGTTCGCGTGGCTCACGGTCGACCACCACGACGACGGCCGCCTCGCGCTGCGCGTGGGCACGACGCGTGAGGAGCAGCAGGAGTTGCTCGCAGCCGACCCGCTGCGCTTCTTCGTCCCCTCGTACGACGGCGCGCAGGGCTGGGTCGGGATGCTCGTCGACCCCGCGAGCGACCCCGACTGGGACCACGCGGCCGAGCTGCTCGAGGCCGCATGGCGACGCCGTGCCCCGAAGCGGGCGCAGAGCGCGCTCGACGAGGCCCGTACCGCGCGCGAGGGTGACGCCGCCCCGTCCTGACCCCGGGCAGCGAGGACGGCCGCCGCTCAGCCGCCGGTGACGTCGAGCGTCTCCCCGGGCGCTACGCGCCGGTACGCGTCGCCGACGAGCCCGCCGAGCACCCGGTCGACCAGCCCGATGCCGTTGTCGTTGTAGATGCCGGTGTGGATGGGCACGACCGTCCGTGCGCCCACCGAGCGGGCGTAGTCGACGGCCTCGGAGATCTTCAGCCACGGCGCGGCGGCCGGCAGCAGCAGCACCTCGACGGTCGCGTCGGCCGGGGCTGCGGTGAAGGAGTCGCCCGGGTGCAGCAGGGAGCCGTCGACCAGGTAGGCGACGTTGTGGATGCGCGGGATGTCGGGGTGGATGACGGCGTGCTCCCCGCCGAGCGCCGTCACCGAGAAGCCGACGACGTCGGCCGTGTCCCCGGGCGCGAGGGCGTGCAACCGAGCGGCGTCGGCCCCGCCCTTCGTCAGCAGCTCGACGACCGGCGCCGGCCCCCACACCTCCAGACCCGGCACGGACGCCAGGGCGGACTGCAGCGCGCCCGGGTCGACGTGGTCGGGGTGCTCGTGCGTGACGAGCACGCCCGTCGCACCGTCGAGCGCGTCGGGTGCGCTGAAGCTCCCCGGGTCGACGACGAGCGACTGCCCGTCACGGTCGAGGCGGACGCACGAGTGCCCGAGGAAGGTCATGGTCGTCATCGAGTGGTGCCCTTCAGGTGTGGAGGTGCGGGGTGTCGCCCTCCTGAGCGTGCCGTGCGTCGGCCGTCGGCGCTACGTCCTGCCCTGGATCAGGTCGCCCGTTCCCACTCCTCGACGTCGCCCGGCACGACGACGAACAGCGGGTGCGGCACCGGACCCCCGGACTGGCCGACGACCGCGTACCGCTCGGGGGAGCGGACCGCGAGCTTGCCCAGCAGGTGCCGCCACTCGAGGGCGAGCTGCCCGTCCGTCACGGCGACCCGGGGCGCGGTGCGCGTCCGCTCACCCTCGGCGACGTCGACCCGCGTGGTGTCGAAGCGGTAGCCGCGGGTGCCGGCCTCGGCGGCGACGGCGTGCAGGTACGCGGCGACGGCCACGAGGGGCTCGGGCTGCCGACGGAACCGCACGAGCTGCGGGTGCTGCGTGTAGCCGCGGGTCCTGCCCGCGAGGACGGCCTGGGCGAGCAGCGCCTCGCGCCAGCACGCCGTCAGCCCCTGCCGGTCGAGCAGCGCGGGGTGCAGCGACCACAGCCTCACCCACGCACCTGTCCGAGGACCGCTGCGGCGACGTCCGCCGGCCGGTGCTCCGGCAGCCAGTGGTCCGCGTCGAGGTCGACGCGGAGGAACGGCGCGTCGACGCGGTCACCCGTCGCCTCGACGGACGCGGGCGCGAAGAAGGGGTCGCGACGGGCCGAGACGTACGTCGTCGGGACGCGGACCCGCCCGGTGCTGCCGGTGCGTGGCACGCCGAGCGCCCGGTACCAGGCGAGGGCCGCGGTCAGCGCGCCGGGCGCGGACATGCGGGCGACGTAGTACTCGGCGCGGTGCGGTGCCAGGCCCGTGCCGACCAGGGCGCGCCGCAGGCGGTACCCGTCGCGTGCCAGCAGCGCGCGCTCGGGCAGCCGCGGCACCTGGAACGCGCCCACGTACCAGGACCGCGCGATCTGCCCGCGCGCCATCCCCCTGCGCAGCGCGGCGGGGTGGGGCGTCCCCAGGGCGGTCAACGACGCGACGCGGTCCGGCCGGCGTGCGGCGAGCGCCCACGCGACGGCGCCACCCCAGTCGTGACCGACGACGTGCGCGGCGTCCACCCCGGCCGCGTCCAGCAGCGCGACGACGTCGTCGACGAGCTCCGGCACGGCGTACGCGCGCAGCCCCGCCGGACGGGCGCCCGGGCTGTACCCGCGCTGGTCCGGGGCGAGCGTCCGCACACCGGCCTCGGTCAGCAGCGGCACGACCGCGTCGTACGCGGAGGCGTCCTGCGGGAACCCGTGCAGCAGCACCGCGACGGGCGCGTCGTCGCGCGGGCCGTCGTCGCGCACGTCGAACCGCAGGCCGTCACGCGTGAACCCGTCCATCCCCGCAGCACAGCACGCGGGTGGCGCGGTCGCGAGCGGGGACCGGCCGCGTCGATCAGGCGTGGCGGATCAGGCGTGCCGGATCATCCACTCGTGGTTCGGGTCCCGGCCGCCGTCGGGGTCCGGCGCGTCGCGCACGTCCTGGGTCGCGACGGTGTCCTCGAGCGCGATGGGCTCGGGCAGCCGGCGGAAGTCGGTGCCGGGCTCGGCCGGGGGCTCGGGGCGTGGCTCCGGGCGGGGTGCGGTGGCGGGCATGGCGCGTCCCTTCGTCGGGTGCAGGCACTGTCCCACCGCGGGCGGGTGGTGTCTACGCACGTGCACCCGCCGACGTCGTCCTGCGGGCTGCCGGGCGGCTACCGTCGCGCCGTGGGGCAGTCGGTGCGGGGAGTCGTCGTCGTGGCGGCCGTCGGCGTGCTCCTCACCGCCTGCGGACCCGGGAGCGGCGCGCCCGACCCGCCCGTGTCCCCGCGCGCCTCGCTCGCGACCGCGGACGCGTCGCCGGGGGCCACCGGGACGCCGACCGCCACGGCGCCCGAGGGCGGGCTCGTCCGCGACTCCGGAGGGCTCGTCGGTGGCCCGGCCGCCCTCGGCCACGACGTGGGCTCGCTGCTCCCCGCCGACGGGGCCCACCTGCAGGTCGAGGACGCCATGGACGGCTCGGTGGTCACCACGGTCACCGGCGCGTCCGGCACGCTCGGCTGGGTCGCGCCACCGCGCGGCGGGCGGAGCGAGGTGCAGGCCGACGGGTCCGTCACGCTGCACGACGAGGCCGGGTCGGTCGTCGCCGCGCTCGCGGCCCCGGCCGGCGTCGACGGGACGCGCGGGGCCTGGCGCCCCGACGGTGACGTGCTCGCGCTCGACGCCCCCACGGGCTCGGTGACGTTCGTCGTCGGGGTCGCCGCGCTCGAGTCCGCGACGTGGGGCGACGCCGACGGCGGCCGGTCGTTGCTGGTGGTCCCGGCGGACTGGGTGCGCCGCGGCAGCCTCGCCGCCCAGCGCGCGCTCGCGTCCGAGCTCCGGCTCGCCGTGCCGGAGTCGGACTCCGCCTCGATGCAGGCCCAGCTCTGGTGCCACGTCCTGGGTGCACCGGACAAGGCGTCGTGGAACATCGAGCCCTGGCGCCCCGAGGTCCCGACGTCGACCATGCTCCTCACACGCTGCAACCCCACCGACGCGGACCTCTGAGGCCCGGCCGCGCGCGCCGGGGAAAGCGTGAAGCGTTGCTGCCGGAATACGGCAACAACGCTTCACGCTCCCTTTCCGCCCGGCCGTCCACCGGGCGGCGGGTGGTCAGAGGGCCGTACGGCGACGACACCACACGACGAGGGCCGTCCCGGCGGCGAGGGCGAGGGCCGCGCCACCGAGCAGGGCGCCGGCACGTGCGCCCGTGGCGGCGAGGACCTCGGAACGCTCGACCACCGCCCCGACGGCCGTGGGCGACGGCGCGGGGGTCGGCTCGTCGGCGGCGAGGACCTCGGCGCGCTCGGCGGGCGTCGGCGGCACGGCCGGTGCCGGGGCTGCGGGCGCCTCGTCAGGTGCGGGTGCCGCCTCGGCCGGGGCGGAGGGGAGCGGCTCGGCCGGGGCCGGGGCCGGGGCCGGTGCCGCGCTGGCGGGCGGTGCGACGGGCGCCGGTCCGACGGGAGCCGGCGCAGGCGCCGCGTCCGAAGGGGCGGGTGCCGGTGCCGCGGGAGGCGCGGCCGGGGCCCCCGTGCGGCAGACCGGCGCCTGGCCGCCCTCGCCGTAGTGCTCGTCGTACCCGCCGACCTGCACCCACGTGATGCACGCGTCCGGCGGGATACCGGCGCGGTCCCA
>NZ_JADGMY010000033.1 GCF_015234515.1 Cellulomonas sp.
TATGGCATCGACTACTTGGCACACTGTTGAGTTCTCAAGGAACAGACGCGCATCCTCTTCGGCGTTTCCGCTTTCCGCAGGAGGCTTGTTCGTGTTCTAATCTAGCAGGCTTTCTCGGTGTCTCTGACCACCGTGGTGGCCGTTGATCTCTCCGGATCGCCGCCGCATCACTGTACCCGACCCTGTGAGCTTCGGGCTTCACCATGCGGCGCGGATCTTCCGATCCCCGCCGCATGACTCTACCCGACGCTCTGAGCGCCGAGGTTCATCATGCGGGTAGTGCCCTGCTCCGCGGGACCGACCATCGAGCTGGGCTCGGTGTCCGTTCCTCCCTGCTGGGCGGGCTAGAGGAACGTTACGCGACTGCCGCCCGGAGGGCAAACCCGTGGGCGCGTGACGCCGGTCACCGCGCGGGCGGACCCGTGGAGACGCCGGCGGGGCGCATCGAGGCGGTCCCCCGGACGTGCCGAGGGCCCTCCGGGCAGGTGCCGGGAGGGCCCTCGTCGGGAGCGCGTCGTGGTCAGTCCGACCGCGTGCCCGGCTGCGCGTCGACGACCGCGAGCGTCCGCTTGCCACGTCGCAGCACAGCCCACCTGCCGTGCAGCAGGTCCTCTGCCGCGAGCGTCGCGTCCTCGCCGGCGACCCGCACGTTGTTCACCGACGCACCGCCCTCGCCGATGGCGCGACGCGCCGCCGCCTTGCTGGCGACCACACCGGTGGCGGCGAACAGGTCGACCAGGAGGTCCCCGGGCCGGCCGGGTGCGCTCGGCAGCTCCGCGACCGCGGCGCCGAGCGTCGCCTCGTCCAGGGCGTCGAGCGCTCCCCTGCCGAAGAGCGCCTGGCTGGCGGCGACCACCGCGTCCGCGACGTCGGCGCCGTGGACCAGCGCCGTGACGTCGTACGCGAGCGCCCGCTGCGCCTCACGAGCCGCCGGCCGCTCGGCGACCGCCAGCTCGAGCTCGGCGATCTCCTCACGCGTGCGGAACGTGAACACCTTGAGGTACCCGGCGACGTCGGCGTCGTCCGCGTTGAGCCAGAACTGGTAGAACGCGTACGGCGTCGTCATCTCAGGGTCGAGCCACACGGTCCCCGACTCCGTCTTGCCGAACTTCGTGCCGTCCGCCTTGGTGATGAGCGGCGTCGTCAGGGCGTGGACGGCCGTGCCCTCGACCTTGCGGACCAGCTCCACGCCGGAGAGCAGGTTGCCCCACTGGTCGTTGCCACCCGTCTGCAGACGCACGCCGTGCCGGCGGAAGAGCTCGAGGTAGTCCATGCCCTGCAGGATCTGGTAGCTGAACTCGGTGAAGCTGATGCCCTGGTCGCTGTGCAGCCGGCGCGCGACCGTGTCCTTGGCCAGCATCGTGCCGAGGCGGTAGTGCTTGCCCACGTCGCGCAGGAAGTCGATCGCCGACAGCCCGGACGTCCAGTCGAGGTTGTTGACCATGGTCGCGGCGTTGGCGCCGTCGAACCGGAGCAGCGGCGCGATCTGCCCCCGGATCCGCTCGACCCAGCCGGCCACGAGGTCCGGCGAGTTCAAGGTCCGCTCCCCCGTCATCTTGGGGTCGCCGATGAGGCCCGTGGCACCACCGACGAGGGCGAACGGCCGGTGCCCCGCGTCCTGCAGGCGCCGGACCGTCAGGATCTGCACGAGGTTCCCGATGTGCAGGCTCGGCGCGGTGGGGTCGAACCCGCAGTACAACGCGAGCGGACCCGCGGCCAGCTCGGCGCGCAGCGCGTCGAGGTCGGTGTGCTGGGCGAGGAGCCCGCGCCACGCGAGCTCGTCGAGGATGTCGGTCACGGTCGTCTCCAGTTCAGGTGCCGACCCGCCCGGTGGCGGGGTACGGCGGGTGGTCGTCGCAGGCCGCGCGTCCGCGCGGCACGACGCTGGTCGTGCTCGGTTCGGTGTCAGGCCGACGTCGTCGCCCCGGGGGCGTCTGCCGACGTCGGCGACCGATACGCGGGGCGATAGGCGGAGACGGTCCGCTCGCCGGTGAGCCACAGACGCCAGGGGTGCAGCCCGCCGTCACCGCCCGCGCCGGAGACACCGACGCGGGGGCCGGCCGCCACCGGGGGCTGGATCGTGCGCGGGTCCCGCCTGCGGACGAGCACGCGACCATCGAGCTCGGTGAGGTCCGCACCGTTCGCCTCGAGGTCGAGGCCCAGGGCGACGGCGAGGCGCGCCGGGCCACGCGCGAGCTGGCGCACGCTGTCGACGACGCCGGCCCGCTCGCGTCGCGCCCAGGCCAGGTCCGCGCCCTCGACGACCTCACCGGCACGCAGCAGGACGGCAGACGCCCGGCCGGCGACCTCGGTGACGACGTTGACGCAGTGGTGCAGGCCGAGATGGCGGTAGACGTAGAGCCGACCGGGCTCGCCGAACATCGCGGCGTTCCGTCCGGTCCGCCCGCGGTACGCGTGGGACCCCGGGTCGTCCTCGCCGCCGTACGCCTCGACCTCGGTGAGACGCACCGTCACGTCGCCCTCGTCGCTGCGTGTCGTGACGAATGCGCCGAGCAGATCACGCGCGACAGCCAGGGGTGGACGGGCGTACCAGGTGTGCGCGGGCACCGCCGCCAGGCCGGGGACGAGTCCGTCGTCCGACCGGCCCGTCGAGGACGCCGGGGGGTGCACAGGCTCATCATGCCAAACCGGTCCCGGACGGCGCGGGGTCGTCCGCGTCAGACGTCCGCGGGACCACCTCGCCCGCCGCGTCGAGCCACAGGTCGGCGCGCTCCCGCGTGCTCTCACGCGCGAAGTGGGCACGCTCGTCCGCCATCCACGCCTTCCAGTGGACGCGCGCGGCCTCGCCGTCACGGGCGAGCCCGCGCTCGAGCCGCAGCGCGTCGGGCGCCTCGACCCACACCCGCAACGAGGCGACGGCGTCCGCGTCACGGCGTGCGGACCCGCACCCCTCCAGGAGGAGCACGTCCTCGACGGGGACGTCGACCCAGTCGGCGAAGGCGCCGGCGGCCCAGTCGTACCGCTGGAGTCGACCCGCTCGACCGTGCCGCAACGGCTCGAGCACCTGGGCCACCACGCGGGGCCACAGCGTGCCCTCGAGCCCGTGCCAGCCGTCGTAGAGGTCGTCGAGGTGCACGACCGCGACGCCGGCACCGCGACGGATCAGGTGCTCCCGCACGCGTTCTGCGGTCGTCGTCTTGCCCGAGCCCGCAGGCCCGTCGATGCAGACCAGCCGTACCGGTCCCAGGCGAGACGGCTCACGCAGCGCACGCTCCGCCACGGCTTCCGCGCCGGGCGCACCGCCCGACGAGGGCACGACGGACCTCACTGCGCCGACCGGGCGCGCTGCACCTGCGCCCACGCCACCCACCGCTCGAGGTCGGCCCGGCACGTGACGTCGGCGACCGCGAGCGCCGTCACCGACCAGCCCGTACCCATCGCACCATCCCGCGCCTCCCGCACCGGGGCAAGGCTCCGTCAGGCGCGCCCGGCCCGCAGGCGCGCGCTGCGGTCCCGTGCGGCGACGAGCTGCTCCGCCACCCGTACCGGCGCGGTGCCACCCACCGCGTCGCGCGACGCGAGCGAGCCCTCGACCGACAGCACCGTCCGCACGTCGGGCGTCAGGTGCTCGCTGATCGTGGCGAGGTCGGCGTCCGACAGGTCCCAGAGCTCGATGCCGCGCTCCTCGCACGTCCGTACGCACGTGCCGGCGACCTCGTGCGCGACACGGAACGGGACGCCCTGGCGGACGAGCCACTCGGCGATGTCGGTCGCCAGGGAGAAGCCCTGCGGCGCGAGCGCCGCCATGCGGTCGGTGTCGAACGTGAGCGTCGCGACCATGCCGGCGAACGCCGGCAGCAGGACGGTCAGCTGGTCCACCTGGTCGAAGACCGGCTCCTTGTCCTCCTGCAGGTCACGGTTGTACGCGAGCGGCAGGCCCTTGAGCGTGGTCAGCAGACCCGTGAGGTCCCCGATGAGCCGCCCGGCCTTGCCGCGCGCGAGCTCGGCGACGTCGGGGTTCTTCTTCTGCGGCATGATGCTCGACCCGGTCGAGTACGCGTCGTGCAGACGCACGAACCCGAACTCCTTGGTCGCCCACAGGATGATGTCCTCCGCCAGACGCGACAGGTCGACGGCGGTCATCGCGGCGACGAACGCGAACTCCGCGACGACGTCGCGCGACGCGGTGCCGTCGATCGAGTTCTCGACGGGGCCCGCGAAGCCGAGCTCGGCCGCCACCGCCGCCGGGTCCAGACCCAGCGACGAGCCCGCCAGCGCACCCGAGCCGTACGGCGAACGCGCCGCGCGCGCGTCCCAGTCGGCCCAGCGCTCGACGTCGCGCAGCAGCGGCCACGCGTGGGCGAGCAGGTGGTGCGCGAGCAGGACGGGCTGCGCGTGCTGCAGGTGCGTCCGGCCCGGCATGGGTGCGTCACCGGCGACCTCGGCCTGGGCCACGAGCGCGTCGACGACGTCGAGCACCAGGGCCGACAGCACGCGCGACTGGCGGCGCAGGTACAGGCGCACGAGCGTCGCGATCTGGTCGTTGCGCGACCGCCCGGCCCGCAGCTTGCCGCCCAGGTCGGTCCCGGCCCGCTCGATGAGCCCGCGCTCGAGCGCGGTGTGCACGTCCTCGTCGTCCGGCAGGGGCGCGAACGCCCCCGACGCGACGTCGGCGCGCAGCCGCTCGAGCGCGTCGACCATGCCGGCGACCTCGTCGTCCGACAGCAGCCCGGCCGCGTGCAGCACGTGGGCGTGCGCGACCGAGCCGGTGATGTCGTCGTCAGCGAGGCGCCAGTCGAACTGCGTCGAGCGCGAGAGGTCGGCGAGGGCCGCCGCGGGGCCGGACGCGAAGCGTCCGCCCCACAGCGCGAGCGGGCCGGGCTGGTCGGTCACGCGTCGATGCCTCCCTGCGTCCCCAGGTCGGGGGCGTTGCCGAACTTGACGTCACGCGCGGCGGCGAGCTTGGAGCTCAGGCCGTAGATCTCGATGAAGCCGCGCGCCGCCGACTGGTCGAACGTGTCGCCGGAGTCGTACGTCGCGAGGTTGAAGTCGTACAGGCTCGAGTCGGAGCGGCGACCGGTGACCGTCGCACGGCCGCCGTGCAGCACCATGCGGACGTCGCCGGAGACGTAGCGCTGCGTGTCGTCGACGAAGATGTCGAGCGACTTCTTCAGCGGCGAGAACCACTGGCCGTCGTAGACCAGCTCGGACCAGCGCTGCTCCACGCCGCGCTTGAACCGCGCCTGCTCGCGCTCGACCGTGACGTTCTCGAGCTCCTGGTGCGCGGCGATGAGCGCGATGGCGCCGGGCGCCTCGTAGACCTCGCGGGACTTGATGCCGACCAGGCGGTCCTCGACGATGTCGATCCGGCCGACGCCCTGGGCGCCGGCGCGGCGGTTCATCTCCTGGATCGCCTGCAGCGGCGTCACGGGCACACCGTCGAGCGCGACCGGGATGCCGGGCTCGAACGTGATGACGACCTCGTCGGCGACCGGCGGGAACGTCGGGTCGTCGGTGTAGGTGTAGACGTCCTTGGTGGGGCCGTTCCAGATGTCCTCGAGGAAGCCCGTCTCCACCGCGCGGCCCCACACGTTCTGGTCGATCGAGAACGGGTTGTGCTTGGTGGTCGCGATCGGCAGCTTGTGCTTCTCGGCGTACTCGATCGCCTTGTCGCGCGTCAGGGCGAGGTCCCGGACCGGTGCGAGGCACTTCAGGTCGGGCGCGAGGGAGGTGATGCCGACCTCGAACCGGACCTGGTCGTTGCCCTTGCCGGTGCAGCCGTGCGCGACCGTGGTGGCGCCGAACTGCCGGGCCGCGCGCACCAGGTGCTTGACGATGACCGGGCGCGAGAGCGCCGAGACGAGCGGGTACCGGTCGAGGTACATGCCGTTCGCCTTGAGCGCCGGCATGCAGTACTCGGTCGCGAACTCGTCACGCGCGTCGGCGACGTAGGCCTCGACCGCGCCGCAGTCGAGCGCGCGGCGACGGATGACCTCGAGGTCCTCACCGCCCTGGCCGACGTCGACGGCGACGGCGATCACCTCGGCACCGGTGGCCTCGGCGACCCAGCCGATCCCCACCGAGGTGTCGAGGCCGCCGGAGTACGCGAGGACGACGCGTTCGGTCATGTCAGTTTTCTCCTTCTCGAGGTCCGCTTGCATGAACATACATGGTCATGCGGACCTATGCATAACCCGCTCAGCCCTCGGCGGCCAGCGTCAGGAAGCGGGCGGCGAGCGCCTCGCCACCGGCCGGATCGCGCGAGATGACGAGCACCGTGTCGTCCCCCGCGATGGTGCCGAGGACCGAGGGCATCACGGAGTGGTCGATCGCCGACGCCAGGAACTGCGCGGCCCCCGGTGGCGTGCGCAGCACGACCAGGTTGCCCGACGCCTCCGCGCTGACCAGCAGCTCCGCGCACAGGCGCGCGAGGCGTGCCGCGAGGTGCTCGGCGTCCGACCGCGTCGGCGTGCGGTCACCGCCCTCCGCGGGCACCGCGTAGGCCAGAGCACCGGTGGCCGTGCGGATCCGCACCGCGCGCAGCTCCACGAGGTCCCGGCTGAGCGTGGCCTGCGTGACGGTGACGCCCTCCTCCGCGAGGAGGGCAGCGAGCTCGCCCTGGGAGTGCACGGTGCCCCGCTGCAGGAGCGACACGATGAGCGCGTGGCGCGCCGCCTTCGTGGCGGCCACGGTGGGCGTGCTCACACCCCCTCCAGGAGGAAGGTCAGGACCGCCTTCTGCGCGTGCAGCCGGTTCTCGGCCTCGTCCCACACCACCGACTGCGGACCGTCGAGGACCTCGGCGGTGATCTCCTTGCCGCGGTACGCGGGCAGGCAGTGCAGCACCAGCGCGTCGGGCTGTGCGCGGGCCAGGGTGGGCGCGTCGAGCCGGAACGCCTCGAAGCGACGCTCCCGCTCGGCGACCTCGTCCTCCTGCCCCATGGACGTCCACGTGTCGGTGGCGACCACGTCGGCACCGGTGACGGCCTCGGCGACGTCGTGCACGACCGTCACCGAGCCACCCGTCCGCGCGGCGATCTCGGACGCCCGGGCGACCACCGCGGCGTCGGGCAGCGCGTCCGTGGGCGTCCCGACGCGGACGTGCAGGCCCGCCGTGGCACCGCCGAGGAGGTAGGAGTGCGCCATGTTGTTCGCGCCGTCACCGACGTACGCGAGCGTCGTGCCGGCGAGCGACGCGACGCCGCCGCGGTGCTGGGCGATCGTGGTGAGGTCGGCCAGGACCTGGCACGGGTGGAACTCGTCGGTCAGCGCGTTGACGACCGGCACACCGGCCACCGACGCCATCTCCTCGATGCGCTGCTGCCCGTGCGTCCGCCACACGATCGCGGCGACCTGCCGCCCGAGCACCCGCCCGGTGTCGGCGATCGACTCGCGCACACCGATGCGCGCGAGCGACCCCTCGACCAGCAGCGGGAAGCCACCGAGCTCGGCGATGCCCGTCACGAAGCTGACCTGCGTGCGCAGCGTGGGCTTGTCGAAGATCACCGCGACCGCGCGGGGTCCCGCGAGCGGCGTGCGCAGGAACCGGTCGGCACGGAGCGCGAGCGCGAGCTCGAGGACCTCGCCCTGCTCGTCGGGCGTCAGGTCGTCGTCACGCAGGAAGTGGCGGGTCACACGATCTCCTCGGGGGCGAGGTCGGCCGGCAGCGCGGCCACCAGGTCGACGAACGGCTGCACCTGCTCGTCCGTCAGGACGAACGGGGGTGCCAGGCGCAGGGTCGTGGGCGTGCACGGGTTCACCACGATCCCGGCCTCGAGGGCGTCCGCCGCGACCTTCGCCGCCACGGGCTGCGTGAGCTCGACGGCGATGAGCAGGCCCTCGCCGCGCACGTCGCGCACCAGGGGGTGGCCGGTCGTACGCAGGCGGTCGCGCAGCCGCTCACCGAGCGCCGTGACGTGCTCGAGCAGCCCGTCGCGCTCGATCACGCCGATCGTCGCGAGCGCCGCCGCCGACGCGACCGGGTTGCCGCCGAACGTCGTGCCGTGCTGGCCGCGGCCCAGCAGGGACGCGACGGCGGTGCCGTACGCGATCAACCCGCCCACGGGAAACCCCCCGCCGAGGCCCTTGGCGACCGTCACGACGTCGGGGCGGACACCACCACCGATGTGCGGGTGCTGGTGCGCGAACCAGCGCCCGGTGCGCCCCATGCCGCTCTGCACCTCGTCGAGGACGAGGAGAGCACCGTGCGCGGTCGTCAGCTCACGGGCGAGCGCGAGGTAGCCGGGGGGCAGGGTGCGCACGCCGGCCTCGCCCTGGACCGGCTCGACGAACAGCGCGGCCACCTGCTCACCACCCGCGGCGAACGCGGCACGCAGCGCGTCGGTGTCCCCGAAGGGCAGGAACTCGACGCCCGGCGGCAGCGGCTCGAAGGGCGCGCGGTACGCCTCCTTGTGCGTGAGGGACAGCGCACCCATCGAACGGCCGTGGAACGCGCCCTCGAGCGCGAGGACCCGGGGTCGCGCCCCGGCGGAGTGCCGGCGCGTGAGCTTGAGCGCGGCCTCGTTGGCCTCGGTGCCGGAGCTCGTGAGGAAGACGCGGGAGCCCTCGGGTGCCTCGGCGAGCGCCAGCAGCCGTTCGGCGAGCGCCACCTGGGCCGGGCTGGTGAAGAAGTTCGAGATGTGCCCGAGCGTGCCGAGCTGCGCGCTGATCGCGGCGGTGAGGGTCGGGTGGGCGTGCCCCAGGGAGTTGACGGCGATGCCGCCGAGCAGGTCGAGGTACCGCTTGCCGTCGGCGTCCCACACGTAGGGGCCCTCGCCCCGCACGAGCACGCGCTGCGGCGGGCCGAACGTGTCCATGACCGCGTGCGTGTACCGCTCGGTCCACTCGGCGACCGAACCGGCGGCCGCCGGGATCGGCAGAGCCTCCTCGGCGCCCGCGGCACGGTGCCGGCCAGGGCTCGACGTGCTCACGGCCGCGTCGGGTGTCGTGCTCACGGGGTGGCCTCCTGGTGGTCCTCGCTCGCCAGGCGCACGGCGCGCACGGGCACGGTCGACGGGTGGCCGTCGGGGTCGGCGTCGGGCAGCACCATCGTGCCGACGCCCTCGGACGTGAAGACCTCGACCAGGATCGAGTGCGTCGCGCGGCCGTCGATGACGTGCGCACGCGGCACACCGCCCTCGACGGCACGCCAGCACGCCTCCATCTTGGGCCGCATGCCCGCGTCCAGCCGCGGCAGGAGCTCGGCCAGCGCGGACGCCCTGATCCGCCGGACCAGCGACGCGCGGTCGGGCCAGTCGGTGTAGAGGCCCTCCACGTCGGTGAGGATGATCAGCTTGCGTGCACCGAGCGCGACGGCGAGCGCCGCCGCGGCCGTGTCGGCGTTGACGTTGAGCACCTGCGTCGGGTCGTCGATGTCGGGCGCCACGGTCGACACGACGGGGATCCGGCCGGCGTCCAGCAGGTCGAGCACCGCGCCGGGGTTGACCTGCACAACGTCCCCCACGAGGCCGACGTCCACCTCCCGCCCGTCGACCACGGCCGTCCGCCGGCGCGCCTGGAACAGCCCGGCGTCCTCACCGGAGAGCCCGACGGCGTGCGGTGCGTGCGCGTTGAGGAGTCCGACGAGCTCGCGCGACACCTGACCCGTCAGGACCATCCGGACGACGTCCATCGCCTCGGGCGTCGTCACCCGCAGCCCGCCGCGGAACTCGCTCGTGATGTCCAGCCGGTCGAGCATCGCGTTGATCTGCGGCCCTCCCCCGTGCACGACCACGGGCCGCAGCCCGACCTGCCGCAGGAAGACCATGTCCTCGGCGAAGGCGCGCTTGAGGGCGTCGTCGATCATCGCGTTGCCGCCGTACTTCACCACCACGAGCGCACCCGCGAACTGCTGCAGCCAGGGCAGCGCCTCGACGAGGACCTCGGCCTTCTGGTCGGGCCGCAGGTCGGTGCGGGTGTCGAAGACGAAGTCGTCGGGCACGTCGGTAGGGGTCACGTCGCTTCCGCTCATGTGGAGTACGCGCTGTTCTCGTGGACGTAGTCGTGCGTGAGGTCGTTGGTCCAGACCGTCGCGGACGCGTCACCCGCGTGCAGGTCCACCTCGACGTGCACCTCGCGCGACGCGGCGAGGTCCAGCTGCGCCGGGTCCTCGTGCGCACCGCCCTGCCGACAGATCTGCAGGCCGTTGATCGTGACGTCCAGAGCCGCCGGGTCGAAGGGCGCGACGTCCTCGGGCACGGTCCCGACCTGGGCGATGATGCGGCCCCAGTTCGGGTCGTTGCCGAAGATCGCGGCCTTGAACAGGTTCGACCGCGTGACCGCACGGGCGACGGCCACCGCCGCCGCCTCCGTCGTCGCACCGCGGACGTGCACGGCGACGTCGTGCGACGCTCCCTCGGCGTCGGCCACGAGCTGACGGGCCAGGGACGCGCACACCCGCAGCACCGCGGCGGCGAACACGTCAGCGGTCGGCGCGACCCCGCTGGCACCCGACACCAGCAGCGTGACGGTGTCGGACGTCGACATGCAGCCGTCGGAGTCGACGCGGTCGAACGTCGCGCCCGTGGCCGCCCGCAGCGCCGCGTCCGCGGCGGCGGCGTCGACCACGGCGTCGGTGGTGATCACCGACAGCATCGTGGCCATGGCGGGCGCGAGCATGCCCGCGCCCTTCGCCATGCCTCCGACGACGAACGTGCCGTCCGGCGTCTCGACCCGGACGTGGGCGGTCTTCGCGACGCTGTCCGTCGTCATGATCGCGGCGGCGGAGTCGAGCCCGGCGCCCGCGTCGAGCGCGGCGACGAGAGGGCCGATGCCGGCGAACAGCTTGTCACTGGCCAGCGGCACGCCGATGAGGCCGGTGGAGCACACGACGACGTCACCGGCGGAGACCCCGAGCTCCGCGGCCACCTTCTCGGCGGTCGCGTGCGTGTCCGCGAAACCGAGCGGGCCGGTGGCGACGTTCGCACCGCCCGAGTTGAGCACGACGGCTGCCACCACCCCGTCGGAGACGGCCTGACGCGACCAGGTCACGGGCGCACCGACCACGCGGTTCGTCGTGAACACCGCGGCACCGACCTGCAGCGGGCCGTCGTTCACGACGAGCGCGAGGTCGGGCTTGCCGGACGCCTTGAGGCCCGCGGTGACGCCCGCGGCACGGAAGCCCGCGGCCGCGGTCACGCCCGGTGACGTCCCGGGCGAGGTCCCGTCGAGCGCGGGTCCGAGGTGGTCGGTCACGGGGCGACTCCGTTCCGCGGCAGGCCGAGGGTCTCCGGCAGCCCGAGCGCGAGGTTGAGGGACTGGACGGCACCGCCGGCGGTGCCCTTGACGAGGTTGTCGATGGCCGTGACGGTCACGACACGGCCGGCCCGGGCGTCGTACGCCACCTGGACGAGCGCGGTGTTCGCGCCGGTCACCGACGCGGTCGTCGGCCACTGGCCGGCGGGCAGGACGTGCACGAACGGCTCGTCGGCGTACGCCGCGCGCCAGACCTCGCGCAGTGCGTCGTCGTCGATCGTGACGTCGGGCGCGAGGCGGGCCGTGGCGGTCGCGAGGATGCCGCGCGCCATGGGGACCAGCACGGGCGTGAACGACGTGCGGACGTCGGACGCCCCCGCGCTGCGCAGGTTCTGCGCGAGCTCCGGGATGTGCCGGTGGGTGCCGCCCACCGCGTAGGGCACAGCGGCGCCGAGCCCCTCGGAGGCGAGCAGGTGCCCCTTGAGCGACTTGCCGGCGCCGGAGTACCCGACGGCGAGCACGGCGACGAGGTCCGTCGCGTCGAGCAGCCCGGCCGCGACACCGGGCTGCAGCCCGAGCGTCACGGCGGTGACGTTGCACCCGGGGACGGCGATGCGTCGCGCACCGGCCAGCCGCTCGCGCTGCCGTCCCACCGCGTCCGCCACGACGAGCTCCGGCAGCCCGTACGTCCACGTGCCCGCGTGCGGGCTGCCGTAGTACGCCTCCCAGTCGGTCGCGTCGACGAGCCGGTGGTCGGCGCCGAGGTCGAGGACGACGGGGTCCTCCCCCAGCGCCTCGAGCTCGGCCGCGACCTGGCCGCTGGCACCGTGCGGGAGCGCGAGGACCACCACGTCGTGGCCCGCGAGCGCCTGCGCGGTCGTGGGCTCCAGGACGCGGTCGGCGAGGTCGCGCAGGTGCGGGTGGTGCACGCCGAGCGGCGTGCCCGCGTTGGAGTGCGCCGTGAGCGTGCCGATGCGGGCTTCCGGGTGGTCGAGCAGCAGCCGCAGGATCTCCCCGCCGGCGTATCCACTGGCTCCGGCCACCGCCACCGTGAACGTCATGTGCATGAACATACAGTCGAGTGCAGACAAATACCAAGGAGAAACGGGAACAGCACCGCCCGGCGGCAGGGTTGCGGCAGACATGCGTGCCGTCATCGCGACCCGGGCCGGTGGCCCCGAGGTCCTGCAGGTCACCGACGTCCCCGACCCCGAGCCGCAGGCCGACGAGGTGCTCGTGCGCGTCGCGGCGGCGGGCGTCAACTTCATCGACACCTACCGACGCGGCGGTGTCTACCGTATGCCGTTCCCGCACGTGGTGGGATCCGAGGGCGCGGGCGAGGTCGTCGCGGTCGGGTCGGACGTGACGACGTTCGCCTCCGGTGACCGCGTCGCGTGGGCGTCGGCACCCGGCTCCTACGCCGAGCTCGTCACGGTGAAGGAGACGGACGCGCTGCCCGTCCCGGCAGGCGTGGCCGACGCGACCGCCGCCGCCCTGCCGATGCAGGGCATGACGGCGCACTACCTCGTCGCCTCGACGTTCCCCGTCGCCGCCGGGCACGACGTGCTCCTGCACGCGGGCGCGGGCGGCGTCGGCCTGCTCGTCACCCAGCTCGCGACAGCCCGGGGGGCGCGCGTGATCGCGACCGTGGGCTCGCCCGAGAAGGAGCAGCTCGCCCGCGCGGCCGGCGCCACCGACGTCATCCGCTACCGCGAGCTGTCCGACCTCGCCACCGAGCTGCCCGCCCTCGTGCGGGAGCTCACCGGCGGGCGCGGCGTCGACGTCGTCTACGACGGGGTCGGCAAGGACACGTTCGACGCGTCGCTGGCCTCGCTCGCCCGGCGCGGGACCCTCGTGCTGTTCGGCGCGTCGTCCGGGCAGGTGCCGCCGGTCGACCTGCAGCGCCTCAACGCCGAGGGCTCCCTGTACGTGACACGCCCCACCCTCGGCGACTACACCGCCACGCGCGACGAGCTGCTGTGGCGGGCGACCGAGCTCTTCGACGCGGCCGCCGCGGGCGCGCTCGACGTCCGCGTCGGCGCCACGTTCCCCCTGGCCGACGCGGCCGACGCCCACCGCGCCCTGGAAGGGCGCGCCACCACCGGAAAGGTCCTGCTGCTCCCGTGAGTCTCGACACCCCCGTCTTCGCCGCCCCGCCCCGCACCGTGACCGTCGAGGTCTGGTCCGACGTCGCGTGCCCCTGGTGCTGGATCGGCAAGCGCCGGTTCGCCTCCGCGCTGCGCGAGTTCGCGCACCGCGACCACGTGGACGTGCACTGGCGGTCCTACCAGCTCTCCCCCGGGACCCCCGCCGGGCCGGGGCGGCCCGAGATCGACGCGCTGGCCGCGATGAAGAACCTGCCCCGCGAGCAGGTCGAGCAGATGTTCGCGCACGTCACCTCCGTGGGCGCCGGCGAGGGCCTGCGCTACGACTTCGCGCAGACGCTCGCCTTCAACACGTTCGACGCCCACCGACTGCTGCACCTCGCCCGGGAGGCCGGGGGCGCAGCGCTCGTCGAGGCCACCATGGAGGCGCTGTTCGCGGCGCACTTCGAGCAGGGCGTCGACCTGGGTGCGGACGGCGCACTCGTCTCGATCGCCGCGCAGGCAGGGTTCGCGACGCACGGCTGGGACGACGCACGTGTCACGGCGGCCCTCGCCGGCGGCGACGCGACCGACGCCGTCCGTGAGGACCTCGCGACCGCCCGCGCGCTCGGCGTCACCGGCGTGCCGTTCTTCGTGGTCGACCGGAAGTACGCCGTGTCCGGGGCCCAGCCGGCCGAGGTGTTCGCGCAGCTGCTCGACGCCGGGTGGCGCGAGGCCAACCCGCTCGCGGCAGCACCGACCGGTGACACCTGCAGCGACGAGGGCTGCTGACCGCTAGCCTCCCGCACATGGGCTTCTTCCGACGACGCGACGCCGACCCCGCGACCGTCCGCCGCCGTCAGGACGAGGCCATCGCGGCGTTCTGGCAGTGGTGGGTGGCGTCGGGGCGCGCCGCGGCGGCGGAGGTCTTCGACGACCGCGCCGACCCGTCCCGGCTGGCGCAGGAGATCGCGCCGCGCCTCGACGCCGTCCACCCCGGGCTGCAGTTCGAGACGGGCGCCGGGCGCGCGTCCCGTCACGTCCTCGTCGTGACGGCCGCAGGCGACCCCGACCTGCGGGAGACCGCGGACCGCTGGCTCGAGGCGGCACCAGCCGCGGACGCGTCGTTCGAGTACGACACGTGGCGTCGGCCGGTCGAGGACCCCGCCGGCATGAGCCTCGACCTCGGTGGCACGCGCCTCGACGTCGGGGACGTCGTCGTCGCGACCACGCCTGCCGGCGACCTGACCGACGTCGTGGCCTGGCACCCGGCGTTCGCGGACCTCCCCGACGAGGCGCGCGGCCAGATCACGTTCCTCCTGCTCGACGCCGTCCTGGGCGAGCGGGTCGTCGAGGAGCACCTCGGCGCCGTCGGCTGGGCGTCGGCAGAGCCTGCCGACGCCAGGCCGCTGGTCGAGCTGCGCGACCTCCTCGGGCCGTCCGCCCCGGCGCCCTGAGGGCCGCACCGCCGCCCGGCACCTCCTGCACCACCGACGCGCGCCGCCGGGACCTGCCGGACGCTCAGCGGCGCGCCGCCAGGAGGACGCCCGTGAGCTCGGTCAGCGACTCGATGCGCACGTCCGCGAGCGCGACCTGCGCACGCGACGCGTGGAGGTAGCCCCACGGGCCGCGGCGCAGGAACGCCGTCCGCATGCCCGCGGCGCGTGCCGGGAGCACGTCGTTGTCGAGCCGGTCGCCGACGTACAGCACGTGCTCCGGCGGGAGCCGGAGCTCGCCGAGGATGCGCGCGAAGAACTCGGGGGCAGGCTTGGCGACGCCCCACCGCGCCGACGACGCGACGAGCTCGAGGTCGACGCCGGCGGCGCGCAGCTGCTCCTCGGCGCCCGTGGGCTGGTTGCCCGCGACCGCGACGACGAACCCTGCCGACCGCAGCGACGTCAGGGTCGGCAACGCGTCCGGGTACAGGTCGTCCGGGCCGATCGTCGGCCGTGACGCCGGCGGCTCGACGCCGAGCACGTCCCAGACGCGCGCGACCGGCTCACCCCGCTCGGCGAGCACGCCCAGGACCCCCATGAGGGCGAACGGCGTCACGCCGACCTCCTGCGCCGCCCGTGTCCACGCGCGGGTCTCGTCGACGAGCGTCTCCCCGACGTCCAGCACGACGGCACGCACGTGCGCGAGGGTCATCGGCTCACCCTGCCACCACGGGCCCTGCCACCACGGGCTCCGCCGCGCGGACCTGGTCGAAGAACGCGACCTCGTGCGCGCACGACGTCAGGTACGCCGCCAGCATGCGCGCCCGCGTCGCGGCACCCACCTCGCGTGCGGCTGCGTCGGCCAGCTCGGTGGCCCGGGCCGCGGCCTGCGCGAAGGCGGGGTCGCCGTAGGTCGCGACCCAGTCGCCGTACGGGTGCCCGGCCAGGTCACCGGCCCGCGCGAGGATCCGTGCGCCGATGTCCGCGTACATGACGTAGCAGGGCAGCACCGCCGCGACCACCTCGGCGTAGGACCCGGTGAGGGCGACGCCGAGCAGGTGGTCGACGTACCCGGTGGTGGTCCGCCCCGCGGGGCCCGCCCACCCGGTGCCGGCGAGCCGCTCCTCGTGCAGGCGCCTCTCCACCTCGAGGCACCGGGCGGCACCCTGCGCCCAGAACACCTGCGCGTCGGCGTCCGGCGCGAGCTGGCTCGCACGGGCCAGGACGCGGGAGTACTGCGCGAGGTAGAGCGCGTCCTGGTGCAGGTACTGCTCGAACCGCTCGACCGGCAGCGTGCCGTCGGCCAGTCCGCGGACGAACGGCAGGTCGTCGCACGCGGCGCGCAGGTCGGCCGCGCGCTCCCACGCGTCGGCGCCGAACGGCCGGGCGCCCAGCGTGGGTGCGTGGTGCAGGTGGTCGACCGGGCCGCGGCCCGACCCCACCACGAGCGCCTCCCCCGCAGCGATCGCTCCCGTGAGCCACCGCTTGGCCTCGCGCACGGCCGTCACCCAGTCCGGGCGCCGAGGGCGCAGCGCCGCGACGGCCGCCGACAGCGAGCACCCGGTGCCGTGCGTGCTCGTCGTGGCGACGCGCAGGGCGTCGAGCTCGGTCACGGTGCTCGCGTCCACGACCGCGTCGGGGCTCACGTCGCCGTCGAGGTGGCCGCCCTTGAGCAGCACCGTGACCCCCGACGACCGCGCGAGGCGCCGGGCCTGCCGGACCGCGTCGGGCCACGTGGTGGCCCTCGGCTCGCCGAGCAGCACCCCCAGCTCCGGCAGGTTCGGTGTCACGAGGTGGGCGTGCGTCACCAGCCGCCGCACCGCCTCCTCGGCGTCGGTGTCGAGCAGCCGGTCCCCGCTCGTGGCGACCATGACCGGGTCGAGCACGACGACCGGGGGCTGCGTGCGGCCCAGCCACGCGCCGACCTCGTCGGCCACGGCGCGCGTGCCGAGCATGCCGATCTTCACGGCGTCCACGGTGACGTCGTCGCTGACCGCGTCGAGCTGCGCCCGCAGGAACGCGACGTCGGGAACGTGCACGGCGCGCACACCGTGCGTGTTCTGCGCGACGAGCGCGGTGACGACCGCCATGCCGTACGCGCCGTGCGCGGCGAAGGACTTGAGATCGGCGTGGATGCCGGCACCGCCGGTCGGGTCGGTGCCTGCGATCGACAGGACGCGCACGCGGCTGGCGCCGGCGCCCTCGGGGGCCAGGGCAGACGTCGTCATGGACATTCCCTTCGCTCGTACGAACGAGATCAGGTTCGACGGGTGTGATCTCAGCCCTGCTCGGTGCGGGGCACCCCGTGTCTCGTCGCCGACCCTAGACCGTCCGGGTGATCACGCCGAGGGTCGGTCTCGGCACCCGGACACGACGGGGTCGCCCGCACACGTCCGGACATCGCGACCGCACCCCACCGCTACGCTCACGGTGCTGGTCGCCGACGGAGGGGGCAGCGCGGCGGCCCTGCGCACCGATCCCGCGCGCCCCTGCGCCCGAACCTGCGAGGCGAGATGACCACCTCTCCCGACACGACCCGACCCGCACCGCTGACCGACCCGGTCGGCACCGTGGTGCCGTCCGCCGTGCCGACCCACTGGTACAACCTCGCGGCCGACCTGCCCGAGCCCTGCCCGCCGGCGCTGCACCCGGGCACCCGCGAGCCGCTGACGCCGGACGACCTCGCGCCGCTGTTCCCCATGGCGCTCATCGCGCAGGAGGTCTCGACCGAGAGGTGGATCGAGATCCCACAGACGGTCCGCGAGATCTACGCGCTGTGGCGGCCCGCTCCGCTGCTGCGGGCGCGACGCCTCGAGCGCGCGCTGGGGACGCCGGCGAAGATCTACTACAAGTACGAGGGCGGCTCGCCCGCCGGCTCGCACAAGCCGAACACGGCGGTCGCGCAGGCGTACTACAACGCGATCGAGGGCACCACGCGCCTCACGACGGAGACGGGCGCGGGCCAGTGGGGCGCGTCGCTCTCGATGGCCTGCGCGCTGCTGGGCCTGGGGTGCGAGGTGTGGCAGGTGCGCGCGTCCTACGACGGCAAGCCCTACCGGCGCATGCAGATGGAGACGTACGGCGCGACGTGCCACCCGTCCCCCTCGGACCTCACGGCGGCCGGCCGCGCGATGCTCGCCGCGGACCCGCACACCACGGGGTCGCTGGGCATGGCGATCAGCGAGGCGGTCGAGGTCGCGGCGAACGACCCGAAGGCGCACTACGCGCTGGGGTCGGTGCTCAACCACGTGCTCCTGCACCAGAGCGTCATCGGGCAGGAGGCGCTCGCGCAGCTCGACGAGCTGGGCGAGACCGCGGACGTCGTGTTCGGGTGCGCGGGCGGGGGGTCCAACCTTGCCGGGCTGAGCTTCCCGTTCCTCGGACGCAACCTGCGCGACGGGGCCACGACGCGCGTCGTGGCGTGCGAGCCCGCGGCCTGCCCGTCGTTGACCCAGGGCGAGTACCGGTACGACTTCGGTGACGTCGCGGGCCTCACGCCCCTGCTGAAGATGCACACGCTGGGCAAGGACTTCGTACCGCCGCCCATCCACGCGGGTGGGCTGCGGTACCACGGCATGGCGCCGATGGTGTCGCACGCGTACGCGCTGGGGCTCATGGACGCCGTCGCGGTGGACCAGGACGCCGCCTTCGCGGCCGGCATCGAGTTCGCGCGTGCCGAGGGCATCATCCCGGCGCCGGAGTCGACGCACGCCCTTGCCGGCGCCCTGGCGTACGCGCGGGCGGCGACGACGGACGAGACGATCCTCGTCGGCCTGTCCGGCAACGGCGTGCTCGACCTGCCCGCGTACCACGACTACGTCTGACAGGACGGGGGGCGGGTACCGGCCGACGCCGGACCCGCCCCTCAGCCGCGGGTGACGCCCTCCCTCAGTACAGCGAGGTCCTCATCCGTGAAGAGCGAGCTCGGCAGCACGACGAACGCCCTCGAGCCGCGCAGCCGCAGCACCGCGGCGGAGCCGCGCACGCGCAGCTCCCGGTAGGCGGTCAGCGACGTCTGCGACGAGCCGAGCACGCCGCTCGTGCAGAGCGCGTCCGGCTCCACCCGTGCCTCGACGGTCGCCCCGGGGGCGAACGCGACGGAGAGCGCGCGGCGAACGGAACGCCGGGTCCCCAGGATCGTCGCGAGCGCGACCGCCGGGACCGCGACGCACACCACGACGGCGCCGAAGGCGTCCGTCGGGCGCGTCGCGACCACGATCGCAAGCCCCAGCGCACCCCAGAGCGCCAACGTCTGCCAGGTGCGCAGCAGGAGCGTCGCCACGTCGCGGGTCATGTCGCGCACGAGCTGTGGTGTCACCGTGATCGCCCGCGTGCCGTCCTCGGTCATGGCGCTCATGGTGGCAGCGCGTCGGCCACCGGGTGACCGGAACGTGGGCACGATCTTAACCCGACCATCATCGTCTGCTTATCTCTCCCGGGACACGTCACCGCGCACCCCGGGAGCCCGCATGAGCTCGCACTTCCTCTGGTACATCCCCAACACCGTCGAGCCGGGCCACCGCGGTGACGAGACGACCGACGGCTGGGGCTCCCTCGACCTGTCGACCGACCTCGCGCTCGCCGCGGAGGCCCACGGCTGGGAGGGTGCGCTCATCGGTACCGGCTGGGGCCGTCCCGACACGTTCACGGTGGCCACCGCGCTGGCGGCACGCACGACGACCTTCCAGCCGCTCGTCGCGATCCGGCCCGGGTACTGGCAGCCCGCGCACTTCGCGAGCGCCGCCGCGACGCTGGACCGGCTGTCGGAGGGCCGGCTGCTGGTGAACATCGTCAGCGGGCACGACGGGGTCGCGCAGTACGGCGACACCGCGGGCGACCAGGCGCAGCGGTACGGACGCACGCAGGAGTTCCTCGCCCTCGTCCGGCGCCTGTGGACGCAGGAGCACGTGACCTTCCACGGCGAGCACTACCGCGTCGACGACTCCACCCTCGCCCCACGCCCGGTCGCCACGGACGACCGGGCGCACCCCCGGCTGTACTTCGGCGGCGCATCACCCGCCGCCGAGCGCGTCGCCGCCGCCGAGGCCGACGTCCAGCTGTTCTGGGGGGAGCCGCTCGACGGTGTCGCGGAACGCATCGCGCGGTTGCGCACCCTGAGCGAGGACGTCGAGCGCCGGCACGCGCCCCTGGAGTTCGGTCTGCGCATCACGACGGTCGTGCGCGACACGGCCGACGAGGCGTGGCACGACGCCGAGGCGAAGGTCGCGCGCATGGCCCGGGACGCCGGCACGCGACCCGACCCGCTGCGGCGTCGCGCGGTCGGGCAGCAGCGGCTCCTCGACCTGGCCGCACGCGGTGACGTCCTGGACACCTGCCTGTACACCGCACCGGGCCGGTACGGCGGCGGCGGTGCCGGGACGACCTGGCTCGTCGGGTCGGCCGAGGACGTCGCCGACGCGCTGCGCCGCTACCGCGACCTGGGCGTCACGCACTTCGTGCTCTCCGACACCCCGTACCTGCAGGAGACGGCGCGCGTGGGCGACCGCCTGCTGGGGCTGCTGCGCGAGCCCGCCCCGGCCTGAGCGCCCCTGGCGTGACGCGGGCCCGGCCGGATCGCTCCGGCCGGGCCCGCGTCGGCCGCGTCAGCCGCGCACCGAGACCGTCCGGCTCACGCTGCCCGCGACCTCGTCCGGCGCGTCCGGGACGAAGACCGCCGTCAGCCGGTGCGTCCCGGACCCGATGGTCCGCGGCACGGTCCCGATCGCGACGCCCAGGACGACGTCCGCACGGGCGACCACGCGGTCACCCTCGCGCAGCTCCACCCGCCCCTGCGGGAGACGTGCGGTGTCGAGCCCGACGGTCGCCACCCAGACCGACGGGAGCAGCCGCGGCAGCGGCGACTGCAGGACGTCCAGCGACGTGCTGCTCGTCGCCCGCGTCACCGTGACGGTGACCGGCGCGGACTGCGAACCGGCGACCGCGTCGGTCCCGGCGTACCTCGCGACGACCTCGTACGAGCCGACGGGCGTGTCCCCCGGCAGCGTCAGCACCGCGCGGCCGTCACGGAGCGTCGACGTGCCCAGCACCTCCTCGCCGGCGACGAACTGCACGCTGCCCGTGACCGGCGCCTCCGACTCGACCGACGCGGACAGCCGGACCCGCGTCCCCCGCGTCCCGAAGACCTGCGTCGTGGGCGAGGCGGTCAGCGTCGTCGACGACCCGGTCGACGCCTCCTCGACGGTGAACGGCACCGTCGCAATGGTCCCGCTGGGTGCCGCGACGACCGTCAGGGCGTGGGCACCGGGCGCGAGGCCGGCGGGCACCGTGACGGTGACCTCGGCCGCGGCGTCCGGTCCGTCGCCCTGCACGAGGGGAAAGGTGCCCAGCACGTCGTCACCGAGCCGCACCTCGACCGCCGTGTTCTGCGGTGCGCCCAGGCTCGTGAGGTTGATCCCCCCGACCGTGAACGTCAGCTGCCCGCCCGGCGCCACGGCGTCCGCGAGCGCCGGGACGGCGACGGCCCGCTCCGCGAAGTCCGGCGCGATGCCCGGGTTCGCGTGCAGGTACGCGATCCACGCGTCACGGTCGACGAGGCCCGAGTCGGCCGTCTGCGTCCCCTGCGTGAAGACGCGGAAGTTGTCCCCGCCCTGCGCGAGGAACGAGAACGTGCCGATGCGGTACGGCGCGTCGAGGTCGATGGGCTCGCCGTCGATCGTGACCGACGTGATCCGGTCGCCCATCTCGCGCGAGGCGTCGTACGTGTACGCCACGTTGTCCGAGAGCCCGAGCTGCAGGTACGGCCGGCTCGGGACCTCCCCGTCCTCGTCGGTCTGCCACTGCTGCTCCAGCATGGTCACCACCTGGGCACCCGTGAGCGTGGTCGTCCAGAGGTTGTTGACGAACGGCAGCACGGCGTTCGCCTCGGCGTAGGTGATGGTGCCGTCGGGTGCGTGCAGCAGCTCGGCGCGCATCCCGCCGGGGTTGACGACGCCGATCTGCGCACCACCGCGCTCGGGCGCGGACAGCGAATCGAGCAGCGCGTCGGCCACGAGCGACCCGAGCGTGGACTCGCGGCTGCGGTCGTCGCGGCCGGTCGTCGTGCCCGGTGCGGACCCGACGTACACGCCGTCGACGTACGAGCCGCCGCTGAACGCGGTCGTGACGTCCGCCGTGACGGACCCGACGGGCTGGGATCCCACCTCGTTCGCGAACGCGAGCGCGTCGGCCACGATCGCCGCGACGGCGGCCACCCGCGGGTACGCCGCGACGAGCTCGGCGTCGGGCGTCGTCGTGCGGGGCACGTTCTCCGCGAGAGCTGCCGTGACCGCGTCGGTCGCCGGGTCGTACGTCAGCACGACCTTGCCGAGGAACTCGCCGTACGAGCCGGTCTGCACGACCGGACGCGTGGCTCCGCCGTCCCCGACGGGCCCGTACCAGGCGTACTGCTTGTGCGTGTGGCCCGTGAACAGCACGTCCACCGCGGCCGACGTCCCGGTGACGATGTCCGCGAACGCGCCGCCCGCGGCGAGCTCCTCCTCCAGGGTCGCGCCGTCGGGCGTGCCCGCGCCCGCGCCGTCGTGGTACTCGGCCACGATCACGTCGGCCTCGCCGTTGGCCTCGTCCCCGTCGGTGAGCGCCGCCGCGACGCGGTTGACGGCCTCGACGGGGTCGCCGAAGTCGAGCGCCGCGATCCCGTCGGGCCGCACGAGCGTGGGCGTCTCCTGCGTGACGGCGCCGATCACGCCGACCGTCACCCCACCCATCTCGAGGAGCGCGTACTCGTCGAGCGCGGGGGTCGTGGTGCCGTCGAGGTACACGTTCGCCCCCAGGTACGGGAACGTCGCGTTCCGCCCGTCCGCGATCACGCGCTCGACCAGGTCGTCGTACCCCGTGTCGAACTCGTGGTTGCCGACGGCGGACGCCGCGAGCCCCAGGGCGTTGAGCACGTCGATCGTCGGCTGGTCGTCCTGCACGGCGGAGGCGAACAACGACGCACCGATGTTGTCCCCCGCCGAGAGGAGCGCCACGGGCCCGTCCGCTGCCGCACGCTGCTGCTCGACCGTCCCCGCGAGCTTCACGGTGTTCGCGTCGATGCGGCCGTGGAAGTCGTTGATGTTGAGGAACGTCAGGTCGACCGGACCGTCGTTCGCGTCACCCGCCGTCAGCCCCACCACGACCGGGTCGTGGTCCGAGGACCGGTACGGGTCCGGCGCCCAGAACGTCGTGCCGTGGTAGCCGAAGCGGCTGTACTCCAGGGCCACCGACTCCGGGGCGTTGATCTCCCAGACGTCCGCGCCGGTGGCACGGGCGGCGGCGACCTCGTTGAGGAGCACGTGGTCCAGCGAGCCCGACAGCCCGCCGAACGAGTAGCTGTACTGGCCCGGTGCGAGCGCCGCGACGGCGTCGACGTAGCCCGCGTCGTACAGCACCTGCAGGGGGTCCTCACGCGTGTACGCGTTGAAGTCACCGACCAGCGCGACCGCCTCGGCGTCGCCCTGCACGTCGCGCACCCAGTCGCGCAGCGCCGTCGCCTGCCGCACGCGCGACTCGTTCGACGCACCCTGGCCGTCGCCCGCGTCCGCGTCGCCCGGCCACGGGCCCGGCGAGCCCTTCGACTTGAAGTGGTTGACGACGACCAGGAACGGCTCCCCGCCGCCGACCGGCGCGAAGACCTGCCCGATCGGCTCGCGGGCGTTCCCGAAGGCCTGGTCGTCGCCGCTCTGGTCGCCCAGCGCGCGCGACGCCCCGACGCGGGTCACGGCGGCGGGCCGGTAGATCAGTGCGTTCGTGATGACGTCCTGCTCGGCCGCGGGCGGCAGCTCGCTCGACGAGGGCACGTAGGCCCACTGCTCGGACCCGGCGTGCGCGTTGAGCGCGTCGACCAGGGTGGCGACCGCCTCGTCCGCGACCCCGTCGACGCGGGCCGAGTTCTCGATCTCCATGAGGCCGACGACGTCGGCGTCGAGCGCGGCGATGGCCGCGACGATCTTGGTCTGCTGCCGCTCGAGGTCCTGCGCGTCCCACGCCCCGCGCTGGTCGCAGCCCTCGCGGACCGTCACGGGCTCGCCCGTGGGGTCCTGGTAAGCGACGCACGACGCGGTGGTGTCACCGAGCGTGGTGAAGTAGTTGAGGACGTTGAACGAGGCGACGGACAGGTCGCCACCGACGGCGTCCGGTGCCGCGGGCCGGTCGTCCTCGAACGTGACCGGCGCGGGCCCGCCCGCGACGACGGGCGCCGTGGGGTTCAGCTTCCAGGTGCTGTTGCGGTAGTCGACGACCAGGGGGTCGGTGACCTGCACGGCGGCACCGACGCGCACCGGGTTCTGCAGGGAGACGTACGGCGGCGTCAGGCCGCCGTTGCCGCTCCCCAGGAAGTTGGTCGACGCGCCGTCGTCCAGGACGACGCCGCGGGCGGCGTTGTCGGCCGCGGCCGCGGCGGCCTCCGGCGAGCCCGGACGTCCGACCTCGGTCGGCTGCAGCAGCGGCGTCGTCCCCGTCGCCAGGCCCACCTCGCCGTACTGGTTCGTGCTGTAGGTGTTCGTGACCGTCAGGTCGCCGGTCGGCAGCAGGAGCATCGACTCGAGCGCCTCGCGGGCCGCCGCAGCGGCCGGCCACGCACCGGTGACGGGCGTCGGTGCGTCCGCGGCGGGCAGCACCTCGACGTGCTGGGCCGCAGCGACCGTGACCTGCGTCAGGCCGTTGAACTCCGCGACCTGCCCGGTGACGCGCAGGTGCTGACCCACCGCGACCTGCCCCACCGTCGCGGGCGAGTACACGAAGACGGCGTCCGACGCGATGCGCGACGCGGTGTCACCGCCTCCGGTGCCCGGGGTCTGCAGGACGTAGCCGTTCAGGCCGCCCGTCGGGTACGCCGCCGTGACGATCCCGGACGTGGTGACCGTGAGGCCGATCAGCGGCGACGCGTCACCCGCGCCCTGGACGTCGGCGATCGTCGCCGTCTGCGGGTCGCCGGGCTCCTGCGGGTCCGTCCCCGCGGGCGTCGGCGTGGGCACGCCGGCCGTGAAGTCGGCCGCGTTGTCGGCGGTGTGCGTGTGCGCGGCGTCGCGCGCGACGGACGTCGCGTTCGTCGTCGCGGGAGCCGGGCCCGTGCCCGCCCACGACGACGCGTTGGGCCCCCATCCCACGAGGTCGACGACGGCGTCGACGTCCGCGCACCCGGTGCTGCAGGTGAGCGGCGTGACGCCCGCCACCAGCGCGACCTTCCCGTTCGTGCCGCTCATCGGCACGCCGGTGCCCTCGAGGTCGACCGGGACGTCCGGCGCGGCCGTGTTGCTGCCGAACGCCTGCCCGACGACGAACGTCGACCCGGCCGGCACGCTGCCCGACAGCGGCGTCACCTGCCACGAGCCGCCCGCGACCGACGCGTACTGCAGCGAGTAGCCGGCGAGGTCGAGCGTCGCTTCACCCGGGTTGACCAGCTCGACGAAGTCGCGGTCGAACGGTGCGCCGGAGTTGCCTCCCCCGCCGT
The DNA here is from genome assembly GCF_015234515.1 of Cellulomonas sp. Classification (GTDB taxonomy): domain Bacteria; phylum Actinomycetota; class Actinomycetes; order Actinomycetales; family Cellulomonadaceae; genus Cellulomonas. The sequence continues at coordinate 25,124 of NZ_JADGMY010000033.1, forward strand.
ACACCTCGTCGAGGAGCAGCGGCGCGTCGACGGACACCACCCCGTGGGCCGCACCGGCGGTGGCGACACCGCCGGTCAGGAGCAGGGCGAGCGCCGTGAGCGCTCCGGTGGCCGTTCGTCGTCGTGCGTGCACGGGGGTCCCCTCCGTCAGGCGCGGCGGAGGGGTGCGGACGCCCCGGCGCGCGAGCAGTCGCCCGCCACCTGGACGGACGTCCTCACCATGCGTGGTTCACCCGATACGCCGCAACTACCCGACAGTAACTATCTGGTGAACTCGTCCGACGACGTACCGGTTCGCCCGGTTTCGTCCGGATCGGCTCCGGCGCCCGGGCGCCCCGACAGCACGACGCGGGCCGCGGGAGAGCTCCCGGGCCCGCGTCGACGGCGGTGGTCACGCGCGCAGCGTGGCACCCACCCGGGCGTGCGCCTCGGCGACGACCGCGTCGCGCACCGCTGCCGCGTCGGCGGCCGTCAGCGTCCGGTCGGCCGCGCGCAGCCGCAGCGCGAACGCGAGCGACTTGCGCCCCGGTCCGACCTGGTCGCCGGTGTACACGTCGAACAGGTGCACGTCCTCCAGCACGTCGCCCGCGGGGCTCCCCGCAGCGCCCGCGCGGACCGCCGCGAGGACGTCCGCGGCGGGCACGTCGGCGGCGACGACCAGGGCGACGTCCTCCTTGGCGACCGGGAACGTCGAGACCGGCACGGCCGTCACCGGCTCGTCACCGGCCGCCGCGAGCAGGGCCGTGAGGTCCAGCTCGAAGGCGACCGCGCGGGCCGGCAGGTCCAGGGCGGCGACGACCTTCGGGTGCAGCTCGCCCGCGTGGCCCACGACGACGCCCGAGGGCACCGTCAGGCGCGCGCACCGGCCGGGGTGGAACGGTGCCCGCTCCGGGTCCGCCGTCGACGTCACGTCGACGCCGACCACCTGCGCGACACGACGCACGTGCGCCAGGACGTCCTCGACGTCCGCACGACGCCCCGCACGCCCCGGGCCGGCCGGCTCGGCGAGACCCGTCAGCACAGCCGCGACGTGCAACGGCTGCGCCGGGACGGCCGCGGCGAGCGCGGCGAGCTGGTCGTCGCTCGGGCGCACCCCCCCGGGCAGGCGCGGCGCGGGCGCCGCTCCCGCGTCCGGCCGCGTGACCAGGCCCATCTCGAACAGCCCGACGTCGGCGTTCCCGCGTGCGACGTTGCGCCGTGCGGTGTCGAGCAGCGTGACGAGCAGGTCCGTCCGCATCAGCGGCTGCCCGTCGGTCAGGGGGTTGACCAGACGGACGGCGCGGCGACGCTCGTCGTCCGCCGGCAGGCCGAGCGCGTCGAGCTGGTCGGTGCCGACGAACGGGTAGCTCAGCACCTCGACGAGGCCGCCGCCGGCCAGCGTGTCCGCGACCGCCCGTCGGACCCGCTGCCCGCGCGTCAGGCCGCGGCCCGACGGTGCGGGCGGCACGATCGAGGGGATCGCGTCGTAGCCCCGCAGCCGCGCGACCTCCTCCACGAGGTCGACGCCCGCCGTGAGGTCCGGGCGCCACGTCGGCACGCGCACCTGCCACGTGGCGTCCGCGTCGTCGACCTCGCAGCCGATCTCGGTGAGAGTCGCGCGCACCTCGTCGTCCGTGTACGGCACACCCACGAGACGGGCCGCCTGCGCGGGGTCGAACGCCACCGGAGGCGGCGCCACCGTGGTGTCGACGTCCGTGAGCGCGTCGTCGACCGTCCCGCCGCCGTGCTCGACGAGCAGCGCTGCCGCCCGCGCGACGGCGACCCGCGGCAGCCGGGGGTCCACTCCCCGCTCGAACCGCTTGGACGCCTCGGACGTCAGCCGGTGGCGCCGCGACGAGCGCGCGACCGTCACCGGGTCGAAGTGCGCAGCCTCGAGCAGCAGGTCCGTGGTCGCGGCACCGACCTCGGAGTCGGCCCCGCCCATGACGCCCGCGATCCCCAGCACGCGGGCTCCGCGCCCGCCGGTGGAGTCCGTGATCAGCAGGTCCTGCGGGTCCAGCGTGCGCTCGACGTCGTCGAGCGTCGTGACGCGCTCCCCCGCTCGTGCCCGCCGCACGACGACGGGCGCGGTCAGCGTGCCCAGGTCGTAGGCGTGCATCGGCTGCCCGAGGTCGAGCATGACGTAGTTCGTCACGTCCACCGCGAGGCTGATCGGACGCATCCCCGCCTGCGTGAGCCGCCGCTGCATCCACGCCGGCGACGGCCCGGACGCCCGCACGCCACGCACGACCTGCGCGACGAACCTGTCGCAGCCGGGCACCCCGTGGATGCCCTCGTCGTCGTCGACCTCGACGCCGAACCCGGCGGGCCGCTCACGCAGCACGTCGTCCGTCGCGAGACCCGCGTCCGTGAAGCGCGCCCCGGTCGAGTGCGCGTACTCCCGGGCGACGCCGCGCATGGAGAAGCAGTACCCGCGGTCCGGGGTGACGTTGATCTCGAGGACCTCGTCGGCCAGCCCCAGCAGCCGCAGCGCGTCCGTCCCCGGTTCCGTGACGTCCTCGCCGTACCCGAGCCGCGACAGCACGATGATGCCCGCGTGGTCCTCGCCCAGGCCCAGCTCGCGGGCCGAGCAGATCATGCCGTCCGACACGTGGCCGTAGGTCTTGCGCGCCGCGATCGGGAACGGCCCGGGCAGGACCGCGCCGGGCAGCGCGACGACGACCCGGTCGCCGACCCCGAAGTTGTGCGCGCCGCACACGATGCCGCGCGGGACCGTCGGGTCCCCCGCGTCGTCGAGGTCGTTGTGCCCGCCGACGTCGACGCGGCACCAGTTGATGGTCTTGCCGTTCTTCTGCGGCTCGGGCGTCAGCTCGACGACCTGCCCCACGACGAGCGGGCCGGTGACTCCGGAGGTGTGGATCGCCTCCTCCTCGAGCCCGACGCGCACGAGGTCGGCGGCCAGCTGCTCCGCCGTGAGGTCGGTGGGGACGTCGACGTGCTCGGCGAGCCACGTCAGCGGGACACGAGGCATGTCAGATCACCGTCCGGAACTGCTCGGAGAAGCGCACGTCGCCCTCGACCATGTCACGCATGTCGGCGATGCCGTGCCGGAGCATGAGCGTGCGCTCGAGGCCCATGCCGAACGCGTACCCGGAGTACACGTCGGGGTCCACGCCGCAGGCGCGCAGGACGTTGGGGTTGACCATGCCGCACCCTCCCCACTCGATCCAGCCGGGCCCGCCCTTCTTCTGCGGGAACCACAGGTCCATCTCCGCCGACGGCTCGGTGAAGGGGAAGAACGACGGCCGCAGGCGCGTGCGGGCCTCGGGACCGAACATCGACCGCGCGAAGTGGTCCAGCGTGCCCTTGAGGTGCGCCATCGTCAGGCCCTTGTCGATCGCGAGCCCCTCGACCTGGTGGAACACCGGTGTGTGGGTCGCGTCCAGCGCGTCGGTGCGGAACACCTTGCCCGGGCACGCGATGTACACCGGCACGCCGCGCTCGAGCAGCGTGCGCGCCTGCACCGGCGACGTGTGCGTGCGCAGCACGAGCCCCGACGCGTCGTCCGGCACCTGCGGGTCCTGCGGGGCGACGAAGAACGTGTCCTGCATCTGCCGCGCCGGGTGGTCGACGCCGAAGTTCAGCGCGTCGAAGTTGAACCACTCGGCCTCGAGCTCGGGCCCCTCGGCGATCTCCCAACCCATCGCGACGAACACGTCGGCGATGCGCTCCGAGAGCGTGGACAGCGGGTGCCGTGCCCCGAGCGGGAGCCGCTCGGCGGGCACCGTCACGTCGACGGACTCCTCGACGAGCACCCGCGCGTCGCGCTCGGCCTCCAGCTGCGTCGTGCGGGCCGCGACGGCCGCGTTGACGCGACCGCGCGCCTGGCCGACGAGCTTGCCGGCCACGGCCTTGTCGGGGCCGGGCAGGCCGCCGATCGCGCGGTTGGCCAGCGCGAGCGGGCTGGCGTCACCGGTGTGCGCGAGCCGTGCGGACTTCAGGGCGTCGAGGTCGCCGGCGGCGGCGACCGCCGCGAGCGCGGCGTCGACGGCCGCGGCGACGCCGTCGGCGTCGAGCGGGGACAGCGGTGTGTCGCTGGTCATCAGGACCTTCCAGGGCGGTTCGGCGACGGCCGGGTCGTACCCCACGAACAGCGCGGGGGCGCACGTCGGCCGACTGGCGAGTCTAGTGGCGCCCGTCCGGGGGCTGTCGGACCGTCCCGCAGTGCGGTGACGTGTCAGGCACGCCGGTCAGCGTGCGCGTGCGCGGTCCGCGCGGCCCGGGACGGGCCGGCGAAATCGGTGACCACCGCCGGTGACGGCGAGCAGGGCGCGCATGCGTCCATGCTGCCACAGCACCGCCTCAGCGCCCGAGCGGATACGTCGCGACGGTCGAGTACAGCGGCCCGCCGCCGCGGCCCTCGCCAGGCCGCGAGTCGACGAGCGTGAGCGCGTCCACGCGCCACGTCGGCCCCTCGTACACGGCGAGCGCCTGCTCGAACACCTCGGGGGGCAGCAGGTCCGCCCTGTCCGTGCCGGGCGGGCGGCCCGGTCCGTGCCCTCCGGCGCGCCCGCCGGAGCCGGTCGCGCGGGAGCCCCGGCGTGGTGGCCGCGCAGCAGGTCGCGCGCGGCCCACCGTCAGGTGCGGCCGGTGCCGCACGCGCGCGTCCGGCCGCACGTCGTGCTCCTGGCCGACCTCGCGCGCCGCGTCCGCGAGGGCGACCATCGCGGCGACGTCGCCCCCGGTCCCGACCCACAGGGTGCGGTGGGCGAACACCCCGGCGCCCCGCAGCTGCAGGTCGAACGGCTCGACCTCCGCCGCGGCGCGTGCCAGACCCGCGCCGATCGCCTCGGTCACGCCGTCGGGCACCGCGCCGTAGAACGCGGCCGTCAGGTGCCAGGTCTCACGCGCGGACCAGCGCACGCCGTCGTCCTGGGACGGGGAGCCGCGCCGCACGACGGCCAGCGCGAGGTCGAGGTGGTCGAGGACGTCGTCGGGGGGCCAGACGGCGGCGAACAGTCGCATCGGACCAGCGTGCCAGGTGCCGGCACCTCAGCGCTGGGCGCGCCCCGACGCGTACAGGCAGACGGCCGCCGCAGTGGCCAGGTTCAGCGACTCGGCCCGGCCCCGTAGCGGCACCCGGACCGCGGCGTCGGCCAGCGCCAGGTCCTCGTCCCGCAGACCCCACGCCTCGTTGCCGAACACCCAGGCGGTCGGGGCGGCCAGGTCCGGCACCCCCGCCGGTGGCGCGCCCGCGACGTCGAGCAGGTCGTCGAGGTCGTGCGTCCCGGTGCCGGCGGCGGCGAGCACCTGCAGACCCGCCGCCCGCAGCGCGGCGACCGCCTCGGCGAGCTCGGGCCCGGTCACCACCGGCAGGTGGAAGAGCGACCCTGCGGTCGCCCGGACGCACTTGGGGTTGTGCACGTCGACGCTGCTCGCGGTGAGGACCACCGCGTCGGCGCCCGCCGCGTCCGCCGCGCGCAGCACGGTGCCCGCGTTGCCCGGGTCCCGCACGTGCGCCAGCACGGCGACGAGCCGGGGACGCTCCGCCAGGACGGGCGCCAGCTGCGCGCGGACCACGTCCACGACGGCGACGACGCCCTGCGCGTCCGGGCTCATCGCGTCGAGCACCTCGGGCGTGCCGGTGCGCACGCGCGCGCCCGCGGCCAGCGCGGCATCGACGATCTCGGGGTACCGGGCCTCCGCGTCGGGCGTCACGAACACGTCGTGCACGCGTGGACCGCCGGGGGCCACGGCCTCGCGCACGGCCTGCGGCCCCTCGACGAGGAACGTGCCGGACCGCCGCCGGACGCTGCGGCCCGCGAGGGCGCGCACCGCCTTGACGCGGTCGGCGCGAGGGTTCGTCAGCAGGTCGTCGGGCACTCCCCCATCATCCCCGGTCCTGCGGGGACGACGACGCCCCCGCCGTCACGTGGACGACGGGGGCGTCGACAGCGCCTGCCGGGCCGCGAACGGCTCGGAGGTGACGCGTCAGGTCAGGCTGCTGCGCGGGGCGCGTTGACGTCCTCGGGCAGGGCCGCCTTGGCGACCTGCACGAGCGCGGCGAACGCCGCGGCGTCGTTGACGGCCATGTCGGCCAGGACGCGACGGTCCACCTCGACACCCGCGGCCTTGAGGCCCTGGATGAGGCGGTTGTACGTCATGCCGTTCTCGCGCGCCGCCGCGTTGATCCGCTGGATCCACAGCTTGCGGAAGTCGCCCTTGCGCGCCTTGCGGTCGCGGTAGGCGTAGACCAGGGAGTGGGTGACCTGCTCCTTGGCCTTGCGGTACAGGCGCGAGCGCTGCCCGCGGTAGCCGCTCGCCCGCTCGAGGGTCGTCCGGCGCTTCTTCTGGGCGTTGACCGCCCGCTTCACGCGTGCCACGTGATGCTCCTTGCGTAGTCCGGGGCTCGTCGCTCCGTCGGCGCCGTGCGGCGCCGATCAGGTCAGCGACCGAGCAGCTTCTTGATCTTGGGGGTGTCAGCGGGCGAGACGACGACGTCGCCGGCGATACGGCGGGTGCGGCGGCTCGACTTGTGCTCGAGGAGGTGACGTCCGCCAGCCTGCTCGCGCATGACCTTGCCGGTGCCGGTGACCCGGAACCGCTTCTTGGCACCGGAGTGCGTCTTGTTCTTCGGCATGGCTGCCGTGTCTCCTTGTCGTTCGCATCGCACGGTCGTGCGACTCGTGGGTCGTCCGGGCGCGGGGTGGGCGCGCCCGTGCGGATGATCAGTCGGACTTCTCGCCGTCCGTCGTGCTGCGCGGGCCGGGGCGCGGCGCAGGCTTGGGCGGTCCCCCGGCCGGGGGACCCGGACGGGCTGCGGGGTTCGGCGCCGAGGTCGGACGCGGCACCGCGGGACGCGGAGCCGACGCACCCGCGGCCGGCGACGGGGCCGGACGGGCGGCGGGCGCCGACGAGGCGGCAGGACGCGCGGCCGGTGCCGACGACCGCGGCGCGGACGACGACGGGCGCGGTGCGGACGTGGACCGCGGTGCGGAGGACGTCGAGCGGGGTGCGGACGACGTCGAGCGCGGCGCGGGCGGACCCGAGCGACGCGGTGCCGACGACGCGGCCGGTGCCGAGGGCTGGACGCGCTCGGCGGGCGTGTCCGCCGCCGGCGTCTCGGCCGGCTGCACGGGCTCGGGACGGCGCTCGCGCGCCACGGGGGGCCACGGGATGTGCTCGACAGGCGCCTCGGACTCGTCGGTCGACGTCGTGCCGTCCTCGTTCTGCGAGGCGGCCCGACGCTGCTCGTTGCGCTGCTCGGCCTTCTTCTTGGTCGGCCCGAGCACCATGATCATGTTGCGGCCGTCCTGCTTCGGCATGCTCTCGATGAAGCCGAGCTCGGCGACGTCGGCTGCCAGACGCTGCAGGAGGCGCACGCCCATCTCCGGGCGCGACTGCTCGCGGCCGCGGAACATGATCATGACCTTGACCTTGTCGCCGGCCTTGAGGAACCGCTCGACGTGGCCCTTCTTCGTGCCGTAGTCGTGCGGGTCGATCTTCAGCCGGAAACGGATCTCCTTGAGGATCGTGTTGGCCTGGTTGCGCCGGGCCTCACGCGCCTTCATGTCGGCTTCGTACTTGAACTTGCCGAAGTCCATGATCTTGCACACGGGAGGACGAGCGGTCGGGGCCACCTCGACCAGGTCGAGGTCCGCGTCCTGGGCCAGACGCAGAGCGTCCTCCAGGCGCACGATGCCGACCTGCTCACCGTTGGGTCCGACGAGTCGGACCTCGGCGACGCGGATCCGATCGTTGATGCGGGGCTCGCTGATGTGGTGCTCCTCGGGTTCGTCGTGGTGGACCCCCAGGAACGAGGAAGGCCCCCGCCCTGGGCACAGGGGGAGGCCTCGTCCGACGTCCACGGTCGTCAGACGACCGTCGACCGGCCGACGGGGAGGACCCGTCGACCTTCGGACCGTGACCCGGTTCCCTGTCGTCGGACGAGCCGAGCGGTCGGGGCCAGGTGGGAGGGACTCCACTTGTGCATCCGCTCCGCCGCGTGCCCCCGACTCCGGCACGGGCACCCGGGACATCTCCCGGGGGGCCGTGCGACAGGACGAGGGCGCGCGACAGCGCGAATCAGTCGAGCCCAGGCTAGCAGACCCGGCGGGCGGCGTGCACGTACGGCAGATCATCGTGCGGCCTGCACCACCACACTGGAATGATTCCAGAAAACGTGCTCAGATGACCCCCATGACGGACACCGACCTGCTGCGGCAGCACGGGCTGCGGGTCACCGCTCCCCGGCTCGCCGTGCTCGACGCGCTCGAGGGCCACGCGCACCTCGATGCCGACGCCGTGCTCCAGCGGGTCCGCGCCGCCGTGCCCACCGTCTCCGTGCAGGCGGTGTACGACGTGCTGCACGCGCTGTCCGACGCCGGGCTGCTGCGCCGCATCGAGCCGGCCGGGCACCCCGCCCGCTACGAGCGGCGCACGGGCGACAACCACCACCACGTCGTGTGCCGCGCGTGCGGCGCGGTGGACGACGTCGACTGCGCCGTCGGGCACGCGCCGTGCCTGACCCCGAGCTCGACCGCGGGCTTCGCCGTCGAGACCGCCGAGGTCACGTACTGGGGCCTGTGCCCCGCCTGCCGCACCGTCGGCTGACACCACCCGCGCCGGCCACGCCGGCGCCCACGATCCCGCCGGGCCCGTCCGCCCGGTCGACGAGAGGAACACGCCTTGACCCAGGTCCCCACCACCACGACCAACTCCGGTGCACCCGTCGCGTCCGACGCGCACGCGCTGTCCGTCGGCGCCGACGGCCCCATCGCGCTGCACGACCACTACCTGGTCGAGAAGCTCGCGCAGTTCAACCGCGAGCGCGTGCCGGAGCGCGTCGTGCACGCCAAGGGCGGCGGCGCGTTCGGCACCTTCACCGTGACGCAGGACGTGTCGGCGTACACGCGCGCCGCGGTGTTCCAGCCGGGCGTGGCGACCGAGATGCTCGCCCGCTTCTCGACGGTCGCCGGCGAGCAGGGTTCCCCCGACACGTGGCGCGACCCGCGCGGCTTCGCGCTGAAGTTCTACACGTCCGAGGGCAACTACGACCTGGTGGGCAACAACACCCCGGTCTTCTTCATCCGGGACGGCATCAAGTTCCCCGACTTCATCCACTCGCAGAAGCGTCTGCCGGGCTCGCACCTGCGCGACAACGACATGCAGTGGGACTTCTGGACGCTGTCGCCGGAGTCGGCGCACCAGGTGACGTGGCTCATGGGCGACCGCGGCATCCCGGCGACGTGGCGCACCATGGACGGCTTCGGCTCACACACCTACCAGTGGATCAACGCGGCCGGCGAGCGGTTCTGGGTCAAGTACCACTTCAAGACCCAGCAGGGCATCGAGAACATGCCTGCCGACGTCGCTGCGCAGCTCGCAGGGTCCGACGCCGACCACCACATCCGGGACCTGCACGAGCACATCGAGGCCGGCGACTTCCCGCGCTGGACGCTCAGCGTGCAGGTCATGCCGTACGCCGACGCCGCGGAGTACCGGTTCAACCCGTTCGACCTGACGAAGGTGTGGCCGCACGGCGACTACCCGCTGATCGAGGTCGGCGTGATGGAGCTCAACCGCAACCCGGAGAACTACTTCGCGCAGATCGAGCAGGCGACCTTCGCGCCGAGCAACTTCGTGCCCGGCATCGCGGCGAGCCCCGACAAGATGCTGCTCGCGCGGATCTTCTCCTACGCCGACGCCCACCGGTACCGCGTCGGCACCAACCACGCGCAGCTCCCGGTGAACGCGCCGAAGTCGCCCGTGCACTCCTACTCGCAGGACGGTGCCGCGCGCTACACCTTCTCGTCGGCCACGACGCCGGTGTACGCGCCGAACTCGGTCGGCGGCCCCGCGGCCGACCCGGCCCGCGCCGGCGAGGGCGGCTGGGAGTCGGACGGCGCCCTGGTGCGCACGGCGGCCACCCTGCACCCCGAGGACGACGACTTCGGCCAGGCGGGCACGCTGTACCGCGAGGTCTTCGACGACGCCGCACGCGCCCGGTTCCTCGACACCATCACCGGCCACGTCGGCGGCGTGAAGCGCTCGGACATCCGCGAGCGCGCGATCCAGTACTGGACGAACGTCGACGCCGGCCTGGGCAGCGCCCTGCGCGGGCGCCTGACCGCGATCGACGCACCCGTCGAGACCGGCGAGCCGGGCACCGCGAGCCTGCCGGTCGCCTGACCTGCACGGCATCGGCCGGTCCCCCACCGGCCGCGACGGCCCCGCACCCTCGTGGTGCGGGGCCGTCCGCCGTCCGGCGTGGACCGTGTCGCCGCGGTGAGAGGATCGGCCCATGAGCGAGACCACCCCCGAGGACGCGACGGACCCGACGACCCAGGCCGTCCGCGACATCGCCGACGTCGCCGCCGTCGAGGTCATCACGGCGGCAGCCGTGCACCTCATGAGCGCCGCCGCGGTGAAGTGCGGCCTCGCGGAGGACGACGCGCAGGGGCCCGGCGGCCGTCACCGGGACCTCGACGAGGCGCGCAAGCTCATCACGGCGCTCGCCGCGCTGGTCACCACCGCGGCGCCCGACATCGGCAACCAGCACGCGCGCTCGCTGCGCGACGGCCTGCGGTCGTTGCAGCTGGCGTTCCGCGAGGCGTCGCCGTTCCCGGACGCCCCCGGTGAGGGGCCGGGCGAGAAGTTCACGGGGCCGGTGTCCTGACGATCGTCCCGCATCGAGGGCGTACCCTCGATGCGGCGCGAGCGTCGGCGACCGGTGAACGAGGACCGCCGACGCGACGCCGACACCCAGGACGAGGCACGAGGAGCGAGCATGCGGCACGAGCCCGCGGGGACCGAGGTGGCCGACGTGGCCTGCTCGGGCGACCCCCGCCGCCGCACCGCCGCCTGAGGACCCTGCCGACCAGCTCTGCGAGGTCCGTCGCCACCGCGCGACGCCCGACGGCCCGGTCGCGGCGCTCCCCGCCGCCCTCCCGCCGACCACCACCCCGCTCCCCCGTGCCCGCCAGGGCCGGACGAGCCGTCGCGCCCTCGCGACCGGTCGGCGGTCCCGACGTACGGAAACCGAGACCCGACATGCTCCCCCTGACCGAGAAGCAGCTGCGCACCTCGTTCGTGAACGCCTCACGACGCGAGGCGAACGACGCCACCCTGCCCGACCTGTCCGCCCTCGACTGGGACCGCCTCGAGTACCTCGGGTGGCACGACCGGCGCGCGCCGCTGTCCGCCTACGTCGTCGTCGAGCTCGACGACGGACCGGTCGGCGTGCTGCTGCGCGCGGCCGACCCGCCGAAGGTCCGCCGTCGCACCATCTGCGCGTGGTGCGAGGACGTCGTCGTCACGGACGACGTCTCGATGTACGTCGCCCGCCGCGGCGGCGCGTCCGGCAAGCGCGGCAACACGATCGGCACGCTGATCTGCACCGACTTCACGTGCTCGCGCAACGTGCGACGCCCGCCCACGCGCACCGAGGCGGGTTCGGACGCCGAGGCCCTGCGGGAGCAGATCGTCGCGCGTCGCATCGCCGGGCTGCGTGAGCGCTCGGTGCGCTTCGTCGAGGAGATCCGCCGCACCCGCTGAGGCGGACGGGCCCGCCGGGCGCTGCGCGGCGTCAGCGCGACGCGCTGCCGCCGACGGTGGCGTCCGGCGGGCCGTCGACCCGGTCGCGCGACGCCGCGAGCGCCGCGCGACGCCGCCCCGCGATCGCGACGACGACCAGCCCGGCGCCCGCCACCGCGCCACCCACGACGGCCGCGGTGGCGAACCCGGCACCGGCACCGGCGCGGTCGATCACCATGCCGCACACCGGCGCACCGAGCGCGTTGCCGAAGGTCTGCATCGTGCCGGCCCACCCCATGACCTCACCGCGCCGGTGCTCCGGGACCAGCCGGACGAGCGTGGCGTTGATCGACGAGAGCGCCGGCGCGCACGGCAGCCCGGCGACGAACATCGCCACGGCGAGCGCCAGGGGGCCGGTGGCGACCACGGCCGGGACCGTAGCCACCGCCAGTACCGCGACGAGGGCCAACGGCGACGGCTGCCGGGCGCGCGTGCCGTGCACGAGGCCGCCCAGGAGGGACCCGCCGGCCCACAGCGCGAGCATCCAGCCGACGTCCCCGGCGCGTCCGGCGTCGTTCAGCTCCGCGACGAGCGAGACGTCGGTCCCGATGAGGACGAACGACGCCGCGACCGCCGCGAGCAGCACGACGAGCAGCTGCGGGGTCACCACCCGACCGCCCGGCTCCTCGGGTGCCAGGTCCGAGCGGGGTGCCGACCGGGTGGGCGGGTTGGCCCACAGCAGCAGCGCGCCGGCCCCGACCGTCGCGACACCGACGACCGTGAGGCCGACCAGGCTCGACCCCTGGGTCACCAGCAGCACCCCGAGCACCGGCGCCAGCATGAAGGTCATCTCGGTGCACACGGAGTCCAGCGCGAAGGCGGCCTGCTGCTGCGCGGGCGGCACGAGGACCGACAGCGACTGGCGCACCACCGAGAACACGGGCACGAGGAACATGCCGCCGAGGAACGCCACCACGATCAGTGCGCCGTACCCGAGGTGGGGCGCGACGAGCCAGACTGCGGACTCGACCACGATCGACGGCAGCACCGCGCGGCGCAGGCCGAGACGGTCCACCAGGCGCCCGCGCCACGGCGCGCCGACCGCCAGCCCGACCGTGAGCGACGCGGTGACGATCCCCGCGCGCCCGTAGCCCTCGTCGAGGGCGCCGACCACGTGCAGTGTCAGGACCACGCCCGACATCGCGTGCGGGAGCCGTGCGACCAGCGCGATGAGGAAGAGCCGCAGCACGCCCGGCAGGCGCAGGACGTCGGAGTAGGCGGAACGCACGGTCCCCCATGCTCACGCCTCGCCCGGGGGCAGCCCGCACCGGCGCCCGGGATGCCGGGAAGGTCGTCTCCCCCGGTCGTGCGTCGCGCACCGCCTCCGGACGCGCGGCCCTCCGGGCGGTCACCGGCCGGCCGGAGCACCCGCCCTATCCTGGGGCGATGACCGGACCGCACGGATCCTTTCCCGACCCGGGGCACGCCCGTCCGGCCCCCGCGGCCCCGACCGCGCCCCTGCCGCCCGGCTGGGCGGGACCCGCAGCCGCGTCCGCGCCGTCGGCCGACCCGGTCCCCGACGTCGCGCCGCGTCGCCGTTCCAGCCGCGCGGTCCCGGTGCTCGCCGTCGCGCTCGTCGCCGTCCTCGTGGCGTCCAGCGTCCTCGGGTGGCGGCTGTGGACCACGACGCAGGCGTGGCAGGAGTCGGCGGCCGGGTGGGAGGAGCTCGCCCGCACGCACGGCGAGGACCTCGCGCAGACCACGGCCGAGCTGGAGGCGACGACGGGAGAGCTCGGGGCGACCCGTGGCCAGCTCGCGGCCGCCACCGCGCGTATCACCGAGCTGGCCGACGAGAAGGCGCAGCTCGGCGACACGACGGCCGCCCAGCAGCAGCTGGCCGACTACCAGCAGCGCGTCTCGCAGGCGGCGGGCCGTGTCGCGACGGCGCTCGCCACCTGCATCGACGGCCAGGAGAAGCTCATCGGGTACCTGGAGGACGCGGCCTCCTACGACGCGGCGGACATCGCCCGCTTCCGCGGGGACGTCGAACGGGTCTGCGGGGCTGCGACGGACGCCAACGCCCAGCTGCAGACCGAGCTCTCCCGGTGACGCCTCGTCCAGGGGCCGCGCGCTGCGTCCTGGTCGCCGGTGGCACCGCCCTGCTGACCGCGCTCACCGGGTGCGCCTACCTGCCCGACCCTCCCCCGCCGGTTCCCACGAGCGTCGTCCCCACGGCTGCTCCCGCCCCCGCTGCCGCCGCGGACGGCACCCAGCTGTCGCCGGACGGCTTCGACGCCGCGCAACGCATGGCGGTGCGCATCCGCAACATCGGGTGCGGCGGGCTGTCGACCGGGTCGGGCTTCGCGCTCGACGAGCACACGCTCGTCACCAACCGGCACGTCGTCGCGGACTCCGCCGAGCTGCAGCTGAGCACGTACGACGGCCGCGACGTCGCCGCCGAGGCCGCGAGCACCGCCGGGCTGGCCGACCTGGCGGTGGTCCGCACGGTCGACGCCCTGCCCGCCGCGCCGGTGCTGGCGGAGGCCGACCCCCAGGTCGGTGACGCCGTGACGGTGGTCGGCTACCCGCTGGGGCGGCAGCTGACCGTGACGGACGGCAGGGTCGTCGGCGCGGTCACCGACCCGCTCAACGAGAACCTCGGCGAGGTCCTCGTGACGGACGCACCCGTCGAGCCCGGCAGCTCCGGCTCGGCGGCGCTGGACGCGCAGGGACGGGTGATCGGCGTGGTGTACGCGAAGAACGCCGACGGGATGAGCTTCCTGGTCCCCGTGAGCACGCTGCGCGCCATGCTGGGGGACGACACGGCGTTCGCGCCCGCACCCACGTGCGGGTGACGCGCGAGCGCCCGACCGGCAGGGAGACCACCGCATGACCGAGCGGAGCTTCGACACGAGCGGCCTGACCCGGGCCGCGTCCGACACGTTCACGGTCCGCCGGGTGTTCGGTGAGCCGTACGAGCGCGGCGGACGCCTCGTGGTGCCCGTCGCGCGGGTCACCGGCATGACCGGGTCCGGCGCGGGCAATGACGAGCGCGGCTCGAGCGACGGAGGTGGTGGCGGGTTCGCGGCGCACGTGCGGCCGCTGGGCGTCTTCGAGCTCGGCGACGACGGCGCCCGCTGGCACCCGACCGTCGACGTGAACCGCGCGATCCTCGGCGGGCAGATCGCCGCCACGGTCGTCGCGAGCTTCTGGGCGCTGGCCTGGGCGGTCCGCCGGCGCTGACCCTCAGGCGGGACGGACCCGCAGCTCGAGGGAGTCGACGCGCGCCGCGATGACCGGGTCGTGCGCCAGCGCGTCGTTGACCTGCGCGAGGACCCCGTCCAGACCCGCGCGATCCAGCCCTGCGGGCAGGGCGAGCCGGACCGCCACCTCGGCGCGCGTGCCCGGGACCGCGTCGGCCTCGACGACGAGACGGATGTCGGCGAGCGCCGCGCCCACCGCGGCGCGGACGTCCTCGTCGACACGTCCGTCGCGCACCGCGGGCTGCCAGTCGCGCCCCTGGGCGAGCGCGTACACGGCCGTGCGTGGCAGCGCGACCGTCACCGGCCCGGCAGGGTCCAGCACGAGGACCTCCCAGCCCTCGGCGACCGCCGACAGTGCGGCCCGCGGCACCGCCGTGGGCACCGGGCGCGCGTCGGGCCGCCACCGCGTCATGGCGTCGACCCCTGAGAAGACAGGCAGCGCGGTGCGCCCGTCGGGCGTGCGCAGGGCGACGATGCCGGCCGACGCCTCCTTGTCCACGGTGTGCGCGTGGCCGTCGTGCTCCACGACGCCCGCGGCCTCGAGCTCGGCCAGGACGGGGACGAGGACGCGCGTCGGGGCGAGCGCCACGACGACGTCCGTGAGCGGGACCTCGCCCGCGCCGTAGCGCGCCAGGACCGCCGCCAGGCCGGGGTCGGGCGATCCGTCGTCCCCCGCGAAGGGCGACGACGGCGGCAGCTCGCGGCCCCTCACGGGCGACCGGCGACGTCCAGGGCCTGCGGCAGCGTGAACGCACGCGCGTACAGCGCCTTGCCGACGATCGCACCCTCGACGCCGACCGGCACGAGCGTGCGCAGCGCACGCACGTCCTCCAGGCTCGACACGCCGCCCGACGCCACGACGGGGGCCGACGTCCGGGCACACACCTCCCGCAGCAGGTCGAGGTTGGGCCCGCGCAGCGTGCCGTCCTTCGTCACGTCGGTCACGACGTACCGCGAGCAGCCGGCCTCGTCGAGGCGAGCCAGGACCTCCCACAGGTCGCCGCCCTCCTGCGTCCAGCCGCGCGCCGCGAGCGTCGTGCCGCGCACGTCCAGCCCGACGGCGATCTGCTCGCCGTGCGAGGCGATCACCCGGGCGGTCCACTCGGGGTCCTCGAGGGCGGCCGTGCCCAGGTTGACGCGGGTGGCGCCCGTCGCGAGCGCACGCTCGAGCGACTCGTCGTCACGGATGCCGCCGGACAGCTCGACCTTGACGCCCTTGGCCGCGAGGTCGGCGGCGACCTTGCCGAGCAGGACGGCGTTGCTGCCCCGCCCGAACGCCGCGTCGAGGTCGACCAGGTGGATCCACTCCGCACCGCCGGCGTACCAGTCGAGGGCGGCGGCCAGCGGGTCGCCGTACGAGGTCTCCGACCCTGCCTCGCCCTGCACGAGCCGCACGGCCTGGCCGTTGGCGACGTCGACGGCGGGCAGCAGCTCGAGCCGGGGCTCACGCGTGGATGTCATGGGTCCTCTCCGGGTGGTGCCGCACCGGTCCCAGGGCGGGGCCGGTGCCGGGCGGTGCTCAGCGCAGCGAGCCGACCCAGTGGGACAGCAGCTGCGCGCCGGCGTCGCCGGACTTCTCGGGGTGGAACTGGGTGGCGGCCAACGGGCCGTTCTCGACCGCGGCGACGAACCGCCCGCCGTGCTGCGACCAGGTCACGAGCGGGCGGGGCAGCGGGTGCTCCCCCGCGGTCGGCTCGTCGGCCAGCGGGAACGTCCGCGCGGCGTAGGAGTGCACGAAGTAGAAGCGCTCGTCGGCGAGGCCCTCGAAGAGCACGGACCCGGCCGGCGGCTGCACCGGGGACCAGCCCATGTGCGGGACGACGTCCGCCTCCAGGCGGTCGACCACGCCGGGCCACTCCCCGAGGCCGTCCGCCCGCACGCCGTGCTCGACGCCCTCGCTGAACATGACCTGCATGCCGACGCAGATGCCGAGCACGGGGCGACCGCCCGCGAGACGACGGTCGACGATCTGCTCACCACCGACGGCCCGCAGACCGGCCATGCAGGCGGCGAACGCGCCCACGCCGGGCACGACCAGACCGTCGGCGTCGAGCGCCGCCTTCTTGTCGGCGGTCAGCACGACGTCGGCACCGACCCGGGCGAGCGCACGCACCGCGGAGCGCACGTTGCCGAAGCCGTAGTCGAGAACGACGACACGGGGAGACACGCGGACAGGGTACCCGCGGGGCCGGGTGGCTCCGGCGACCGTCCGGACGCCGGGACGTGCTGCGCCCCGCCCCCTGCCCTGCTCAGCGTCGGTGGGAGGCCAGCAGCCGCATCGCCTTCCAGCGCGAGAGGCCGACGGACGAGACCACGCCCTCGACCTCCGAGGCGGGGACGTCGCCGAGCAGCAGGTCCTCGAGGACGGGCGGCGCGCCGGAGAGGACCAGCCCCGCGGGGAGGTCCTTCTCGTGCGCTCCGGCGACCCACTGCGACGCGGAGACCTTGCCCTCGCGACGCTCGAGCAGCACGACGGGCACCTGGCGCAGGAGACGCGAGACCGCCGCTGCCGCCGTCGCGCCGGACGCCGGGTCGCGCAGCACCGCCAGGGCACCGACCGGCGAGGGGACGGCGTCGACGTCGACGGACGCGAGCGAGCAGGCAGCCGCGAGCGCGTCGGCGACAGCGACCTGCGTGACGACGACGGCGACCGTCGGTGGCTGCGCGGCGGTCAGCCCCGACAGGTCGTCGGGCACCTGGAGGCCGCCCAGGTCGTCGTCGCTCACAGCGCACCCTTCGTCGAGGGGACGCCGTCCACGCGCGGGTCGAGGGCGACGGCCGCACGCAGGGCACGCGCGAGCGCCTTGAACTGCGCCTCGATGATGTGGTGCGGGTCGCGGCCCGCCAGGACGCGGACGTGCATGCTGAACGCGGCGTGGTGCGCGATCGACTCCAGCACGTGGGCGGTCAGGGAGCCCGTGAAGTGCCCCCCGATGAGGTGGTACTCCTGCCCGGCCGGCTCACCGCTGTGGACGAGGTACGGACGTCCGGACACGTCGACCACGGCCTGCGCCAGCGCCTCGTCGAGCGGCACCGTCGCGTCGCCGTACCGCGCGATGCCGCGCTTGTCGCCCAGCGCCTCGCGCAGCGCCTGCCCCAGGACGATCGCCGTGTCCTCGACGGTGTGGTGCACGTCGATGTGGGTGTCGCCCTTCGCCTGCACCGTCAGGTCGATGAGGGAGTGCTTGCCGAGCGCCGTGAGCATGTGGTCGTAGAAGGGCACGCTCGTGTCGATCTGGGTGCGTCCCGTGCCGTCGAGGTCGAGCTCGACCAGGACGCTGGACTCGCTCGTGCTGCGCTCGATGCGCGCCGTACGGCGGCGTGCCTCACTCATCGTCCCGTCACCTCCACCAGGGCGTCCTTGAACGCCGACGTCTCCGCCGGGGTGCCGACCGACACCCGCAGCCATCCCTCGGGGCCCGTGACGCGCACGAGGACCCCGCGGTCGAGCAGACCCTGCCAGACCGCGCCGCGGTCGTCGAACGTGCCGAAGAGCACGAAGTTCGCGTCCGAGTCCGCCGCCTCGAGGCCCTGGGCCCGCAGCCACGTCACGAGCGCGTCGCGCTCGGCGCGCAGCGAACCCACCTGGGCCATCAGCTCGGGGGCGTGCCGCAGCGCGGCGCGCGCGACGGCCTGCGTGACGGCCGACAGGTGGTACGGCAGCCGGACGACGCGCAGCGCGTCCACGAGCTCGCGGGACGCGGACAGGTAGCCCACCCGCGCGCCGGCCAGGCCGAACGCCTTGGACATCGTGCGGCTCACCGCGAGGTTCGGGTGCGCGTCGAGCAGCTCGAGCGCGGACGGCGTCCCGGCGCGACGGAACTCGCCGTACGCCTCGTCGACCACGACGACGCAGCCGCCGGGCACGCGGGACGCACCGTCGAGCACGGCGCGGACCGTGTCGCGCGGCAGCGCCGTGCCGGTCGGGTTGTTGGGGCTCGCGAGCAGCACGACGCTCGGCGCGTGCTCCGCGATCGTCGCCAGCGCGTGCTCCGGGTCGAGCGTGAAGTCCTCCGCACGCCGCCCGACGACCCAGGCGGTCGACGTGTCCCGCGCGTACTCGGGGTACATCGAGTACGTCGGCGCGAAGGACAGGGCGGTACGGCCCGGGCCGCCGAACGCCTGCAGGACGTGCAGCATGATCTCGTTCGAGCCGTTCGCCGCCCACATCTGCTCGGGCTCGCGGTGCACACCGGACTCGACCTCGAGGTACGCGGCCAGGTCGGCGCGCAGGGCGGCGAAGTCGCGGTCCGGGTAGCGGTTGAGCCCACGCGTCGCCTCGGCCACGGCGGCGGCCACGTCGGCCACGACCTGCTCGGACGGCGGGTAGGGGTTCTCGTTGACGTTGAGCAGCACCGGGACGTCGAGCTGCGGGGCACCGTACGGCTCGAGGCCGACGAGCTCGGGGCGCAGCGGCAGCGTGCCGGGCGACAGGTCGGGGGCGGCGGTCACGTCCCCGAGTCTAGGTTCCGCGTTGCACCGGTCGGCGGTGCCGCCCACCCAGCGGTCCGTGTCGGCACGCGGACGTACGCTGCCGGACATGCCCCCGCACACCGCCCCCGCGCCCGTCGTCGACCGCGTCGCGCTGCGGGCCCAGGCCGAGGAGGTGCTGCGGGCGCTCGTCGGGCGCGACGACGCCCGCCTGCACGAGGACCAGTGGCAGGCCGTCGAGGCGCTCGTCGCGGACCGCCGCCGCGTGCTCGTCGTGCAGCGCACCGGCTGGGGCAAGTCGGCCGTGTACTTCGTCGCGACCGCGCTGCTGCGGCGCGGGGTCGCCGGGCCGCCGCGCGGGGCGACGATCATCGTCTCGCCGCTGCTCGCGCTCATGCGCAACCAGGTCGACGCGGCCCGCCGCGCCGGCATCGCGGCCGAGACGCTGAACTCGGCCAACCAGCAGGACTGGGACGACGTGCACGCGCGCATCGCCGCAGGCCAGGTCGACGTGCTGCTCGTCTCCCCCGAGCGCCTCAACAACCCGGGGTTCCGCGACGAGGTGCTGCCACGGCTCGCGGCCGACGCGGGGCTCGTCGTCGTGGACGAGGCGCACTGCGTCTCCGACTGGGGCCACGACTTCCGGCCCGACTACCGCCGCATCGGGACGCTGCTGGGCGAGCTGCCCGCCGGCGTGCCGGTGCTCGCGACCACGGCGACGGCCAACGAGCGCGTCACGGCGGACGTCGCCGAGCAGCTCGCCGTGACGGACGTCGGCGGCGCGACCCAGGACGGCACGCTCGTCCTGCGCGGCACGCTCGACCGCCCGAGCCTGCGGCTGCAGGTCACCTCGCTGCCGGACGTCGCGACGCGGCTGGCGTGGCTCGCCGCGACGCTGCCCACCCTCGAGGGCTCGGGCATCGTGTACTGCCTGACGATCGCCGCGGTCGAGCAGGTCACCGAGCACCTGCGCGCCGCGGGCCTCGACGTGCGGGCGTACACGGGGCAGACGGACCCGACCGAGCGCGAGGCGATCGAGGGCGACCTGCTGGCCAACCGCGTCAAGGCCCTGGTCGCGACCTCGGCCCTCGGCATGGGCTACGACAAGCCCGACCTGGGGTTCGTCGTGCACATGGGCGCGCCGTCCTCCCCCATCGCGTACTACCAGCAGGTGGGGCGCGCCGGGCGCGCGACCGCACGCGCCGACGTCGTCCTGCTCCCGGGTCACGACGACCAGGCGATCTGGGAGTGGTTCGCGTCGACCGCCTTCCCGCCCGAGGACCAGGTCCGCGCGACCCTCGCGGCGCTCGACGCCCACGGCACGCTGTCGACGGCTGCGCTGGAGACGTACGTCAGCCTGCGCCGCAGCCGCCTCGAGGGGATGCTCAAGGTGCTCGACGTGGACGGCGCGGTGCGGCGCGTCCGCGGCGGGTGGCAGTCGACGGGGCGCCCGTGGGCCTACGACGGCGAACGGTACGCACGCGTCACCGCGGCGCGCCGGGCCGAGCAGCGCACCATGCTGGACTACCAGGCCACCGAGGGCTGCCGCATGGCGTTCCTGCGCGCCGCCCTCGACGACCCCGAGCTCCCCGAGGGCTGGCGGTGCGGCCGCTGCGACCGGTGCACGGGCACGTCCGTCGGCGCGGTCCCCGACGCGTCGGCCGTCGACCACGCGCGCGAGCTGCTCGCGGTGCCGGGCGAGCCGGTGACGGCGCGGCGGCAGTGGCCCTCGGGGCTCGGCGCGCTCGGTCTGGACCTCAAGGGACGCCTTGCCGCCGGTGAGCAGGTGGGCGAGGGTCGTGCGGTCGGACGTCTCGACGCGCTCGGCTGGGGCGGCCCGCTGCGGGAGGCGCTGCGCGAGCAGGTGCCGGCGGAGCTGCCGGGCAACCTGCGCCCCGCGGTCCGCACGGTCCTGGAGGCGTGGTCTCCGCAGGTGGACGTCGTGGTCGCGATCGCCTCCGACAGCCGCGGCGCCCTCGTCGAGCACCTCGCGGCGGGCACGGCACGCCTGCTCGGCGTCCCGCTGCTCGGTGCGTTCGCGTCCACGGGGTCCCCCTCGCGGCACGACGTGAACTCGGCACAACGGCTCGCCGACGTGCTGCGCCACCTGGACCTGCCGTCGGACGTGGCGCAGGACGTCGCCGGCAGGCGCGTCCTGCTCGTCGACGACCGCACGGACACGGGGTGGACCCTGACCGTCGCGGGGCGTCTCCTGCGCCGCGCGGGTGCGAGCGAGGTGCTGCCGTTCGTCCTCGGCGTGGGCTGAGCCGGCCCGGTGACGCCTCCCGCTCAGAACCTGGCGCGGACGGCCTCACCGTGGGCGGGCAGCCCCTCGGCGTCGGCGAGCGCCACGATCCGGTCGGTGACGGCCGCGAGCGAGTCGGCGTCGTACTCGATGACCTGCACGGCGCGCAGGAACGAGTGGACACCCAGGCCGCTGGCGAAGTGCGAGCAGCCGCCGGTGGGCAGGACGTGGTTCGACCCCGCCATGTAGTCGCCCAGCGACACCGGTGACCAGGGCCCGACGAAGATGGCGCCGGCGCTGCTGACGCGGTCCGCCCACGCCGCGGCGTCGGTCGTCTGGATCTCGAGGTGCTCGGCGCCGTACGCGTTGACGACGTCGAGGCCCGCCTCGAGGTCGTCCACGAGCACGATCGCGGACTGCGAGCCCGCGAGTGCGGTCGACACCCGCTCCCGGTTGGGGGTGACCTCGACGCGGTCGACGAGCGCGGCCTCCACCGCGCCGGCGAGCTCGACGGACGGCGTGACCAGCACCGCCGCGGCGAGCGGGTCGTGCTCCGCCTGCGAGATGAGGTCCGCGGCGACGTGCGCGGGGTCCGCGGTCCCGTCGGCGAGGATCGCGATCTCGGTCGGCCCGGCCTCGGAGTCGATGCCCACCAGACCCCGCACGAGCCGCTTGGCCGCGGTGACGTAGACGTTGCCGGGTCCGGTGATGACGTCGACCGGTTCGCACAGCGTCACGTCGTCCACGTCGTCGCTGCCGTCGGCGCCGTAGGCGAGCATCGCGACCGCCTGCGCCCCGCCGACCGCGTACACCTCGTCGACGCCGAGCAGCGCGCACGTGCCCAGGACCACGGGGTCGGGCAGGCCGTCGCGGTCCTTCTGCGGCGGCGAGACGACCGCGAGCGAGGTCACCCCCGCCTCCTGCGCGGCGACGACGTTCATCACCACGGACGAGGGGTACACGGCGAGCCCACCGGGCACGTACAGCCCCACCCGCCGCACGGGGAGCCAGCGCTGGCGCACCTGGGCGCCGGGCGCGACGTCGACCGTGAAGTCCTGCGGGCGCTGGGCGGCGTGCACCCGTCGCACGCGGGCGATGGTCTCCTCGAGCGCGGAGCGCACCTGAGGGTCCAGCGCGGCTGCCGCGTCGGCGAGGACGTCGGACGGCACGCGCAGGTGGACGGGCCGCACGCCGTCGAGGCGTTCGGCCAGGTCACGCAGGGCGGCTGCGCCCCGGGTGCGGACGTCCTCGAGGATCGGCGTGACGACGGCAGCGGCGTGCTCGACGTCGAGCTCGGCGCGGGGCAGCTCGGCCAGCAGCTCACGACGTGACGGACGGCGACCACGCAGGTCGATGCGGGAGATCACGCCCTGAGTCTAGGACGGGGCGCAGAGCACCCGCGTGATCGTCCCGCGCCCCGGTCGCCCGGCTCCCGAGGAGCGCGTGACTGTCACACTGGACCCGTGACGCGTGACGACGAGCCCATCCGCCTCGGCCAGTTCCTCAAGCTCGGCGGTATCGCCGAGACCGGTGGTCACGCCCGCGCACTGCTCGACGACGGCGCCGTCACCGTGAACGGCGAGCCCGAGTCCCGCCGCGGCCGGCAGCTGCGGCCCGGCGACGTCGTGGAGGTCGACCTCCCGAACGGCGTGCAGCGCGCGACCGTCAAGGGCTGACGCGTACCTCAGGACGCCAGGCAGCTCGGTCCCAGCAGCGCCTTGAGGTCGCCGAACAGCGAGGGCGACCGCTCGACGCGCAGACCGTCCTCGAGCCGCATGATCACCGCGCGGCCGGGGCTCGTCAGGCGCAGGTGCACCTCCGTCACCCCAGGGTGCGTCGAGAGCACCTCGCGCAACCGGTCCACCACGGGGGGCGTGCAGCGCCCCTCGGTCAGCGACACGACGACCGGCGAGTCCGCGGCCTGCGAGGTGTCGGGGATCGACACCTCCATCGCCTGCAGCTGCATCGTGTCGTCGCGACGCCGCACCCTGCCGCGCACGACGAGCACGGCGTCCTCGGCCAGCACGGTCGAGTACGCCAGGTAGGTCTCGCCGAAGAACATGATCTCGACTGAGCCCTCCATGTCCTCCAGGGTCACCGCCGCCCAGGGGTTGCCCTGCTTGGACATCTTGCGCTGCAGGCTCGTCACCAGGCCCGCGACCACGACGGTGGACCCGTCCGGCCGCGCCTCGTCCGCGTTCAGCGTCGCGATCGAGACGTCGGCCTGCGCCGAGAGCACGTGCTCGAGCCCCGACAGCGGGTGGTCCGACACGTACAGGCCGAGCATCTCGCGCTCGAACGCCAGACGCTGCTTCTTGTCCCAGTCCGGCAGGTCGGGGATCGTCACGGCGATGCCCGAGCCGGTCTCGTCCTCACCGGCCAGGTCGGCGAACAGGTCGAACTGGCCGGTCGCCTCCTTGCGCTTGACGTCGATGACCGCGTCGACCGCCTGCTCGTGCACGAGCAGCAGCGCGCGGCGCGGGTGCCCCAGCGCGTCGAACGCCCCCGCCTTGATGAGCGACTCGATGGTCCGCTTGTTGCAGACGACGGCCGGCACCTTGTCGAGGAAGTCCGTGAACGACGTGAACGCGCCCTTCTCCTCGCGTGCGGCGACGATCGCGTCGACCACGTTCGCCCCGACGTTGCGCACGGCCGTGAGCCCGAACCGGATGTCGGTGCCGACCGCCGTGAAGTTCGCGGACGACGAGTTCACGTCGGGCGGCAGCACCGTGATGCCCATGTGGCGGCACTCGCCGAGGTACAGCGCCGACTTGTCCTTGTCGTCGCGCACGCTCGTGAGCAGCGCGGCCATGTACTCGGTCGGGTAGTTGGCCTTGAGGTACGCCGTCCAGTAGGACACGACGCCGTACGCCGCGGAGTGCGCCTTGTTGAACGCGTACCCCGCGAACGGCACGAGGACGTCCCACACCGCCTGGATCGCGGCGTCGGAGTACCCGCGCTCGCGCATGCCCGCCTGGAAGGGGACGAACTCCTTGTCGAGCACCTCCTGCTTCTTCTTGCCCATGGCGCGACGCAGCAGGTCGGCCTGTCCGAGCGAGTAGCCGGCCAGCACCTGGGCGGCCTTCTGCACCTGCTCCTGGTACACGATCAGGCCGTGCGTGACGCCCACCACGTCCTGGAGCGGCTCGACCAGCTCGGGGTGGATCGGCTCGATCTCCTGCAGGCCGTTCTTGCGCAGCGCGTAGTTGACGTGCGAGTTCATGCCCATCGGCCCCGGGCGGTACAGCGCGATGACGGCCGAGATGTCCTCGAAGTTGTCGGGACGCATCTGCCGCAGCAGCGACCGCATCGGCCCACCGTCGAGCTGGAACACCCCGAGGGTGTCACCGCGGCCCAGCAGCTCGTAGGTCGGCGGGTCGTCCAGCGGCACCTCCTCGATGAGGATCGCGGGCTTGCCGTTCATCACGATGTTCTCGAGCGCGTCGTCGAGGATCGTGAGGTTGCGCAGGCCGAGGAAGTCCATCTTGATCAGCCCGAGCGCCTCGGACGCCGGCTGGTCGAACTGCGTGATGATCGCGCCGTCCTGCGGACGCTTCATGATCGGGATGATGTCGATCAGCGGCTCGCTGGACATGATGACGCCGGCCGCGTGCACGCCCCACTGCCGCTTGAGGTTCTCCAGGCCGCGCGCGGTCTCGAGCACGCGCTGCGCCTCGGGGTCCGCCGCGACGACCTGCCGGAACTCGTCGGCCTCCGCGTACCGCGGGTGCTCCGGGTCGTACATGCCCGACAGCGGGATGTCCTTGCCCATGACGGGCGGCGGCATCGCCTTGGTGAGCTTCTCCCCCATGGCGAACGGGAAGCCGAGCACGCGCGACGCGTCCTTGAGCGCCTGCTTGGCCTTGATGGTGCCGTAGGTGACGATCTGGCAGACCCGGTCGTCGCCGTACTTGTCGCTGACGTAGCGGATGACCTCGCCGCGGCGGCGCTCGTCGAAGTCGACGTCGACGTCGGGCCAGGAGACGCGCTCGGGGTTGAGGAACCGCTCGAAGATCAGACCGTGCTCGAGCGGGTCGAGCTCGGTGATGCCGACCGCGTAGGACGCCATGGACCCGGCGGCCGAGCCACGACCTGGCCCCACCCGGATGCCCTGCTTCTTGGCCCAGTTGATGAAGTCGGCGACGACGAGGAAGTAGCCCGAGAAACCGAGCTGGGTGATGACACCCGTCTCGTAGTCCGCCTGCTTGCGCACGGCGTCCGGGACCGAGCCGTGGTACCGACGCAGGAGGCCGTTCTCGACCTCCTTGATGAACCACGAGTCCTCGTTCTCCCCGGCCGGGACGGGGAAGCGTGGCATGTAGTTGGCGTCGGTGTTGAACTTCACCTCGCACTGCTCGGCGATCCGCAGCGTGTTGTCGCACGCCTCGGGCAGCTCGGCCCACGTGCGGCGCATCTCGGCGGCCGACTGCACGTAGTACCCCGTGCCACCGAACGCGAACCGCGAGCCCCCCTGGTCGCTCGTGGGCTCGTCGAGCGTCGAGCCCGACTGCACCGCGAGCAGGACCTCGTGCGCGTGCGCGTCCTCCTGCCGCGTGTAGTGCAGGTCGTTCGTCGCGACGAGCGGCGCCCCGACGCTCTCGGCGACACGCAGGAGGTCCTTGATCACCCGGCGCTCGATGTCGAGGCCGTGGTCCATGACCTCGATGTAGAAGTAGTCCTTGCCGAAGATGTCCTGCAGCTCGCCGGCGGTGCGCACGGCCTCGTCGTAGTGCCCCAGACGCAGCCTCGTCTGGATCTCGCCCGACGGGCACCCGCTCGTCGCGATCATGCCCTCGGAGTACCGGGACAGCAGCTCACGGTCCATGCGGGGCCACTTGCCCATCTGCCCCTCGACCGAGGCCAGCGACCCCATCCGGAAGAGGTTGTGCATGCCCTCGGTCGTGCGGCTCAGCAGCGTCAGGTGCGTGTAGGCGCCGCGTGCCGAGACGTCGTCGGCCGCCTGGTGCGCCTCGCCCCAGCGCACCCGGTTCTGGTCGAACCGGCTGGTGCCGGGTGTGACGTACGCCTCGAGGCCGATGATCGGCTTGATGCCGCGATCGGTCGCCTTCTGCCAGAACTCGAACGCACCGAACAGGTACCCGTGGTCGGTGATCGCCATCGCCGTCTGACCCAGGCGTGCAGCTTCGTCGAGCATCTCGCCGATGCGCGCCGCACCGTCGAGCATCGAGTACTCGCTGTGCACGTGGAGGTGGACGAAGGACGGGTCCGGGGATCCTCCAGCAGCCATGCGGGCGATCCTACGTCGCCCCGCCGACGCTCAGGCGTACTCACCCCGGAGCGTCTCGAGGCCCGCGACGAGGTCGGCGGGATACTCGCTCGTCGCCTCGAACCACTGCCCGGTCCCCGGGTGCTCGAACCCGAGGCGCACCGCGTGCAGCCACTGCCGGGTCACGCCCAGACGCGCGGCCAGCGCCGGGTCCGCGCCGTACGTGAGGTCGCCCACGAGGCTGTGCCGCAGCGCCGCGAAGTGCACACGGATCTGGTGCGTGCGGCCCGTCTCGAGGTGCACCTCGACCAGCGAGGCGCCCGGCAGCATCTCGAGGACCTCGTAGTGCGTGATGGACGGCTTGCCGTCCGCGACGACGGCGAACTTCCAGTCCGACGACGGGTGACGCCCGATCGGCGCGTCGATCGTGCCCGTCGTCGGCGACGGGTGGCCCTGCGCGAGCGCGTGGTAGACCTTCTCGACCGTGCGCTCCTTGAACGCGCGCTTGAGGACCGTGTACGCGTGCTCGCTCTTGGCGACGACCATGAGCCCCGACGTGCCGGCGTCCAACCGGTGCACGATGCCCTGCCGCTCGGCCGCACCGGACGTCGAGATCCGGTAGCCGGTCGCGGCGAGCGCGCCGACCACCGTCGGACCGGACCACCCCGGCGACGGGTGGGCCGCGACGCCGACGGGCTTGTCGATGACGACGACGTCCTCGTCGTCGTGCACGATGCGCATGCCGGGCACCGGCTCGGGCACCACCACAGGGGTCGCCGGCGCGGACGGCGTCAGGTCGACCTCGAGGTACGCACCGGCGACGAGCCGGTCCGACTTGCCGACCGGCCTGCCGTCGACCCGCACGCAGCCCTCGGCCGCCAGCTCGGCTGCACGGGTCCGCGAGAGCCCGAGGAGGCGCGCCAGAGCGGCGTCCACGCGCTCCCCGGCCAGTCCGTCGGGCACGGGCAGGGCTCGCGTGCCGCTCACCGGGCACCGCCGGTCGCGTCGTCCGGGCCGGCAGGATCCTGGTGCCGGTCGTCTCGCGTGCCGTCGACATCCTCGTGGTGCCGGTCGTCTCGCGTGCCGTCGACATCCTCGTGGTGCCGGTCACGCGTGCCGTCGACGTGGATGCCGCGCGCGGTGAGCCACACCACGAGCACGGCCGCGACGACGATCGCGATGTCCGCGACGTTGCCGATGAAGAGCCGCCCGTACGCGAGGAAGTCGATGACGTGCCCGTGCAGCGGGCCAGGTTCGCGCACCATGCGGTCGACAAGGTTGCCCAGCGCGCCGCCGAGCAGGAGCCCGAGCGCGACGGCCCACCCTCGCGACCCCAGACGGCGTGACACCCGCACGATCACCACGACCACCGCGGTCGCCACCAGGGTGAGCGCCCACGTCATGCCGCTCGCGATGGACAGCGCCGCCCCGTCGTTGCGGATCAGCTGGAGGCCGAGGAGGTCACCGACCAACGGCGTGCGCACACGCGGTTCCAGTGCGGCCACGGCCCACACCTTCGTGAGCTGGTCGACCAGGAGCACCAGGGCCGTGAGCACCGCGAAGAGGCGCAGCAGTGCACGACGACGCCGGGGGTCGACCCCGGTCTCGGGGCCGACCCCCGGCGCATCGCCGTCCGCGGCCGACCCGTCGGCCCGCTCGTACTCGTCGGGCAGGGTCGTCTCGTCGTCCGTCGTGGGCACTGCTGGAGTCTACGGGCGGCTCAGCGTCGCTCCTCCCGCTGCTTGCAGGCCACGCACAGCATCGCGCGCGGGAACGCCTGCAGGCGCGCCTTGCCGATCGCCTGCCCGCAGGACTCGCAGGCACCGAACGTGCCCGCCGCCAGGCGGTCGAGCGCGTGCACGGTCTGGTCCAGCAGGTCGCGCGTGTTGTTGACGAGCGTGAGCTCGTGCTCACGCTCCAGCGCGGACGAGCCGGAGTCCGCCTGGTCGTCCCCGGCACCGTCGCCGGAGTTGCGCAGCAGGTCGGACAGCTCAGCACCGGCCGCGATCAGCTCGGCAGCGAGCCGTTCGCGGTCAGCGGCGAGGTCGGCGGCGACCTCGTCGATCTCGCTGCGGGTCCACGGAGCCTCGCCGTCACGTACCGGCAGAAGCCCTATCAGTGCGTCCCGCTGCTCGTCGGACCCCATCGTCAGTGTGCTCAAAGCGTCGTTCATTGTCACGGACGTTCCCCCCGTCTCGAGTCCCGCGACTTTATGCGCGTCTGCGTCCGGGCACAACAGCACGAGTCGGGCGGCGCCCGAGGGCGACACGCCGGGGCGACCAGCACGGCCGCCCGCCGGGGGCACCGGGAGCAGACCTGCGGTGCCGAGGCACGACGACGCCGCCGGGGACGGGCACGCGTCCCCGGCGGCGGAGTCGGATCAGATGCTCTGGCTCTCCGGCATCGGCTGGCCCTGGCCCGAGCGCGGCGGCAGTGCGTTGCCGCGGTTCTCCAGGTCGCCGAGGAGGTTCTCGAGGTAGCTCTTGAGCCGCGTGCGGTAGTCCCGCTCGAAGACCCGCAGCTCGTCGATCTTGCGCTCCAGCAGCGAGCGCTCCTGCTCGAGCTGCCCGAGGGTGCGCTGCGACGTCTCCTCGGCCTCGCGGACGATGCGGTTGGCGCGGGTCTTCGCCTCGTTGATGAGGCGGTCCGACTCTTCCTGCCCGCTGCGCACGTAGTCGTCGTGGAGCTTCTGCGCGAGGGCCAGCATGCCGGTGGCCGACTCGGGCTCGTTGCCGCGCACCGGCGCAGACACGGAGGCGACCGGCGGCTGGGCCATCGCGGGTACGGGTGCGGGCGCTGCCTGCACGGGGGCCGGAGCCGGCGTCGGCTCGGGGACCGGCTCGGGCTTCGGGGCGGGCGCCTGCTGCTGCGCGCCCGCACGGCTGAGCTCGGCGATGCGGCGCTCGGCAGCGGCCAGCTTCGTCTTCAGGTCCTCGTTCTCGCCCTGGACGTCCCGCAGGGTGTTGACGACCTCGTCCAGGAAGTCGTCGACCTCGTCCTGGTCGTACCCTTCCCGGAACTTCGTCGCCTGGAACTTCTTGTTCAGGACGTCGTCTGCGGTGAGCAGTGCCATCGTCGTCACCTCTGTCGGTCGTACTGGCTCTGGCCGGCAGTCAGTCCACCGACCACCTCGGGCCACGGTAGCGGAGAATCCGGGCGGTGCACGCCCCCCGGCGCTCCTGTGGAGCGTGCCGCGCCCGGTGTCCCGGGTCGCGCGCAACGGCGTGTCGTGGGGGCGCTCACACGCCTCCCAGCACGTTCAGCAGCAAGGAGCAGACCAGCGCCAGGACCAGGAAGGCCAGGTCGAGCCGGACCGACCCGAGCGTCAGCGGGGGCAGGAACCTGCGGAGCAGACGCAGCGGCGGGTCGGTCACGGAGTACGTGACCTCGGCCACCACGAGAGCGACCCCCGACGGACGCCACTCGCGCGCGAAGAACTGGACCCAGTCCAGCACGAGGCGCACGAGCAGCAGCAGGAAGAAGACGAGGACGACCAGGTACAGCAGGCTACGGATCAGGTCCACGCGTCAGCTCTGGTTGTAGAAGCCGGAGCGTGCCGCCGGTTCCGGGGAGGTCGTGGCGTCGCCGGCGAGCTCGACGTGCGCAGGCGAGAGCAGGAAGACCTTGCTCGTCACGCGCTCGATCGCGCCGTGCAGCCCGAAGATCAGGCCCGCGGAGAAGTCGACGAGGCGCTTGGCGTCCGCGTCGTCCATGTCCGTCAGGTTCATGATGACGGGCGTGCCCTCACGGAAGGCCTCGCCGATCTTGCGGGCGTCGTTGTACGACCGCGGGTGGATCGTGGTGATGCGGCGCAGGTCACCCGCTTCACGGGGTACGGGCGCCGCCTGCACGCGCGGTGTGCGGTGCAGCGGCATCACCTGCGCCTCGTAGGTGTCCTCCGGCACGGCGACCTCCGCCTCCTCGTACTCCTCGAGGTACTCCTCGTGGTCGGACCGGTCGTCGGCCAGGCCGAGGTACAGCATCGTCTTGCGCAGCGCTCCGGCCATCGCGTCGTCTCCCATCCGCCGGGCCTCCCCGACTCCTGCGGCCCGCCTGACCACTCGAGCACCGCCGGTCCGGCCGGTGCCGGTGCGGTGCGGGAGCGGTGTCGAAACGTCCCAGCGCTGGTCACGCTAGCAACGGGTGGCAGCAGCGGCCTGCCGACACGCGGGCGTGTCGCAAGCGCGTAGCGACGTCACCCGCTCGCTGCACGCGAGGTGTCGAGCAGCCGCACGACCCCGGCGAACCGACCGGTCGTCGCCACACCGTCGTGCACGGCACGCCGGTGGGAGTAGAGCGCGGCGTCGCGGTAGGTGTCACGCCCGTCCACGTGGACCGCCGACGGCGCGAGCCCGCAGCGCAGGAGGACGGCGCGCACGCCGGCAGCGAGGTCGAGCGCGGGCGTCCCGGCCGGGGTGAGGCAGGCGGCCTCGGGCACGACGGCGGCGACCTCGTCACGCATCGCCGCGGGGACCTCGTAGGACGCACCCGCGATGCACGGCCCGATCGCGGCGGCGACGCGCGACGGGTCGGCGCCGTCACGCACCATCGCCTCGACCGTGGCCTGCAGCACGCCCGCCGCCAGGCCCTGGCGCCCTGCGTGCGCCGCTGCCGCGACGCGCGCGACGGGGTCGGCGAGCAGGACGGGGACGCAGTCCGCGACGTACACCGCGACCGCGACGGCGCCCGACCGGGTCACGAGGCCGTCGGCCCGGGTCTCGTCAGCCGTCTCCTGCGGGACCCGCACCACCCGCGCACCGTGCACCTGCGTCGCGAAGACGACCGGAGCGCCCACCCGTCGTTCGAGCGCGCGCCGGTGCGCCGTCACGACGTCCGGGTCGTCACCCACACGCATCCCGAGGTTGAGACCGCGCCACGGCCCCACGGACGTCCCACCGGCACGGGACGTGAACCCGGCGAGCACACCGGGACCGAGCTCGACGACGTCGAGAGGGACGTCGTCGAGTGGCCCCGGGCGCCCGCGCACGCGTCCTACTTGAGGAAGTCGGGCACGTCGAGCTCGTCGCGGTCGCGCCGCGACTCCTCGGCCAGCACCCGCGGCACCTCGAGCGGCCCGGTGGCCGGGGCGGGCTCGCCCTGCGAGGACAGGAACGCCGGCACCTCGGGACGCGGGGCCTCCCCCGGACGACCCGCGGCGCGGCCCGTGCTCACGGGGACGAGGTCCTCGTCGGGGACGTGGACCGGGCGCGGCGTCGGCACCGACGAGGCGCTCGGCAGGGCCGTCACGGGTGCGACCGCGGGGACCTGGCGAGCGGTCGCACCGCTCACCTGGCCGAGCGCGCGCGCGTCCCGCCGGACCACCGGCCCGCCGTTGTCGAACCCGGCGGCGATGACCGTGACGCGGACCTCGTCGCCCAGCGCGTCGTCGATGACCGCGCCGAAGATGATGTTGGCCTCCGCGTGCGCGGCCTCCTGGACGAGGCGGGCCGCCTCGTTGATCTCGAACAGGCCCAGGTCGGACCCACCCTGGATCGACAGCAGGACACCGTGCGCACCGTCGATGCTGGCCTCGAGGAGCGGCGAGGAGATCGCCATCTCCGCAGCCTGGACGGCCCGGTCCTCGCCGCGTGCGAAGCCGATGCCCATCAGCGCGGACCCCGCTCCCTGCATGACCGACTTCACGTCCGCGAAGTCCAGGTTGATGAGGCCGGGGGTCGTGATCAGGTCGGTGATGCCCTGCACACCGGACAGCAGCACCTGGTCTGCGGAGTGGAAGGCGTCGAGGACCGACACCGACCGGTCCGAGATCGACAGGAGCCTGTCGTTGGGGATGACGATGAGCGTGTCGACCTCGGCGCGCAGGGCGTCGATGCCCGCGTCGGCCTGGACGGAGCGCCGGCGGCCCTCGAACGTGAAGGGGCGCGTCACGACACCGATGGTCAGGGCACCCAGCGAGCGCGCGATGCGCGCGACGACGGGCGCGCCGCCCGTGCCGGTGCCGCCGCCCTCGCCGGCGGTGACGAAGACCATGTCCGCGCCCCGCAGGACGTCCTCGATCTCCTCGGAGTGGTCCTCGGCGGCCTTCTTGCCCACCTCGGGGTCCGCGCCGGCGCCGAGGCCGCGCGTGAGCTCGCGACCGACGTCGAGCTTGACGTCGGCGTCGGACATGAGCAGGGCCTGGGCGTCGGTGTTGACGGCGATGAACTCGACACCCTTGAGGCCGACCTCGATCATGCGGTTCACGGCGTTGACGCCGCCCCCGCCGATGCCGACGACCTTGATGACCGCCAGGTAGTTCTGCGGAGCTGCCACGGTGGGTGCCTCTCGTTCGCGGGTCGCGGCGTGCCGGGCCGCTGGTGCTCGTCCCGACACGCGGGACGCGGGTCGTGCTGGTGAACCTTCACCCTCAAGTCGAGGGTTAGAGTTATGTCAGATGTCCTGTCGAGTCGTGACGCTAGGTCGCGTCCCCCGCAGGATCAACGACCGCCGCGCGCGTGTCGTCGGTTGGTCGTGACCCGACCCACCGACGGGCCGGGTCACCCGGCAGGGCGACGCTCACCGGGTGATGGGCATCCGCGGGGCCGACACGTCGAAGACGGTGGCGGCCGCGGCCTCCGGCGCCGACCGCAGGGCCGCGAGGACCGCGATCTTCAACGGTGTCTCGTCAGCGCTCCCCCAGTCGATCCGGGCCCCGCCGTCACGCAGCTGCATCGTCACGGTGTCCTGCGTGCGGGCAGCGACGGAGCCCACCTGTGCCAGCAGCTCCGCGGGCAGCTGCTCCAGCACGCTCAGCACCGCCGCCAGCGTGCGCCGGTCCCCGAGCGGGACGTCGACGACCGGGAGGCCCGCGGGGGCCACGTCCGCGCGGCCGACCTGCACGCCCTCCTCGTCCAGCAGCACGAGCCCGGCGGCCGGCGCGTCCTCCGGCACGGCCGCGACCGGCTCGCGCGACACCAGCTGGACCGCGAGCCCGTGGGGCCAGTCCCGGACCACACGCGCCTCGCGCACGCCCGGCACCTCGAGCACCCGGTCGCGCAGGCGGACCGTGTCCAGCCGCGGCAGCGGCGTACCCGCGCGCTCGGCGACCACCGCCAGCACCTGGTCGACGGCCACGACCGTGCCGGCGCCGCTGACCTCGACCTGGGCGGGGTCCAGCGCCAGGGCGGGTGAGACCAGCAGCAGCCAGCCGAGACCCCCGACGCCCACGACGCCCGCCACGGCCCCGACGACCTGACGCCGCGCCAGGTTGCGACGGGCCCTCGCGCGCTCCGCGAACCGCTCCCGCGACGTCGTCGACACGACCGCCGGGCGCACGGGGCCCGAGAACCGGCCGACGGTGTACGTCGTGACCGTGCGCGTCGGACCCGTCGCGGGCGCCGCGGCCGGCGGGGACGTGGGCGCAGCCGGTCGGCCTCCACCGGCCGCGGTGACCGGGCGGCCGTCCCGACGGTCCCCGGCTCGGCTCGGCGCCGCCGGGGCCGCGGTCTCCGTACGAGCCGCCTTCCCCGCTGGTCGTGGGACGGGCGGACGGGCAGCACGGCCGGCGGCGCCCTCCGGCGCGGGTGGCGCCTCCTCCTCCGTGGGAGCAGGGCGCCGGCCGGCCGCACGACGCGGCGGGACCGGGCGCGCGGTGGCCGACGGGCGTCCCGGGCGCGGGGCCGGTGGACGCTGCGGGCTCACGGCCGCGCACCGCCCGGGCGTTCGGAGTGGGCCGCCTCGGTACGCGGCGTGCCCGCGCCGCCCTGCGCGGCGGAGCCGAGGTCGCGCGCCGCGAGCTCCGCGAGCACCACGTCCGCGAGTTCCGTCACGTCGCCCGCTCCCACCGTCAGCAGCAGGTCACCGGGCCGCGCCAACGCGGCGACCGCGCGGGCCGCCGCCACCCGGTCCGGGACGAACACGGCCTTGCCCGCCGTGGGGACGTGGTCGGCGACGAGCGCACCCGTCACGGACGGGTCGGGGTCCTCCCGCGCCGCGTACACGTCGGTCACGACGACCGCGTCGGCGAGGTCGAACGCCTCGCCGAACTCGCGGGCGAAGGTGCGGGTCCGCGAGAACAGGTGGGGCTGGAACAGGGCGAGGACGCGACCGTCGACGACGACCTGCCGCGCGGCGCGCAGGAGCGCCGCGACCTCCGTCGGGTGGTGCGCGTAGTCGTCGACCACGCGGACGCCGCCGGCCGTCCCGCGGTCCTCGAACCGTCGTCCGGTGCCGACGAAGTCGTCGAGCCCGGCGGCGGCCTCCTCGCTGCTCACGCCGAGACGCCGCAGCGCACACCACGCCGCTGCCGCGTCCAGGGCGTTGTGGGCGCCCGCGACCTGCAGCCGGAGCGTGACCGGCGCCTCGTCGCGGGGCGTCAGGACGACCTGCCAGCGTCCGTCCGCGGTGCGTGTGCTCTCGCCCACGTGGACGTCGGCGTCCGGCGTGACGCCGTACGTGCGCACCGCCACGCCGCGCGCCGCGAGACGGTCCCGCGCCGCGTGGACGAGCCGCACCGCACCGGGGTCGTCGGCGCAGGCGACGAGCAGCCCGCCGTCACGGACCCGGTCCGCGAACCGCTCGAAGGCGGCCTCGAAGCGCTCCTGCGTGCCGTAGTGGTCCAGGTGGTCCGGCTCGACGTTGGTCACGACGGCCACCAGCGGCTCGTACGCGAGGAACGAGCCGTCGGACTCGTCGGCCTCGGCGACGAACGGCCCGTCGCCGTGCCGCCAACCCCCCAGCGTGCCGCCCGTCGCGCGCACGACGCCGCCGATCGCGAACGACGGGTCCGCCCCGGCGTGCACCAGCGCGGCCGCCACCATCCCGGACGTCGTGGTCTTGCCGTGCGCGCCGGCGACGGCGACCGCGTCGCGGTCCGCCATGAGCGCCGCCAGCGCCTCCGAGCGGTGCAGCACCGGGATGCCGCGCTCACGCGCGCGGGCCACCTCGGGGTTCGTGGCCCGCACGGCGGACGAGACGACGAGGCTGTCGACGTCCTCGACGTGACCGGCGGCGTGCCCGACCTGGACCTCGACGCCCGCGGCACGCAGGCCGACGAGCGCGGGTCCGTCGTGGGCGTCCGACCCGCTGACCCGCAGGCCGCGCGCGGCCAGCAGCGGTGCGACGGCCGACATCCCGGCGCCGCCGACACCCACGAGGTGCACGCGGCCGAGGTCGGCCAGCGCCACCGGACCGCGCTCCCCCGGATCGGCGACGGCCGGCGCGTGCGCCGTCACCGGCGGGCAGGGCGGGGCGGCCGCACGGACGTGCGGCGGCAGCTGCGCCTCGACGAGCGTCGCGACGCGCGCGGCCCCGTCGCGCACCCCGACACCGGCCGCGGCCCGACCCATCCGCGCGCGGGTCGCCGCGGCCTCGCCCGTTCCCAGCAGGGCCGGGACGTGGGCGCGCACCCAGTCCGGCGTCAGGTCGCGGTCCTCGACGAGGATCCCCCCGCCGGCGGCGACGACGCCTGCCGCGTTCAGCCGCTGCTCGCCGTTGCCGATGGGCAGCGGGACGTACACGGCGGGGATCCCGAGCGCCGCCAGCTCGCAGACCGTGCCCGCGCCCGAGCGCCCGACGACGACGTCCGCGACCGCGAGCGCGCGGTCCATGGCCGTCAGGTACTCGACGACGTGGTACCGCTCGGCACCGGGCACACCGGCGATCGCCGCGTGGACGTCGTCCGCCTTGCCGCGCCCCGTGAGGTGCAGCACCTGCGCCCCGGTGGCGAGCAGCTCGGCCGCGGCGCCCGCCACCGCACGGTTGACGCTGGCGGCGCCCAGCGACCCGCCCGTGACGAGCAGCGTCGGCAGGGTCGGGTCCAGCCCCAGCGCCCGGGCGCCCGCGAGCCGCGTGGCGGCCGGGTCCGACGCGCGTGCGACCAGCAGCTCCTGCACGGCGGTCCGCAGCGGAAGGCCTGTCACCTGGGCGTGCGGCAGCGCGGTGCCCTCGAAGGTCACGGCGACCGCAGCGGCCCACCGCGCGCCGAGCCGGTTCGCCAGCCCCGGGCGCGCGTTCTGCTCGTGCACGACCACGGGGACGCCGCGACGGCGAGCCGCCAGGTACGCCGGCGTCGCGACGTAGCCGCCGAACCCGACGACGACCTGGGCGTCGATCGCGTCGATCGCGTCCTCGGCGGCGCGCACGGCCGCGCGCAGCCGCCCCGGCAGCCGCAGCCAGTCGGGCGTGGGACGGCGCGGCAGCGGTACGCGCGGGACGACGGCCAGGTCGTAGCCGTGCTCGGGCACGAGACGCGCCTCGAGCCCCTCGGCGGTGCCCAGCACGGCGAAGCTGCCGTGCGGGTGGCGCCGGCGGAGCTCGTCGGCGACCGCGAGCAGCGGGTTGACGTGGCCCGCGGTCCCGCCGCCGGCCAGGAGCACGGAGGTCGCGTCAGCCACGGGCCCGTCCGATCACGGCGAGGGAGCGGCGCACGACCGACGCCCGTGCGGCGAGCGCCTCGGCCGCACCCGGCTCGGTGCGCGCGAAGGACAGCAGCAGCCCGAGCGCCGCCATCGTCATGATGAGCGCCGAACCACCCGCCGAGACCAGCGGCAGCGGCACGCCGATGACGGGGGCGAGCCCGATCACGACGGCGATGTTGACGATCGCCTGCCCGATGATCCACGCGAAGATCGCAGCGGTCGTGATCTTGACGAACGGGTCCGGGTGCCGGCGCATGAGGCGCACCATCGCGAAGGCGAGCAGAGCGAACAGACCCAGCACGAGCAGGGTGCCCACGAGACCGAGCTCCTCTCCCAGGATGGCGTAGATGAAGTCGTTGTGAGCGGCCGGGAGGTACGACCACTTCTCGGCGCTCTGGCCCAAACCCACGCCCGTCCAGCCTCCCGTCGCCAGGCCGTACCCGGCATGCAGGCTCTGGTAGCACTCGTTCTGCACGTCGCACTGGTCCGACAGCCAGGACATGATCCGGTTGACGCGGTTGCTGCTGAAGACCGTCAGCAGCGCGACGCCGCCGGCGGCGATCAGACCCGCGAACCCGAAGATCCGTAGCGGCACCCCCGCGACGAACATGGCGCCGGCGACGAGCAGCACCATGACCATCGCCGTGCCGAGGTCCTGGCCGAGGACGACGACGCCGATGGCGATGCCGGCGACCGGCAGCACGGGCACGAGCGAGTGCTTCCACTCGTGCAGCAGGGGCAGCTTGCGCGACAGCACGGCACCGAGCCAGATCGCCAGCGCCAGCTTGACGACCTCGGAGGGCTGGGC
Organism: Cellulomonas sp.; assembly: GCF_015234515.1. Lineage (GTDB taxonomy): Bacteria > Actinomycetota > Actinomycetes > Actinomycetales > Cellulomonadaceae > Cellulomonas. The sequence goes on from NZ_JADGMY010000033.1 coordinate 62,931, forward strand.
GGTGAAGCCGGGCAGGCAGACCCAGTTGAGGTTGCCGCCCTCGCCGCAGCCCATCGGAGTGAACACCAGGAGCTGGAACGCGACGGCACCACCGAGCGCGGGCCAGGCGAGCGCCCGCACGACCTTCAGCGACAGCCGGGACATGACCAGCAGCACGGGCAGCCCGATCAGGGCGTACCGCGCCTGGTTGAAGAAGACGGCGTAGGGCGAGTCGCCAGCGGCGAGCGACTCCACGCTCGAGCTCGACAGCACCATCACCAGCCCGATGACCAGCAGGAGGAGCGTGGCACCGAGGAGCAGGTAGTAGCTCGTGACGGCCGAGTTCCAGGTGCCCAGGACCGAGGCCTCGGGGACTGCGGGCGAGCCACCCGGAGGTGTCACCGCCCGGGTGGGCGCCGTGCGCGGCCGTGCGACCGCGGGGCTCACGGCCGACCCTCCTGCAGCCGCTCCCGACCGGCGTCGTCGGTGCCACCCAGGGCGCGCACCGCGGCCGCGAACGCGTCGCCGCGTGCGGCGTAGGACGTGAACTGGTCCATCGACGCGCACGCGGGTGCGAGCAGGACCGTCGTGGGCACCCCGGCGGGCGCGCCGGCCGCGAGCCGGCGCGCGCTGCTCACGGCGCGCGTCATCACCGGCTCAGTCTCACCGGCGTCCACCTCGATCACCGGGACGTGCGGCGCGTGTCGGGCCAGGGCCTCGCGCAGCGGCGCCCGGTCGAGCCCGATGAGCACGACGCCGCGCAGGCGGTCCTCACGGGCGCGCACCAGGTCGTCGAACTGCGCGCCCTTGGCCAGCCCGCCGGCGATCCACACCACGGAGTCGGGCTCGAACGCGGCGAGGGACGCCGCGGCCGCGTGCGCGTTCGTGGCCTTCGAGTCGTCGACGTAGGCGACGTCGTCGAGGCGGCCGACGGTGACGATGCGGTGGGCGCCGGGGGCGAACTCCCGCAGCCCGTCGCGCACGTGCGCCGGCTCGACGCCGTGCGCCAGCGCGAGCGCCGCCGCTGCGAGCGCGTTGCGCACGACGTGCGGCGGGACGACGCCGCCCGGTCCGGCGAGCTGCGCGAGGTCGGCGAGCGTGCCGAGCTCGGCCGCGTGGGTGTGCCGCAGGCGGCTGAACCCGCGGTCCACGAGCACGTCCTCGACCAGTCCGACCTGCCCGACGCCCGGCGAACCCAGCGTGAAGCCGACCGCCACGCAGCCGTCCTGGACGTCGGCCTCGCGCACCAGGTCCTCGGTCACCGGGTCCGCCGCGTCGTAGACGCAGGCGACCTGGGCGCGCTCGTAGATGCGTCCCTTGTCCGCGGCGTACGCCGCCAGGGACCCGTGCCAGTCGAGGTGGTCGGGTGCGACGTTGAGGACGGCCGCGGCCTGCGCCGCCATCGAGTGGGTGTGGTGCAGCTGGAAGCTCGACAGCTCGACGGCCAGCACGTCGAGCGCCGGGTCGACCGCGGCCAGCACGACCGGGGTGCCGACGTTGCCGACCGCGAGCGTGCGACGTCCGGCGGCCCGCAGGATCGACTCGAGCATGCCCACCGTCGTGGTCTTGCCGTTGGTGCCCGTCACCGCGAGCCAGGGCGCGGGCTCGCCGTCCCCACCGTCACGCGGGACGCGGACCTGCCACGCGAGCTCGACCTCGCTCCACACGGGGACGCCGCGGTCCCGCGCGGCCGTCAGCACCGGGTGCGCGGGCGCCAGGCCGGGGGACGTGACGACCAGGTCCGCGCCCGCCAGGCCGTCGGCGACGAGCGCCGCCGCGTCCGTGACGTCGGCGTCGGTCGCGCGCTCGTCGAACGTCACCACGCGGGCGCCGCGGTCGCGCAGGACCTGCGCGGCGGCCTGCCCGGAGATCCCGAGGCCGGTCACGAGGACGGTGCGACCGTCGAACCGTGCGTCCACCTACTGCGCCACCCATTCCCCGTAGAAGATGCCGACGCCGAGCGCCACGAAGAGGCCGGCGATGATCCAGAACCGGATGACGATGGTGACCTCGCCCCACCCCGACAGCTCGAAGTGGTGGTGCAGCGGTGCCATCTTGAAGACACGTCTGCCCGTCATCTTGAAGAAGCCGATCTGGATGACGTCCGACAGGACGATCACCACGAACAGCCCGCCGATGATCGCCCCGAGGATCTCGGTGCGCGTGAGGATGGTCAGCGCCGCGAGCGCACCGCCGAGCGCCAGCGAGCCGGTGTCCCCCATGAAGATCTTGGCGGGGCTGGCGTTCCACCACAGGAACCCGAACAGCGCTCCGGTGATCGCGGCCGCCACGACCGCGAGGTCCAGCGGGTCGCGCGTCTCGTAGCACCGCGGCCCGGCGGACAGGATCGACTGGCACGTCTGGTTGTTCTGCCAGACGCCGACCAGCACGTACGCGCCGAACACGATGAGCGACACGCCCGTCGCGAGCCCGTCCAGCCCGTCGGTCAGGTTGACCGCGTTCGACCACGCCGTGATGAGGAAGTTCGCCCACAGGACGAACAGCACCAGGCCGACCGTCACACCGGCGAACGCCAGGTCGAGGTTGGTGTCGCGGACGAAGGAGATGCGCGTCGAGGCCGGCGTGCGGAACTGCTCGTTGGGGAACTGCAGCGCGAGCACGGAGAACGTGACGCCGACGACGCCCTGCCCGACGATCTTCCACATCGGGCTCAGCCCCAGGGAGCGCTGGCGGGAGATCTTGATGAAGTCGTCGAGGAACCCCACGACGCCCAGTCCGGTCATGAGGAACAGCGCGAGCAGCGCCGACGCGCTCGGCCGCGTGCCCGTCAGCAGCAGACCCGACACCCAGCCGATGAGGGTGGCGCCGATGATGACGACCCCACCCATCGTCGGCGTCCCGCGCTTGGTGAAGTGCGCCGTCGGCCCGTCCTGCCGGATGAACTGCCCGTACTGGCGCCGGACGAGGAAGCGGATGAACAGCGGCGTGCCGAGCAGCGCCACGAGCATCGAGATGCCACCGGAGATGAGGACGGCTCTCATGCGTCACCCGCCACCAGCCGGTCACCGAGCTGCCACAGCCCGGCGCCGTAGGAGGACTTCACCAGCACGACGTCTCCCGCTCTCAGCTCGTCCGCCAGGAACGCGGCCGCTGCCTCCACGTCGTCGGCGAGGACCACCTCGTCGCCCCAGGACCCCTCGTGGTTGGCGCCGTCCCGGATCGCGCGCGCGCCCTCGCCCACGACGACCGTCAGGCCGATGTTCAGACGCACCACCAGACGACCGATCGCGTCGTGCGCGGCGCGGTGCTCGTCACCCAGCTCCAGCATCTCGCCCAGGACGGCGACGGACCGGCGTTCGCGCCCGGCGATGACCGCGAGCGCCTTGAGCGCCGCGCGCATCGAGTCCGGGTTGGCGTTGTAGGAGTCGTCGACGACCGTCACGCCGTCGGCGCGGTCCACGACGTGCATGCGGTGCGGCGAGAGCGCGTCGGCCTGCGACAGCCCTGACGCGACGTCGTCCAGGTCCAGGCCCACGGCGAGCGCCGCGGCGGCCGCCGCGAGGGCGTTGTGCACGTGGTGCTCCCCCACCAGCCGCAGCGTGACGTCCCGTGAGTGACGCTGGTCGCCCACCACGTGCACGAGCCGGAAGGACGCCCGACCGAGCGTGTCGAGCCGCACGTCCTCGACGCGCACCTCGGCGTCCGGCGCGGCGCCGAACATCACGACGGGCCCGGGTGCCTGCGCGGCCATGGCGCGCACCCGCGGGTCGTCGCCGTTGAGCACGGCGGTCCCGTCGGGCACCAGACCGGCCACGATCTCGGCCTTCGCGCGGGCGACCGCGTCGATGCCGCCCCCGAAGCCGCCCAGGTGCGCCTGCCCCACGACGAGCACGACCGCGACGTCCGGCGGTGCGATGTCGGTCAGGTAGGTCAGGTGCCCCGGGCCGCTGGCGCCCATCTCGAGCACGAGGAAGCGGGTCTGCTCGTCGGCCCGCAGCACGGTCAGCGGCAGCCCGATCTCGTTGTTGAAGGACCGCACCGGTGCGATCGTCGGACCGGCCGAGCCGCACAGCTGGGCCAGCACGTCCTTGGTGGTCGTCTTGCCGACCGAGCCCGTCACCCCGATGACCCGCAGGCCGCTGCCGCCGGGCAACGACGCCACGTCGCGCAGGCGCACCAGCACGTCACGGGCCAGGTCCCCGAGTGCGCGCTCGACGTCCGGGACGACGACGCACGGCAGCCCCGGCAGTGCTCGTGCGGCGAGCACGAGCGCGGCCCCGGCCGCGACGGCACCGGCGGCGAAGTCGTGCCCGTCGACGTGCTCACCCGGCAGCGCGACGAACAGCCCGCCGGGCAGCACCTCGCGCGAGTCGGTGACGACGGGTCCGGTGACGACGTGCTCGGGGGCGATCCCGCTCAGCACGCCCTTCGTGGCGGCCGCGATCTCGGCCGCGGTGAGGGCGATCACGCGTGCTGCTCCCGGCCCTCGGCACGGGCTGCGAGGAACACGTCACGGTCGTTGTAGCGGTGGAACACCCCGGCGATCTCCTGGGTCGGTTCGTGGCCCTTGCCCGTGACGATCACGGTGTCGTCCGGACCTGCCAGACGAAGGGCGTCGCGGATGGCCTGCGCGCGGCTGGTCGCCTCGTGCACGTCGGTCATGTCGGGGCGCACGTCGCGCACGCCCGCGAGGATGGCGGCCCGGATCGACGCGGGGTCCTCCGAGCGGGGGTTCTCGTCCGTCACGACGACGACGTCGGCCAGACGGGCGCCGATCTGCCCCATGATCGGGCGCTTGCCACGGTCGCGGTCGCCGTCGGAGCCGTAGACGAGGACGAGCCGGCCCGGTGTGATCGGCCGGACCGCCTCGAGTGCGAGCACGAGCGCGTCCGGCGTGTGCGCGTAGTCGACGATGCACAGCGGCCAGCCCTCGCCGCGCTCGACGACGCGCTCCATGCGGCCCGGGATCGAGTGCGCGGCCGCCACCGCGTCGATCGCGGCGGGCAGCGGGACGCCCGCGGCGTGCGCGAGCACGATCGCGAGGGCGGCGTTCGACACGTTCACGAGCCCGGGCAGCGGGCTGTGCGCCTCGTGCCGGGCACCACCCGGCCCGCGCAGCACGAACCGCGAGCCGACACCGTCGAGGCCGATGTCCGCCTCGACGACCGCCCAGTCCGCGCCGCCGGCCACGGGGGCCCCGACGTGCGTGCTCACGGTCTCGACGGGGATCGGCGACTCCTCGGCGAGCCGGCGACCCCACGCGTCGTCGACCACGACCACGCCGCGGCGCGCCTGCTCGGGGGCGAACAGCCGCGACTTGTCGCGGAAGTACCCCTCCATGTCGCCGTGGAAGTCGAGGTGGTCACGCTGGAGGTTGGTGAACCCGACGACGTCGAAGCGCACACCGCGCACGCGGCCCAGCGCGAGCGCGTGGGACGACACCTCGGTCGTCAGGGCACCGGCACCGCGCTCGTGGGCGACCGCCATCAGCGCCTGCAGCACGGGCGCCTCGACGGTCGTGCGCGGGCTCTCGACGGCGTCCTCGCCGATCCGCAGCTCCACCGTGCCCAGCACCGCGGTGCGGGCGTGCACGGCGCGCAGCGCGGCGTCGACGAAGTAGGTCGTGGTCGTCTTGCCGTTCGTCCCGGTCACGCCGATCGTCACGAGCCGCGACGCCGGGTCGTCCAGCGCCCAGGCCGCGACCGGCCCCGCGAGCGCACGCGGGTCGTCGGCGACGAGCACGGGCACGTCCTGCGGGACCGAGCTGACACCGTCGGCGTCCGTCAGGACGGCGACCGCACCGCGCGCGACGGCGTCGGCGGCGAACCGCGCGCCGTGCACCTTGAGCCCGGGGACGGCCACGAACAGGTCACCCGGCTCGACGTCAGCGCTCGACATCGTCACGCCCGTGAACGTCCGGTCGGCGGGGGCGGCACCACCGGTCGGGAGGTCGAACGTGGCTGCGAGGTCGTCGACCCTGCGGACCGGCGGGCGCTCGGGACGGAGCCGGCCCAGGGGGGACGTCATGGGGAGGAATCTACCCCGCCGGCTCACTCCCACGTCGCGGGGAACAGCGTCGCCGGTGCTCCGGACGGCGCGATGCCGAGCTGCTGCAGCGCGTACCCCGTGACCGTCGAGAAGACCGGTGCGGCCACCGTGCCGCCGTAGATCGACGTGCGCGGGTTGTGCAAGATGACCGCTGTGACGACCTGCGGGTCGTCGACGGGGGCGACTCCGATGAACGACGCCGTGTACCCGCTCGGGTTGAACCGCTGCGCCGTGCCGGTCTTGCCGCCGATGCGGTAGCCCGGGATGGCGCCGTCCTTGCCGGTCCCCTCGACGACCGCGCTCTCCATCATCGACAGCACCGCCTGCGCGGTCTGCGGCGAGACCACGGCCGTCCCCTCCGCAGGCGCCTGCGGGGTGTAGCGGCCGTCCGGCGACGTCCACCCCGCGATGAGGCGCGGCGGCACCCGCACACCGTCGTTGGCGATGGTGGCGAAGACGCTCGCGACCTGCAGGGCGTTCACCGAGACCGCCTGCCCGTAGAGCACGGCGAACTCGTCGCGGCCGTGCCAGTCGGCGGGCGTCCGCAGCAGGCCGGCCGACTCGCCGGGCATCTCGATGCCCGTCCGGGAACCGAAGCCGAACGCCGACAGGTAGTGGTACCGCTGGTCCTTCGTGAGCCGCTGCCCGATGAGCACGGTCCCGACGTTGGAGGACTGCGCGAACACGCCGGTCGCCGTGAGCTTCTCGACGCCGTGGTCGTGCGAGTCCTTGATCGTCTCGCCGTGCGGCGTCGTCCAGCGGTCGGCGACCTCGAACGCCTCGGTCGGCTGGACCACGCCCTCCTCGAGCGCGGCCGCCATCGTCACGACCTTGCCGGTCGAGCCGGGCTCGAAGACCTCCGTCACGCTCTTGGACAGCGCCGTGGTCGCCTGGTCGCCCGGCGTGTTGGGGTCGAAGGGCACGGACTCGGCCAGGGCGAGCACCTCGCCGGTCGTGCGCATGACGACGACGGCGCCGCCGTCCGCGCCGGTCTCCGTCACCTTGGCGCGCAGCTGCTCCTCGGCCTTCCACTGCAGGTCGGAGTCCAGCGTCAGCCGCACCGATCGCCCGTCCTGCGCCGGGTTCGCCTCGCTCACCCCGCCGGGGATGGGCTGACCGCCCTTGCCGCGCTCGAACCGCTCCTTGCCCGGCGTGCCCTTCAGGTCCCCGTGCAGGGCGTACTCCAGGCCCTGGAGCCCCTCGCCCTCCGAGTTGACGAAGCCGACGATGTTGCCCGCGACGGTGCCCTTGGGGTACACGCGGTCGGCCACCTTCTCGACGCCGACGCCGTCGAGACGCAGCGCGCGCACGGCGCGTGCCACGTCCGGCAGGACGTTGCGCGCGACGACGACCCAGCCGCGGTCACCGACGAGGTCGCCGCCGAGCTCCGCGGCGTTCAGTCCCAGCACGGGCGCCAGCCGCGAGGCCACACCCGCGGCCCCGTCGAGCCCGTCGGACGAGCCCCGTGCGCGGTAGTTCTTCACCTGCTTCTGGTTGACGGTGACGTGGTACCGCTCGACCGACGTCGCGAGCACGACGCCGTTGGCGTCCGTGATGTCGCCCCGCGCACCGAGCACCTGCGCGGTCGTCATCCGCTTCTCGCGGGCCTCCTGGGCGATCTCCGGACCGGTGATCCCCTGGACGTACACCAGGCGTCCCGCGAAGGTCACGAGCACGACCAGCAGCACCGTGACCAGCCCGATCATGCGGGAGCGGGACGCGACGACCGCGCGCGGGGGCGCCGGGGGGCCCGACGGGCGTGGTGCGCCGCGGCGGGGGGCGGGCGTCGTCGCCGGTCGACGCGGCGCGACGCCCGTGCGGCCCGCGGACGCGGCCGGGGGCGTCCGCCGGCGCGGCACCGTGCTGCTGCGCTCGCTCACGCCGCCCACCGTGCCACGACGGGCCGCACGTGCCGGGGCGACGCGCGGCTGCGCGCCGACAGCCTGCCGACGCGCCCCCGAGGGGCGGGCGACAGGCTGCCGGGGGGCGCCGGCACCGCCGGTCGTCCGGGTGCTCATCCGCCTGCGGGTGCCGGAGCCCCCTGGACGCTGCCGTCCGCGAGCCGCAGCCAGCCGGTCCCGTTGGCCTCCACCATGCCCAGGCGGCGGGCCTCGGCGGCGAGCGCCGTGGGTGCCGAGCGGGCGTCGTGCTGCGCGACGAGGTCCATGCGGTCCTGCTGCAACCGGCCGAGCTCGTTGGACAGCTCGTAGCGCTCGAACGCGAGCGACGCCATCTGCGTGTTCAGCAGGAGCGCCGCCAGCAGCGCACCACCGAGCACCGCCATGCACGCCAGCACGAACGGGACCCGCGAGCGCGCCTGGGCGGGGGCCCGGACGACGCGCAGCCGGGGCGGTGGCGCGACGGCCGGGCGCGCGGGCAGCGGGTACGCCCGCGCAGCCCCGGTGCGGGCAGCGGCCTGGGGCAGTGCGCTCATGCGGCTCTCCTCGGGGTGCGCAGGTGGTCGGGTGTGGGACGCAGACGTTCGGCGGCGCGCAGGCGGACGGACTGGGCGCGGGGGTTGCGGGCGAGCTCGGCCTCGTCCGCCTCTTCCGCACCACGCGTGAGCAGCCTCAGGTACGGCGTGTGCGTCGTCGGCTCGACCGGGAGGTCGGGCGGCGCGCTCGACGTGGCACCGACCGCGAGCGCGCGCTTGACGAGCCGGTCCTCGAGGGACTGGTACGACTCGACGACGATCCGGCCGCCGACCGCGAGCGCCTCGATCGCCGCCGGCAGCGCCCGCTCGAGAGCCGCGAGCTCGCCGTTCACCTCGATGCGCAGGGCCTGGAACGTGCGCTTGGCCGGGTGCCCGCCGGTGCGACGCGTCGCAGCCGGGACGCCGGCGCGCACGATGTCGACGAGCTCGGACGTGCGCGTCAGTGGCGCGCGCTCCCGTCGGCGCACGATGCCGCGAGCGATCCGCGAGGCGAACCGCTCCTCGCCGTACACGCGCAGCACACGGGCGATGTCGCGCTCGTCGTACGTGTTGAGCACGTCAGCGGCCGTCGGGCCGGTCGTCGGGTCCATCCGCATGTCGAGCGGCGCGTCGTGCGCGTACGCGAACCCGCGCTCCGCCTCGTCGAGCTGCAACGACGACACGCCCAGGTCCATGAGCACGCCCTGGACCGCGGGCAGTCCGAGGTCGTCGAGGACGTCGCCGATCTCGTCGTACACGGCGTGCACGCCCGTGAACCGGTCGCCGAACGGAGCCAGCCGGGCGCTGGCGAGCGCCAGTGCCTGCGGGTCCCGGTCGATGCCGACGACCCGCACGTCCTCGAACGCCCGCAGGACGCCCTCGGAGTGGCCGCCCATCCCGAGCGTGCAGTCGACGAGCACGGCTCCGGGCGCCGCGAGAGCGGGCGCCAGGAGGTCGATGCACCGCTGCAGGAGGACCGGCACGTGCCGGGTGCCTGCGTCGTGCTGCTCGTCCATCGGTCCCCCTTCCTGCTTCGATGCGCTGCTGGTGCTGCTGTGACGGATGGTGCCGGTGGGGCTGGTGATACACGGAGATGGCCGAACGGTCCCTCCACCGTCCGGCCAGATCCCCCACCGACCCTCTGGCGCCGGGGAAGTGGCGTCAGAGCGGACGGGGGGAGGTCTCGTCGGGCGGAGCGAGGTGCGCGGGTCGGGGATCTACGGAGCCGCACCCGGTGGGCGGGGCGGGGACGGGTGCTGCGGACGGACAGGAAGGTGGGGCGCGGTGGCCTGGCGGGCCGGCCGACGGCTCAGAACGGGCCGTTCGGGAAGACCTCCTCGGTCGTGTCGGCGTAACCCGCCTCCTGCTCGGACAAGTAGGTCTCCCACGCGGTGAGGTCCCAGATCTCGACGCGGGTACCGGTGCCGATGACGGCGACGTCCCGGTCGAGGCCGGCGTACGTGCGCAGCATCGGCGGGATGGAGATGCGGCCCTGCTTGTCCGGGAGCTCGTCGCTCGCCCCGGACAGGAACACGCGCAGGTAGTCCCGCGCCTGCTTGCTCGTGACGGGCGCGGTCCGCAGCTGGTCGTGCATCCGGCGGAACTCGTCCATCGGCAGCACGAACAGGCAGCGCTCCTGCCCGCGCGTCATGACGAGACCGCCGGCCAGCTGCGGCCGGAACTTCGCCGGGAGGATGAGGCGGCCCTTGTCGTCCAGGCGTGGCGTGTACGTCCCCAGGAACGGCGCGAAGGAGCCGTAGGCGCCTGTCGGGTCATACGTCACCTCACTCCTCTCCTGGTCCTCGTCGACGTCGGTCGAGCCCCTGCGCACGTGGCCGTCCCGGCACTGCGGACCACCTCGCGGACGAGGTGACTCCCGGTCTCTCCACGTGCCTCCACGGTACTCCACTTCCCTCCACCGACGTCTTGTCAAGACCCCAAGTTCACCCGTCCGGTGAGCGTCTGCGCAGGTCAACGGCGTGGAGCGAAGTGGAGGGCTCGGCGCGTCACGCGCGGGCCGGAATCGTTCGCCGTCACGAGATCCCCGGACGAACCGGTGGCAAGACGGGCAATCCGACGGCCCCTGGCGCCCGGTAGCAGGGAGGACGGGGTCTCCGGGGAGCGAAGTGGAGGGCGCCGGGGCGCGCCTGACCGGGTCGCCCTCGCTTGGGCCGTCCGGGTGCATGCACTCCCCCGACCGCCCGGGAGCGGCCGCCGCGGGTGAACCTCGCCCCATCCGGGCGACAGCGTGCGTACTCTCGTCCCAGTCCGCCGAGGGAGTCGCACCTATGCAGTCACTGCCGTCACCGGACGAGCTCGACCGGCTCGTCGACACCACCACCCGCCTCCGAGCCGGCATCGAGTCGGTCATCACGGGACGGCCGGAGCTCGTCCGGACGTCGCTGGCCGTCCTGCTCGCCGAGGGGCACCTGCTCCTCGAGGACGTGCCCGGCGTGGGCAAGACCACGCTCGCCAAGGCGATCGCGCGCAGCATCGACGCCCAGGTGGGCCGCATCCAGTTCACGCCCGACCTGCTCCCGAGCGACCTGACCGGCGTCAACATCTTCCGTGCCCAGACGCACGAGTTCGAGTTCCGTCCGGGCCCGGTCTTCGCGCACGTCGTCATCGGCGACGAGATCAACCGCGCCTCCCCCAAGACGCAGTCCGCGCTGCTGGAGTGCATGCAGGAGGCGCAGGCGACCGTCGACGGCCGCACGTACCCCCTGCCCCGGCCGTTCCTCGTGATCGCGACGCAGAACCCCGTCGAGATGGAGGGCACGTACCCGTTGCCCGAGGCGCAGCGCGACCGCTTCATGGCGCGCCTGACCGTCGGGTACCCGAGCGTCGAGTCCGAGCTCGACATGCTGGACCTGCAGGAGGACTCGGACCCGTTCGGCCGGATGCGTCCGGTCACCGACGCCGCCGAGGTCCAGGGCTTCATCGACGTCGCGAGGCGGCTCTACGCCGCACCCGCCGTCAAGCGGTACATCGTGAGCCTCGTGACGGCGTCGCGCGACGACGCGGGGCTGCGACTGGGTGCCTCGCCCCGCGCCTCCATCCAGCTGCTGCGTGCCGCCAAGTCCCTCGCGGCGATGTCGGGCCGCGACCACGTCCTGCCCGACGACGTCCAGGAGCTCGCGGTCCCCGTCCTGGCCCATCGGCTGCTGCCGAGCACGGAGTCACGGCTCTCCGGCCGCACGACCCAGGACGTCGTCACGGACATCGTCGCGCGCACCCCGCTGCCTGCCGCCGAGCCCGTCGCACGGGCACGGCGCGCACTGGGCTGATGCGTCGGCGTCCGACGGCACGCGGCTGGGCCCTGGCCGCCGCAGGTGTCATCGCGCTGCAGACGGGGATCGGGCTCGGTTCGCTCGACCTCGTGCGCATCGGCATCCTGCTCCTCGCCGTCCCGGTGACCGCCTTCCTGGCGGAGGTCCTGCTCGACGCCGTGCGGGGTCGGCGCGGCCTCGAGGTGCACCGGGAGGTCCGGCCCGACCCCGTGCACGCCGGCCAGGACGCCGACGTCCTCGTCGACATCCGCGCGACCGACCGCGCCGGCCGGGCACGCCTGGCCGGCCTGCGCTTCTCCGAGCAGGCGGCCGTCGAGCTCTCCGGCGGCCGCGCGCTGCGCGCCCGCGTCGCCCGGCGTGCCGACCACGCCACCGTCCGCTACCCGGTCCGAGCCACGCAGCGCGGACGCTGGCCGCTCGGACCCCTGGTCGTGACGCGGACCGACACGTTCGGCGTCGTGCGCTCGCGCACGACGCTCGGAGCCGAGTCGCAGGTCGCCGTGTGGCCCGCCGTCGTGGCGCTGCCGGCACCGTCCGACGTGCTCGTCGGGGAGCCGGACCGCGTCGCGCTCGGGGCCCGGACACCGTCGACCGACGACGCCAACCTGCGCGACTACCGCGAGGGCGACGACCTGCGCCGCGTGCACTGGACCTCGAGCGCGCGGCGCGGCACCATGCTCGTCCGGTCCGACGAACGGGCGGGCATGCGGCCGGTGTCGGTGCTGCTCGACCTGCCCGTCCGGTCGGCCGCGACCGAGTGGACGATCTCCCTCGCGGCCTCGATCGCGCTCGCGATGCTCGACAGCGGCCACCCGGTGCGCCTCGCGGCGTCCGGGTTCCGCGGCGCGTCGGGGGTCGGTGCGACCCGGGACTCGGCGCCGTACGTCCACGCCCGCCAGGGGCCCGAGTCGCGAGCGGCCCTGCTCGACCTCACACTGGATCTCGTGCCGGCTCGCACGTCCACCGACGCGGAGGCTGCTCTGCTCGACGCCGTCCGCGTGCTCGACACGTCCGCAGCCGCCGGTGAGATCGTCGTGGCGGTCGTGGGGCCGCTGTCGCCGGCCGGGTGCGCCGCGCTGGCGCACGTCGCCGACGTCGCCCAGGGCTGGGCCGTCGTCCGCGCCGACGGCCGCCACGCGGGCGACGCCCGGGACGCGCACCACACCGCGACCGTGCTCAGGCGCTCCGGCTGGCGCGTGGCCGAGGCGACGACGGGTGAGAGCCTCGTCGAGTGCTGGCTCCGACTGCTGGGGAGCGCACGATGAGCCCGACGCCGGAGCAGGGTGCACGCGCGGTCGTCGGGTCGGCGCTGTGCGTCCTGGCGACCTGGGCGAGCCTCCTCGCGCTCACCGGCCTCGTCGCGGGGAGCCGGTGGTTCGGGGTCGCGTGCGTGGGTGTGCTCGTCGTCGCCACGGCGACCACCCTCACGCGTGCGGCCACGCGCCGCTGGTGGGCGCCCACGGCAGTCGGTGCGACGGTCGCGCTCGTCGGCCTCGTGCTGCGCTACGGCGCCCCTCCGGGCCGCCCGCAGTTCCTGCCCGACCCGGACGCCGTCGGACGGGCCTGGGCGACCGCACGGCAGGGCGTCGCGGTCGTGAACGACTCGTTCGTCCCCATGCCCGACGTGCGACCCGGCGAGATGCTGCTGGTCGTCGGCGGTCTCGCCGTCTACCTGCTGCTCGACGCAGCGGTGCTGGCGCTGCGGTTCCCGGCCGTGGGCGGCGCGCCGCTCCTCGCGCTGTGGGTGCCCGCCATCGTGCTGGGCTTCCCCGCCGGCGCGGCGCCGATGTTCTGGACGGCCGCGGGCTACCTCGCACTCCTCGCCTACGGCGCCGCGCCGCTGCACGCGCACGCCGGACGCCTGCAGCGTGTCGGCACCGCGGGCGCGGCGGCGGTCGCTCTCGCGGGCACCGCCATGGTCGCCGGGCCACCGCTCATGGACATTCCGGGGTGGGCCAGCGTCGCGCTGCCGACGTTCGGCGACGGCCCGGTCGGCCCGCTGGAGCTCAGTGACGACCTCGACCTGCGCGAGAGCCTCAGCATGCGCTCGTCGCAGGTGGTGCTCACGTACCGGGTGACCGACCCCTCCCTGCCCGAGGAGCTCGACACCGGTGACACGCAGGACGACACGGGCGCGAGCGACGCGACGGACCTCGGGCCCGACGCGGCGGGCGCCACGCCGACACCGGCCGCCGGCCCGGCCGTCGACGCGCGGCTCGTCGGGCCGCTGCGCGCGTTCACGATGGCGACGTTCGACGGTCGGGGGTGGGAGCGGACCGAGACCGACGCGCTCGACGTCTGGGACCCGAGCGCGCTGCTCGCGTCCGACCCGCGACTCGTCGGCACCCCGCCCGACCCCGCGTCCGGCACGCTCGCCCAGGTGGACCTCGAGGTGGGGGCGCTGCGGGAGCGCCGTCTGCCCGTCAGCACGTTCCCGCGCACGGTCACCGTCGACGGCCAGTGGGGCTACGACCCGCTGCGCGACGAGGTCGTCGGGCAGCGGTCGACGGGTGACGGGCTCACCTACTCCATGCTCGTCCAGGTGCCCACGCTCACCGCCGGGGACCTGCGGACGACGGACGTCGGCACGCCCACCGAGGGCGACCTGTACACCGCGGTGCCGGACACCGCACACCGGGAGGACATCGCCGCGCTGGCGGCCGAGGTCACCGCGGATGCCGCTGGTCCGTACGACCAGGCGCTCGACCTGCAGACGTGGCTGCGCTCGGCGGCCAACTTCACGTACGACACACGCGTCCCGCCGGCACGGACGTCCGACGCCGTGTGGGACTTCCTCGAGGACCGCCGCGGGTACTGCGTGCAGTTCGCCACGGCGATGGCCATGATGGCGCGAACCCTGGACATCCCGTCCCGCATCGGTGTCGGGTTCCTGCCCGGCGAGCGGAACGACGACGGCACGTACGTCGTGACCGGACGCCTCGCGCACGCCTGGCCGGAGCTGTACTTCGACGGGTTGGGATGGGTGCGGTTCGAGCCGACACCTGCGTCGCAGAGCGGTCCTCCCCCGGCATGGGCTGACCCCTTCAGCGGCCTCACGGCCCCCGGTTCGATCCCCGAGGAGCTCGCCGCCAACCAACCCACGGCCCTGCCGAGCGGCGCGGCGACCGCACCGTCCACCACGTCGCCCGTCGTCGAGGCAGAGGAGAGCGCGTGGGTCCCCGCAGCGATCACGGCAGGTCTCGTCCTGCTCGCGGCGGGCACCACACTGGTCCTCGCGCTCCTCGTCCGCCGCCGCCGACAGCGCGTCGCGACGCCGGAGGACGCCTGGAACGTCCTGCGGCGGGACCTCGCGCGGGTCGACGTGCGGTGGTCCGACGCGACGAGCCCCCGAGGCGCCGTGCGTCAGGTCCAGCACGCCGTGGACGCCCGCGGAGGACACGAGCTCGATGCGTCCGCGCGTGATGCCCTCGAGCGCCTCGCGCGGGTCGTCGAGCGGGCCCGCTACGCGCCGTCGCCCGCCGAGCACAGCGCGGACGACCTGGCGCTGTGGGTCCAGGAGGTGCGCAGCGGGGTACGCACCGCGCTCGCGCAGGACGCCCCAGCGCCCGCGGTCACGACGAGCGCCTGACGGCGCCCACCCGCCTGGCGACGCGCGACGTCGTCAGCGCCCGTCCCCGTCGCGGCGGCGGTCCCACCGCTCCTCGAGCCGCGACATGAACCCACGCTTCTTCGACGACGAGGTCGACGCCCGGCGCACCGAGCCGTCCGGGGCGACCGTGCCCTGCGGACCGGCGCGTTCGGCGCGGGGCGCGGCGAACGCGAACGCGACCGCCGCGAACATCACGACGAACCCGATGGCGCCGACCCAGGGCTGCGACGTCGCGGCGCCGATGACCAGCAGCAGCAGACCAGCTGCTGCTCCCACCCCGGCGACGACGTAGCGCGTGACGGGTCGATGCCCGCCGCGTCGCGTGAGCGTGTTGGCGAGTCGAGGGTCGTCAGACGTGAGCTGGCGCTCCATCTGCTCCAGCACGCGCTGCTCGTACTCGGAGAGTGGCATCCCGACCCCCGTCGCACTCCGGTGGACTATGTGGCCTCAGGATAGATCGGCTGGCACCAAGGTGGTAGTCGAGCGACCGTCGGCAGGGCGATCATCATGCGGCACGCACCGGGGTGTCCGCCACTGCCGGGCGTGTCGGGCCCGAGTATTCACCTGCTCGCGACCGCCGGCAGGCCGACCGGCGCCTCGTCACCGGCCGCGAGCGCATCCCGGACGGCGTCCACGAGATCCTCCGCGGCGCACAGGGCGCGCTCGGCACGTGCGGGCGTGACGAGCTCGAAACGTCCTGCGTCGACCGCCGAGCGCAGCGTCGCCGCCTGTGCGAACAGGGCCGAGAACGTGTGCAGCTCGGGCGCGACCGCGTCGAGCATCCCCCAGACCGTGCGCGGGGCCCCGCGGCCGACAGGGCGCCCACGGGCGGCCACGAGCGCCGCACCCGCTCGCAACGCGGCCAGGTGCGCGTGGGAGAACATCTCCCACGGCTCACCGGAGAACTGCGCGGCGAGCAGCTCGGCGTCAGCGCGACTCAGCAGCTCGGCGCTCTGGGGCAGTGCCGTCGCATCGTCCAGTGCGCTCGACCGACCGCTCATCGATGCCACCTCCCGTCGCGGCGGACGACCCGCCTCCCTCATCTTCGAACACATGTTCGAACGCGTCAATACCCCTCGAGTCCGACCGGCACGGTCGACGCTCGTGCCGCCGCAGCGCCGTGCCTCGATCCCGGTCCGCACCACGTACGGTGACCGGGTGGCTGCCCGACGTCGCGACTCATCGTCCCGCCGACCACCGACATCCCGGTCCGCACCCGACACGCCCCGCTGGCCGGACGGGCCGGTCGCGGTGGCGACAGGCACTGCCGAGGTGGTGCCGGAGCCCGGACGTCCCCGTGCCGCGACGCTCATGGTGAACGGTGTCCCGAGCTCGTTCGTCGACCTCGACGACCCCGGCCTGCTCGACTTCGAGTACATGCAGCAGGCCGGTGCCGTGGTCGAGGTCGTCGCGCGACGCCGCCCGGACCTCACGGTCCTGCACCTGGGTGCCGGCGGTTGCGCCCTCGCACGGGCGCTCGCGCACCGTCACCCCGGAGCGCGGCAGCTGGCGGTCGAGCTCGACGGTGAGCTCGCCCGGCTGGCCCGCGAGTGGTTCGACCTGCCGCGCGCCCCGCGTCTGCGGCTGCGCACGGGTGAGGCGCGTGCGGAGCTCTCGCGCCTGGCGGACGCGACGTACGACGTCGTCGCCCGCGACGTGTTCGCGGGCGACCGCACGCCCTCGCACCTCACGACGGTGGAGTTCGCCCAGGAGGCCCGTCGCGTGCTGCGCGCGGGCGGCGTCTACGTCGCCAACTGCGCCGACCGCCCACCGCTCACCCTGGCGAAGGCGGAGCTCGCCACGCTCGCCACGGTCTTCGCGCACGTCGGCGTGGTGGCCGAGCCTGCACAGCTGCGCGGCCGGCGGTACGGCAACCTGCTGCTGGTGGCGACGGACGACCCCGACGTGCTCGACGACGCCGGCCTGGCGAGAGGGCTGCGCACGCTGCCCGTCCCGGCCCGGCTGCTCTGCGGCGACGAGGCACGGGCGCTGGCGGGCGCGGCGGCACCGCTGCGGGACCCGCAGGCGGCCGACGTCCCCGGCGACGAGCAGCAGGGCTGACGTCCCCGACGCAGGACAGGGCCGCACCCTGGCGGGTGCGGCCCTGTGCCTACGCAGATCCCGGCCGGAGCCGGGGCCGGGTCACAGCGGGCGGACGTGCTCCGCCTGCGGACCCTTCTGACCCTGCGTGATCTCGAACTCCACGCGCTGCCCCTCGTCGAGCGAGCGGTAACCCTGCGTGTCGATGGCCGAGTAGTGGACGAAGACGTCGGCGCCGCCGTCGTCCTGGGCGATGAACCCGAAGCCCTTCTCGGCGTTGAACCACTTGACCGCGCCCTGTGCCATGTCCCGCATCCTTCTGTCCCACCGGGTGACCACCACGGGCCCGATGCCCGCAGCGTGCCGCAATGCCTCACGTCCAGCACCGGGTGGTCCGGTCCCCGCCGCTCCGGGGACCCGAGGGAGCCTCGCACCCGCGGACCCCGGAGGGAGGCGGGCAGCAGACCGGTCGAGCGTCCGTACGTCACTGCAACGGCTGCATCCTTGCACGACAGATGTGGCGTACGCCACGCCAACGTGGACGACCGTCCCGCTCGGCTCGACAACGATCGGGTCACGACGGCGGTTGGGGCACGGCCGGTCAGGCCGTCGCGTCACCACCGCCGTCACGGGGATCGGTCTGCTCCGCGAGGAACCTCTCGAGCTCCGCACCGATCTCCTCGGCCGTCGGCAGGTCGGTCGCCTGCGCCAGCAGGCTGGTCCGTCCGACGCTGCGGGTGAACGCGTCGTACTGCTCCTCGAGCGCCTGCACGACCGCGGCGACCTCGCTCGAACCCTCGACCTGCCGCTCGATCTCGCGCAGCGACTCGGCCGCCGCCGGCTGGAGCGCGGCGAGCCCGAGGTCGAGCCCGGTGGCGCGCTCGACGTGGCGCAGCCCGGCGAGGCCGGCACTGGGGAACGGTGCCTGCGCGAGGTAGTGCGGCACGTGCACCGCGAAGCCCATCGCGTCGTGCCCCGACTCCCCCAGGCGCATCTCGAGCAGCGCCGAGGCGCTGCCCGGGACCTGGACGGTGCCGAAGAACGACGTGTGGTCCGCGACGAGCTCGGAGCGGGTCGCGTGCGCCGTCACGGACACGGGCCGCGTGTGCGGCACCGCCATGGGGATGCCGTGCAGCCCGACGACGAGGGGCACGTCGAACCGCTCCACGACCTGCCGCACCGCCGCGACCCACCGCTCCCACTGCATGTCCGGCTCGACGCCGTGCAGCAGCAGGTAGGGCACGCCGTGGGCGTCCTCGAGCAGGTCGACGACGAGCTCGGGGGCCGCGTAGTGCGTCCACCCGGAATCGAAGGTCATGACGGGCCGACGTGAGCGGTAGTCGACGAGCTGGTCGACGTCGAACGTCACCAGCCGTCGGCCGTGGCCCGTGCCGGCGAGGTGCTCCACGGCGACCTGGCCGGCGTGGCCGGCGTCGACGAAACCCTGCAGGGCGTGCACCAGCACCGGTCCGGCGCCTCGGCGGGCCGCGGCGTCCACACGCTCGGCCGCGTCGACGTCCACGTCGTAGATGTCCCGGGGGTCAAGCATCGATGTCCACTCGCCTCTCGTGATGCGGTCGAGCGGTACAACGCCGCCGCCGCCGGGTCTCTTCCCCGGACCGGCACGTCAGCGGCCGGGCAGGCGCACGACCTCCACGAAGAACTCGTCGATCTGGCGCACCACGTCGATGAAGCGGTCGAAGTCCACCGGCTTGGTCACGTAGGCGTTGGCGTGCAGCGAGTAGCTGCGCACGACGTCCTCCTCCGCCTCGGACGTCGTCAGGACCACCACCGGGATGGAGCGCATCCGCTCGTCGGACTTCATCGCCTCGAGGACCTCCCGACCGTCCATCCGCGGCAGGTTGAGGTCGAGCAGCACGAGGTCCGGCGTGGGGGCGTCCGCGTGCTCGCTCTCCTTGCGCAGGAACTGCAGCGCACTGACGCCGTCGGCCACCACCGAGAGACGGTTGCGCACCTTGTTGTGCTCGAACGCCTCCCGTGTCATGAGGACGTCACCCGGGTCGTCCTCGACCAGCAGGACGTCGATCACCTTCTGCTCCGGCATGTCAGCTCCGTCTCTCGTCTCCGTCGGCGGGCACGTCGTGCCCGTCGACGTGCGTCTCGTGCCCGTCCACGGGCGCCTCGTGCCCGTCCTCAGGCGTCTGGCCACCCTCGTCGAGCGCGTCGCGCCCGATGCCCGGTGTCTCCTCGTCCGTCACGGGCAGGGTCCACCGCACGGTGGTCCCGTCGCCGTCGGTCTGCGGGATCCAGATGCGACCCCCGTGGAACTCGACGATCTTCTTGCACAGCGCCAGCCCGATGCCCGTGCCCTCGTAGACGTCCTTGGCGTGCAGCCGCTGGAAGATCACGAAGACCCGCTCGACGTACTGCGGGTCGATCCCGATCCCGTTGTCACGCGCCTCGATCTCCCAGGCGCCGTCGACCCGGCGCGCCGAGACGTGCACCTGGGGAGGGCGGTCGGGGTGCCGGAACTTCACGGCGTTGCCGACGAGGTTCTGGAAGAGCTGGACGATCAGCGGCTCCTCGGCCCGAACCACGGGCAGGTCGTCGTGCGTGACGACGGCGCCCGCCTCCTCGATCCGCTCCGAGAGCTGGTCCTGCGCGCGCTCGAGCGCCGCTGCGAGGTCGACGTCGACGACCTCCCCTCCGACGCGTCCGACGCGCGAGAACCCGAGCAGGTCCTGGATGAGCCGCTGCATGCGCTTGGCCCCGTCGACCGCGAAGTCGATGTACTGGTCCGCGCGCTCGTCGAGCTGCCCGCCGTAGCGCTTCTGCAGCAGCTGCGTGAAGCTGGCGACCTTGCGCAGCGGCTCCTGCAGGTCGTGCGACGCCACGTACGCGAACTGCTCGAGGTCGCGGTTCGAGCGACGCAGCTCCTCGGCCTGCTCGGTGAGCCGCTGGTGCGCCTCGGTGATCTCCTGGCGGGACGAGCGCAGCTCGGCGAGCTGCGTGACCAGGCCGAGCCGCATCTGCTCGACGTCGGCCGCCAGCTCCTCGAGCTCCCCAGGCCCCTCGACGCGCACCACGTGGCTGAGGTCGCCGTCCGTCACGGCGCGGCTCGCCTGACCGAGCTGCGTCACCGGCACCAGGACCCAGCGTCGCAGCGCGAACCACAGCGAGGCGCCTGCCACGACGGCCGCGACGACGAGCAGCAGCACGAGGGCGCCCGTCGCGGACGTCCACCTCCCGAGCTCGGACACCGCGTCGACGCGGCTGGTGCGGACCTCCTGCACGTAGGACTCGACCGCGGCGCGCGCGTCGTCGAACAGCACCCGTCCCGCCTCGACGTCCTGCGGCGTGACGGCCTGCGTCCCTCCGGCGCGCACCTCGGCGACCAGCGGTGCGGCGAAGTCCTGGTGCCACCGTTCGGCGGCCGCCGCAGCGGCCCGCGCCTTCGCGACGAGGTCCGCGTCGGGGGCGTCCTGCTCGAGCTCCGAGGCCAGCAGCGTGAACGAGACCTCGGACTCGAGCGACCTCTCGTACGGCTCGAGGATGATCTCGTTCCCCGTGAGCGCGAAGCCGCGGACCGAGGTCTCGGCGTCCAGCAGGCGCGTGTACGCGGCGTCCGCGCCGGTCACCGCCTCGAAGTACAGACCGGTCACCTCCTGCTGGGCCGCCAGGGTCCGCGCGAGCACGAACCCCGCCAGCACGAGCACGACGCCCAGCAGCGCGCCCGCGGTCATCAGCAGCAGCGTCAGGCGGCGCCGCAGCGTCGTGGACCCGCGCGCAGCGGCTGCGACCGTCGCGGGGCTCATCCGTCCCACCCGATGAGCACCACGGCCGCGTCGTCGACGAGGTCTCCGCCGTGCAGCGCGCGGACTCCGGAGAGCATGCGCCCGAGCACGGGGTCCTCGTCGGGCCGCACGTCGCCGTCGGTCTCGACGACCCCGCGCATCGTCCGGTCCACGACCTCGAGCAGCCCGGCCTTGCCGAGCCGCCTGGTCCCGTCCCCGACCGTGGCCTCGAGCACGCCGTCGGTGTACAGCAGCAGGCGCCAGGAGTCGCCGAGGTCGAGCCGCTGCGCGGGCCAGCCGCCGCCCACGGGGATCCCGAGCGCCCGCCCTCGCTGACCCGCGGGGAGCAGGGCTGCGGGGGGCCCCAGACGCAGCGGGACGGGGTGTCCCGCGAGGTACAGGTCCGCGGTGCGCCGACCTGGCTGCACGGCGAGCATCGAGACCGTCGTGAAGATCTCCGGCTGCGAGCGCTCCGCCGCCAGCACGCGCTCGAGCAGGCCGAGGATGTCGTCGGCGGGGATCTCGGCGAGCACCAGCGTGCGCCACGCCGTGCGCAGGGTCGCGCCCAGGGCGGCCGCGTCCGGCCCGTGGCCGCACACGTCACCCACCATGGCCAGGACCGACCCGTCGGGTCGCTCGACGACGTCGTAGAAGTCCCCGCCGAGCAGCCCGTCACGCCCCGCGCGGTACCCGACGCGGACCTCCAGCCGGTCGTCCGTCACGGCCGGCGTCGGCAGGAGGGCGCGCTCCAGGCGGGTCGTCTCGGCTGCACGGACGAGGCTCTGGTAGAGGGCGCGCCCGGTGTCGTCCAGACGGCGGCGCTGCACGGCGTACCGCACGGCCCGGGCCAGCAGGCCGGGCTCGACGTCGCTCTTGACGAGGAAGTCCTGCGCGCCCGCGGCCACGGCCTCGACGCCCGCGTCCGTCCCGGTCAGTCCGGTGAGGACGACCACGGGTGGCGCACCCGCCGCGAGCACGCGCTGCAGCGCGCCGAGTCCCGTCGCGTCGGGGAGGCCGAGGTCGAGCAGGACGCAGTCGGCGTCGAGGTGCATGAGTGCCTCGTCCACCGTGCGCACCCACACCGTCTCGTGCGGCAGACCGCCGTCCTGGAGGTGCTCCCGCACGAGCACCGCGTCACCCTCGTCGTCCTCCACCACCAGGATGCGCAGGGGCGTGCCGTCGTCCCCGGGTGCACCGGACTGCACGTCCTCGTCGGGCGCCTGCGAGCCGTGCACGTGCGTCCCTTCGTCGGTGGTCGACGCACTGTAAGCCAGGAGCGGCTCGGAGACGTACTGCTGATCGCGCGTCGTTCGTGCCACGCAGGGGTGGCGACAGCGGATAATGGACGGCCGCCCGTGAGGGCGGGGCGCCGCGCGACCGTGCGGGGCGTCGCGACCGGGCGTGCGACCCGGCGCCTGGAGAGGTGCGGGCGGTGGCATCGATCGACAGCGAGCTCATGGGCGAGCAGCAGGTCGTCGACGGGCTGTACCGACGCCTCGACGAGCTGCGCGAGCAGTCACGCCGGCGTCTGGCGGCAGTGCGGCGCGCCGGTCCGTCGGGCTCGCCCCAGAACCGCTCGGAGCGCGACGCGTTCGCGACGCTGTACGAGGACAGGCTGGCGCAGCTGGAGTCGGTGGAGGACCGCCTCGCCTTCGGGCGCCTCGACCTGCGTGACGGCGAGAGCCGGTACATCGGGCGCATCGGGCTGAACGACGAGGAGCAGACCTCGTTGCTCACCGACTGGCGCGCCCCGGCCGCCCAGGCGTTCTACCGGGCGACGGCTGCGCACCCCGACGGTGTCGTGCGGCGTCGCCACCTGGTCACCACGGGTCGACGCGTGACGGGCCTGGAGGACGACGTGCTGGACCTCGACGCGCTCGTCGAGGCCGGCGTGGACCCGGCATCGCTCGCCGGGGCCTCGGGCGAGGGCGCGCTGATGGCTGCGCTGGGCGCGGCACGCACCGGCCGGATGGGCGACATCGTCGCGACGATCCAGGCCGAGCAGGACGCCGTCATCCGGTCCCCCCTGACGGGTGCGCTCGTCGTGCAGGGCGGACCGGGCACCGGCAAGACCGCCGTGGCGCTGCACCGGGCGGCGTACCTGCTCTACGCGCACCGGCGGCTCCTGGAGCGGTCGGGCGTGCTGATGGTGGGCCCCTCGCGCACCTTCCTGCGCTACATCGACCAGGTGCTGCCGTCCCTCGGGGAGACGGGCGTCGTCACGGCGACCATCGCGGACCTGTACCCGGGCGTCGAGGCGCGCGGGACGGAGCCGGCGGAGGTCGCGCGGCTCAAGGGCAGCGCCGTCATGGCGGAGGTCGTCCGGCGCGCCGTCCGCCAGCGCCAGCGCGTCCCGCAGCGTGCGACGCGCGTCCGCGTCGACGGGCGGACCGTCGTGGTGCGTCCGCAGGACGTCGCTGCCGCGATCGCCCGGGCACGCCGCCAGAACCGTCCGCACAACCAGGCGCGCGTGACGTTCGTCCGCGACATGCTGTCCCGGCTCGCCGAGCAGTACGTCCAGCAGCTCGGGTGGGACGTGCCGCCCGAGGACCGCGCGGAGATCGTCGAGGACCTGCGCACGACCCGCGAGATCCGGATCGCCCTGAACCTCGCGTGGATGCCGCTGACACCGCAGGGCCTGCTCACGGACCTGTGGACCAAGCCGCACCGGCTGGAGGCCGCGGCGCCCGAGCTGTCCGCGCACGAGCGGGCCGCGCTGGCCCGTCCGGCCGACGCACCGTGGACGCCGGCGGACGTGCCGCTCCTGGACGAGGCGGCCGAGCTGCTCGGTGAGGACGACCAGGCGGCCCGCGCGCAGGCCCGGGCCGACGCGGAGCGCCAGTCCGCCGAGATCGAGTACGCGCGGCAGGTGCTGCGCTCGACGGGCGCCGGCGACATGGTCTCGGCCGAGGAGCTCGCTGGTCGTTTCGCGAGCACGGGCCCGTCGCTGACCACTGCCGAGCGCGCCGCCGCCGACCGGTCGTGGACGTACGGCCACGTGGTCGTGGACGAGGCGCAGGAGCTGTCCTCGATGGCGTGGCGGGCCCTGCTGCGGCGCGTGCCGACACGGTCCCTGACGATCGTGGGTGACGTGGCGCAGACGTCAGCCCCGGGCGGGACCCACGACTGGGCGGCGATGCTCGACCCGCTGCTGCGCGGCTCGTGGCGGCTGGCGGAGCTGACCGTGAACTACCGGACCCCTGCCGTCGTCGCCGCCGCCGCGCGTCGGGTCGCCCTGGCCGCCGGCCTGCCCGTGAGCCCGCAGACCTCGGCGCGGGACGTCGCCGACGCCCTGACCTGCGAGCGCGTGCCCGACGAGGCGCAGCTCGCCACGGCCGCGGCGCACGTCGCCGACAGGCTGGCGGTCGAGGTCGGGGACGCCGCGGGGGCGGGACGCGTCGCCGTCGTGGCGACCGCCGACCAGGCGGACCGTGTCCGGGCCGCCCTGGCCACGACGGGCCGCACGGTGCCGGCGGGTGACGCGGTCGACCTGCAGGCCCCGCTCGTGGTCCTCACGCCCGCGCAGTCGAAGGGTCTGGAGTTCGACGTCGTGGTGCTCGTCGAGCCGGCGCAGGTGCTCGCCGGCTCTCCGGGCGACCTCTACGTCGCGATGACGCGACCGACGCACGCCCTGCACGTCCTGCACGCCCAGGACCTCCCGGACGGCTTCGCCGAGCCGTCGTGAGGCGCCCGTCCAGGCCGTCCAGGGCGCAAGTCATGACTTATCGTCACATCGTCATGGCAAACGTTTAGCCCGATTGACGCCGCTGCGGCGGCGACCCCATGGTCCTGCCCTGCCCCGGGCGTTCACCCGGCGTTCACCGGGGCGTCACGGCCGCGCAGGAGTCACCAGGGGGATCAGCGCACATGGACCAGCTCGTGCTCATCGGCGCGGACGTCGCAGGCATCAGCCTGCTGACATGGACCTACTTCCGACGGCACCGTCGTCGGGACCTCGTCGTCGCGTTCCTCGGCGTGAACGTCGGCGTGCTCGCCGTCGCCTCGACGCTCGGCTCCGCGACGATCGGCGCGGGTCTCGGCCTCGGGCTGTTCGGCGTCCTGTCGATCATCCGCCTGCGCTCGACGGAGATCGACCAGCGCGAGGTCGCCTACTACTTCGCCGCCCTCGCGCTCGGCATCCTGGGAGCGCTGCCGGGCCCGGTGCTGTGGCACTCGCTCGCCTTCATGGCGCTCCTGCTGCTCGCGGTGCTCGTCGCCGACCACCCCCGCGTCATGCGGCGCCACCAGCGCCAGGAGCTCGTGCTCGACGGCGCCGTTCTCGACCGCGTCGCCCTGGTGGCCCGCCTCGAGGGCATGCTGGGGGCGCGGGTCCACCAGGTCGCGGTGCAGCGCGTGGACCTCGTCAACGACACCACCTGGGTCGACGTCCGCTACGAGACGGTGCCGCCCGCGCGCCGGCGCGGCCACGTGCAGGCACCCCGCGAGACGGCCCGGACCTCGACGACGGGAGCCGCCTCGTGACGGCAGGTACCGACCTGCTCGAGGACCCCGTCGCCCGGCTCGTCCCGGTCGGCCTCGAGGAGCTGGTGGAACGCGCGGAGCTGCTGACCCGCGTCGACCGCAAGTACCTCGTGCCCCTCGACGACGTGGGCTCCCTCGTCCGCACCCTGCCGCGCGACGCGCAGGTGCTGGAGATCGCCTCGCGGCGGCTGTTCGAGTACGAGTCCGTGTACTTCGACACGCCGGACCTGCTCGCCTACCACCTCGCAGCCCACCGACGGCGACGGCGTTTCAAGGTCCGCACCCGCACCTACGTGGACTCGGCGCAGTGCTGGATCGAGGTGAAGACCCGGGGAGCACGCGGCACCACGATCAAGGACCGGGTGCCCCACCTGCTCGACGACCGCACCACGGTCGACCCCGCGACGCCGTTCGTGACCGCGACCCTCGCGGCGCACGGCATCGCGGGAGTCGAGGCGATGTCCTGGGTGCCGACGCTCCTGACCCGGTACCGACGGGCCACGATCCTGCTGCCGGACTCCGACAGCCGGCTGACGGTCGACGTCGACCTGCTCTGGCACGACGGGCACCGGCCC
Organism: Cellulomonas sp.; assembly: GCF_015234515.1. Taxonomy (GTDB): domain Bacteria; phylum Actinomycetota; class Actinomycetes; order Actinomycetales; family Cellulomonadaceae; genus Cellulomonas. The sequence goes on from NZ_JADGMY010000033.1 coordinate 89,084, forward strand.
CTGCGGCTGCAGGGGCTCGCGGTCGTCGAGACGAAGACGGGCTCGACGGCGTCGGCCGCCGACCGCCTGCTGTGGGCGCACGGTCACCGCCCGCTGAGCATCTCGAAGTACGCGACGGGCCTGGCCGCCCTGCGGCCCGAGCTGCCCGCGACCCGGTGGCGGCGCACGCTGCGCCGCGACCTCCTGCCGTACAGCGTGGGCGCCGTCGAGGCGTACGCGCACAGCTGACGCACCGCCACCGAGGAGACGACGATGTCACGACGGACAGCCCGCACGCTCACGGCGGGAGTGCTGGCCAGTGTGCTGGCGATCCCCCTGCTCGCCCCGTCGGCCGCCACCGGCGCGCCGGCGCCCGCGGCCGCTGCGGCCGCGGTCGATGCCGGCCTGGCCGGCGACGTGACGTTCTCCGTGCCGAGCAAGGCGTTCACCGGGACGCTGCAGGTCACGCTGGGGACGTCGGTCGCGGGGGCCCAGGTCCGCTACACGACGGACGGTTCGACCCCGACCGCGTCCTCCCCCGTCGCCTCGGGGCCCCTGAGCCTCACGCGCAGCACGGAGGTGCGGGCCCAGGCGTTCGTCGGCGGCGCCGCCACCGGCGAGCCGGGTTCCGCCCAGTACGTGGCGACGAACGTCACGACGAGCCACGACCTGCCCGTGCTGGTGCTCGACTCCTTCGGCAAGGGCGCCGTCGGCGACGACTACCACGCGTCCGCGGTCATCGAGCTGCAGCCCCAGGGCGGCTCCACCACCCTGACGGCCGACCCCGCGCTCGTCACCCGTGCCGGGTACCGCCTGCGCGGGCAGTCCAGCCGCATGTTCGACAAGAAGCCGTACCGCCTCGAGCTGTGGGACAACGCGGGCGGCGACAACGACCTGCCGTTCTTCGGGATGCCGGCCGAGTCGGACTGGGCGCTGCGCGGGCCGTTCGCCGACAAGTCGCTGGTCCGCGAGGCGCTCATGCTCGACCTCGGGCGCGAGATGGGCCTGCACACGCCGCGCTACCGGCTCGTCGAGGTGTACGTGAACGACGACGCGCAGCCGGTCGCCGCGAACGACTACCGCGGCGTGTACATGCTCGAGGAGACGATCAAGAACCAGAAGAACCGGCTGGACCTCAAGAAGCTCGACCCCGAGGACGTCACGTCCCCGAAGGTCGAGGGCGGCTACATCATCAAGTTCGAGTGGCTCGCGTCCGAGCAGCCCCTGGTGCCGTGCAAGGGCACCTCGAGGTGCTGGGCGGACCTGGAGGTCCACGACCCGGACGACCTGGTCCCGGCCCAGCTCGACTACATCGCCACGTACGTCGGCCGCGTCAACGACGCGATCCACGCACCGAACCGCGCCGACCCGACGACGGGCTACCCGTCCCTGATCGACGTCGACTCGTTCGTCGACCTGGTGATCGTCAACGAGCTCAGCCGCGACATGGACGCCTACTACCGCAGCCAGTACTTCTACAAGGACCGTGGCGGCCTGCTGACTGCCGGTCCGCTCTGGGACTTCGACCTCACCCTCGGCGTCGGCGGGTACTTTCAGAACGACCAGGTGTCCGGCTGGCAGTACCAGCAGACGCGCCAGAACCCCCCGACCGACTGGTTCACGGTGCTCATGAGCGACCCGACGTTCGTCAACCGGGTCAAGGTGCGGTGGCAGGAGCTGCGCCGCGGACCGCTGACCGACTCGTCGCTGCGCTCGCGCGTGTCGACGCTCACGGCACCGCTGTCGGGTGCGGCCGCGCGCAACTTCCAGCGGTACCCCAACCTGTCCACCCAGATGATCGGGCCGTTCATCACGCCCACCGCCGGTTCCTGGAGCGGGCAGGTGTCGTTCATGCAGGACTGGATGCTGCGGCGCGCCGCCTGGCTCGACACCACCGCGGCATGGGGCGGACCGACCGACCCGGTCCCCACACCGACGAGCTCGCCGACCCCGACCGCGTCACCCACGGCGACCGTGTCTCCGACCGCCACCGCGTCGCCCACCGCCACGGCGTCGCCGACCGCCACCGCGTCGCCCACCGCCACCGCGTCACCGACGCCCACCGGCGCCCCCGGTGGCCAGGCGTGCACGGCGACCTTCCGGGCCGTCTCCACGTGGCCGGGCGGCTTCCAGGGTGAGGTCACCGTCACGGCAGGTGCCGCCGCGCTCACGGGCTGGACGGTCACGCTCGGCCTGCCCGCGGGCACGAGCGTCAACCAGTCGTGGAACGCGACGCTGAGCGGCACGGGAACGGCGCTGACGGCTCGCAACGTGGCGTGGAACGGTGCGCTCGGCGCCCGTGCCGCGACCACGTTCGGGTTCATCGGGTCGGGGACCGGCGGCAGCCCCACGCTGACCTGCGCGGCCGCCTGACACGCGGACTCACGGGGACCGCCCGGGACCGCAGCTGCGGTCCCGGGCGGTCTCGTCCGTCCTTCGGGACGGCTTTGGTCCACGGCACGGGACGGGAGCACCATGGGGCGTGCCTACCGCCCTGCTGCTCGAGAACCTGCACCCGCACGCCCGGACGATCCTCGAGACCGCCGGCTTCGACGTCGTGACGCGCACCGGCGCGCTCGACGAGTCCGAGCTCGTCGAGGCGCTCGCCGGTGTCCAGGTGCTGGGCATCCGGTCCAAGACGAACGTGACGGCCGACGTGCTGGCCGCCGCACCCGACCTCGAGGCCGTGGGCGCGTTCTGCATCGGCACCAACCAGATCGACCTGCACGCCGCTGCGAGCCGCGGCATCGCCGTGTTCAACGCGCCGTTCTCGAACACCCGTTCCGTGGTCGAGATCGCGATCGCCGACATCATCTCGCTGACGCGCCGCCTGACGGTCTTCGACAAGGAGATGCACGCGGGCGTCTGGAACAAGTCCGCGACGGGCGCCCACGAGGTGCGCGGGCGCACGCTCGGCATCATCGGGTACGGCAACATCGGCACGCAGCTGTCGGTCCTCGCCGAGAACCTCGGCATGTCGGTCGTGTTCTACGACTCGTCCGAGAAGCTCGCCCTCGGCAACGCCCGGCGCATGAGCACGCTCGACGAGCTGCTCGAGACCGCGGACGTCGTCACGCTGCACGTCGACGGGCGAGCGGGCAACGCCGGCATGTTCGGGGCCAAGCAGATCGCACGCATGCGGCCCGGCTCGATCTTCCTCAACCTCTCGCGCGGGTTCGTCGTCGACTACGCGGCGCTGCGGGACGCGATCCTCTCGGGCCAGGTCGCCGGTGCCGCGGTCGACGTCTTCCCGGACGAGCCCAAGCGCAAGGGCGACCCGTTCGAGTCCGAGCTGCGTGGACTGCCGAACGTCATCCTCACGCCCCACACGGGCGGCTCGACCGAGGAGGCGCAGGAGGCGATCGGGCAGTTCGTCGCGAACAAGGTCCGGGACTACCTGACGACCGGTTCGACGAACCTGTCCGTCAACCTCCCGAACCTGGCGCTCGACCAGCGTCCCGACGCCCACCGCGTCGCCTACCTGCACCGCAACGTCCCGGGCGTGCTCGCGACGATCAACGCCACCCTTGCCGAGCACGGCGTCAACATCGAGGGTCAGCTCCTCGCGACGCGCGGTGAGCTCGGCTACGTCGTCACGGACGTCTCGTCCCCGGTCGCGACCGACGTCGTGGACGTCCTGGCAGGGCGGCCGGAGTCGCTGCGCCTGCGCCTCCTCGACTGACGGGCACCTGAACGACGCGGGGCCGCGCAGCGTGTTCGCTGCGCGGCCCCGCGTCGTTCGACCCGAGGGTCGGTGCTCGTCAGGCCGAGCCGGACTTGCGCTGGAACCGACGCTGCGTCGGCCCCGCCGTCTCCGCACCATGGACGGCGCCCGTGTTCCGGTTCCCGTCCGCCGTGGGGTGTCCCTGGCTCTTCTTGCGCTCGAGCGCGGCCCGGAACTTCTCCTTGGCCTCGTCGCTCACGGCCGAGGGTCGGTCGTCCTGCGTCATGTGATCGTCCTCCACTCGCCGACGTGGTCGTCGGCGGTCCCAGCGTGGTCGACTCGGCGCCCGGACGCCAGCCCATTGGCCCCTCGGACGCCGGGGGCGCGTCAGGAGGTCGCGGAGGAACCCTGCGCGGGAGCCTCGACGTCACCGGCGTCGGTGCGTCCGGCGCGCAGGGCGGAGATCGCGGTCTCGAAGTCCTCGAGCGAGTCGAACGCCTGGTACACGCTCGCGAAACGCAGGTACGCGACCTCGTCCAGGTCGCGCAGCGGACCGAGGATCGCCAGACCGATCTCGTAGGCGTCGATCTCGGCGGAGCCCGCGGCACGCAGGTTCTCCTCGACCTTCTGCGCCAGCAGCGCGAGGTCGTCCTCGCTCACGGGTCTGCCCTGGCACGCCTTGCGCACCCCGTTCGCGATCTTCTCGCGGCTGAAGGGCTCCGTCGCCCCGGACCGCTTGACGACCGACAGGCTCGCCGTCTCGATCGTCGTGAAGCGGCGATGGCAGTTCGGGCACTGGCGCCGTCGCCGGATCGAGGCGCCGTCGTCGGACGTGCGGGAGTCGACCACACGGGAGTCGGGGTGCCGGCAGAACGGACAGTGCACAGCGGACCTCTCGGCATGGCTCGGATGACGCCCGCAGCGACCATGCCGTGCGGACGCAGGCGACGCTAGGGCGTCACGTCCGGCACCGCAACACGCGTCGCGCGGCACGCCTCGACCTCATCCGACAGGAACGACGATCCTCTGGCCCGCCTGGAGCCCTGCCGACGGCAGGTCGTTGAGCGCCATCAGCTGCAGGACCACGTCACGCACGTCCTCCCCCGGCGCCGCGACGTCCTCGGCGATCCCCCACAGCGTCTGCCCGGGCGCCACCTCGACGCGCCGCACCTCCGTCGCGGCGACCGGCCCGTCGGCCTGGGCGGAGGCCGCAGCCCCGCCGACACCGCCGGCGAGCGCGATCCCGAGGAGCCACACGACAGCGCGGCCCCGGCGGGTCAGACGCAGCGGCGCGGGAGACGGCTCCGAGCGCCGTGCGACACTGCGGGACGCGGAGGCCGCAGGGGCGCGCCGGTCGGTCACCGTGCGGGCCGCCGGCCCACCAGCGGTCCACGGCCGGATCGTTCCCCGCACCACCGGTGCGATCGCCGTCGCGCTCATCTCGAGCCCCTCTCCTCGTTCGCCCTCGCCTGCGCCGACCTGCCTCCGGTCGCCGCGGCGTTCCGCCGAACACCCTCGCTCTCGAACATGTGTTCGTCGAACGTACGTACGATGTCTACCAGAGGTGACCGACATCCGTCGAGACACGCTCGAACAGATGTTTGATCCGCTCCGGTCCCACCCCTAGGGTGAGTGCTGCGACGAGTGCACCACCGACCACTGACATCGCACCGCCCGCCCGCCACGCAGCTGACGTACCAGGGCGGGAGCGAGCTACGGCTGTCGGCCCCGGTGCCCGTCGCGCGCGGCGCCCGTCACGGGCCTGTGACGGACCGACGGCAGGAGGCGCAGTGGACGTGCACGACGGTGTGACGACGCAGCAGGGAGGGCCGCGCGAACGAGCGACGGTCACGTCCATCGACCCGGACGCAGCGCCCGGCGACGGGCTGACGACGCGGCAGCGGCTCGTCCTGGACACGGTGCGGGCGTCCGTCGAGCAGCGCGGCTACCCGCCGAGCATGCGGGAGATCGGCGACGCCGTCGGGCTCACGAGCCCCTCGAGCGTGAAGCACCAGCTCACGGCGCTCGAGCGCAAGGGGTACCTCCGCCGGGACCCCAACCGCCCGCGTGCGATCGAGGTGGTGCAGCCCGACGACGCGCGCGCCGTCGGGCCGTGGGCGGCCCGGACGGACCGTTCCACCCTCGGCCCCGACACGCCGGAGCGCGACAACGCCCCGGCACCGTCCTACGTGCCGGTCGTGGGACGCATCGCCGCCGGCGGTCCGATCCTCGCCGAGCAGGTCGTGGAGGACGTGTTCCCCCTGCCCCGCCAGCTCGTCGGGGAGGGGGAGCTCTTCCTGCTCAAGGTCGCCGGGGACTCGATGATCGACGCCGCCATCTGCGACGGCGACTGGGTCGTCGTGCGCCGCCAGCCCGTCGCCGAGAACGGCGAGATCGTGGCGGCCATGATCGACGGCGAGGCGACCGTCAAGACCTTCAAGCGGACGGACGGCCACGTCTGGCTGCTGCCGCACAACCCGGCCTACGCACCCATCGACGGTGCCGGTGCGACGGTTCTCGGGCGCGTCGTGAGCGTCCTGCGCAGCCTGTAGCCCGGTGCGCGGCGCGGTCCGGGATTCCTCCCCGACCGCGCCGCCGACACGGGACCGCGTCGTCCCCGGGGACCCGGCGTCAGAACCCGAAGCGCCGCGCGACCGAGCGCACGGCCTCGGCGGAGCGCCGCATGCCGAGGACCTCGTCGGAGGACATCGGTACCTCGAGCCGTTCCGTCACGCCTGCCGAGCCGACGATCGTGGGCACGCTCAGGCACACGTCGGACATGCCGAGGTACCCGTCGAGCAGCGACGACACGGGCAGCACGCGCCGCTCGTCCTTCAGCACGGCCTCGATGATGCGCGACCCGGCCAGCGCGATGGCGTAGTTCGTCGCGCCCTTGCCCTCGATGATCCGGTAGGCCGACTCGACGACCTCGCGCGCGATCGCGTCACGGACCTCGCGCGTGAGCGCACCGTTACCGCCGGTGCCCTCCCAGTCCAGGATCGGCACGGCACCGATGGTCGCCGAGCTCCACAGCGGGAGCTCGCTGTCGCCGTGCTCCCCGGCGACGTAGGCGTGGACGTTCTGCACCGCGACGCCCGTGTGCCGGGCGATGAGGTAGCGGAGACGCGACGAGTCCAGGACCGTGCCCGACCCGAACAGCTGGGACGGCGGCAACCCGGAGATCTTCAGCGCCGCGTACGTCACCACGTCGACCGGGTTGGTCACCATCACGTAGACCGCGTGCGGCGCGACCTCGACGACACCGGGCAGGACCTTGCTCACGAGCGAGATCGTCGCCTCGGCCAGGTCGAGACGCGACTGACCGGGCTTCTGCTTCGCGCCGGCGGTGAACATCACGATGTCGCAGTCCGCCATGACCGACACGTCGTCCGAGCCCACGACCTCGGCCATGGACATGAACTGGATGCCGTGCGACAGGTCGAGGACCTCCGCGTCGACCTTGGCACGGTTGACGTCGAGCAGCGCGACCGTGCGTGCGGCCCCCCGCATCAGTGCCGCGTAGGCCATCGTGGACCCGACGGCACCGGCACCGACGATGCCGATCTTGGAGGTGCGCCGCTGCACGGACGGGGGGGTGCTGAGGGCGTACTCGTCGCCCTCGAGGTCGTCGGCCATGTCCTTGGTGTCCCCTCGTCACGGGCGCGGTGCCAGCTGGGCCGGCCCGCCCGGTCCGGCGCGGCCCCTGACCTGAGGCTAGTCCGAATCCCGCAGGCGACGCAGCGCGGCGAGCACCACCTCACGGTCGGTCGTCCGCCAGAACGGCGGCATCGAGCGCTGCAGGAACTCCCCGTACCGGGCCGTCGCGAGGCGCGGGTCGAGGACGGCGACGACGCCGCGATCCTCACCCGTGCGCACGAGCCGGCCCGCGCCCTGCGCGAGCAGCAGCGCGGCGTGGGTGGCCGACACCGACATGAAGCCGTTGCCGCCCGCGGCGGCGACCGCGTCGGAGCGTGCCGAGCGCACGGGGTCGTCGGGCCGCGGGAAGGGGATGCGGTCGATGAGCACGAGCCGGCACGCCGGACCCGGCACGTCGACGCCCTGCCACAGCGAGAGCGTCCCGAACAGGCACGTGGGCTCGTCCGCGGCGAACCGGGCGACCAGCGTGGGGAGCTGGTCGTCGCCCTGCAGCAGGACCGGCACGTCGAGGCGTTCACGCATCGCCTCGGCTGCGACGGTCGCCGCGCGGCGCGACGTGAAGAGCCCGAGCGTCCGGCCGCCGGCCGCCTCGACGAGCGTCGCGATCTCGTCGAGCTGCGCGTCCGTCGCCGCGTCGCGGCCGGGTGGCGGCAGCCGACGCGCGATGTAGCAGATGCCCTGCCGCGGGTAGTCGAACGGGCTGCCGACGTCGAGGCCGCGCCAGGACGCCACGCCGTCGGAAGCGGGCGCCGCGGCAGGCGACGCGGCGCCGTCCCGTCCCGCCGTCGGCGCGCCGGCGTCGGGTGCCCGCGACACGCCCCCGAGAGCCGCCGGGCCCACGGGGGCCGCGTCGGGCCGCAGCGCGAGCCCGACCGAGCGCGCGGCCGGGTCGAACGAGCCGCCGAGGGTCAGCGTCGCCGACGTCAGGACCGCGGTGCGTCCGGTGAGCAGGTGCGTGCGCACGAGCCCGGCGACCGCCAGGGGCGCCGCGTGCAGCCGGGTGGTCGGTATCCCCCGACGGTCCTCGCCCCGCGCGCACCACAGCACGGTCGACGCGTTCTGCTCGGGGTCCGCCGCCATCCGCTCGGCGACCTCGAACAGGGCGAGCATCGCCGAGACCGCCATCTTGCGGCCACCGTCGTCGCGCGTCGCCGAGTCGGGCTTGAGCGCCGTCATCAGCGTCCGCGCGGCGTCCCGGACCGCCGCGACGGCGAGCTGCACGTCCTCGGGCAGACCCCGCGGGAACCGCCCCTCGGGCAGCGGCACGATGACGCTCGCGAGGTGCTGCGCGGCGGTGTCGAGGTCCGTCGTGGGGATGCCGCCGTGCCGGCGCGCGAGGCGCGCGGCGTGCTCGATGGTCGGCAGCGAGAGCTCGGCCGTCGCCTGCGCGGTGACCCGGTCGGCCAGCTCGTGCGCCTCGTCGACGATCACGACCTGGTGCTCGGGCAGCACCCCGGGTGACCCGGACGCCGCGATGCCCAGCATGGCGTGGTTCGTGACGACGACGTCGGCCTCGCGCGACCGCGCCCGCGCCGCCTCGGGGAAGCACTCGGCGAGCATCGGGCACACACCGCCGAGGCACTCCATGGCCGTGACCGACACCTGCCGCCACGCGCGGTCGGTCACGCCGGGGACGAGCTCGTCACGGTCGCCCGTGGCCGTCTCGGCGGCCCAGGCGCGCGCCCGCACGACCTGCTCGCCGAGCGTCTCGCGCTCCGTGTCACCGTCCCCCTCCACGGGAGCAGGGTGCTCGGCGGCACCGGGCGGCTCGGGGACGTCGAACAGGGTCCCCTGGTCGTCGGACGGGTAGCCACCGGCGACCTTGTGGACGCACAGGTAGTTGTGCCAGCCCTTGAGCAGGGCGATGTTCGCGGCGCGCGGCAGGCGGGAGGCGAGGGCGGTGGTGACCAGTGGCAGGTCGCGCGTCAGGACCTGGCGCTGCAGCGCCAGGGTCGCGGTGGACACGACGACGCGCTCGTCGGCCTGCACGGCATGACGCACGGCGGGTACGAGGTAGCCGAGCGACTTCCCGGTACCGGTGCCGGCCTGCACGAGCAGGTGCTCCCCCGTGCGCAACGCGTCGGCGACGGCCTGCGCCATCGCGTGCTGCCCGTCCCGCCGTCCGCCGCCGAGGGCGCCGACGGCCAGGTCGAGCAGGTCGTCGACCTCGGCGGCCGCCTGGGCGGCGCGTGCGCCGTCGGCAGCGTCCGGGACGGACGGCGGATCTGGCTCGAGCACCGCGTCAGCGTAGTCGCGCCCACCGACGCCCGCGTCCGCCGTGGCGGCCCGAGGCGTCAGACGGTGCGCGCTGCAGCCTCGAGCTCGGCCGCCAGGCCCGCGTCGACGCGGGCCCGCAGCCGCGTGCCCGTCGCCGTGTGCTCCTCGACGTCGATCTCGCCGTTCTCGTGCACGCGGTTGACGAGGTCGCCTCGCGTGTACGGCACGACGACCTCGACCTGCACGCCGGGCCGCGGGAGCTGGTCCGCGATCAGCGCGCCGAGCTCCTCGATCCCCTCGCCGGTGCGTGCCGAGACGACGATCGAGTGCACCTCGCGCGAGCGGAGGCGGGCCACCGCCTCCGGCGAGGCGAGGTCCGCCTTGTTGAGGACGATGATCTCGGGCACGTCCATCGCGCCCGGGATGTCCGCGAAGACGTGCCTGACGGCGGCGATCTGCCCCTCCGGGTCCGGGTGCGCCGCGTCGACGACGTGCAGGATCAGGTCGGCCGCCGCCACCTCCTCGAGCGTGGAGCGGAACGCCTCGACGAGCTGGTGGGGCAGGTGACGCACGAACCCGACCGTGTCGACGAGCGTGTACACGCGCCCGTCGGCGGCCTCGGCACGCCGCACCGTGGGGTCCAGCGTCGCGAACAGCGCGTTCTCCACCAGCACGCCGGCGTGCGTCAGCCGGTTGAGCAACGACGACTTGCCGGCGTTCGTGTACCCCGCGATCGCGACGGACGGGATCGCGTTGCGCTCCCGCGAGGCGCGCTTGGTGGCGCGCGCGGGCGCCATCGCCGCGATCTCGCGGCGCAGCTTCGCCATGCGGGTGCGGATGCGGCGCCGGTCCAGCTCGATCTTCGTCTCACCGGGACCGCGCGACCCCATGCCTGCGCCCGCACCGCCGACCTGTCCACCGGCCTGCCGGCTCATCGACTCGCCCCAGCCGCGCAGGCGCGGCAGCAGGTACTCGAGCTG
>NZ_JADGMY010000034.1 GCF_015234515.1 Cellulomonas sp.
CACGCGGCCTGAACACCCCTACCGAAACGGGTCAACCGAAGTCGGGGCAGTCCCGATCGACCGCACCTAGCGTCGTGTCGGTCGGGACATGTCGGAGCAGTTCACACAGATGGTTGCGACGATGGAGGAGGATCTCGAGTGCAGCGTTGCCGACGGCCTCGACCGACAGCATCGAGACCGCCACTAGGTCTTCGGCCGTGAACTCGTCGGCGATAGCGGGCCGGTCGCCGCCTCCGCCGAGACGTTCGAAGTGTGCCCCCGTGAAGCCGCCGGTCGGGCGGGGCGTGTAGTAGGTGCGCACCACGTGCGCCGCGTCGTCCGTGTGCTGCGGCTCCAGGTAGCGGGCCAGACGCCTTGAAGGGGTGATCATGACTCGTCGGCCCGCACGGCAGCCTCGAGGGCTGCGGCAACGGCTTCGAACTCCGCCACCGCCGCGGTGAGGTCTTCGACGATCTCCCTGGCGATCACCTCGGGTGCCGGCAGGTTGTCGAGGTCCTCGAGGCTCTCGCCACGCAGCCACGTGATGTCGAGGTTCGCCTTGTCCCGTGCGGTGAGCTCGTCGTAGGTGAACGCGTGGAAGCGCTCGGTCGCGGTGCGAGTCGCGCGGTCCTGCCCGGGGGCGTAGCAGGCGACGAAGTCGTCGAGGTGGGCTCGGGTGAGGGGGTTCTGCTTCAGGGTGAAGTGCTGGTTGGTGCGCAGGCGTACACCCAGAGCCTCTCGGTCCAGGCGTGGCCTTCAGCTGCGGGCTTCTTGTCGAAGAAGAGCACGTTGGCCTTGACGCCAGTCATCTTCGTGGACGTGTCCGGGGGTTGCCGGAGCCTCGTCGAGGAGCCCACGCAGGGTCGGGTCGTCGGCCGGGACGTCCCGCAGGAGCCTGCTCCGAGCGTCGATCGCGAGTTGCGACGTCCGGACGATCAGCAACGTCGGCCGTGGGCCGGGACGAGGGAGCGTCTGCGCTCGTCGTAGATCCGACGCTGCTCTCCGCGGTGCACACCGCTGACGGTGAGCCGGTACCGCTCGTCGACGTGCGTGACCGGGGGGACGTGCTGACGCTCGCGTCGCGCTGCGCGGGCCACGTGGGTCCACCGCGTCGGCCGCGCGGTGCTCGTACTCACGACGCCAGGAGAGCGTGCCGGCGTGATCAGGACCTCCCGACGCGGTGCGTCGTGGACCTCGGGTGATGTCGGAGGCGAGATTCCCGCGGTGCGTACCGCGGCCGCGTACCGCTCGCTAATGTGAACAAATCGGGCGTCGCGACCGGCGCGGTGCCTGCCGTTCATCGGGGGATCTCATGGCTCGTCTGCGACTGACACTGACCGCGGCCGCGATCGCGGGTGCCGCGCTGCTCGCCTCCGCGGGACCCGCCGCGGCATGCCCCGCCGATCCGCGCGCCGACCCGGTGACGTGGGAGTACGACGGCGTCTACGACTGCTCGAAGGCGACCGTGGGCCACGGCGTGCGCACGTACACCAAGCCGTCGCCGGTGGCCTTCGTCGTCATCAGGACGGGCGGGACGTACTTCGTGAGCGACCTGGGGGACGCCAACGAGGGCGACCGCACCTACACCTTCGACAAGAACATCCGCTTCGTCATCACGTGCAACTTCACCGACGCGTAGGACCCACCTGCCGGGGCCTCGCCCGGTCCCAGACCCAGATCGCGGCCGGCCTGGCTCGGGTCGTCTGACGGGTTCCTTGAGCCGATGCCCTGGGCGACGTCGACCCGGGGTCGGTTGCGTCGGTCAGGCACGCGGGCTCGCGGGACCGCCCGCAGATCGGTCCGCCGAACCGCCTCGGGACGTGCCGGTACGCCGCTATCGTCCGAAGATGAGGTCGACGCCGAAGGTGACGCTGACGGTGGGGGCGCTGCTCGTCGGCGTCGCGTGGGCACTCGCGGCGTGCTCGGGCGGCGACGCGCCCGCCGGTCCGTCTGGCACCCCGCCGGGCACCCAGCCCTCCGACGGCACAGGTCACCTCGAGGTGTCGGACCTCGAGGACCCGCCCCAGCCCGGACACTTCACGGCCGAGCCGACCACCGTCGTCGCACGTCTCGGCGTGACCCCGGGCGGGTGCGTGACGGTGGAGGTGGACGGGGTCGAGCGCCTGCCCTTCTGGCCGAGCGGCACCCAGGTCGAGGAGGACCCCGACGACCTCGGCAGCTACGTCGTGACCCTGCCCGACGGCACGTCCCTGCGAACCGGTGACTCCTTCGAGGCGGCGGCGGTCGTCGACGACGCGCTGGCGTTCGGGGAGGAGTCGCAGCCGCCGGGCAAGGTGGCCACCCTGGTCGACTTCTGCGCGGTCGACGCGGCACCCGTGGCGTTCTTCGACGCCACGACGATCCACCCGCCGGTCGACTGACCGCGGGTCTCCTCACCCAAGGTGGATGTGCACATCAGGCAGAGATCCCCGTCCCTTCGCACCGTGCTCCCGTCGCTCGCCGTCGCGGTCGGCCTCGTCCTCGTCGCGCCGGGTGCCGCCCAGGGCGTCGAGAAGATCCTGAGCGTGACGCCGTACAAGCAGGAGCAGTCGAACTGGTGCTGGGCCGCGGCGTCGAAGACCATCGTCAAGTTCCAGACCGGCAACGTCGTCGCCCAGTGCACGCTCGTCAAGAACGGCAAGGGCACGTCCTCGTGCGCCAACGTGGCGGGGTCGAAGTCCGACGTCATGAACGCGCTGTCCAGAAACGGCGTGAACCCGGGCGCCGAGCGGAAGCTGGACTGGGCGACGGTCGTCGCGGAGATGAAGACGAGCCGCCCGGTGTACAGCTCGATCCTCTGGAAGTCCGGCGGTGGGCACGCCCACGTCATCCGGGGCTACTACGACACCGGCTACTCCTACGGCGTCTCGTACGTCGACCCGGCGTCCGGGACCACGACGTCCCGCGAGTGGGGCAGCTACCTGACCAACTCGTCGTGGACGACGGGCACCGGCCTCATCTACCTGACGAAGAAGTGAGGCGCGACATGGCTGCACGTTCCCGGGTCCCGGCCGTCGCCGGCGCCGCGCTCGTCCTGCTCTGGCTGGGAGGTGCGTCCCCCGCTGCCGCGCAGGACGCCCCCGAGGCCGTCACCACGTGGTTCGCCCAAGAGGCGCCCGCTGTGGCGGGCGACGTCCTGCAGGGGCGTGCCGTGGACATCGCGGACGCGAGCTCCCCGGCGAGCACCTTCACCGTGGGCGACCCCGTCGCCCTGCACCGGTGGAACGACGGCTTCGTCGACGGCGAGTCCGTCGAGCCCCTCGTCGCGAGCGGCGAGTGGGTGGCGCCGCTCTCCCGCGACGGCGTCGTCGTCGGCACCATCGCCGCGACGGAGTCCGCGGGGGCCGTGGCGTTTGCGTACGTCGACGACGACGCGCAGGCGGGACGAGCCCTCACGCAGGCGCCGACGGGTGACGTCGTGCAGGACCCGCAGCTCGGCGGGCTCGTCAAGGTCGGGCACGACGGCGACGTCGATGCGCTCTCACGCGCGGCCGCCGCGCCTCTGGCCGGGGTCGAGGACGCCACGGACCTGCAGTCCGCGGTGGAGGCGGCGCACGACCCGGGCATCCAGACGCTCGCGGCCGACGGTGCCGCTGGCGGGCCGGCCGGCGGTGTCGGCGCGCGGGAGGCCACCGGCCTCGTGCTGCTGGTCGGGGGTGCCGCAGCGCTGGCCCGTCGCCGGCTGTCGGCGCGCTCGCGCTGAGAGCCCGCGCCGGTCGCGCCGCAGCGGTGGCGCGACCGGCCGCGGGGCGCCCCGGCACACGCTGCGCGCCGCCGCGAGAGGGTGAGTCGCGCCCGTCACCGCGTCCCGGGACCGGTGCGGACCGCTAGGCGGGGAGGACGTACCGGTACATCAGCAGGTAGTGCAGCACGGACGCGAGCACCACCAGCACGTGCCAGATCTCGTGGAAGCCGAGGACGCCGGGCAGGGGGTTGGGCCGCTCGACCACGAACACGACGAACCCGACGCTGTAGACCAGCCCACCAGCGGCCATGAGCACGTACGCCCCCACGGGCAGGGCGACACCGGCGCCGACGAGCACCACCGGCATCCAGCCCATCGCGATGTACAGCGTGTTCGTCACGTACTTGGGCAGCTCGCGCAGCGCCGATCGCAGCGCGATGCCGACCGCGGCGACCACCCAGACCGCTCCCAGCACGGCCCAGCCGTACGCGTTGCGGAACAGCACCAGCACCAGCGGCGTCACGGACCCGGCGATCAGGACGAACACCGACGCGTAGTCGAGCGTCCGCAGCACGCCGTTGACGCGCGGCCCCCGGTCGATCCCGTGGTGCAGCGTGCTGGCGACGAACAGCAGGAGCACGGACGCGGCGTAGACGCTGAGCCCGACGACCTTCCAGAGGTCGCCCTCGGTGACCGCCTGGGCGACGAGCACGGCGCCCCCGACGAGCGCGAAGCAGCTCGCCGCGAGGTGCGTGACGGTGTTGACCCGCTCGTCGGTGACGTGGACGCTGCCGTCGCGGCTGAGCCGCGGTGGTGGGGTCGTCCCCGGCGTCGGCGTGGTGCGTGCGGACGTGGTCTCCACCGTTCGTTCCTCCTGGTGAGCCATCGACGCGGCTCGTCCGGGAGCCTATCCGCGCGGCCCGGCCGCAGCGGCGGCACAGGTCCCGCGTCGGGGTGGGCGGTGCGTCACAGCGCGACGCACGCGTCCCACTCCGGGCCCTCGGGTCACCTCACCCGTCGCGGAGACCGAGCCGTCCGGCCCTGGTGCGCGCGCCGGTCCCGGTGCCACGATGTCCCGCGTGACGACGACGCCTCTCGCGCTCCCCGCGGCTGCGGACATCACGACGCCGTCGTTCGCGAGCTGGGGGCGCCGGGTGGTCGCCGCCTTGCTGGACGGCGCGGTCCTGGGCGCGGTCGCGTGGTTCGCCGTCGGTGACGACGTCGTGGGGCCGTCGCTGCAGCCGACGTTCGACAGCGCGGGGCCCGAGGCGACGGCGCCGTGGACGTCGTCGGGCGTGCTCGTCGCCGCGTGGCTGGCGATGCTCGTGCTCCAGGGACTGACCGGGCAGACGCCGGGGCGCCGCGTCCTCGACATCGCGGTGGTGCGCGCGCCGGCCGGTGGGCCGGTGGGTGGCCGGCCCGGGGTGCTGCGCTCGGTGGTGCGGTGGTTCGCGCACCTGCTCGACGCGATCCTGCTCCTCGGGTACCTGCGACCCCTGTGGCACGCCGAGCGGCGCACGTTCGCCGACAGCCTCGTCGGTACCGCAGTCGTCCGCTGCCCACCCCCGCGGCCGCGTGACGGCAAGGCGCTCGCCGTCACGATCGCGGCCTGGGTGGTCGTCCTCCTGGGCCTGGCGTTCGGCGTGAGGATCGGGGAGTCCGGCGGGGTGGACCGCGGCGCGCAGAGCGTGTGCCGGCTCGACGCGCAGGTCGCGGACGCCCCGGTGCAGGTGCGCGCGGTGGTCCTCGTCCGCGAGACCGAGTGGGACCGGGCGATACGCCTGTGGCCGTGGGCCGACGAGACGCGGACCACGGAGCGCGAGCGCCTGGCGCTCGAGGTGTCGTGGGACGTGACCGGGGACGTCGGCCCCGAGGCGCAGCTCCTCGCGCGCACGACCGCCGGGGGCTCGACGGTCGACAACGAGACGTCCGTGGGTGCGGGCTGGGCGTCGTTCCCGGTCGAGCGTGCGGGCGCGGGTCCCGTCGACGTCGACGTCGCGGTGGACGGCCGGTCGCTGACGTCGTGCACGGCTCAGCTGCCTCCGACGGGCTGACGCGACGGGGTCGCGGGGCGACGTGCGTGCCCCCGCCCCCTCCACCCCATGACCGCCTGCTGCGGCGGAGCGTGGGAGTGAATCCCGGAGGAACGTGCACGCGCCGCCCCGCTACTGTGCCGCGCGTGGCCAGTGCGGGCGCTCGCGGACGGGATCGGTGCGCCGTCCGTCGCGGACGTGGGGTGCGGGACCGGGCTCCTGACGGTCAGCCTTGCTCGCCCGGGTCGACGGGTCGTCGGGGTGGCGGCAGGCCGGATGACCGGGCGGTGCCGGGCGACGAGTACCGTGCTGCCCGTCGGAAACGCACGACCGTCCTCCGCGCGCGCCGCTGTCGTCGTGCACGCCCGGGGTTCGGCGGTGCCTGCCGACGCGGGTCCGGACCGCCCGGTCCCGCGCGGGTGCACGGAGGAGGGGCATGATCGACTTCACCAACGCCGCCTACGTCAAGCTCAACGAGCGGAAGCCTGCCGACGCGCACGCCGAGCTGGCCGAGCTGCTCCTGCCGGACGAGCGGGTGCTCGTCGCGTTCCGCGGGATGCGCGACTCCGTGACGTTCACGACCAAGCGCCTCGTCGCGGTCAACGTGCAGGGCATGACCGGCAAGAAGAAGGACTACACCTCGCTCCCGTACAGCCGGGTCCAGGCGTTCTCCGTGGAGACCGCGGGGACGTTCGACCGGGACACCGAGCTCGAGCTGTGGTTCAGCGGGCTGGGACTGGTCAAGCTCGAGTTCGGGGCGGGCGTCGACATCCGCGGCCTCAGCCGGCTGCTCGCCGAGCGCTGCCTCTGACGCCCGCCGGGCACCGCCCTCGCGTGCTCACGGCGTCGGTTCGCCGTCCGGACGTCAGCGGGCGACGAGCGCCTCCGCCGGCCGCGCGTCCTCGGGCGCCACGGCTGCGGCGCGCTCGTCCTGCCGGGCGCGGCGCCGCTGGTCGGCCCGGGCGACGAGGAGCGCCGCGACCCCGGCGGCGAACACGGCACCCGACGCCGCCAGGGCGACCGGGCCGTCGGCCAGGCGCAGCACCGCCGCGCCGAGGGCGGCGCCGGCACCCATGGCGAGGATCGCGAAGGTCCGGTGCCGCCACTGTGCTCCCGTCTGGCGCCCGCCGCCCAGGCGGCTCTCGCGCGTGACGTTGGCGAGCGTGCTGGTGACGACCACGGTCGTGATGTCGGTGTTGCCGACCGGCTTGACCGCCGCGACCTGCGCGCCCATGAGTGCGGCGAGCACGGCGGTGAGCGTGATCTGCCCGAGGGCCTCCAGCTCACCGACCGCGGCCCACACCCCCACGAGGACGAAGACGAGGACCGTTCCCGCGCCGAGCAGCCAGGCGCTGCGCACGGGCAGTCCCACGGGGTGCCCGCGGCGCACCAGCCGCCCGCCGACCACGGAGCCCAGCGCGAAGCCGACGAGCGCCAGGGCGTTGTTGAGCAGCGGCATGTCCGGCACGCCCACCACCGCGAACGCCAGGAACAGCACGTTGCCGGTCATGTTGCCGGTGAAGACGCCGTCCAGGGCGAGGAAGCTCACGGCGTCGATGGCGCCGGTCGCCGCGGTGAGGAGCAGCAGGCCGGAGGTGTACAGGCCGGCGGTGGTGGGGCGGCGCATCAGGCGTCCTTCAGCTGGGTGTGGATGTCGGTCAGGTGCTCGCGCATCGCCGCGGTGGCGGCGCCCGCGTCGTGGGCCGCCACCGCGTCGTAGATGGCCTGGTGCCCGGCGAGCGAGCGTGCGCGGGCGGCCTTCGTGGCGTGGGAGCGGCGGCGCACGGGCAGGGTCCAGTCGGCCATGAGCCCGTGGAGAGTGGTGAGCAGCGGGTTGCGGGCCGCGTGGGCCAGCAGCAGATGGAACTCCAGGTCCAGCTCGACGGAGCGTGCGGCGCTCAGCGGCCCCTGCGACGCGTCGAGGACGTCGTGCAGCTGCAGGAGGTTCGCGGCCGTGGCCCGGCGGGCGGCGAGGCCCGCCACGGACGGCTCGACGATGAGCCGCAGCTCGGCGGCGTCGGCCCGCGCGACGCCGCTCGTGCCCGCGTTCAGGCCCTCGAGGTCACGCTGCTCGCCCGACGTCTCGACGACCACGGTGCCGCGGCCGGGCCGCCGCTCGACGAGATGCTTGGACTCGAGCTCGAACATCGCCTCGCGCAGCGACGCGCGGGAGACGGAGAGCTGCTCGGCGAGCTCCCGCTCACCCGGGAGCCGCTGCCCGGGGGCGAGCTCGCCGGTGGCGATGAGGCGTTCCAGGTGCGCGGCCAGGGTGACCGAGATGGTCGGTGACCTGCGCGCCAACGGCGGGACCGGTGTCGTCACGAGGTGCTCCTTCGGTGTCCGTCGTCGGTGGTGGGGGTGTGCGTACCGGCACGCTAGCAACGGAATCCGGTCAGATGGTCTGACCAATGTTTCGCCCTGGGTCGACTCGGTAAACAGTGTGTTTCCAGGTCCGGGATGCCCGATTCCGCCCTCGGGAGCGCGTCTACGTTCATGCCTCATCGGTCAGACCATCCGACCGAGAGACACCAACGGCGGCGTCGTGGCACCGCCTGTTCGGTGGGTCCCCGGCGCCGGTGCCCAGCGACTGGAAGGCACCCGCGATGCGCACCACGAAGAACTCCCGCACGGCAGTCCTCACCACCGGAGCGGTCGCCGCGCTGCTCGCACTGACGGCCTGCGCCGGCTCCAGCTCGGCCGCCGAGGGGGCCGGCGCGGTCACCTACCCCGAGCTCGCCGAATCCGCGGCGTGCGTCGAGCTGCGCGAGCAGAACCCGGACCTGGTGGGCACCACCCAGACCAATGCGCTGAACCCGCACACCCCCGGCTACGAGGTCGTCAACCCCGAGAACCCTGACGAGTACATCGGCTTCGACATCGACCTGGGCGACGCGATCGGCGACTGCCTCGGCTTCGACGTCGACTACCTGCCGGTCGGCTTCTCCGAGCTCGTGCCCACGGTCGCCAGCGGCCAGGCCGACTGGATCGTCTCCAACCTCTACGCCACCGAGGAGCGGGCCCACGGCGGCGTCGACTTCATCAGCTACTCCAAGGTGTTCGACGGGATCCTGGTCGCCACGGGCAACCCGGAGGGCATCACGGGCATCGACGCGTCCCTGTGCGGCACCACCGTCGCGCTGAACAAGGGGTACGTCGAGGTCCCGCTGGTCGAGGCGATGATCCCGGAGTGCGAGAAGGCCGGCCTCGCCGGGCCCACCGTCAGCCTCTTCGACTCGAGCGCCGACTGCGTGCAGGCCATCCTGTCCGGCCGTGCCGACGCCTACATGAACGACATCAACACGGTGAAGGGCTACATCGCCGAGCACCCGGACGACCTCGACTCGGCCGAGACCGTGATGCTCGACTACGAGATCGGCATCGGCGTCCTGCAGGGCGACCACGGGTTCCGTGACGCCGTGCAGGCCGCGCTCGTCGAGATCCAGGAGTCCGGCCTCCAGGCCGAGCTGGCCGGCAAGTGGTCGCTCGACGAGAACGCCCTGGCCGAGCCCGCGATCCTCAGCGTCGGCTGACCGTCCCGGACCGAATGACGAGCGACGCGAGGACGGCCCGACCATGACCGAGTTCCTGCACTACCTGACCCTTCCCTACCTCCTCGAGGGCATCGCCTTCACCCTGCGCCTGACGGCCATGGGATTCGTCGGCGGCATGGTCCTGGGCCTGTTCCTCGCGGCGATGCAGCTCACGCGATTCCGGGCGCTGACCTGGGTCGCCAGGGCGTACGTGACCCTGTACCGGGGCACGCCGCTGATCCTGCAGCTCGTCTTCGTCTTCTCGGTGCTGCCACGGGCGGGGATCGTGCTGTCCCCGCTCGTGGCGGGCGGCCTGGCGCTCGCCCTGAACGAGGCGGTGTTCTTCGCGGAGATCTTCCGCTCCGGCATCAAGGGGGTCGACCCCGGGCAGGTGGCCGCGGGCCGTGCCCTGGGCCTGCGCCCGGCGCCGCTGATGCGCCGGGTCGTGGCGCCGCAGGCCCTGCGGTCGATGGTCCCGTCGCTCGGCTCCGAGGCCGTCACCACGATGAAGAACTCGGCGCTCGCGTCGATCATCGCGGTGCCGGAGCTGACGTTGCGCACGCAGCAGCTCGCGTCGGCCACGTTCGACTACTTCGAGATCTACTTCGCCACCGCGGTGATGTACCTGGTGCTCACCGGGGCTCTCACCCTGGTGCAGCTCGCGGTGGAGCGGGCGCTCGACCTCGACCGTCCGTCGCGGACGTCGCTGCGGACGTGGGCGGCGCGCCTCGGCCGACCGGCGGTGGCCGTGCCCGCGACGGTCGAGCCCGACCCGCGTCGGGCCCCCGACCGCACGGACGCCGGCGTGGGGGAGGCGGCCCCGCTGACCCACGCGGACCCGCCGCCGCGCAGCTTCGGCCAGGCGCTCATCGAGGCGTTCGGGCTGCGCAAGTCCTACGGCGAGAACGAGGTGCTGCGCGGCATCGACCTGCAGATCCGGCAGGGTGAGGTGGTGGCGCTGCTGGGACCCAGCGGCTCGGGCAAGAGCACGCTGCTGCGCTGCATCAACCACCTCGAGGGCCTGGACGGCGGCGCCGTGCTGGTCGACGGCACGGCCATCGGGTACTCCGAGCGGGGCGACGAGCTGGTCGAGCGGCACGTCGCGAAGCAGCGGGTCGACGCCGGCGTCGGGATGGTGTTCCAGCAGTTCAACCTGTTCCACCACCTGACCGCACGCGAGAACGTCGCGGCGCCGCTGCGCTGGGTGCACGGCTGGTCCCGGGAGGACGCCGCCGCCCGCGCCGACGAGCTGCTCGCGCAGGTCGGCATGGCGCACCGCGCGGACGCCCTACCGCGGCACATGTCCGGTGGTCAGCAGCAGCGCGTGGGCATCGCCAGGGCGCTGGCGTCCAACCCGAAGGTGCTGCTGCTCGACGAGCCGACCAGCGCCCTCGACCCCGAGCTGGTCGCGGAGGTGCTGGGCGTCATCCAGGGCCTGGCGCGCCAGGGCGGTCTCACGATGATCATCGCCACCCACCAGCTGCGGTTCGCCCGCGAGGTGGCAGACCGGGTCGTCTTCATGGCGGGCGGGGTGGTCGTCGAGCAGGGCACGGCAGAGCAAGTGATCGGTGACCCGCAGGTCGAGGCGACGCGTCGCTTCGTCCGCGCGATGGACTCGGCGGAGGTCTGAGATGAGCAAGGCACGCACGCACCACGTCGTCCCCGCGTCGGCCGGGGTGCCGCCCCAGGTCGGGCCCTTCAGCCACGCCGTGCAGTTCGGTGACCTGCTGTTCGTCACCGGTCAGATGCCGACGGACCCCGCCACGGGGCAGCTCGTGGACGGTGGGCTGGTCGAGCAGACGCGCCAGGTGATGGCCAACCTGCAGGCCGTGGTCCGCGCCGCGGGCGCCGAGCTGGGCGACACGCTCATGGTCCGCGCCTACCTGACGGACTTCGACGACTTCGAGGAGTTCAACGCCGAGTACCGCACGTGGTTCGACGACCCCCTGCCGAGCCGCACGTGCGTCGGGGTCACGGGCCTGGCGGTCGGTGCGCTGGTCGAGGTCGACCTGGTGGTCGGCATGCCGGGCGGTGCGGCGTGAGCGCCGAGACGATGACGGAGCGCCCGACGCTGCAGCCCGGGCAGGGAGCCGTCCTGGGAGAGCACTACCTGCCGTCGCGCGCCGACGAGGTGCGGTGGGGCTGGCTGCCGAACGCGGACGCGTCCCCGGTGCTGCACGTCGCCGACGGTGCCACCGTCACGCTCGACACCCTGTCCCACGAGGGGCTGCTCGCGGACCAGGGCCGCGACCCCGCGCGCTACATCCGGCAGTTCGGCGACGTCGACGTGCTGGACGACGCGGTCGAGGTCGCGGGCAGCGGGATCGCGAACGGACCCGACGACGGCCCCCACGTCGTCACCGGCCCGATCGCGGTCGCCGGCGCGCGGCCCGGGGACGTGCTCCGGGTCGACGTCCTCGACCTCGCCCGCCGCGTGCCCTACGGGTTCGTCAGCAACCGGCACGGGTTCGGTGCGCTCGCGGGGGAGTACCCCCAGGACCGGGACTCGACCCCGACGCGGCACGTCGACCGCATGATCACCGACGGCTCGGTCAGCCACTTCGCGTGGGTGGAGCAGCGCGCCGGGCGTGACGTCGGGGTCATGGACGCAGGCGAGGGCCGCACCGTGCAGTTCGCCCTCGCGCCGTTCCTCGGGCTCATGGGGACTGCGCCCGCGACGAGCGCGCCCGTGCCGTCGGTGCCACCCGGCGACCACGGCGGCAACATCGACATCAAGCACGCCGGGGTGGGGGCGACGCTGTACCTGCCGGTCGCGGTCGACGGCGCCCTCTTCTACGCGGGTGACCCGCACTTCGCGCAGGGCAACGGCGAGGTCGCGCTGACCGCGCTCGAGGCGTCGCTGCGGGCGACCGTGCGGCTGAGCGTCGTCGCCGCGGCGGACCTGCCTGGCGTCCTGGGCGACATCCGGACGCCGGTGGTGGAGACGGCGACGCACTGGATCCCGACCGGCATGGACCCCGACCTCGACGAGGCCATGCGCCAGGCCGTGCGCCACGCCGTGGCGTTCCTGCACGGGCGCTTCGGGGTGCCGCGCTCGGTCGCGCTGGCCTACCTGTCGGCGGCCGGCGACTTCGAGGTCAGCCAGGTGGTCGACGCGGTGAAGGGCGTGCACTGCCTCATCGCGAAGTCGGACTGGGCGGCCTGGGCGTAGTCGCCGTGGCGGCGCGTCAGCCGGGCCGTGCGCCGCCAGGTGGCGGCGCACGGCCCGCGCCGCCACGGCGTGGTCGACGGCGTCCGGCTCGCCCGGCAGCCCTTGACAGATCTTCTTGTCAAGAGGACGTTGGTGACATGCACGACATCGAGGTCATCGAGAGCCCCCAGGCGGCAGCCACCGCGCTGGACCCGGTCCGGGCCCGTCTGCTCGGCGAGCTGGCCGTGCCGGCGTCGGCCGCGGGACTCGCCGCACGCGTCGGCATCACGCGCCAGAAGGTCAACTACCACCTGAGGGCGCTCGAGGCGCACGGCCTGGTCGAGCTGTCGGAGGAGCGCCGGCACGGCGGCATCACCGAGCGGGTGCTGCAGGCGTCCGCCGCGTCGTACGTCGTCTCTCCTGCGGCCGTCAGCGTCTCCGCGGCGGATCCCGACGCCAGCCCGGACCACCTGTCCGCGGCGTACCTGGTCGCCTTGGCCGGCCGGCTGGTGCGGGAGGTCGGCGCCCTGGCGCGCCGGGCCGGCACGTCCGGGCGGCGGCTGCCGACGCTGACCATCGACACGCGGATCGGCTTCCGGTCGGCCGCAGACCGGGCCGCCTTCGCCGACGACCTCACCGCCGCGGTGCTCGAGCTGGCCGCGCGCTACCACCACGACGACGGGCGCCCGCACCGGCTCGTCGTCGCCGCACACCCGCTGCCCGAGGAGGGCTCATGAGCACCAGCACCAACGTCCTGCACCGCCTGGAGTTCAGCGTCGAGGTGCCCGGCACCCCGGAGCAGGTCTGGGACGCGATCGCCACCGCGAAGGGCATGAGCGCGTGGTTCCTGCCCACGCAGATCGAGGAGCGCGAGGGCGGCTCGCTGCACTTCAGCATGGGCCCCGACATGGGGTCGGACGGCCACGTCACGGCGTGGGAGCCGCCGCGCCGCCTGGTCTACGAGGAGGACTGGGCCGCCCTCATGGGCAAGGACCCGGACGAGCTCAGCCCCATGACGTCCGAGTTCGTCGTCGAGGCGCGCTCGGGCGGCACCTGCGTCGTGCGCGTCACCACCAGCGGCTTCGGCACGGGCGCCGACTGGGAGCAGGAGTGGTGGAGCGACATGGGCACCGCCTGGAAGCCGTCGTTCGACGTCCTGCGCCTCTACCTCGCGCACTTCCCCGGGCAGGAGGCCACCGTGCTCGAGGTCGACGCGACGCACGACGGCGACCCGCAGGCGGTGTGGGGTGCGCTGCGCGACGCCCTCGGCCTGGGCGACGTGGGCTCGCAGGTCGACGTGCGCGGTGCCACCGGCACGCTCGAGCGCGTCGGGGACCGTCTGGCGATCGTCCGGCTCACGGGGCCGGTGCCCGGGGTCCTCAGCGCCGGGGTGTACGGCGCGGAGGACGGGCGGGCCACCGCGTACGTCCGGGCGCACCTGTTCACCGCCGACGCCGCCGAGTACGTGCGGCGCGAGGAGCCGGCGTGGCGCGACTGGCTGCAGGGGCTGCCCGTCAGCGTCTGACCGCCACGGCGTCGGGCCCGTGCCGCACGGCTCGGTGCCCGGCGCCGCCTGGCGCCCGGCCGCGGGTCACAGGGCGACGAGGGCCCTGTCCGCCGCCACGGTCCGCCTGCCGCCGCTCCCGAAGTCGACGGTGACCTGCCCGGCCCGCACGTCCACGACCCTGCCGAGCCCGTGCCGGTCGTGCGTGACCCGCTGCCCGGCGGTGAACCGTGCGCCCGTGGGACGCGTGCCCGTGGGGGCGGCCTCGCGGGTGCGGACCGGCCGGACGGCGGCGGGTGCGAGCGCGTCCAGGTAGGGCGACGGGCGAGCGGGCCGTCCGCCGGGCCGGTCCGCCGCCCACGTCGCGACGAGGTGACGACGCGCGCGGGTGATCGCGACGTACGCCAGGCGCCGCTCCTCCGCCAGCTCGGGTCCCGTCGTCGCGTACACCGACGGCAGGGACCCCGCGGTGGCCCGCGCCAGCAGGCACGCGTCCCACTCCAGGCCCTTGGCCTTGTGGATCGTGGTGACCGTGACGGCTCCGCGCCCGGGCGGGACGTGGTCCTCGGCGGCGCGCCGGTCCAGGTCGGCGGACAGCGCGCGGACCGTCCCGGTCAGCGCCTGCGGGAGGGAGTCGACCAGGGCGCGCAGGGCGTCGAGGGCGTCCCAGCGCTCGCGGGCGGCACCCGTGCCGTCGGGCGGGGCGTCGGGGTCGTACCCGGCCTGGGCCAGGGCGTCGTCGAGGGCCGGGCGGGCGTCGTCGTCGGGGACCTGGGCTGCGCGCCGGCGCAGGAGCTTGAGCACCTGCGCCACCTCGCGCCGCGCGAAGTACGCCGAGCCGTCACCCGCGACGACCGGGACGCCCGCGTCGCGCAGCGCCGCCGTGAGCTTGACGGCCTGCGCGTTGAACCGGTGCAGGACAGCGATCTCCTCGGCCGGGACCCCGGCGTCGAGCCAGCCCTGGACGGTCGCGACGATCCGCGCGTCCTCGTCGTCCTCGTCGGCGCAGCGTTCGACCACCGGCGCCGGTCCGTCGCCCAGCATCCCGACGAGCGCCGGCCCGGACGCCTCGGCGCGGCCCGCCATGAGCCGGTTCGCGGCCTCGACCACCTGCCGGGTCGAGCGGTAGTCCTGCACCAGGTCGACCGTCACGGCGTGCGGGAACCGCACCGTGAAGTCCCGCAGCAGCGAGGTGTCCGCGCCCTTGAACGCGTAGACCGCCTGCCGCGCGTCGCCCACGACGGCGAGCTGGTCGCGTCCGCCGAGCCACGCGTCGAGCAGCCGCTGCTGCGCCGGGTCGGTGTCCTGGTACTCGTCGACGACGAACGACACGTACTGCCGCCGCACCGCGCTCGCGACCTCCTCGTCGTCCTCGAGCATGCGCGCGCACACGGCCAGCAGGTCCGCGAAGTCGAGCACCCCGGCGGCGCGCTTGGCGGCCGTGTACCGGCGCATGGCCCCGGTGACCGTCGCGAGCGACATGCCGGGCCGGCGGCCCGCCGCCTGCGCCGCGGTCGCGTACTCGTCGGCCGTCAGGTCGCGCGCGGCGGCCCACGTGAGCTCGGTCGCCAGGTCGGTGACGAGCGCGGCGTCGACGTCGCCGGCGGACGTGCGCAGCGTCACGCCGAGCGCGCCGCGCAGGTAGCGGTAGTACGCGCCCCGCCCGTCGACGTCGAGCAGCACCGGACCGTCGCCCGGCAGGCCCGTCGCGCGCCAGAAGTAGCGCAGCTGCCGCATCGCCGCGGCGTGGAACGTGCGCGCCTGCACGTGGCCCGCGCCGAGCCGCGCCAGGCGGTCGCGCATCTCGCCCGCGGCCTTGGCCGAGTGCGTCACCGCGAGCACGACGTCCGCCGGGACAGCCCCGGTGACGTGCTGGTACGCGATCCGGTGCGTGATCGTGCGCGTCTTGCCCGTGCCGGCCCCGGCCATGATCCGCACGGGGCCGGGCGGAGCGACGACGGCGGCGGCCTGGCGGTCGTCGAGGTCGGCGAGGACCCGGTCGGCTGCGGTCCTGCTCACCACGTGCTGTGCTCCCACGGTCTCGGGTCGTCGTCGCCCCATGGTGCACCGTGCCGACGGCGACGGGCGTCAGGGCGTCGCCGCGGTCCTCACCGCCCGGTCCTGGATCAGCGACTCCAGGGCGTCACCGCCCAGCACGTGGTCGATGACCATGGTGCTCGCGCCCAGCACACCGGCGGTGCCCCCCGCGCGGCTCGTCACGATGCGCAGGTGCTGCGTGGCCAGCGGGAGCGAGCGGCGGTAGACGACCTCGCGGACGCCGGCGAGCAGGTGCTCACCGGCGCCGGCCAGGCTGCCACCGACGACGATGACCGAGGGGTTCAGGAGGTTGACGCACCCGGCGAGCACGGCGCCCAGGGACCGGCCGGCCTCGCGGACGGCCGCGGACGCCGCGGCGTCGCCGGCGCGCACGAACGAGACGACGTCGCTGCTCGCGTCCGCAGGCGTGCCGGCCGCGGTGAGGCGGGCCGCCACCGCGCGTCCGCTGGCGACGGCCTCGAGGCAGCCGGTGTTGCCGCACGAGCAGGCGACGTCGGGGCCGTCCGGGACTGCGACGTGCCCCAGGTCGCCCGCCGCGCCCTGGGCGCCGCGGCGGATCGCGCCGTCCGAGATGATCCCCGAGCCGATGCCGGTGGCGACCTTGACGAACATCATGTGGTCGACGTCGGGCAGCTCGGTGGCGTGCTCGCCCAGGGCCATGAGGTTGACGTCGTTGTCGACGAGCACCTCGGGGCTGTCGAGGAGGCCGCGCAGGATGCCCACGACGTCCGCGCCGTCCCAGCCCGGCATGATCGGCGGGTTCGTGGGTCGTCCGGTCGCGTGGTCCACGGGTCCGGGCAGCCCGACGCCCACGCCGACCAGGTCGGTCGTGTCGCGCCCGGTCTCGGCGAGCAGGTCGCGGACGATCGTGGCGACGCGTCCGAGCACGCGCTCCGGGCCGTCGCCGATCGTGATGCTCTCCAGGTGCTGGGTCAGCACGCTCGCCGCGAGGTCCGTGACGGCGACCCGTGCGTGCGTCGCCCCGAGGTCGACGGCGGCGACGACGCGGGCGGCGGGGTTGAAGGCGAACGTGGCCGGCGGGCGTCCACCCGTGGAGGTCGCCTCACCGGTGGGTGCGACGAGTCCGCAGGTCAGGAGCTGCTCGACGCGCGTCGCGATGGTCGACCTCGACTGCCCGGTGAGCTGCGCGAGCTCGGCGCGGGTGCGCGGCTGCCCGTCACGCAGCAGGTGGATCACGGAACCGAGGTCTCCGGGGCGGCCGGCGGTGAGCATGTGCCCGAGTCAACCACATCTGACGGCCTGCCCAACGCTACTTGCCGCCGGACGTGCGACTTTTGCTTGACCGCTGGCAAAACTGGCCCTACGTTCCCCCCATGGTCGATGACGACCGGGCGACGACGCCCGACGCCTCCCCGGGGCCGACGCCCCACGACGGGCCCCTGCTGCGCATGCGGGGGATCGTGAAGCACTTCCCCGGCGCCAAGGCCCTCGACGGTGTGGACCTCGAGGTGCGGCCCGGCGAGGTCCACTGCCTGCTCGGCCAGAACGGCGCGGGCAAGTCCACCCTCATCAAGGTCCTCGCGGGGGCCCACCGCCCCGACAGCGGCACCATCGAGTGGCGCGGGGCACCGCTCCAGCTCGCCTCACCCGTGGCCGCCCTGCGCGCCGGCGTGGCCACCATGTACCAGGAGCTCGACGTGGTCGACGGGCTCACCGTCGCCGAGAACGTCTACCTCGGGCACGAGCTCGCGACCGGCGGCGTCACCCGGCGGCGCGACGCGCACGCCCGCACGGCAGCGCTCCTCGAGCAGCTCGGGCACGGGGACATCTCCCCGCAGCGCGAGGTCGGCACGCTGCGCGCCGCCGGCAAGCAGATCGTCAGCATGGCCCGCGCGCTGTCCCACGACGCGCGGCTCATCATCATGGACGAGCCGTCGGCCGTGCTGGACTCCGAGGAGGTCGCCAACCTCTTCCGCGTCGTGCGCGAGCTGACCGCCGCGGGCGTCGCCGTCCTCTACATCAGCCACCGGCTCGAGGAGATCCGGCAGATCGGGGACCGGATCACGGTGCTCAAGGACGGACGCACCGTCGCCGCGAGCCTGCCCGTCGCGCAGGCGCCGACCGCCGAGCTCATCCGCCTCATGACCGGGCGCGCCGTCGACCAGGTGTTCGCGGCCCGCCCTCCCGTTCCGGACGACGCGCGCGAGCTGCTGCGCGTCGACGGCCTGTCCCTGCACGGCGACTTCCGTGACGTGTCGTTCAGCGTGCGCGCGGGCGAGGTCGTCGGCCTCGCCGGGCTCGTCGGGTCCGGCCGCTCGGAGATCCTCGAGACGATCTACGGCGCGCGGCGGGCCACGTCCGGCACGGTGAGCGTCGACGGCCGCACGCTGCGTCCAGGGTCCGTGGCCGTCGCGGTGCGGGCCGGTGTCGGCCTGGCGCCCGAGGAGCGCAAGAGCCAGGGCCTGCTGCTCGACGAGCCCGTGTACCGCAACATCACGCTCTCGACGTTCGCGCGCCTGGCCAACGGCCCGCTGCTCGACGAGCGCGCCGAGCGGCGCGTCGCCCGTGAGCAGATCGACGCGCTCGACCTGCGCCCGGCCGACCCGGACCGCACGGCGCGCACCCTGTCCGGCGGCAACCAGCAGAAGGCCATGCTCGCGCGGTGGCTGGTGCACGGGTGCCGCGTGCTGCTGCTCGACGAACCCACCCGCGGCGTCGACGTCGGGGCGCGCGCCGAGATCTACGCGCTCGTGCACGCGCTCGCGCAGGCCGGCAACGCCGTCGTCGTGGTGTCCAGCGAGATCGAGGAGGTCCTCGGCCTCTCGCACCGCGTGCTCGTCGTCGCGGACGGCCACGTCGTGCACACCGGACCCGCGGACCAGATCGACGAGCACCGGGTGCTCGACCTCGTCATGGAAGGAAGTGCCGCGTGAGCGACCAGACACCCCTGGTGCCGGCCCCCGCCGTCACCTCCGACGCCCCGGCGTCGCAGACACCCGCCGCCCGCGCGCGGCGCGGCAACCCGCTGCTGCACGGATCGGCGGCGCGCACCCTCGGCCTGGTCATCGCGCTGGCAGTGCTGTGCGCCGTCGGGGTCGCCACCGCGGGGGACCGGTTCGCCAGCATCGACAACGTCATGACGATCCTGCGGCTCGCCGCGGTCGTCGGGGTCCTGAGCGTCGGCATGACGTTCGTCATCACGGGCGGCGGCATCGACCTGTCCGTCGGGTCCGTCCTGGGTCTCGCGTCGGTCTGGGCCACGACCCTCGCGACGCAGGCCATGGCGCGGGACACGCACTGGGTCGTCATGGTGTTCACCGCGCTCGCCGTCGGCGCCGTCTGCGGGCTGATCAACGGGGTGCTGGTCGCCTACGGCAGGGTGGTCGCGTTCATCGCGACGCTCGCGATGATGGTCGCCGCCCGCGGGCTCGCCGAGATCATCGCCAACCGGCAGACCCAGATCGTCGACGTCCGGCCGTTCCTCGACGTGTTCCGTGGCGAGCTCCTCGGCGTCCCGGTGCTCGTGTGGATGTTCGCGGTCGTGGCGGTCGCCGGGTGGTTCCTGCTCAACCGCACGACCTTCGGCCGCCGCACCATCGCGGTGGGCGGCAACCCCGAGGCTGCGCGGCTCGCGGGCATCAAGGTGCAGCGGCACACCGTGTACCTGTACGCGCTGGCCGGTGTCAGCGCCGGCATCGCGGCCGTCATGATGCTCGGCCGCACCACCGCCGGGTCGTCCACCCACGGCCAGCTGTACGAGCTGGACGCCATCGCCGCCGTCGTCGTCGGCGGGACTCTGCTGGCCGGCGGCCGCGGCACGATCGTCGGCACGGTCCTCGGCGTCCTCATCTTCTCGACGCTGACCAACGTGTTCACGCAGAACAACCTGTCCATCTCGGCGCAGTCCGTCGCCAAGGGCGTGATCATCGTCGTCGCCGTGCTGCTGCAGCAGCGCTTCGCCGCGCGCTCCCGCGGCAGCTGAGCACGCCGCCCCCCGCCCGGTGACCGCCGACCCGGCCGTCGCCCCCCTCCGTCACACCCACACCGCCCCGCACCACCCTCGGAGTCAAGGAGGATTCCCATGACCGCCCACACCACCCGCCGACGTCGGTGGGCCGCTGCCGGCGCAGCGCTCGCCGCCTCGGTCCTGCTCAGCGCCTGCACGTCCAACACCCCCGAGCCCGTCGACGGCGACGGCGGCGGCAACGAGGTCGTCGGCGGTGGCGCCAACGACGAGACCGGCGAGAGCATCCGCATCGGGTTCTCCGCCCCCGCCGCCGACCACGGCTGGATGGGCGCCATCACCAAGGCCGCACTCGCCGAGGCCGAGCGGCACGACGACGTCGAGCTCGTCGTCGCCGAGGCGACGAACGACGTCAGCATGCAGATCTCGCACATCGAGGGGTTCATCAACGACGGCGTCGACGCGATCGTGCTCCTGCCGTTCGACGGTGCCGCCCTCACCGAGATCGCCATCGAGGCGATGGAGGCCGGGATCCCGGTCATCAACGTCGACCGGGAGTTCTCCAGCCCGTTCGCCGCGCGTTCCACGGTGCTCGGCGACAACTACGGCATGGGCGTCAGCGCCGGCACCTACATCTGCGAGGAGCTGGGCGGCGAGTCCGGGGCGGTCGTCGCCGAGATCGCCGGCATCGACTCGCTGCCCCTCACCCAGGACCGCAGCAAGGGCTTCGCCGACGCGCTCGCCGACTGCGGCCTCGAGGTGTCGAACCGCGTCGCCGCGGACTTCACGGTCGCGGGCGGTCAGCAGGCCGCAGCGAACCTGCTGCAGGCGGCGCCCGAGATCGACGCCATCTGGAACCACGACGACGACCAGGGCGTCGGGGTGCTGGCGGCGATCGAGGAGGCGAACCGCGACGAGTTCATCATGGTCGGCGGTGCCGGCTCCGCGAACGTCATGCGCGCCATCGAGGCCGACGACTCGGTGCTCAAGGCGACGGTCGTCTACCCGTCGACGCAGGCCGCCGACGGCGTGCGCCTGGCCCGTCTCATCGCGCACGGCAAGGCCATGGGCGACCTCGTCGAGGTCGAGGTGCCGCGGACGATCCAGCTGTTCGCCCCGGTGGTCACGAAGGCCAACGTGGACGACTACCTGCCGACGGCGTTCGAGTCCTGATCCGCCCGCAGGGGTCCGGGACGAGGCGCACGCGTCCCGGACCCCCGCCGGGCCGGCCCCGAGCCGGTGCGGCATGGTCAGACGTGCGCGGACGGAGGACCGCTGATGGCGGAGCAGGAGGGCACCACACTCGGTGTCGGCATGGTCGGGCACGCGTTCATGGGTGCCGCCCACTCGCAGGGGTGGCGGGTCGCGCCCCGGTTCTTCGACCTGCCGCTGACGCCCCGGATGGCCGTCGTGGCCGGGCGGCGCGCGGACGCGGTCGAGGCGGCGGCGCGTCGGCTGGGGTGGCAGGACGCGACGACGGACTGGCGCGAGCTGCTGCGGCGCGACGACGTCGACCTGGTCGACGTCTGCACACCGGGCGACACCCACGCCGAGATCGCGATCGCCGCGCTCGACGCCGGCAAGCACGTGCTGTGCGAGAAGCCGCTGGCCAACTCGGTCGAGGAGGCCGAGCAGATGGTCGCGGCCGCGCAGCGCGCCGAGGCGCGCGGCGTGCGGGCGATGGTCGGGTTCACGTACCGACGCGTGCCGGCCGTGGCGCTGGCCCGCAGGCTCGTCGCGGACGGCCGCATCGGCACGGTGCGGCACGTGCGCGCGCAGTACCTGCAGGACTGGATCGCCGACGAGCAGGCGCCGCTGTCGTGGCGGCTGGACCGGCAGCGCGCCGGGTCCGGTGCGCTGGGCGACATCGGCGCGCACGTCGTGGACCTGGCGCAGCACATCACCGGTGAGCGGCTCACCGGCGTCAGCGCGATGCTGGAGACGTTCGTCACCGAGCGGCCGCTGCCGCAGGGGGCCGGCGGCGCGCTGCGCGGCGAGGGCGGTGCCGGGCGCGGTCCGGTCACCGTGGACGACGCGGCCGTGTTCTTCGGGCGGCTGACCGGCGGCGCGATGGCGTCGTTCGAGGCCACGCGCTTCGCGTGGGGGCGCAAGAACGCCATCCGCGTCGAGGTCAACGGCTCGCGCGGGTCGCTCGCGTTCGACTTCGAGGACATGAACGTCCTGCACTACTACGACGCGACCGACGACCCGCTGGTCGCCGGCTTCCGGCGCATCGTCGTGACCGAGCCCGAGCACCCGTACGTGGGGGCGTGGTGGCCGGCCGGGCACGGCCTGGGCTACGAGCACGGCTTCGTCCACCAGGTCGTCGACCTGGTGGAGGCGCTGGCGGCCGGGACGCAGCCGGAGCCGTCGTTCGCGGACGGCCTGCAGGTGCAGCGCGTGCTCGCGGCGGTCGAGCGCAGCGCCGCGGACCGCAGCACGTGGACCACCGTCGACACGACCGACCCTGACGAGGAGCACTGACATGGCACGACCCGTGACCCTGTTCACCGGCCAGTGGGCCGACCTGCCGTTCGAGGAGGTGGCGCGCCTCGCGTCCGAGTGGGGCTACGACGGCCTGGAGATCGCCTGCTGGGGCGACCACATCGACCCGTGGCGCGGGCAGGAGGACGACGACTACATCGCCGAGAAGCTCGCGCTGCTCGACCGCTACGGCCTGAAGGTGTGGGCGATCTCCAACCACCTCAAGGGCCAGGCCGTCTGCGACGACCCGATCGACCAGCGGCACCGCGACATGCTGCCGGACAACGTCTGGGGCGACGGCGAGCCCGAGGGCGTGCGGCAGCGCGCGGCGGAGGAGATGAAGGCGACGGCCCGCACGGCCGCCCGGCTCGGGGTGAAGACGGTCGTCGGGTTCACCGGCTCCGCCATCTGGAAGTACGTCGCGATGTTCCCGCCGGTGTCGACCGAGCTGATCGACGCCGGCTACCAGGACTTCGCCGACCGGTGGAACCCGATCCTCGACGTGTTCGACGAGGTGGGCGTGCGGTTCGCGCACGAGGTGCACCCGAGCGAGATCGCGTACGACTACTGGACGACCGTGCGCACCCTGGAGGCCATCGGCCACCGTGAGGCGTTCGGCCTGAACTGGGACCCCAGCCACTTCGTGTGGCAGGACCTCGACCCCGTGGGGTTCCTGTCGGACTTCCGGGACCGGATCTACCACGTGGACTGCAAGGACGCGAAGCGTCGCGTGGGCAACGGCCGCAACGGCCGCATGGGCTCGCACCTGCCGTGGGCCGACCCGCGCCGTGGGTGGGACTTCGTGTCCACCGGGCACGGCGACGTCCCGTGGGAGGACAGCTTCCGGATGCTCAACACCATCGGTTACGACGGGCCGATCTCGGTGGAGTGGGAGGACGCGGGCATGGACCGCCTCGTCGGCGCGCCCGAGGCGCTGGAGTTCGTGCGGCGGCTCGCGTTCGACCCGCCGTCGGCCGCGTTCGACGCAGCGTTCAGCACGCGCTGAGCCGCGGACGACAGCAGGGGACGGCCCCGTCCGACGTGCCGCGTCGGGCGGGGCCGTCCGCTGTCACGATCACGGCGGCGGTCGCAGCTCCGTCACCGTCACCGGCCCGCGGCCGCCGCTGCCCGCCGCACCTCGTGCTGCACGGTCGCCAGGTCGCCGCGCCAGGGTGCGCCGTGCCCGGGCAGCACCCAGGTGGCCCCGAGGTCGGCGAGCCGCGCGAGCGCGTCGAGCGCCTGCTCGGGCTCGTCCGTGAACGGCGCGGGCTGCAGGCCGGTGCGGCCGGTGAGCACGTCGCGCGTCGTGAGCCCGTCGCCGACCATGACGGCGTCCGCGACGGGCACGTGCACGGCGATGCTGCCGGGGGAGTGGCCCGGCATGCCGACGACCCGCGGGGCCCCGGGCAGGGGCAGCACGTCGCCGTCGTGGACCTCGGTCACCTCGGTGAGGTAGGTGGTCCGCAGGCCGCCTTTGCGCAGGGAGTAGGCGAGGAAGCCCAGGACGGCGCCGGGGCGCCACCGCCCCAGGGAGGCCTTCGGCTTGTCGCCGCCGCGCGCGCGGTCGGCGTCGGCGGCGTGCACGTACACCGGTACGCCGTGCTCGCGCCGCAGCCGCTCGGCGAACCCGATGTGGTCGGTGTCGCCGTGCGTCAGGACCAGGCCGCGCACGTCGTCGAGGGTGCGGCCCATGGCGGTGAGCTCGGTGAGCAGCTCCGACCAGTGCCCGGCGAGGCCGGCGTCGATCACCGTCACGCCATCGTCGGTGTCGACCAGGTAGGCGGCGACGACGTCGTTGCCGATGCGGTGCAGGTGCGGGCCGAGCTTCATGGGGTGCCCCTCGTGGTGGGTCGCGTGGTAAGAATGGCTACGGTAGTTAGCCATCATGGCTAACGTCAATAGCCATGAGGAGATTCCATGCCCACGCCGGACCGCACGTCGCTCGAGGAGATCGTGGCGGCGGCGTGGGCGATCCTCGAGGCTGAGGGCATCGCGGGGCTGACGATGCAGGCCGTCGCCGCGAAGGTCGGGGTGCGCGCACCGTCGCTGTACAAGCGCGTCCGCGACCGCGACGCCCTGCTCGCGCTGGTCGCTGCGGCCGCGGTCGACGAGGTGGCACGGCGCCTCGAGCCGGCGGCCACGCTCGCCGACGTCGCCCGCGCCTACCGCGCGTTCGCGCACGAGCGACCCGAGGGGTTCCGCCTCATCCAGTCCGCCGGCGCCGACCCCGCGTCCCTGGCTCGCGCGAGCGAGCCGGTGCTGCGCATCGCGGGCGACCTGGTCGGCCCGGGCGACGCGCTGGAGGCCGCCCGGCTCGTCACGGCGTGGGCGACCGGGTTCCTCACCATGGAGCTGGCCGGCGCGTTCCGCCTCGGCGGGGACCTGGACGTCGCGTTCGAGTACGGGCTGGCCCGGCTGACGGCGGCACTGACGCCCGCCTGACCACCGCACGACCGACACCGGCCCCCTGATCCGCCGAGGCCCGCGCCACGGGGCCCTCCGCCGCGACGGGGGGTCAGCAGGTCGCCGGGCGTGCCGCGGGGGACCTCACCTGTCGGCGTGCGGCCGGTCTGCTGCCCGGGCCCCGCCCGTCGGCGGGGCGCTGGTGCTGCCGCGGATCGTCAACGACGTCGCCAGCTCGACGTGCCGGGAGGCCGGCCAGCTCCCGGCGGCCATGGAGAGCAGGGACTGCACGGCCATCCGTCCCATGCCGTCGAGGTGCTGGTGGACGGTGGTCAGCGGCGGGGTCGTCCACGCCGCCTGGGACGTGTCGTCGAAGCCGGTGACGCTCAGCTCGTCGGGCACCCGGACCCCGAGCTCGTACGCGGCCGCGAGCACGCCGACGGCGAGCTCGTCGTCGGCAGCCATGATCGCGGTGGGCGGGTCGTCGGACGACAGGAGGTCGTGCGCGTGGCGAGCGCCCGTGGCGACGTCGAACTGGTCGGCCCGCACCAGCGCCGGGTCGACGGGGATCCCGGCCGCGCCCATGGCCGCGTTGAAGCCGTAGAAGCGGTCCTGCGCGGCACCGGACGCCTTCGGCCCGCCGATCCAGCTGATGCGCCGGTGGCCGAGGGCGATGAGGTGCTCGGCGGCCGCTCGGGCTCCCGCCCAGTTGGACGACCCGACGCTGATCATGCGCTCGTTGGTGGTGTCCACGGGGTCGACCATGACGAACGGGATGCTGCTGTCGGCCGCGGCGT
This sequence comes from Cellulomonas sp., assembly GCF_015234515.1. Taxonomy (GTDB): domain Bacteria; phylum Actinomycetota; class Actinomycetes; order Actinomycetales; family Cellulomonadaceae; genus Cellulomonas. The sequence continues at coordinate 25,550 of NZ_JADGMY010000034.1, forward strand.
CGATGAGCGCGTCCGGGGCGGAGAGCGTCAGGCCGGCGATCCCGACCACCCCGCTCGCCCGCTGGTCGGCGATCCACTCGCGCGCGACCGTGCGCCGCCGCCTGTCCGCCAGGGCCGGGGGAAGCCGCGTCACGAGGTCCAGGTGGGCGTCCGTCGCCGTGGCCAGGACTCCCTCGAGGACCTTGAGGATGTACGGCGACGCGGGGATGTCGAAGACGACTGCGATGGCACGCCGTTGCAGGGCGGGGGTGCGTGCCGTCGTCGGCTTGTAGTCCAGCGCGGCGACCGCTGCCAGCACCCGCTCCCGGGTCGCTCCGGCGACGTCGTCGCGCCCGTTGAGGGTCTTGGAGGCTGTCGCTCTGGAGACACCCGCAGCAGCCGCGACGTCCGCGAGGGTCGCGCGGCGGGCTGCCGACTCTGCGTCCACGGCTCTCCTCAGGTCGACGAACGGGCCCGACACCGGGCCTCGGACCGAAGGCTAGATCAGGGTCGCATCGGCATCGGAACGTTTCGCAAAACAGTTTCGACACACGGGTGCTGCAGCGATGCGGCGCCGGCGACCGCAGGAGGGTCTTCGACGGCCCCCGGTGCTCGACGGCGGCGCGCCCGGCCGCCGCGACGCCGACGTCGTTCACCCTCGTCGGCTCCTGGGACGGCTTCGGCGGGCCGTCGGTGGTGATGCGCTCGCAGCTCACGGGTTGCGCTGAGTGCATCGGAAGTCTGTGATCCGGGCGACAGGCGGACTGGTGAGCGTGCTCCGCCTCGAGCCGCTCAGCCGCGTGAACTGCGAGTTCAGGGCGCCGCGGACCGTCCGTGGCGGCGCTGCCCGGATGCGGGGGGCGATCAGGCAGGTCTTCTATGATGAATGCCGGATTCTTGACCGACGAAGAGGGCGAATCGGTGGTGAGCGACATGCGCACCGGATCGACCAGTGGTCAGTCCGGACGTACTTCTGCCGCCCAGCGCGCACGCGCTGCGCAGATCCTCAAGGAGGTCAGCTCTCCCGACCTGCTCGGCAGCCCGCACCCCGCGCTGCTGCCGGGGATCGGGGTGGAGCAGACGCACCGGTTCTTCAGGATCGACAAGGCGGTGTTCGTCGTCGCGGCGGCGATCGCACTCGCGGTCATCGCCTGGGGCCTGCTGCTCCCGGCCGGTCTGTCGCGTTTCGCGGCCGCCGCGTTCGAGGTCGTCACCGTGGACTTCGGGTGGTTCTACGGCGTCCTGACCGTCGTCGTGCTGGTTTTCATGATGTGGCTGGGCTTCGGCCGGCACCGGGCCGTGCGCCTCGGCCAGGACGACGAGAAGCCCGAGTTCTCCACGGTCTCCTGGGTGGCGATGCTGTTCTCGGCGGGCATCGGGATCGGGCTGCTGTTCTACGGCCCGCTGGAGCCGATGGCGTTCTTCCTCGACCCGCCCCCGGCGTTCCCGGGCGTCGAGCCGGGCAGCGGCCAGGCGATGCACGTCGCGCTCGCGCAGACGCTGTTCCACTGGGGACCGGTCGCCTGGGCGTTCTACGCGCTGGTCGGCGGTGCCGTCGCCTACGCGGCGTACCGCAAGGGCCGCGTCCCGCTGATGTCCGCGCTCCTCGAGCCAGTCTTCGGGGAGCGCAGCAACGGCGTCCTCGGCAAGGTCGTCGACGTGTTCGCCATCGTGGTGACGCTGTTCGGCACCGCCGTCTCGCTGGGCATCGGCGCGCTGCAGATCGGTCGCGGGGTCGAGATCGTGGGCGGCGTGGGTCCGCTCACCAACGCGGTGATCGTCGGCATCATGGCCGTGCTGGCCGTCGCCTTCATCTTCTCGGCGGTCTCCGGCCTCAAGCGGGGCATCCGCGCGCTGTCGAACATCAACATGGTCCTCGCCGGCCTGCTCGGGCTGTTCATCCTGGTCGTCGGCCCGACGGTCCTCCTGCTGAACCTCGTCCCCGGCGTCCTGATGACGTTCCTGGGCGAGCTGCCGGTGATGATGGGCCAGTCCGCGGCCGCGTCGCCCGACGCGCAGGAGTTCATGAGCGCCTGGAGCACCTACTACTGGGCGTGGTGGGTGTCGTGGACGCCGTTCGTCGGCATGTTCATCGCCAAGATCAGCCGCGGGCGGACGCTGCGGGAGTTCGTCACCGCGGTCATCGTCGTGCCGAGCGCGGTGTGCCTGGTCTGGTTCACGGTCGTCGGCGGCACCGCGATGTGGCTCGAGCAGACCAGGTCGGCGATGAGCGCGAGCGTGTCGGGGCAGGACATGCTCTTCGCGCTGCTGCGTGAGCTGCCGTTCGGCGCGGTCACCTCGGTGCTCGCGATGGTCTCGATCGTCATCTTCTTCGTCACCAGCGCCGACTCCGCCTCCATCGTCATGGCCAGCCTGTCCGAGCAGGGCAACCCGACCCCACGGCGGTGGACGACCGTGGTGTGGGGAGCCGCGCTCGCCACCGTCGCGGCGGTCCTGCTGGTCGGGGGCGGCGAGGTCGCGCTGTCCGGCCTGCAGAGCCTCATGATGGTCGCGGCCCTGCCGTTCGCCGTGGTGCTCATCTTCGTGATGGTCGCGTGGGCGAAGGACCTGGCGCGCGACCCGTTGACGCTGCGGCGGCGGTACGCGCGTGAGGCGCTCGTCCAGGGCGTTCGGGCCGGCATCGAGGAGCACGGCGACGACTTCGTGGTCGGCGTCGTGGCGACCGCGCCGGACGAGGGCGCGGGCTCCTGGCTCGACACCGAGGACCCCGCCCTCAGCGACTGGTACCGGCCGGACGAGGGAGGTGCGGAACCTCCGCCCGTTCCACCGGCACCGCCGTCCGATCCGCCGTCCGGGGGTCCGGCGTCAGCGGTCCGGACGAGCGACCCCGCCTGAGCCCTCGGTCCAGGACCGCGTCCGCCTCGACGAGGTGGCCCACGCCGATGGCGGACGACGGCGGCGCGCGAGGCGTTCGACGACGGCGGCCCCGCGTGACGCCCCGGCCTCCTCACCGACCGGCGACGCGGCCCGAGGTCCGCGGTCAGGCGTCCACGCGGACCTCGTCGGACCGACCGGCGACAGCAGACCTCAGACCGGCGCCGTCGTCCCGGCCAGCAGCGGCAGCACGCGCAGCTCCAGCAGCGGGGCGAGGTCGTCGGGCAGGTCGGCTGCCGGGTCGAGCCACCGCAGCTCCTCGATCTCCGCCGCGGCCGCAACCACCGTGACGGCCGGGTGCTCGAAGACCGTGCCGACGACCTCGTGCCCCGCCTCGTTGGCGGCAGCAGCGCGGAACGTGCCGAGCTCGCGCAGCCGCGCCTCGTCGAGCACGGCGCCGACCTCCTCGTACGCCTCGCGGACCGCGGTCTGCGCCGCGGTCTCGCCGGGCTCGGGCTTGCCGCCCGGGAGCATGAAGCGGTGCGTGCCGCGCTTGCGCACGGTGAGGACCTCGCCCGACGGGCGACGCAGCACGACGGCGCTCACGCGGATGACGGTGGGTGCTGGCACGTGCGGGATCGTACGTCGCGCGGCTGGGAGCCACGGCCTACAGCTGCGCGGCGAGCGCGTACGCCCTGTTCACCGCCTCGCCCACCTTGGCCGGCTCGACGCAGTCCCCGACCGCCTGCACCGGGATGCCCGCAGCGGTCAGCTCGGTCAGCAGGTCGGTGCGGGGCCGGCTGCCGAGCGCGAGGACGACCGTGTCGGCCGGCAGCGTCGCCGGGCCGTCGGGCCCCTCGACGAGGACGCCGTCGTCGGTGATCTCCCGCACGCGGGTGCCGGTCAGCAGCCGCACCCTCGCCTCGTCCAGGCGGCGCAGCAGCGTGATCCGGTTGACGACGAGCATGTCGCGGGCGATCTCGTCGAGCATCTCGACGACCGTCACGTCGTGGCCCTCGTTCGCGAGCTCCAGCGCCGCGTCCGAGCCGGACAGGCCACCGCCGACCATGACCACCCGGTGCCCCACCGGCGCACCCCGGTGGAACCGCAGGACGTCGACGACGTCGTCGCGGTCGGTGCCGGGGATGCTCGCGGGCACCAGCTGGGTCGACCCCGTCGCGACCACGACCTGGTCGGCATCGCGCAGCTCGGGGGAGTCGGCCGTGATGCGGTGCCCCAGGTGGACCGTCACCGGCAGCTCCGCGAGCTGTCCCTGCCACCAGTCGACCATCCGGCGCAGCTCGCGCTTGAAGTCGGGCGTCGCGGCGGGCCACAGCACGCCTCCCGCGTGGTCCGTCTCGTCGTAGACGTCGACCCGGTGCCCGCGCGTCGCGGCGACGCGCGCCACCTCCAGCCCGGCCGGGCCTGCGCCGACGACGACGACGTGCCGCTGCTCGGTCGCCGGCCCCGGCAGGTGGGCCTCGAACCCGACCTCGGGGTTGACCGCGCAGCCCAGGGGCTCGCTGGCGAGGATGTTGCCGACGCACAGCTGGTTGCAGCGGATGCACGGGCGGACGGCCGCGGGCTGCGCGGCCGTGAGCTTGCGCGGCAGGTCGGGGTCGGCGATGAGCGCGCGGCCCATGCCGATGAAGTCGACCTCGCCCGCGGCCACCGCGCGGTCGCCGATCTCGGGGGTGATGTTGCCGGTGGCCATCACGGGCACGTCGACCACGGCCCGCACGGCGGCGGCCCCGGGCAGCAGCGGTGCGTCGCCCATGTAGTACGGCGGGAAGATCCAGTCGACGGTCTCGAACGCGCCGTCGTCGACCATGAGCAGGTGGATGCCGGCCTCGGCGATGATCGGCGCCATCTGCAGCGACTCCTCGAGGCTGCGGCCCCCGGGCATGTGGTGGTCGACCGTGAGGCGGAACGTGATCGCCAGCTCCGGTGCGGCCGCACGTGCGGCGGCGACGAGCTCGAGCGGGAAGCGCAGCCGGTTCTCCAGCGAGCCGCCGTAGCGGTCGGTGCGCTGGTTCCACTGGCTGCTCATGAACTGGTCGATGAGGTACCCGGTGTGGGAGTGGATGTCGACGGCGTCGAACCCGGCGGCCGCCAGGCGCGCCACGGCGGGGCCGTACTGCTCGACCAGGTGCTCGACCTCACCGGTCGTCAGCTCGCGGCAGGCGCGCGACGGGTCGGCCAGCCACGGCGTGGGCGAGGCGGACACCGGGACCTCACCACCCGGCTCCGGCGGACCGACCCGCCCGGAGCCCGGGGTGAGCTGCCCGGCCAGCAGCGCGCCCTCGGCGTGGACGGCGTCGGCGAGCCGTGCCAGGTCCGGGATCACCCCGTCGTCCTCGACCTTGGGCCACCCCTCGTTGTCCTCGAAGCGCGACGTGGTGGTCATCGTGCCGGTGATGATCAAGCCCACGCCGCCGGCGGCGCGTGCCGCGAAGTACGCGACCTCACGCTCCTCGACACGTCGGCCGAAGCCGACGTGCATGGGCGGCATGACGATCCGGTTGCGGGTCTCGAGCCGGCCGATGCGGCCACGGCTGAGCAGGTGATCGAACACGGCGCCCCCTTGCGTCCACGGTCATCCTCGACGCTACGTCCCCCCGCCCCCCGACGCACCCGGCGGGGTCCGATGGGACAGGACGCCACGCAGGCGCGTGGGCGTGCGAGGCTGGTGCTCTACGCAGCAGACCTCTCGACAGGAGTACCCAGGTGGTCGACCTCGCCTACGTGATCGCCGGATCGGAAGCGACCGGCGGTGCCGGGATCCAGGCGGATCTGCGGACCTTCCAGTCCCTGGGGGCCTTCGGCCTGGGGACCGTCACGTGCATCGTGTCCTTCGACCCGGCGAACGACTGGGGACACCGGTTCTTCCCCGTCCCCGCCGACGTGATCGCCGCGCAGATCGAGGCCGCGACCGCGGCGTACGCGCTCGACGTCGTGAAGATCGGCATGCTCGGCACGCCCGCGACCATCGACGTGGTTGCCGAGGGGCTGCGTTCCCAGCCGTGGCGGCACGTGGTCCTCGACCCCGTGCTCATCTGCAAGGGGCAGGAGCCCGGCGCGGCGCTCGACACCGACAACGCGCTGCGCGAGCAGGTCGTGCCGCTCGCCACCGTGGTGACGCCCAACCTGTTCGAGGCGCGGGCGCTGTCCGGCATGGAGACGATCGAGACCGTCGAGCAGCTCACCGAGGCCGCGCGCCGCATCCAGGAGCTCGGTCCGCGCTCCGTCGTCGCGAAGGGCGGCGTCGAGCTGCCGGGTGACGACGCCGTGGACGTGCTGGTCGACGGTGACGAGGTCACGGTGCTCCGGGCACCGAAGGTCGGGCGGGAGCGGGTCGCCGGCGCCGGCTGCACGTTGGCCGCAGCGATCACCGCCGAGCTCGCGAAGGGCGCCGAGGTGGCCGACGCCGTCGCCGCGGCGAAGCGGTTCGTGACCGCGGGCATCGAGGGCCGCGTGGCCGGGCGCGCGCCGTTCGAGGTGGTCCGGCAGGGCGCCTGAGCGCAGGCTGCGTCAGCCGGCCCGTGCCGCCAGGTAGCGGCGCACGGTCTCGGCCGACACCGCATGGTCGACGACGTCCGGCTCGCCCGACGTCGTCAGCGTGCCCACGACCTCGCCGTCGACGCGCAGCGGCACCGACCCGCCGTGCGCCTTGAGCAGGTCGTGGTCCACGTCGGTGCGCTGCTCGAACGGCGAGCCCGCCGCCTCGTGGCGCCGGCGCACCAGCAGGGACGGCTCACCGAAGCGGTGCACGACGCGCGCCTTGCCCTCGAGCCAGGGCACGTTGCCCGCACCCGTCGAGCCCGTCATGGCCAGGAACAGGGTCTGGCCGCCCAGCTCGACGCGCACCGCGAGTTCCGCGCCGCGCTCGCGGGCCACGGCGACGGCCAGCAGGCCGAGGTCCACGGCGTCGTCCTGCGTGAACGCCGGGAGATCGAGGCGCGGCTCGGCCTCGAGGTCGGCGACGGTGAAGACGGGGAGCTCGGTCACAGGGCCCATCCTGAGGCATGCGCCTGCGGGATCGGTTCGGACCCGCTGACGACGAGCGGGCGGTTGGTCTCGGGGTGGGAGGCGCACGCACGTCGTTGTCAGATGTCCTCATTCTTGGGACACTGGACCGTCATCCGTCCGCTTGGCCTCAAGATCAGGACATCGAGTCATGCTCTTCCGCACTCCTGACCTCGACCTACGCGACGTTCAGGTGCTCGACGAGATCGGAGCGCTTCACGAGAACCTCGCCGAGCACGTCCGTGTGCCCAGGCGGTGGACCGGACGCCTGCGTCGCACCGCGCTCGCACGTGCGATCCAGGGGTCGAACAGCATCGAGGGCTACCGCGTCGAGCTGGACGATGCTGACGCCGCACTCGACGACGAGGAGCCTCTGAGCGCGGACCAGCGCACGTTCGCGGAGATCCGGGGGTATCGGCAAGCCTTGGGCTACGTCCTCGCGATGGCGGCGGACGAGCACTTCGACCTGGACGCCTCGGCCCTGCGGTCGATGCACTACATGATGCTCGCTCACGACCTCGCCAAGAGTCCGGGCCAGTACCGGCGTCGGGAGATCTTCGTCCAGGACGAGCGGACCGAGCAGGTCGTCTATGCGGGGCCCGACGCCGCGGACGTCCCGGGGCTCATGTCGGAGCTCGTCGACTCGCTGGGACGCGACGACGGCGTCGAGCCGCTGGTGCAGGCCGCCATGGCGCACCTCAACCTCGTGATGATCCACCCCTTCCGCGACGGCAACGGCCGGATGGCGCGCGCGCTGCAGACGCTCGTCCTGGCCCGCCGTGGTGTCGCGGAGCCCGAGTTCGCGAGCATCGAGGAGTGGCTCGGCGCCAACACCGACGACTACTACCGTGCTCTCGCTGTCACGGGTCACGGAAGGTGGGCCCCCGGAGGGGATGCAAGCCTGTGGGTGAGCTTCAACCTCCGTGCTCACCACATGCAGGCGCAGACCCTCCGCAGCAGGCTGGCGCGTGCCCAACGGACCTACGAGGCGCTCGACGAGGTGCTCGCCGCGCAGCGGATCCCCGACCGTGCCCTCGACGCCCTGTACACGGCTCTGATCGGCTTCCGGTTGCGCCGTTCGACGTACGTCGATCAGACCGGCATCGACGAGCGCACCGCGAGCAGGGACCTCAAGGCGCTGGCAGACCTCGAGCTGTTGCGGCCGGTGGGGGAGACGAAGGGGCGGTACTACGTGGCGGGTGAGGCGCTGAAGGCGGTCGCCCGGGCGATCAGTCCGTCGGAGCCGATCGAGGACCCGTACCCGGCGATGCGTGCGGAGCTCATGCACCGCGCGACGGGTGCGCCCGTCCTCGGGGTGCCCTAGCGGGTGCGCCCCCGCGGCCCGCTCCACAGGGAGCGAGCCGCAGGGGCGCACGGTGTCGATCAGGCCTCGACGACTACCGCTGCAGGGTCAGCAGACCCGGGCGGTACGGCAGGGCGCCGTAGTCGCCGCCGGAGGACGGGTTGCGGCCCTGGTAGAGCAGCTGCAGGTTGCACGGGTCGACCGTCATGGTCTGGTCCGCGCTGGTGCGCAGCAGCTCGCCGTGGCTGATGTCGTTGGTCCACGTCGCGCCGCTGTTGGCCTTGCCGGCGAACGGGTTGCTCTCCGAGGTGGCCTGCGGCGTCCAGGTCCCGTCGAGGCTCGTGGCCGTGAAGGACCGGAAGTAGCGGCCCTGGGCGCCGATCGCCTCGACGATCATGAGGTACCGCTGCTGGCCCTGGAGCTTGTAGACCTGCACCGCCTCGAAGAGGTTGTTCGTCGTGTCCGTCATGATCGTCTGGTAGCTCGACCCGAAGCTGCCGGGGAAGTTGCCGATCGGCATGGACGCCCGGTAGATGCGGCCGTTGTCGCCGGCGAAGAACAGGTACATGTTGCGGTCGTCACCGATCAGGGCCTGGTCGATCGGACCGGTCCCCGAGTTGGAGATCGACCCGGTGAAGAGCGTCTGGTGCGCGCCCCAGCTGTTCGGGTCCGACGGGTTGGTCGACGTCCGGTAGGAGAACGCGGGGCCGCCCCACTGGTAGGCCAGGACCCAGATGTTCTTCGGCGCGAAGTAGAACAGCGACGGCGCGACCGCCGTGAACGGCATCGTCCGCTGCTGCGCCGAGCCCATCTGCGAGTAGCTCGAGAACGGGGCGAACGCGGTCGACTGCCACGCCGTGCCCGTGTTCGTCGTCGCGTACACGAGCTGCTGGCCGTTGACCGGCGCGACGGTGAAGTCCTTCAGCGACACCCACCCGGAGCGCGGCTGGGCCAGCACGCCGGAGTCACGCCACCGGTACGACGACGGCAGCGAGCAGGTGCCCGTCGGCGGCGGTGTGGTCGGCGACGCGGTGGGCTGCGTCGTCGGGTTGCTCGTCGGCTGCGGGTTGCTGCCGACGCGGACCAGCTGCCACTGCTGGTTGTTGCCGCCCCAGTTGCTGTACTGGACGATGTTGGCGCCGTCGGCCGTCGAGCCGCCCTGGACCTCCACCGCGAGGTTGGAGTGGCGGTTGACGAGGATCACGTGCCCGTTGGGGGCGTCCTGCAGGCGGAACTGCTGGTTGTTCGTGTTGTTGTCGGTGTACTGGACGATCGCGCCGCCGTTGGCGGTCGACCAGTTGTGCACATCGAGGACCTTGCCCGAGAGGCGTGACTTCAGCCGGTAGTACCCGTTGCCGGAGTCGACGAACTGCCACTGCTGCTGCGAGCCGTCGTTGCGGGTCCACTGCGTGATCCGCGCGCCGTCGCTCATCGAGAGGTTGTACACGTCGAGGGCCTTGCCGCTGCCGCGGTTGATCAGGACGTACGACGCGCTCGTGTCGACCGTCGCGGCCGAGGCCGCGGGGGCGGCGACGAGTGCGGCGGCGCCTGCTGACACGGCGGTGGCCGCGGCGACGAGGACCGACGCCCAGCGCCGGCGTCCTCGTGCCGGGGCTGCCGCCCCGTAGGCACGTGCTGATCTCATGCTGCTCTCCTTCGAGTGGTCGGGGGCGGAGCGGCCCGTCGCGACGGCGGTCGACGTCGACTGCCGGGCGAGGGCGATGTGAGCCTTCACATCCCGGTTCGAGCGGTTTGTGAAGGTTCACATTGCCATGTGGGATCGCTCCGACTGAAGAGCTGCGGAGCACTCCTAAACGGTTCGGCCCCGCCGCCTCGGGCGTCTGGTTGGCAATCGTTCCCTCGTTCGGGTGGGCAGGGGGGCGGCCGTGTCCGGAACGCCGGTTGCGCCGGGTCCGCCCGGTCCGGCACGGTGGGCACTCCGCCGGCGGTACGGGCACGACGGGGCGACTCACGGCACGCTGAGCATCGTCCTCAGCTCGCCCGACGGCGCCCGGTCGGTCGCGGTCGGCATCACCGGCTGCCGATGGCCCACGCGACCTGCTGACCGACGGCAGGCACGGGCCGCGGCGCTCGAGCAGGGGGTACTGGCAGCGTGACAGGACCTGTTCTCATCACCGGAGCCACGGGAGGCCTCGGGCAGGCGACCGCGCGCGCCGTGGCCCGTGAGGGGCATCCGCTCCTCCTCGTCGTGCGTGACCTGGACCGGGGCGAGGTGCTCGCGCGCACCCTGCGCGAGGCCGCGCCGGGGCTCGCGGTGTCCGTGCGCCGCGCCGACCTCGCCGACCTGTCGAGCGTCCGGGCGCTGGCGGACGGGCTGATCCGCGAGGACCTGCTCCCGCGGGCCGTCGTCTGCAACGCAGGGCTCCAGGTGGTCGACGGGATCCAGCGGTCCCCCGACGGCTACGAGCTGACGATGGCGACGAACGTCCTGGGCCACGTCGCGCTGCTCGCCCCGATCCTCGAGCGCATGGGGCCCGGCTCACGCGTCGTCACGATCGGCAGCGAGACGCACCGGGGCGGCCCGAGGGCGTTCGGCTTCCCCGCCGCGCGGTGGACGGACATGGCGACGCTCCTGCGGCCGCCGCCCGGTACCCCGGCGCATCCGGTGGCCGGGAGGGTGCGGTACTCGACGTCGAAGCTGGCCTGCATCGCGCTCGCCTACGGGATCGACGCGCGGTGGCGCGGCCGGGGCGTGCGCGCCGTGGCGTTCGACCCGGGCCTGATGCCGGAGACGGGGCTGGCCCGGCAGTACCCGCCTCGCCCCGGGCAGCCGTACCAGCAGCGGGGTGAGCGCCGCGTAGGCGGACCGGATCGCCGAGGGGTGCCGGACTCCGCCGCGGACCTCGCGTGGCAGGCGACCGCCGAGGAGGCCGAGCCGCTCATGGGCCGCTACGTGAGCCAGCGGCGCGCACGCCGCAGCTCGGTCGCGAGCTACCGCTCCGGGCTGGGTGCGCAGATCTGGGACGCCTGTCTCGAGGCGGCGGGCGTCGAGCCCACGGGCGCCTGACGGTCGCCGCGCCGTCCGTCCGGGGTCCCGCGTCCTCCTCCCGGGGGAGGAGGACGCAGCCCGCCACCTCTCCTCCACCGGCAGGTGCTGGGCACCCACCCCGTCTCCGTAGCGTCGCCGACGGACGCACCGCAGGGTGCGACGCGACGAGGAGGAGACGCCATGATCGAGGTGGAGGCGCTGACCAAGCGCTACGGGAGCACGACGGCGGTCGACGGCCTGACGTTCACGGCACGGCCCGGGACGGTCACCGGGTTCCTCGGCCCCAACGGGGCGGGCAAGTCGACGACCATGCGGGTCGTCGTGGGGCTCGAGCGCCCGACGTCCGGGACCACGCGGGTCGACGGGCACCGGTACGCCGACCTGGTGGCACCGCTGCACGCGGTGGGTGTCATGCTCGACGCCCGCTCGGTGCACCCGGGCCGCACGGCCTACAAGCACCTGCTGGCGCTGGCGCAGACCCACGGCATCGGCCGCTCGCGTGTCCGCGACGTCATCGCGATGACCGGGCTGGAGACGGTCGCCAAGCGCCGCGCCGGGACGTTCTCGCTCGGCATGGGCCAGCGCCTCGGCATCGCCGGTGCCCTGCTGGGCGACCCCGAGACGCTGATCCTGGACGAGCCGGTCAACGGCCTCGACCCCGACGGCGTGCTGTGGGTGCGGCGCCTGGTGCGGGACCTCGCGGCGGAGGGCCGCACGGTGCTGCTGTCGTCGCACCTGATGCACGAGCTCGCGCTGTGCGCCGACCGCGTGGTCGTCATCGGCCGCGGGCGTCTGCTCGCCGACGCGCCGGTCGCCGACCTCGTCGGCTCCGAGGGTGGGTCGCTCGAGGACGCGTACCTGCGGCTGACCGCCGACTCCGTCGAGTACCGCGGCACCGTCACTCCCGGGGGTGCGCGATGAGCGCCGCCGCCACGTCCCCGACGCGGTCCGCCGCGTCCGCCGTCGCGGTCCGCCGCGGCCCGACGTTCGCGGGCGTGGTCGCCTCCGAGTGGACCAAGCTGGCCAGCCTGCGCTCCACGTGGTGGACCCTCGTCGTGACGGTGGGCGTCGCCGGGGTGCTGACGTACCTGGGCGCGAGCGCGTCGTCGGCCGACACGGGGTTCGACCCCCTGGCCGACGTGACGACCGGCCTGCTGCTCGCTCAGATCGGGCCGCTCGTGCTGGGTGTGCTGGCCGGGGCGGGGGAGTTCCGCACCGGCGCGTTCCGCTCGACGTTCACGACCGTCCCGCGGCGCTCGCCGGTGATCGCCGCGCAGGCGGTGGTGATGGCGGGCTTCGGCCTGGTCCTCGGGGTCCTGACGGCCCTCGCGGGTGTCGTCGCCGTCCTGCCCGTGGGTGCCGCGCACGGCGTCCCGGTCGACCCCACGGCCGGCGCCACACCCGGCGTCCTGCTGGGCATCGTGCTCCTCATGGCCGGGTTCGCGCTGCTGGGGCTCGCGATCGGGACGCTGCTGCGCCGCACCACGCCCGCCGTGGTGACGGCGCTGGTCGTCGTCCTCGTCCTGCCGATGATGACGATGATGGTGGGTGACCCTGCGGTCGGCGGTGCCGCCGAGCCGGGCTTCGCCGACGACGCGGCACCGGTCGTCACGGTGGCGGGCGCCATCGGCGCGTTCCTGCCGGGCAACGCGGCACAGCTCATGGCGATGCCGGCCTCCAGCGGCCCCATGCCGGGCGCCCCGGACCTCGGGCCCGTCGGCGGTGGTCTGGTCCTGGCTGCCTGGGTCCTCGTCCTGCTCGGTGCCGCGACCGTGCGGCTGCGGACGCGGGACGTGCGATGACGACCGCGGGCGGGACGGCGGTGGTGCCCGCGCGGGCCTCGCGCGGGGCGCCGCCCCGGCGCGGGGTCACGTACGGGCGCGTGCTGGCGGGTGAGTGGACCAAGGCCGTGAGCGTGCCCGCCCACCTGTGGCTCGCGCTCGGCACCGTCGTCGCCGCGGCGGGCACCGCGTACGGGCTCGGCCTGTTCATTCGGCCCGACGACGGCCGGTCGGGGTCCTGGGTGCTGACCTCCGGCATCGTGCTCGCGCAGATGGGCTTCCTCGTCCTGGGCGCGCTGGTCGGCACGTCGGACCACACGACCGGCACGGCGCGCACGACGTACGCCGCGGTGCCGCGCCGACTCCCGGTGCTCGGCGCGCAGGTCGTCGTCACGGCCGTCGTCGCCGCTCTCACCGCCGCGGTCGCGCTCGCCGCGTCGTACCTCGCGACGGCGGGCGTGCGCGGGGCCGACGCCCCGGACCTCGACCTGGTGGTCCCGGGCACGACCCGCGCGCTGCTCGGGTTCGTGCTGCTCGCCACGGGCGTCACCCTGCTGGGGCTCGGGCTGGGGGCGCTGCTGCGCCGCCCGGCCGACGCGATCGTCACCACCTTCGTGCTCGTGGTCCTCGCCGACCACCTGCTGGCGGTGCAGCCCGGGCGCGTCACCGACACGCTGCGCGCCGCGCTGCCCGGCTCGGGCAACCGGCTGCTGCTCGACGACGCGGCGGTCGCGGCGTTCGACGGCGCGACGCTCGGACCGCAGCTGGGCGTGTGGGGCGGCGGTGCGGTGCTCGCGGCCTGGGTCGCCGTGGCGCTCGCCGCGGCCGCGTACCGGCTGGTGCGCCATGACGTCCGCTGAGGCCGGGCTCTCCCGCGCGGCGTCCGCCGTCGCCCGGGAGGCAGGCCCCGGCGACGGTCCGGGATGGGAGAGTGGGCCGGTGGTGATCCGGCGCGCGACCGTGGCACGGCCCGGCGTGCCCGCCGGGGGCGGTGACGACGTCCTCACGGAGGAGCAGGTCCGTGGCGGGAGCCCGGTGGGTCGGCTCGTCGCCGGGCACCCCTGGGTCACCGACGCCGCGGTCGCGGTCGCGGTGCTGCTCGTCGGGCTCGTCGGCGCGGTCTTCGCCTGGCAGACCGCGGTGGGAGCCGCGGCCCTCGGTCTGTACCCGCCGGACGCCGACGTGCCGACCACCGTCGCGACCACCTGGCTGATCGGGACCGCGACCGGGACCGTGCTGCTCGCCGTGCGCCGCAAGGCGCCTCTGGTCGTGACGGCCCTGCTGACGGTCGCGTCCGTGGTGTCCCTGCTGGTGGCCGGGGTGCTCGGGGTGCTCGGGGCGTGCGCGGCGTGCGCCCTCTACAGCGTCGCGGCGAGCCGCAGCACACGCACGACGTGGGTCGCCTTCGGGGTCGTGCTGACGGCCCTGACGCTCGCGCTGTGGCGGTGGCAGGACCTCGGCCTCATCGAGATCATCCTGTGGTCCGGGGTCGTCACCGGGTCCGGCTGGGAGCCGGTGACCTACCTGGAGTCGCCGACGTTCTCGCCCGGGCGCCGCATGGGCTCCGTGCTGCTGCTGCTCGCGCTGCTGCTGCTCGGAGTCGCCGTCGGCTCCGCCGCGCGCGCCCGGCGCCTGCACGCGCGCGAGCTCGTCGAGCGCTACCGGGCGCTGGCCCGCGAGCGGGACCAGAGCGCCGCGCTCGCCCGCGCTGCCGAGCGGGCCCACATCGCCCGGGAGATGCACGACGTCGTCGCGCACAGCCTGTCCGTGATGGTCGCGCTCGCGGACGGTGCCGACGCCGCGGCGGATCGCGCCCCCGACCGCTCGCGGGAGGCGGTGCGGCAGGTCGCGCGCACCGGCCGGTCCGCGCTGGCGGACATGCAGCGCGTCCTGGGCGCGTTCGAGACCGACGACGAGCGGCGGGTGGCGCCCACGGACGTCGACCTGTCCACCGTCGTCGAGCGCTTCGGGACCGCGGGGATGTCCGTGACCGCGACGGGCCTGGACACCGCGCTGCCCGACGACACGTCGGTGCGGCTCGCGGTCACGCGGATCCTCGGCGAGGCGCTGACCAACGTGCTGCGGCACGCCCCCGGGGCGTCGTCGGTGGAGGTCGCGGTGCGCCGGACGCCGACGACCGTCGAGGTCGAGGTCCTCGACGGCGGGGGTGCGCGAGCGGGTGACGGGCCCGGGACCGGGCGGGGGATCGTCGGCATGCGCGAGCGTGCCGCGCTGCTCGGTGGGCACGTCGAGGCGGGGCCGCGCGTGGGAGGCGGGTGGCAGGTCCGAGCGGTCCTGCCGTGGGACGACGACGGAGGACGACCATGACGACGGTGCTGCTCGTGGACGACCAGGCGCTGCTGCGCGTCGGCTTCCGCCTGGTCATCGAGTCCGAGCCGGACCTCCAGGTGGTCGGCGAGGCCGCGGACGGCCGGGTGGCGATCGACCAGGTGGCCGCGCTGGCACCCGACGTCGTGCTCATGGACATCCGCATGCCCGGCATGGACGGCATCGAGGCGACGCGGCGCCTGGTCGCCGAGCACCCGGACTCCCGCGTGCTGGTGCTCACCACGTTCGACGTCGACGACCTCGCGTTCTCCGCCCTGCGGGCCGGTGCCAGCGGGTTCCTGCTGAAGTCGACCAGCCCGGGCGAGCTCGTCGACGCGATCCGCACCGTCGCCTCGGGCACCTCGGTCGTGGCGCCCCGCGTGCTGCGGCGCATGCTCGACCTCTTCGCGCACCACCTGCCGGCCGGCGAGGAGCCGGTCGACGACAGCGACGCTCCGCACCCGCGCCTGCGCGGTCTGACACCGCGCGAGCTCGATGTCCTGGCCCTCATCGCGGACGGCTCGTCCAACGCCGAGATCGCGGCGGAGCTGCTGGTCTCCGAGACGACCGTGAAGACGCACGTCGGCAACGTCTTCGCCAAGCTCGGCGCCCGCGACCGCGTGCAGGCCGTGATCATCGCCTACGAGTGCGGCGTGGTGGGGCAGACGGGCGCCGGCTCGCCACGCCGGGGCCTCTGACCCGACCGGGTCGGTCCCGGGGGTCGGCGGCACGGCAGCACCGGCGTCGCGGCGTCAGGGTGCGGGCGGGGTGCCGTCCTCGGCAGCGGGCTCGGCACCCGGCCGTCGCCGGCCCCAGACCTCACGCCCCTTGTCGACACCCGCCTGCCCCGCGGCGCGCGCCCGGTCGAGCCAGCGCCGCGCCCACGCGAACTCGGTGGCGAGCAGCGCGAGCCCGGCCAGGATCGCGAGGATCCCCGGGCCCGGCAGGACGAGCATCGCGACGCCGGTGAGGAGCACGGTCCCGCCGACGACCGCGACGGCGACCACGCGCACGGGACGCGGCAGCAGCTGGATCTGCGCGCGGGTCCGGTCCCAGCGCTCCGACCACGAAGCCATGCGTCCCCTCCCGTCGTCGTCGGCGTGTGCGCTCCTGCTGACCCGCCGACGTCGGGCGGGTCCGCGTCGTGCCCGGCGCTGGGAATCTAGCGGAGCCGGGCGTGCACCGCCGCCGCGACCGCGTCGGCCGCGTCCGGGACGACGTGCAGGTTGAGCGCGGGCTCGAACAGCTCGGCCTCCAGCAGGACCTGCCCGTGGGCGGCGGAGTCGACCGTGTCGATGCGCGCGTACAGCGGGACGCCCAGCCCGGTGGCCTCGGCGACCGCCGCGACGACGCGCTGCGCGAACGCCGCCTCGGCGTCGGTGACGTCCACCTGCTTCGGGTGCTCGGAGTAGACGCCGCCGATGAGGCCGCCGCCCGGTGCGAGCAGCGCCCCCTTGGCGATCGCGTGCGTGAGCCGGCCGTCGATCACGTACAGCGCCTTCTCGCGCCCCTGCGACAGCTCGGGCACCTCGGGCTGCACCATCACCACGCCGCCGCCGTCGAGGATGCGGGCCGCCAGGGCGAGCGCGCGGGCGTCGTCGGCGCGGAACAGGCCCGTGTCACGTGCAGCGGCGGACACCGCGGGCTTGAGCACGACGTGCGCGTCCGGCGCGGAACCGGCGAGGTCCGCGCGCACGTCGTCGAGCGACGTCCGGTACGTCGTCGGGACGACGTCGACGCCGAGGCCGGCGAGCTGCGACAGGTACCGCTTGTCGAGGTTCCACCGCACGAGCGCCGGCGGGTTGAGCACCTGCGTCACGGACCCGGCGTGGTCGAGCCACGCGAGGAACTCCGGCAGCCGCTCGGGGTAGTCCCACGGGCTGCGCAGCACGAGCAGCTCGTAGGCGGACCAGTCCACGCTCGCGTCGTGCCACACGGTCGCGTGCGCGTCGACCCCGCGGGCCCGCAGGGCGGCGACGAGCGGCGCGGTGTCGTGGTCGGGGTCCTCGACAGGGTAGGAGTCGGTGACGACGACACCCACGCGGGTGCCCGGTCGTGAAGGCGTCGTGCTCACCTGCGGCACCTTACGTGGGGTCGGGCCGCGTGCGCGCGTGCCCGAGTAGGGTCGCGCGTCGTGAGCACCGAGGGCGAGCCGTCGACGCAGCCGCGGGACACGGCGCAGGGGCGGCGCGGGCTCGTCGTGGGAGCTGTCGCCGCGCTCGTGCTGCTGGGGGTCGGATGGCTGGTGGTCCGCGACGCGCCGCCGGCGGGCGACCGTGGCTGCTGGGTCCACGGGGACGACGGGCGGCCTCCCGCAGCCGTGACCGAGGCGGCCGGACGCCTGCGCGAGGGCGTCCCGGCCGAGGTGGCGTCCCTCGAGGTCGCGTGCCGCCTCGCGGTGGAGGCGCTGTCGGCGGACCCCGGCGCTCCGGACGTGCGCGACGACCCGGCCTCCTGGGTCGTGGGCGTGGACGCCGAGCCGCCGCGGGTCGAGGGAGTCGTGGCGGCGGCCCGCGCCCTCCTGGCCGCGGCGCCCCCCGACGCGCCCTTCGCGTGGGACCTGCGCGTGCGGGACGCGGCCCGGTCCCTGGAGGTCGTGCTCGCTGCCGGCGGCGACGCGGGTCTCGTGGCGGACGCCGTGGCGGTGCGGCTCGTCCCCGGGGTCGTCGAGACGTGGTTCGGTGTCGACGGCGGCACGGTCACGGTCGCGTCGGCGGGTGACGTCGTGCCGGTGCTCCGGGCCACCGCGGGGCGGGACCTGCCGGTGACGACCGTGACGACCGGCGACCCGTGGGTCGAGGTCCGCCAGGTGAACCCCGGGACGTGGCCCGAGGAGGACGCGGTGGCGCTCGCGTTCGACGTCGCGAGCTGGGACGGCGTGTGGCGCGTCCTGCTCGACGGGGGTGAGCCCGCGTCGACCACCCTGACGGTGGAGGTCGAGGACGACGCCCAGCGTGCCTACGTCGTCTCGCGTCTCGAGGCCCTGGTCGCGGCCCCGCGCGTGTCGTTCCGGGTGGCGTCGCCCGCCGCCGCGGTCGAGGGACTCGTGGGTGGCCCGCCACCGGCACCGCACGTGCCGGCGGCCGACGGCGTGCCGGCGTGCACGGGTGCGGAGCTCGACGTCGCGGTGCTGGGGACCGACGCGGCGGCCGGGTCGCGCTTCCTCTTCCTCGGCGCCACGCACGCGGGCGTGCAGCCGTGCGTCCTGCAGGGCGTCCCGGGGCTGGCGTTCACGCGTGCGTCCGGGACGCCCACGCCGGACCTGACGCAGCTGCCCGACCGCGGCACAGCGCCCGTCGTCGTGCTGGCGCCGGGCGCCTCGGTGCGGTCGGAGGTGCGGTGGGGTGCGATGTCGACGACGCAGGATCCCGACGTCGCCGTCGCGGTCACCGTGCAGCCCGTTCCCGGCGGGCCGGCCGTCGACCTCGCACTGCCCATGGACCTGGACGTGCTCGCGGGTGCCACCGTGAAGGTCCGACCGTGGGACGTCGGCGGGGAGCTCCCCGAGGCCGGGCGCTGACGACCGGCGGCTGAACGGCCGTCAGGTGCGGCCGGCGTCGGGCGCGGTGCCCGTCGCGTGCGCGGGTGCCGTGCGGGTGACCGTCGCGAGCAGCCTGCCGAGCACCGCGAGCTCGTCGGCGTCGAGCCCGAACGCGGCACCGACGCGGGCCGGCACGTGCGCCAGCCGGTCACGCAGGGCGTGCCCCTCGTCGGTGAGCGCGACCGTGACCGAGCGCTCGTCGTCGGCCCGTCGACGGCGCTCGAGCAGGCCGCGCGCCTCGAGCCGCTTGAGCAGCGGCGAGACCGTGCCGTAGTCGAGGTGCAGCACGTCGATGACCTGGCGCACGGTCTGCTCGCCGCGGGTCCACAGCACGACGAGCACGAGGTACTGCGGGTAGGTGAGGCCCACCGGGTCGAGCAGTCCGCGGTACACGGACGTCATCGCCCGCGAGGCCGCGTACAGGTCGAAGCAGAGCATCGTCGCCAGGGAGATGCCGTCGGTCCGCGCGTCGTCCGGGCGGGTGTCGTCGTCCACCCCATGAGTGTAGATCACGTCTTGACGTCCACAACTAGATCGTGCACGATGTAATAGTTCTCGCCTGATCGGGCGGGGCGCCGAGTCCCGGGCCACCGCCCGGGCGCCGAGAGAGGCCAGGGGCATGCCGTACATCACCAGCACCGCGACCGACCAGACCGTCGAGCTCTACTACGAGGACCACGGCACCGGGCAGCCGGTCGTGCTGATCCACGGCTACCCGCTCGACGGGCACTCGTGGGAGAAGCAGACCGTGGCCCTGCTCGACGCCGGCTACCGGGTCGTCACGTACGACCGCCGCGGCTTCGGCCGCTCCACCAAGGCCACGCAGGGCTACGACTACGACACCTTCGCGGCCGACCTCGACGCGGTCCTGACGACGCTCGACCTGCGGGACGCCGTCCTCGTCGGCTTCTCCATGGGCACCGGCGAGGTCGGCCGGTACCTGGGCACCCGCGGGTCGGACCGGGTCGCCAAGGCCGCGTTCCTGGCGGCCATCGAGCCGTTCCTGCTGCAGACGGAGGACACCCCGGACGGTCTGCCGCAGAGCGCCTTCGACGGCATCGTCGCGACCGCGCGCGCGGACCGCTTCGCATGGTTCGACGAGTTCTTCGCCAACTTCTACAACCTGGACGAGAATCTGGGCTCGCGCATCAGCGAGGCGGCCGTGCGCGGATCATGGGCCGTGGCCGCGGGCTCGGCCCCGTGGGCCGCGTGGGCGGTCGTCCCGACGTGGCACACCGACTTCCGCGCCGACATCGCGAAGATCGACGTCCCCACCCTCATCCTGCACGGCACCGCGGACCGCATCCTGCCGGTCGACGCGACGGGGCGCGCGTTCGCGGCTCTGCTGCCCGAGGCGACGTACGTCGAGGTCGAGGGCGCGCCCCACGGTCTGCTGTGGACGCACGCCGACGAGGTCACGCGCGCGCTGCTCGACTTCCTCACCGCCTGACCCGTCCGTCGGTGCCGACCGCGGCGAGCAGCGCCGGTCGGCACCGACGGCCCGCCAGGCGGTGGAGGATGGGCCCGTGCGTGCGGTCGTGGTCGAGCGGTTCGGTGTCGTCCCCCAGGTGAGGCAGGTCCCGGACCCCGCCTGCCCCCGCGACGGCGTCGTCGTGCGCGTCGCCGCGACCGGCGTGTGCCGCAGCGACTGGCACGCTTGGCAGGGGCACGACGACGACGTGACGCTGCCGCACGTGCCCGGCCACGAGCTGGCCGGGACGGTCGTCGAGGTCGGTCCCGACGTGCGCGGCTGGCGCGTGGGTGACGTCGTCACCGTCCCGTTCGTCATGGCCTGCGGCACGTGCACGACGTGCCGCGCGGGCGACCAGCAGGTGTGCCCGCACCAGACGCAGCCGGGGTTCACGCAGTGGGGCTCGTTCGCCGAGCTCGTCGCGCTGGACCACGCCGACACCAACCTGGTGCGGGTCCCCGCGGGCCTCGCGCCGGTCGCTGCCGCGGCGCTCGGCTGCCGGTTCGCGACGTCCTACCGTGCGGTCACGGTCCACGCCGCCGTCCGCGCGGGCGACCAGGTCGCGGTGCTCGGTTGCGGGGGCGTGGGGCTCTCCGCGGTCATGGTGGCGGCGGCGGCCGGGGCGCACGTCGTGGCCGTCGACCCGTCACCGGTCGCCCGCGAGGCCGCCCGCGCGGCCGGTGCGCACGTGACCCTCGACCCGCGGACCGACGCCCCGGCGTCCGTGGCCGCCGCGATCGTCGAGGCCACCGGGGGAGGGGCCCACGCGACGATCGACGCGCTCGGCAGTCCTGCCACCGCGCAGGCCGGCGTGCTCGCGCTGCGCCGCCGCGGCCGGCACGTCCAGGTGGGGCTGCTGCTGCGGGAGGACGCGTGGACGGCGCTGCCGATGGATCGCGTCGTCGCGTGGGAGCTGTCCGTGCACGGCAGCCACGGGATGGCGGCGCACGAGTACCCGGCGATGCTCGACGCGATCGCGGCAGGACGGCTGGCGCCGGCCGGTCTGGTCGGGCGCACGACGGACCTCGAGGGTGCGGGTTCGGCACTGGCAGGGCTTCCTGCGGCGGGTGCCGCGGGGATGACCGTCGTCGTCCCCTGACGCCGGGCGGCGCCGTGAGCCCGCCGCGGCGGACGCGACGCGCACGACTGTGGTTGACGTCACGTCCGGATGTCCGGTAGACCTTGCGCAGGCGACACAACGGCGTGGCGCCGAACGCAAGACCCGGGCCCGGTTCCTCGGTAAGGCCGAGTGCCCGACGTGCTCGCCGGTCGCATCGCGACGGTGGCGAGCACGTGCGGGGTGGGAGCGCAGCCACGGACGGGGCGGTCCCGGAGTGCCTCCGCGTCTGATGCTGCAGGCCTGCGGGCGTCCGCTCAGCGGCCCAGCTCGTCGATGGCCGCGACCTCCTCGGCCGTCAGCGTGAGGTCCAGCGCTGCGAGGTTCTCCTCGAGGCGCTCACGCCGCACCGACTTCGGGATCACCACGACGTCGTGCTCGACGTGCCAGCGCAGGACCACCTGCGCGGGCGTCGCACCGTGCGCGCGGGCTGCGGCCGCGATAGGTCCGGCATCGAGGTCCGTGCGCTTCAGCGGGCTGTACCCCTCGACCACGACGCCGCGCTCGCGGTGCGCCGCCAGCAGCGCCGCGTCGTGGTCCACCGGCGAGTACGGGATCTGGTTGACCGCCGGTGCCTCGCCCGTCGCGGCGATCAGCTCGTCGATCTGGGCGATCGAGTAGTTCGACACGCCGATGGAGCGGACGTGGCCCTCGTCCCGGGCACGGCGCAGCTCCTCCCAGACGTCGGGGCGCGCCTGCCCGCCCGGCGGCCAGTGGATGAGCCACAGGTCCAGGTGGTCGGTGCCGAGCGCGGCCAGCGACTCCATGAGCGTCTGCCGAGCGCGGTCGGCGTGGTCCGGTGGCAGCTTGGTGGTGAGGAAGACGTCGTCACGGTCGATGCCGCGGGTGGCGAGGACGCGGCCGACCTGCGCCTCGTTGCCGTAGCCGGTCGCGGTGTCGACGTGCCGGTAGCCGAGCTGCAGCGCGGTGCTGACGGCGAGCTCGGCGTCCGAGCCCTCCGACTGCCACGTGCCGAGGCCCATCACGGGGATGACGCCGCCGGGCAGGGTCAGGGTGGGAGCGGTGAAGTCGGGCATGCGTCCATCCTCAGGGAGGGTGGGGCGGATCGCAGGTCGGGCGGGTCACGCCACCGTGGGGGCCGCGACCGCCTTGTCGAGCGTCAGCAGCAGGCGGGTGACGACCGTGTGGCGGTCCTCGGTGCCGGTGCTGAGCGTGGACCATGCGAGGTAGAGCACCGACCAGACGACGCCGAGCATCCAGCCGGCGTCCATCCGGCTGTCGAGCGAGCCGTCCTGCGTCCCACGCGTGTACAGGGCGACCAGGGCGGTCTGGTTGGCCTCGTCACCCGACCAGCGCTCCTCGGGGACGGAACCCGTGAAGAGCACGGTCAGCAGGTCGCCGAGCTCCAGGTACTCCTGTGCGACGCGGAGCAGCGCCTCGCGCGCGGTGCCGTCCTCGAGGCGTGCGCGGGCGTGGGCCGCGCTGATGCTCCGGACCGCGTGTGCCCCGACGGCGTCGAGCAGGCCCTCCCGATCGGGGAAGTAGCGGTGCAGCGTGGTCCGGCCGACGTCGGCGAGGTCGGCCACGCGGCTCAGCGCGGCGGCGGGGTCCTCGGCGAGCGCACGGACGGCGGCGTCGACGATCGCCTGCCGGGTGCGCGCGCGGGCCGCCGACGTCGGTGCGGGTGCGGAGTCGGCCACGTTCGCACGGTACACGGCTAACTCAGACAGGGCCGACGTTGACCGTGACGGAACGCTCGTGTTCCACTATGGCAATGACTCAGCCCACTTTGCTAGCCGTGTCCGACTCCTCCGCCGAGGGTGCGGCCGGGGGCCGCGATCGCCTGCGCATCCTCCTGGACCTCGTCCGTCCGCACCGGCGCACGCTGACGCTCGGCCTCGTCCTGGGCCTCGCAGGGACGGGACTCTCTCTCGCGACCCCGATGGTGACCAAGTGGGTGCTCGACTCGTTGGGGACGGGCGAGTCGCTCGCGCGACCGGTTGCGTGGCTCCTCGCGCTCTTCGTCGTCGGCACGGTCGTGGGCTACGTGCAGTGGGTGGTCATGGGAACGCTGGCCGAGCGCATCGTCCTCGACGCGCGCGAGTCCCTGGTGCGCCGGTACCTGCGCGCGACGGTCGCCGCAGTGACCGGGCGGCCCAGCGGGGAGCTGGTCACGCGCGTCACGTCGGACACCGTCCTCCTGCGCGAAGCGACGTCGTCGAGCCTCGTCGGGCTCGTCAATGGCGTCGTCGCCCTCCTCGGCACGCTCGTCCTCATGGGTGTGCTGGACCGTGTCCTGCTCGGCACGACGATCGGCGCGATCGTCGTCGTCGGCGCGGTCATGGCCGTGCTGCTGCCCGGCATCGGCGCGGCCGAGAAGGCGTCGCAGGAGGCGCTGGGGCGCCTCGGCGGGACGCTCGAGGGCTCGCTGCGCGCCGTCCGGACCGTCAAGTCGAGCCGGGCCGAGTCCCGCCAGGGCGTCACGGTGCTGACCGCCGCCCGCGAGGCCCGCGACCACGCGGTGCGCGCCGTCCGGACGACCGCGCTCGCCTGGACCGTGTCGTGGGGCGGCATCCAGCTCGCGATCATCGTCATCCTCGGCCTCGGAGCCTGGCGGGTCGGCCAGGGCGAGCTGGCGGTGTCGAGCCTCGTCGCGTTCCTGCTCTACGCGTTCAACATCGTCGGACCGATCACCGAGCTCACGCAGGCGATGACGCAGCTGCAGTCCGGCATCGCTGCGGCGGCGCGCATCAGCGAGGTCGCCGCGATGGACGTCGAGCCCGACGCGCCGACGGCGCCGGACGGCGCGGGCGGCCCGCTGGGCGACGTCGACGACGTGCCGGTCCTCGAGCTGCAGGACGTCACAGCCGCTTACGGACCGGGCCTGCCGCCCGCCGTCCGCGACCTGTCGATCAGCGTGCCGCGCCGCGGTCACACCGCACTCGTCGGCCCGTCCGGCGCGGGCAAGACCACGGTGTTCTCGCTGCTGCTGCGTTTCCTCGAGCCGCAGGAGGGGCAGATCCTGCTCGACGGTCGCCCGTACGCCGCGTGGAGCCACGCCGAGGTGCGGTCACGGTTCGCGTACGTCGAGCAGGAGACCCCCGTGGTGCCCGGCACGATCCGCGACAACCTGCTCTTCAGCAACCCGGACGCGAGCGCTGAGGAGGTGTCCGACGCGCTCGCGGCCGTCAGGCTCGACGACGCTTTCGACGCGCTGACCGACGGGCTCGACACCCGGCTGTCGGAGACGTCGGTGTCGGGCGGTCAGCGCCAGCGCATCGCGCTCGCCCGCGCGCTGCTCTGCCGGCCGCAGGTCATGCTGCTCGACGAGGCGACCGCCCAGGTCGACGGCCTCACGGAGGCGGCGGTGCACGACGCGATCCGCGTGCTCGCGTCCACGGGCGCGGTCGTCACCGTCGCGCACCGGCTGTCGACCGTCGTCGACGCGGACACGATCCTCGTGCTCGACGGTGGTCGCGTGCGCGCCCGTGGCACGCACGCCGAGCTGCTCGCCTCGGACGCGCTGTACCGCGACCTCGTCGAGGCGCTGCGGATCGCGGACGCCCCGGCAGGCCTCGACGCGGGCTGATCCGCGAGGCGGGCTGATCCGCGAGGCGGGGCGTCAGGGGGGCGAGCCGCCCGGTGCCGGAGGGCCCAGCCCTGGGTGCGTCCGCCGCAGCACCGGTGGCGCCGCCCACCACCACGACTCGGCGAGCAGCGCGCGGACCAGGTCCGTACCCGCGACGCGCAGGTCCACCAGGACGAGGTCGGTGCCCTGGTGGTGGTCGGTCGTGGAGTACACGTCGGGGTCCTGTGCGGCGAGGGCCTGCCGCTCGCCGTCGTCCTCGACGTGCACCGTCAGCCGGTGCTCGTCCCACATCCGTGCCACGAGCCGCCGGTGGAACCAGGCGGGCGTCCCCCAGCTCAGGCGCTCGGTGACCTCCGGGAGCGCGAGCGCCAGGCGGCGCACCACGTCGAGCTCCGTGCCGGCCACCCGAGCCGCCCTTAGGCCTCGGAGCCCGGGTCGGTGCGGCCGGGCCCCGCCTCGAGCCGGTCGCCTGGGTGGCCCGTCAGGCCGAGCTCGTCGGCCAGGAACATGAAGGCACGCGCGTAGGGCTGCCCCTCGATGTCCTGGCGCACGAGGTCCCAGTCGATCTGCTCGCGCAGCGCGCGGGCCATGGGCAGCAGCCACGTGAAGTCGCAGTAGTGCTCGCCGAGCACCCGCATCTTCGCCGAGATGATGTCGGTCGCGGGCAGGACGGGCATGCGCACGGCCAGCACCTCGAGCTGGTCGGCGTGCGCGAGCTGCTCCCGGGTCACGGGTTCGCCGACCATCCGGAAGATGACGTCGATCAGCTGCCCGTGGTGGTAGGCCTTGAACAGCCAGTTCTCGGCCGGTTGCTGCACGTCCAGCCCGGCCGCCGCGAGTGCGGCACGCGCCGCGTCCACGTCGTCCTGGGCGACCGCGAAGTCGGCGTCGTGGCTGGGCTCCGGGGCCCCACGGGCCCACGCGGCGTACCCGCCGACGAGCGCGAACGGGATCTGTGCCTCCAGGAGCGCCACCGCCGTGCGCCGCAGGCCGTCCTGCAGGGCCGCGCGGTCGTCGGGGGTCTCCGCGCCCGTCGGCTGCGGCAGGGGCGGCGGTGCAGCACCGGTGAGCGGCGCCGGCGCGTCTGTCGGGGTCGAGTGCATGGCACGGTGTCTACACCGCACCGGCGGACCGCGCGCGTCGAGACGGCCGCGGGCGCACATGACGACCACGGCCGGGGTGGACGCGCCCCGGGGTCGTGGCGGGTTGCCGTGCGGGGGCCCCGGGGACCGGTGAGAATCGCAAGGTGCGGCTCGCGACCTTCAACATCCTCCACGGGCGCTCGCTCGTGGACGGGCGGGTCGACCTCGACCGGTTCGCCGACGCCGTGCGGCGCCTCGACGCCGACGTCCTCGCGCTGCAGGAGGTCGACCGGGCGCAGAGCAGGTCGCACTGCGCGGACCTGACGGCAGTGGCCGCCGAGGCGATGGGCGCGCCGCACCACCGGTTCGTCGCGACCCTGCACGGCGAGCCGGGCCTGTGGGTCGCCGGCACGGGCGAGGAGCAGCCGGACACGGCCGCCTACGGCATCGCGCTGCTCTCGCGCCGACCGGTGCGAGAGTGGCACGTGCTGACGCTGCCCACGCTGCGCCGCCGCACGCCGGTGCGGTTCCCGGGCTCGCGCTGGCCCGAGCTCGTCCGGGACGAGCCCCGCACCGCGCTCGGCGCGGTCGTGGACGACGAGCGTGGGCCGCTGACCGTGATCTGCACCCACCTGACGTTCATCCCGGGGTGGAACGTGCGGCAGCTGCGTCACCTGGTGCGTGAGACGCGCACGCTGCCGGGTGCAAAGGTCGTCATGGGGGACCTCAACCTGGCGGGCGAGCAGCCGGCGCGGCTGTCCGGGCTGCAGTCGCTCGCGCAGGCGCCCACGTTCCCGGTCGACGAGCCCGTGCGCCAGCTCGACCACGTCCTCGCCGGGCCGGGCGTCCACGCGTCGGGCCCGGGCCGGGCGCTCGACCTGGGACTGTCGGACCACCGGGCCCTCGTCGTCGACGTCTCCCGCTGATCCTCGCTGGGGCGCGGAGGATAGGACGCCCGGCGTGAGGGCGCAGCCCCGGAGCGGACAAGCCGGGAGGGATCTCGCGAGTCGGACGAGCGTTTGCGCCCGTGCTGCCGCTCGGGTCACGGTGGACGATGTCCGACGGCGTCGGACCGGGGCACGTCGTCCCGCCCGTGGTGCGGCCGTGGCCGCCGACGCGGCGGGGCCGCGGGTGCCGGCCGACGTCCCCAGGCCCTGGGAGAGGAGCACCCGTGCTCACACTGACCGACACCGCCCGCACCGCCGTCGAGACCCTCACGAGCCAGGCCGGTCTGCCCGAGGAGGGCGGCCTGCGCATCGCCGAGCAGGAGACGGGAGGCTTCGAGCTCGAGCTCGTCGCCGCCCCGGACCCGGGGGACGACGTGGTCGCCGAGGGCGCGGCCCGCGTCTACGTCGACCCGCGCACGTCCCAGACGCTCGCCGAGCAGCTGCTCGACGTGGAGGCGACGGAGACGGGGGCCGTCTTCACCCTGACGCACCAGTGACGCACCGGTGACGCACCGGGTGCCGCACGCCTGGCGCGTCGCAGCGTCCGAGGGGCCGACCACCACCGGTGGTCGGCCCCTCGTCGTCGGGTCCGTGCGCGGGCGGCGGTCAGGAGCCGCCGAGCATGTCCTCGAAGGACGGCACGGCGTCGTACAGCCCGGTCCGGGTGACCGGCTCGCGGGCCGCGACGCGCTGGGCGAGCTCGGCGGCCGCCCGTCGGATCCGGGCGGGCAGCGGCTTGACCTGCTCGGTGCCCGCGTCGGCCCAGTCGTCCGTCGCGGCGAAGACCGACGTCGGCACGACGTCCGCGTGCAGGTAGGCGAACAGCGGGCGCAGCGCGTGGTCGAGCGCCAGCGAGTGACGCGCGGTGCCGCCGGTCGCGCCCAGCAGCACGGGGGTTCCGTCGAGCGTGTCGGGGGCGAGCACGTCGACGAACGACTTGAACAGCCCCGCGTACGACGCGGCGTACACCGGTGACACCGCGATGACGCCGTCCGCACCCGCCAGGGCGCTCTGAGCGGCCGCGAGGTCCGGACGGGCGTAGCCGGTCAGGGTCATGTCGACGACGTCGTGCGCCAGACCGCGCAGCTCGACGACCTCGACGACCGCATCGACGCCGCGCGCGGTGAGATCGGCGACGGTGGCCTCGGTGAGGCGGTCGGCCAGGATGCGGGTCGACGACGGCTGCGACAGCCCGCCGGAGACGACGACGATCGATCGGGACGTCACGGGGTCCTCCTGGGGACGTGCTGGGCGGGACTGGATTGCACTCTCGCGGGAGAGGGGGGTGACTGGATCGTCCTCTCGCGGTGAGAGTGCAATCCAGTTGCTTCCGGGGAGGGGGCTGGATTGCCCTCTCGCGGGAGGGGGTGGCTGGATCGTCCTCTCGCGGTGAGAGTGCGATCCAGTTCGCTTCGGGGAAGGTGGCTGGATTGCTCTCTCGCGCGGGAGGGGGTGACTGGATTGCACTCTCGCGGTGAGAGGGTGATCCAGTTGCTTCCGGGGAGGGGGCTGGATTGCACTCTCGCGGTGAGAGGGTGATCCAGTTTCCTTCAGGGGAGGGTGGTGGCGCCGGCGGCCTCGGCGGCGGCGAGGTCGTCCTCGGCGGCCTTGCCCGTCCAGTGGTCCGCGGTCGCGGCCTGCTGCACGTGGACGCGCCCGGCGGCGCGGGCGGCGGCGACGCGCTCGGCGTGCGTCGGCGGGTTCGCCGGGACGTCGGCGGGACGGCGGGACTCGGCCTCCCTGCGGAGCACGGGCACGACGTCCTCGGCGAGGATGTCGATCTGCTCGAGCACGGTCTTGAGCGGCAGGCCGGCGTGGTCCATGAGGAACAGCTGGCGCTGGTAGTGGCCGACCTGCTCCCAGAACGCGCCGTACCGGTCGATGACCTGCTGCGGGCTGCCGACGGTCAGCGGCGTCTCGCGCGTGAAGTCCTCCATCGACGGGCCGTGCCCGTAGACGGGGGCGTTGTCGAAGTACGGGCGGAACTCGTCCCACGCGTCCTGGCTGTTCTTGCGCATGAACACCTGCCCGCCCAGGCCGACGATCGCCTGGTCCGCGCGGCCGTGGCCGTGGTGCTCGTACCGCTGCCGGTAGAAGTTCACCATCTGCGCGGTGTGCTCCATGGGCCAGAAGATCGCGTTGTGGAGGAACCCGTCGCCGTAGTAGGCGGCCTGCTCGGCGATCTCGGGGGAGCGGATCGAGCCGTGCCACACGAACGGCGCGACGCCGTCGAGCGGGCGGGGCGTCGAGGTGAACCCCTGCAGGGGGGTGCGGAACTTGCCGGACCAGTCGACGACGTCCTCCTCCCACAGCCGGCGCAGCAGCGCGT
This sequence comes from Cellulomonas sp., assembly GCF_015234515.1. GTDB lineage: Bacteria > Actinomycetota > Actinomycetes > Actinomycetales > Cellulomonadaceae > Cellulomonas. The sequence continues at coordinate 54,849 of NZ_JADGMY010000034.1, forward strand.
AGTTCTCGATCGCGAGCGGCAGGCCCTGGCGGATGTCCTTGCCGAACCACGGGTAGACGGGGCCGGTGTTGCCGCGGCCCATCATGAGGTCCATGCGGCCGTCGGCGATGACCTGGAGCATCGCGTACTCCTCGGCCAGGCGGACGGGGTCGTTGGTGGTGATGAGCGTCGTGGCGGTGGACAGCACGATGTTCTTGGTGCGGCCCGCGAGGTAGCCGAGCATCGTCGTGGGGGACGACGGGACGAACGGCGGGTTGTGGTGCTCGCCGGTGGCGAAGACGTCGAGCCCGGCGGCGTCGGCGTGCTCGGCGATGGTGAGCATCGCGCGCACGCGCTCCGTGTCGTCCGGGGTCCGTCCGGTCGTGGGGTCCGTGGTCACGTCACCGACGGAGAAGATCCCGAACTGCATGCTGCACCTCGCTCATCGAGTTCATGCGTTTGCATCGAACAGGTGGCTCAACGGGCCCGGCGGCGCAGGTATTCCGGTCGTCCGGTGGCGCGTCGCGCGGGTCACCCGGCGGGAGCGGGCCCCGGGGTCGGGAAGACGAGGGACGTCGACACGACGGTGGTCGTCCGCACGGTGTCCGTCAGGAGTGCCGCCGTGAGCTCGACCGCCGACGACACCACGAGCAGCACCAGGAGCAGGCTCAGCACGGCGAGCCGCACCCACGTGCCGCGGGTCACGAGGCCTGCGGCACGCGCGTCACTCGAGGACGAGCGCATCGACCCTCCTGTCGTCCTGCGGGCGCTCGGCGCGGTGGGCGCGCCGCCGCCCCTCCAGCACCGAGACCACCTCGAGCGTCGCGAGGGCGAGCAGGGGCGGGACGAGCATGACCGCGCGGCCTCGCGGCGACGTCGCCCACGACAGCACGGGACCCCAGCCGTGGTGGACCTCCAGCAGCACACCCTGCACCCGCTCGACCGGTGTGGCGTTCGCGTCCGGGCTGTCGTTCGCGTCGCCCTGGGTCCGGATGTAGGGCTGCAGGACGGGCTGGCCGTCGTCGCCCAGGACCGGCTCCATGCGGCCCGACCCGTCACCGACCTCGCGCATCGCCGGCAGGCGGTGCAGGGACACGATGCGGTGGGTCACCAGCCCGGTCTGGCCGACCGGCTGGAACGTGACCACAAGGTTCGGCTTGAGCTCGGAGGCGTCCGACACCGCCCGCAGGACCACGACGTCGCCGGCCAGGAACCGCGGTGCCATCGAGCCGGACGTCACGATCAGCAGCCGCTGACCCTGCGCCTGGTACCACAGCGGCGCCGCGAGCGAGGCGACGAAGGCCACGACCCCCACGGTCACCACGGTCCACAGCGCCACGCTCGTCGTGCGTCGCCACCAGGGCGTGCGAGGGCGGGCCGCCGGGCGCGACGCGCGGCGGTCGACGAAGGGCTGCGGGGCCTGGCGGTCCGGGGTCAAGGCCGTCTCAGTTGTTCACCGTCTGCTCGGAGTCGAGCTGGAACGTCAGCTCGGCGGCCGTGTTCTGGTAGTCGTCGTCCGCGTCGATCGACATGTCGACGCGCACGCACAGCGTCTCCGACCTGACCACGGCGTCGAGCGGGCGGTCACCGGGCTGCAGGCCCGTCGCCGGGTGGCCGACGATCGGGGCCAGGTCCGGACCGGGCGGGAGCCCGAAGTCGCCGTCCACGAGGTTCCCCGTGTCGCCCAGGGGCACGGCGTCGTCCGTGCCCGCGAGCGTGCAGGCGGGCACCGCGAAGATGCGCGTCCGCAGCTGGGTGCGCAGGTCGCCGGGGCCGGGGACGCCCGTGGTGGGCGTCGTCGTCGCGGCAGCCATGCTCACGGCGTACCGGAGCGCGAGGGAGCCCTCGTTGCTCACCGTCAAGGGTGCGAAGACGCTCCCGCCGGGTGCCAGGCCCTCGAGGGGCAGCTCGAACTGCGCGCCGTCGGCCGTGAGCACCACGGTGCCCGTCGTGATGGCGCCGCTCAGGGAGTCCTGGTCGGTGAACAGGGCCGACGTCGTCAGTGACGTCACGCCCACGCCCGCGAGGAGGAGGATCGCCCCCGTGGCCCAGACCCGGCGACGTCGCGCCACGTCCTGCCGCGACGGTTCGGGGTCGATCATGTCCTCGAGCAGCTCGTCCATCATCGCGTCGGCCCCTTCTCCGCGTCGCGCCCCATCGCCGGCCGCAGTCCGCCTGCTTCGTCCCCCATCGGCGCGGGCTGCGTCGACCTTGAGGACAACGCGGCAACTTCACCCGATCGGGTGAAGCGAGCTGCCGCCGGGCGGATGCACCGCCGACGCAGGTGCGGGCCGCGCCCACAGGTAGCCCTGCGCCCGGTCGACGCCCAGGCGTTCCAGCGTGCGCGCCGTCGGCTCGTCCTCGACGCCCTCGGCCACCACGCGCAGACCGAACGAGTGCGCCAGGTCCACCATCGCCTGCACGACGACCTCCGACCCGGCCCGGCCGCCCTCGCCGAGGTCGGCGACGAACACCCGGTCGATCTTCAGCTCGGCCACCGGCAGGTCGCGCAGCTGCGAGATGGACGTCGTGCCCGTCCCGAAGTCGTCGATCGCGACGCACACCCCCAGGGCGCTCAGGCGCTCCAGGACCGGCACCACACGGGTGCGGTCCGCGACCAGCGCGGTCTCCGTGACCTCGACCTCCAGGAGCGAGGGCTCCACGCCGTGCCGCGCCAGCAGCAGCTCGATCATGTCGACCACCGCAGGGCTCGCGACGTCGTGCGCGGACAGGTTGACCGCGACCGGCACGGCCTCGCCCTGCGCGTGCCAGAGCGCGAGCTGCCGCACCGACTCCTCGAGCGCGAACTCCGTGACGCGGTGGATCAGCCCCGACTGCTCGGCGAGCGGCACGAACGCGCCCGGCGGGAGCAGCCCCCGTGTGGGGTGCCGCCAGCGGATCAGCGCCTCGAGTCCCACGGTGCGCTGCGAGGACAGCTCGATCTTCGGCTGGTAGTGCATCTCCAGCTGCGGGACCTCGCCGGGGTCGCCGCGGGACTCGAGCACGCGGTGCAGCTCACCCAGCAGCACGAGCCGCGCGGGCGAGGAGTCGTCCGCCGCGGGGGAGTAGACGCTCACGCCCGTGCGGTGGTGCTTGGCGGCGTACATCGCGATGTCGGCCGTGCGCATGAGAGCCGAGGCGTCCGCGGCATGGTCCGGCAGGCACGCGACGCCGATCGACGTCTCGACGTGCAGGGCGATGTCGCTCAGCTCGAACGGGCGGGCGAAGAGCCCGCGCACCCGCAGGGCGAGGCGCTCGGCGTTCGCGACCGTCCGCACGTCGGGGAGCAGGATCGCGAACTCGTCGCCGCCGAGGCGCGCGACCACGTCGTCGTCGCGCAGCGCGTGACGCAGTCGCTCGGCGACCTGCTGCAGCAGCTCGTCGCCGTGGTCGTGCCCGAGCGTGTCGTTGATGTCCTTGAACCGGTCGATGTCGAGCAGGATCAGGCCCACGCGGGCGTCGTCGTCGGCGACCTTGTCGATGGCGCGCTGCATCTGGTCGGCGAGCAGCCGGCGGTTGGGCAGGCCGGTGAGGGAGTCGAGCAGCGCCAGGCGAGCGTTGTCGAGCGCGGTCGAGCGCAGCCTGCGGGACGTGGAGTGCACGATCTGGAACAGCAGCAGCCACAGCACGACGAGGCTGCCGGCGACGACGAGCGTGACCGTGCGGGTCGTGGTCTGCAGCGTCTGCTGCGTCACGGTGTGGTCGAGCATCACCTCCGCGGCGCCGACGGGGGCCGTGGCACCGACGTCCGCCTGCGCCTCGGGCGTGGCGGTGTCCGCCAGCCGCACCGGGACGTAGACGTCGAGCACCGTGCGCTCGTCGGGGGCCGCGGCGCCCGCCCGCACGTCCGGCTGGACGACCGCGTCGGGGGCGCCGGCGCGCATGACGCGCGCCAGGCGGTCCGCGCGGGGCAGCCCGGTCGTCGCCCCGTCCGAGGAGTACATGAGCCGCCCGTCCGCGCTCCACAGCCGCAGCTCGACGAGCTCCTCGCCGAACCCGCGGGTCGCCTCCGACACCGCGTGGCGCTCCTCGGCGGACAGGACCCCCGTCACGAAGGCGGTCGACGGCACCACGCGTGCCGCGAAGACCGCCATCCTGGACGCCGCCGCCGTGCCGTCCCGCACGGCCTGACCACGCATCTGCGACGACGTCACGACGACCAGGGCGACACCCACGAGGAGCATGCCGACGAGGCTCACGAGAGCGAACCGGCGCGTCGGGCTCGAACGGCGGCGACCAGCTGGCACGTGCACCTCGCGGCTCGGGCGGACCGGGGGACCTTTCCGTCAGGGTATGTCGCCCGGTGGTGCCGGTGGCGGACGCCGGGCTCGGTGGCGTCCGCGTCGGTCGGGAACGCCGGGTGAATGTCGTGTGTTGAGTCCGACGGAGCCGCCACCAGGGCGGCACCGGGAGGAGCCTGACGTGACCGAACCCCGTGCGTACCCGGTGACCAAGAGCGACGCGGAGTGGTCGCTCGAGCTCGAGCCCCAGGAGTTCGCGGTGCTGCGGCGCGCCGGCACGGAGCGCGCGTGGACCGGCGCGCTGCTGGACGAGCACCGGGAGGGCGTGTACCGCTGCCGGGCGTGCGGCAACGAGCTGTTCCGCTCGGACACCAAGTTCGACTCGCACTGCGGGTGGCCGAGCTTCTTCTCCCCGCTGGCGGGGGACCGTGTCGAGCTGCTCACGGACCGGACGCTCGGCATGGTGCGGACCGAGGTGCGCTGCGCCCGCTGCGGCTCCCACCTGGGACACGTGTTCGACGACGCGCCGCAGACGCCGACGGGGGACCGCTTCTGCATGAACTCCGTCAGCCTCACGTTCGAGCCGACGGCGCACGACGGGTGACGGGTGTCGCCCGGAGGTGAGAGGGCGGCAGGACCGTCGGGGTGACGACACGCCGCGACACGCCGCCCCGCGCGGAAGTCCCCCGTGGACGGTACTGAAGTAGCAGGCGCTGCGTGCCGATAATGCGGACGTGGACGAGGTCCTGAAGGTTCGGCGATGGCGGCGGTACGGCGCCGACCGCCTGTACGTGACCCACGAGACGGGTGCGCGCGTGGGTTCCGTCGACCTCCAGTCCGGCGAGGTCGTCGCGGACGACCCGGTCCTGGAGGCCAGGGTCCGCCGTGCCGCGCAGGCCTACCTCAGGTCGGACGTCCCGGAGCTGGTCCTGCCCGTCACCTCGGAGCTGGCGTCGATCGACGCGCTCGAGGACGCCGGCATCGGGGCCTGGCTCGGCGAGGACGACGACCACCCGCGCGGCGAGCGCGGGAGCCCCGTGCGGCTGCGGCTGGACCGCCTCGCCGACGAGGGCTGGCAGACCGTGCACGACGTGCCCCTGGGCCGGCAGGGCACGGTCGTCGAGCACCTGCTGATCGGGCCCGGGGGGATCTTCACCGTCACGGAGCGACGGCACCCGGGCAGCCACGTGCGTGCCGCGGCCCGCACCATGCACGTCGACGGGCGTGCCGTGCCCTACCTGCGTGACGCCCGGCTCGAGGCCTCGCGCGTCCAGGGGCTGCTGCACTCCGCCGGCTGCGCGGGCGCCGGCGTGCGTGCGGTCCTCGTCATCGCCGGCGACCTCGAGCGGGACGTGCAGGACCCGCCGCAGGACATCCTGGTCATCGCGCGCCACGAGGTGCCGAACCTGTTCCGACGGATGCCCGAGCGGCTGGACCCTGCCAGGGTCTCCGCGGTCGCGCACGTGGCCCGCCGCCGCACCACCTGGGCCCGCTGAGCCGGACGCCCGTGCGGCCCGCCGGTCCCGCGCCCGTCCTCGCTGCGCCAGGATGAGCACATGAGCGATGACCCGGTCCTGCGTGTCGAGCGCGAGCTCGGGCTCTTCATGCGCCGGGCGCGCGCCGCCTCCGCAGGGCTCGCACGCACGGTCCACCCCGATCTCGACTCGTCCGCGTACCTCCTGCTGGCGACCGTGGCGCGCACGCCGGGTACCCGCACGAGCGACCTCGCCGACCTGCTCGGCGTCGGGCGCGGCACCATGTCGCGCCAGGTGACGCGCCTGGAGCGCCTGGGTCTGGTGACGCGCTCGGCCGACCCGCGCGACTCACGGAGCCAGCCCCTCACGCTCACGGACGAGGGTGCGCGTCGGCTCGCGCACGCCCGGACCGGCCGCCAGGAGTACATGCGGCGATCCCTGGACGGCTGGCGCGTCGAGGAGCTCACGCAGCTCGCCGACCTGCTCGCGCGCCTCAACGCGGACCTGGTGGCGGACGCCGAACGGTCCGTCGACCCTGCTTGAGGGCGGGCGTCAGCGCGACGCCGCGGGGGTGTCCTGCGCGAAGGCCGTCTGCGCGGCGAGCCGCTGCTCGACACCCGACGCGCGTCCCAGCGGGACCTCCCGCAGCGCGATCACCGCGACGAGCGCGAGCAGCGCGACGGGTGCCCCGATGAGGAACAGCTCCGCGACGCCCACGCCGAACGCGTGCTCGACGACCTGGCGGACCGGGCCGGGGAGCGTCGCGAGGTCGGGCAGCGACGTCGAGCCCCCGGAGCCCAGTGCGGAGGCGGGCACGCCGATGCCCGCGAGCCCGTCGACCATCAGGTGCGAGACCCGGTTGGACAGGACCGCGCCCAGCGCCGAGACGCCGATGGCACCACCGAGGGTGCGGAAGAACGCGACGGTCGCGGTGCCCGCGCCCATGTCGGTGATCGCCAGCGTGTTCTGCGTCGCGAGGACGAGGTTCTGCATGAGCATGCCGACACCCGAGCCCAGCACCAGCATGTACAGGCCGACGAGCGTGAAGCTCGTGTTCTCGTCGATCGTGCCCATGAGGCCCAGGCCCGAGGTCAGGAGCACCGCTCCGACGACCATGACCTTCTTGTAGCGGCCGCTGCGGGAGATGGCCCGCCCCGAGAGCGTCGAGGCGAGGAACGTGCCGGCCACCATGGGGATGGTCAGCAGGCCGGACTCCGTGGGCGTCCTGCCGCGCGCCAGCTGCATGTACTGGCTGAGGAAGACCTGCGTGCCGAACATCGCGATGCCGACGGCGACCGACGCGATGATCGCCAGCACGACGGTGCGGTTGCGGAACAGGTGCAGCGGGATGATCGGCTCGGCGGCGCGCGACTCGACGGCGATCACGGCGACGACGCCCAGCAGGGTCCCGCCGACCATGACGCCCGACTGCCACGACACCCACGCGAACGACGATCCGGCGAACGTGATCCACAGCAGCAGCGTCGCGATCGACGCGGAGAGCAGCAGTGCCCCGGCCCAGTCGATGCGGACCCGGCGCCGGACGACGGCGGGCAGGCGCAGCGTGCGCTGCAGCACGACGATGGCCGCGACGGCGAACGGCAGGCCGACGAAGAAGTTCCAGCGCCATCCCGCGGCGTCGGTGATGACGCCGCCGAGCAGCGGGCCGCCCACCATGCCGACGGCCATCACGGCGCCCATGAGGCCCATGTACCGGCCCCGCTCACGCGGGCTGATGATGTCGGCGATGAGCACGGTGCCCAGCGCCGTGAGACCGCCCGCGCCGATGCCCTGCAGGGCGCGCATCCCGATGAGCATCTCGGTGCTGTGCGACAGGCCGGCCAGCGCGGACGACAGCACGGAGACCACGAGGGCGAGCTGGACGAGGAGCTTGCGGTCGACGAGGTCGGCGAGCTTGCCCCAGATCGGCGTCGACACCGTGGTGGTCAGGAGCGTCGCGGTCACGACCCAGGTGAACGCCGACTGGCTGCCGCCGAGGTCGGTGATGATGCGCGGCAGGGACGTCGACACCACGCTCGTCGCGAGGATCGAGACGAACATCCCCAGGAGGATCCCGGAGAGGGCCTCGAGCACCTGGCGGTGCGTCATCGGGATGCTCGAGGGGGTCTCGACGGCACTGCCGTCGACAGAGGTGGTGGTGCTCACGCGTGCTGCTCACTTCCGGGCGCGGGGACGGGGGCGACCGGGCGTCGTCGGCGGTCGAGGGCGGGCCGGAGGGACGATTCCGACAGTTGCTCGGGGCAACGCTACGCTGAGTAGTTACCTCAGGCAACATGTTCTGTGCCACACGCGCGACGTCAGGCGGGCGTCCGCCGCCCGCGACGCTCGACCTTCAGGCCCTCCATGTCCTCGAGCTGCACGCCCTTGGTCTCCGGCACCTTCGTCAGGACGAAGACGAACGAGATCAGCGCGAAGGCCGCGTACATCAGGTAGGGGACGGAGGCGCCCCACCGGTCCAGCATCTCCGGGAACGACAGGGTGATGAGGAAGTTGGCGACCCACTGCGCGGACGCCGCGACGCCGAGCGCCGCCGCGCGGATCCGGTTCGGGAACATCTCGCCCAGCAGCACCCACACCAGGGGCCCCCACGTCGCACCGAAGAACACGACGAACGCGTTGGCCGCGACCAGCGCGATCACGCCCCACGACCCCTCGAGCCGGATGTCCTCGCCCGTGCCCGTCGCGTTCATGAACGCGACGGCCATCGTGGCCAGGGCGACCGTCATGCCCGCCGACCCGACGAGCAGCAGGGGCCGGCGTCCGACCTTGTCGATCAGGCCGATGGCGATGAACGTCACCGCGACGTTCGTCACGGCGGTGATCGTCGAGATGAGGAACGACTGGCTCTCCTCGAAGCCCACCGCCTGCCAGAGCGTCGTCGAGTAGTAGAAGATCACGTTGATCCCGACGAACTGCTGGAACACCGACAGCAGGATGCCGACCCACACCACGGGCAGCAGGCCCAGCACCGGACCCCGCAGGCTCGCCTGGTTGACGAGCGCCTGGTCCGTACGGATCGTCTGCTCGATCTGCGCGACGCGCTCCTCGGGGTCCTCGTCCGCCCCGAGCACGTCCGCCAGCACCGCGCGTGCCTCGTCGCGGCGCCCCTGGGAGACCAGGTACCGCGGCGACTCCGGGATCCGCATCGCGATGATGCCGTAGACGGCGGCCGGGACGACGCAGACCAGGAACATCCAGCGCCACGCCTCCAGGCCGAACCACAGCTCGCTCGACGCGCCGCCCGCGGTCGTGGCCAGCAGCTGGTCGGACAGCAGCGCGGCGAAGATGCCGAGCGTGATCGCGAGCTGCTGCAGGGAGCCGAGCCGGCCGCGCATCGCGGCCGGGGCGATCTCCGCGATGTAGGCGGGGGCGATGACCGACGCGATGCCGATGCCGATGCCCGCAATGACCCGCCACAGCGCGAGGTCCCAGGCGGAGAACGCGAAGCCCGACAACAGGGAGGAGACGAAGAACAGGATCGCGCCGAGGACCATCACGCGCGTGCGGCCCCACCGGTCCGACAGGCGCCCGCCGAGCCACGCCCCCTGCGCGCACCCCAGCAGCGCCACCGCGACCACCAGCCCGGTGACGACGCCCGAGAGGTCGAACTCGCCCTGGACCGCGTCCACCGCGCCGTTGATCACCGAGCTGTCGAAGCCGAACAGGAAGCCGCCCACCGCGGCGGCGATCGCCAGCGCGACGGCCTTGCCCTTGTACTTCCCGGTCCCCGCCGGTGACGAGCCCCTGGACGTCGCGTCGGCCATGACCAGCACCCCCTCGCCCGGGCCCGTCCCGGTCAGACCCACTGTGAACCGCGGGACCCGACCCCGCACGTCGGCGCCGCGACGCAGGCGGGGCGGCGCGGCAGGCACGTGCGGCTGGTGGTCGGCGCCAGGGCGAGAGATCATGCCGCCGTGAGCGAGCACGGGACAGGCAGCAGCGGCGGAGCGGACGGCGGCCGGCAGGGCGGCGGAGGCAACCCGGGCGGGCGGCGGTACCACCGTCCGGTCGTCGTCGACCCCGCGGTCGCCGACGAGCTGCCGGGCGCGCTCGACCCGACGTTGCGCGACGAGATCGCGCACACCACCGCCAACGCGCTCGTGCGGCACGGGCGCGCCACCGAGGACCCGCAGGTCGTCGCGCGGCTCGTGGCGCTGGTCGAGACCGAGGGGCTCGACGTGGTCGCCGCGATGTGGGCCGACAGCCCGGCCGACACGCTGCCCGGCGCGCTGTGGCGGCTCTACGTCCTGCGCGAGTGGGTCCGTCGCGACCCCGAGACGGTCGCCGACCGGTACCGCCAGGGGGTTGCCGCCGCGCCCGTGCACGACGTCGTCGCCGGCGTCGTCGACAGGCCCGGGCCGGACGACGTGCGCACCGTGGCGGACGCCGTGCTGTCGGGCGTCTACACCGGTGACCTCGCCACCGCGCTCGAGCGTGCCGCCGCGTTCTGCCAGGTCCTGGCCACGGGAGCAGCGTTCGACGCCGACCACCTCGACGCCCTCGACCCGGGTGCCGCCGCGCGCCAGACCCGCGGCGCGGCCTCCCTCGTCCGGACAGCCGAGGAGCTCGCGCACGCCGCCCAGCTGTGGCGGGCGGACCGGCTGGAGTGACCCGTCCCGAGTACAATGACGGAGCGACGTCGGGTCGGTAGCCCCGGGCTCCATCATCAGCCGCTTCGAGCGGCCTCGCGCCGTCAGGCGCTCCGGCCCGGCGTCGCACACATCACACGGTTCAGCGGCGCACCGTGCCCGCCCGGGCCGGAAGTCCCGGCACATCCGGTGTTCGGCGCCCGTTAGGCTGAGCGGGCCCCGTCCCTGGGGCGTCCACCAGTCGATGACCCGGAGCCCTCCGTGCGCCTGCGCCTGACACCGCGCGATACCTCGTACTTCGACCTCTTCGCCGCATCCGCCGTCCATCTCGTGACGGGCGCGAACCTGCTGGCGGAGATGCTCGGTGCCGATCGCGCCACCCGCAAAGAGCTGAACAAGCGGATGGCCGCGGAGGAGCACGCCGCGGACGACGCGACGCACACGATCATGCGTCGCCTGAACCAGACCTTCGTCACACCCTTCGACCGCGACGACATCTACGACCTCGCGTCGAGCCTCGACGACTGCATGGACTACATGGACGAGGCCGCCGACCTCATGGTCCTGTACAAGATCGGGGAGCTGCCCGCCCGCGTCTCGGACCAGGTCCAGGTGCTGCAGCGCGCCGCCGAGCTGACGGCCGAGGCGATGCCGCGGCTGCGCTCGATGGAGTCCCTCCAGGAGTACTGGGTCGAGATCAACCGCCTGGAGAACCAGGCGGACAAGTCGCACCGCAAGCTGCTCGCGGAGATGTTCGACGAGATCGCCGACCCGATCCTCCTCATGAAGCTCAAGGAGATCGTCGAGAAGCTCGAGGACGCGGCGGACGCCTTCGAGAAGGTGGCCAACACGGTCGAGACGATCGCGCTCAAGGAGTCCTGAGCCCTCGTGGAACCTGTGCTGGTCGTCTTCGTCGTCGCGCTCGCTCTCGGGTTCGACTACACGAACGGTTTCCACGACGCCGCCAACGCGATCGCCACGTCGGTCTCGACGCGCGCGCTCACGCCGCGGGCGGCGCTCATCATGGCCGCGGTCATGAACTTCCTGGGCGCGCTGCTCGGCACCGAGGTCGCCGAGACGATCGCGACCCAGATCGTGGACCTGCAGTCGGCGTCGTCCCACAGCGCGCTCGTCGTCATCCTGTGCGCGCTCGTCGGCGCCATCACCTGGAACCTCGTCACGTGGTGGTTCGGGCTGCCCTCGTCCTCGACGCACGCCCTCATCGGCGGGCTCGTGGGAGCGGGTCTCGCCGGCGGGTTCGGCGTGTACGGCAGCTCGATCGTCGACAAGGTCGTCCTGCCGATGGTCTTCTCGCCCCTGATCGGGTTCACCCTCGCGTTCTTCGTGATGGTCGGCCTGCTGTGGCTCATCCGGAACCGGCCGCCCGCGCGGACCAACCGCCGCTTCCGGTTCGCGCAGACGGTCTCCGCGGCCGCCATGGCGCTCGGCCACGGCCTGCAGGACGCGCAGAAGACCATGGGCGTCATCTACCTGGCGCTGCTCACCGCCAACTGGGCGGACCCCGAGCACGGCATCCCCCTGTGGGTCAAGCTGGCGGCTGCCGGGGCGATCTCGCTCGGCACGTACGCGGGCGGGTGGCGCATCATGCGCACCCTGGGACGCAAGATCATCGAGCTCGACCCCGCGCGCGGGTTCGTCGCCGAGTCGGTCTCGGCCGTCGTGCTCTACGTCAACGCGTTCTACCTGCACGCGCCGGTGTCGACGACGCACACGATCACCTCGGCGATCATGGGCGTCGGCGCGACCAAGCGCCTGTCGGCCGTGCGCTGGGGAGTCGCCAAGAACATCGCCGGTGCGTGGATCCTCACGATCCCCGCAGCAGCCGCGGTGGCCGCCGTCGTGTTCTGGATCGTGCACCCGATCCTGGGCTGAGGCCTCAGTCGGGCGTCGCCGGCGACGGGTGGCGCTCGACCGCCAGCACCCGGACGCCGCGCGGCGTCTCGCCCCGGTGCGCCACGAGCAGCTCCGCCGGCGCCAGGAACGGGTTCTTCTCGGGCAGGGCGTCGGCGACCTGCCGACGGCTGTGCTCGGCGAGCACGTCCAGCACCGTCGGCATCACGGGGCGGTGCGTGCACAGCACCGCGTCGCGGGGGTCGACCAGCAGCTCCTGGACGATGGCGCCGACGTGCGCCGGTGACTCGTCGTGCTTCGCCTCGGTGAGGCCGTCGGCGACCTCGGGCCGGACCCCGGCCGCCGTCGCGTACGGGGCGACGCTCGCGGCGCACCGTTCCCAGCGGCTGGTCACGACGCGGCCGACGCCGAACGCGGCCAGGACGGGCACCGCGGCCACCGCCTGCCGCAGCCCGAGGCCGGTCAGCGGGCGGTCCTCCTCGTCACCGCCCCACAGGCTGCGCTTGCGGGCCTGCCCGTGGCGCGCGACCACGAGGGACCGCGTGCTCAGCCGGCCCCGCTCGTGCGCCTCGACGAGGGCGTCGAGGGGGCGCCGGTCGGCGCCCCGCGTCAGGCGCCGTGCGGCGTCCCCGACGTCGAACCACTCCCACAGGTCGATCTCCGCGCGGTCGGCGTGCGCCACCGGGGGGCGGGCACCCAGCGGTGCCTCGTCGCCGCGACCACCCTGCCGGGCCGCCCAGTAGTGCACGAGCTTGCGCCGGCCGTCGGACAGGCGGTACTCGAGCCCGGGCAGCGGGATCCCGAGCACCACGGCCATGCCCGTCTCCTCCTCGACCTCCCGGACCGCCGCGACGGGCGCGATCTCACCGGGGTCGAGCTTGCCCTTGGGCCACGACCAGTCCCGGTACCGCGGGCGGTGCACGAGCGCGACCTGCAGGCGTCCCGTGCGCACGCGCCACACCAGCGCCCCGGCGGCCACGACGGGGGCAGGGGCGGGCGCCTTCACCGCGCAGCGCCCGGACGACGCCTCTGGCGGTGGATCAGCACCTCCTGCAGGTCCACCAGCGGTCCGTCGGGACCGACGTGGTGCCGGACCCACTCGCCGTCCGGCTGCAGGTGCCACGACGACGTCGCGTCGTCCATGGACTCCTCGAGGTAGTCGACGAGCTCGCGGACCTGCGCGGGGTCCGCGACGCGGACCAGTGCCTCGACGCGGCGGTCGAGGTTGCGGTGCATGAGGTCGGCCGAGCCGATGTAGACCTCGGGCCCTTCGAACCCGTCCTCGCCGGGTGTCGCGACCGTGTGGCAGAACGCGAACACGCGGGAGTGCTCGAGGAACCGCCCCAGGATCGAGCGCACCCGGATCGTCGCGGACATGCCCGGGACCCCCGGGCGCAGCGCGCAGATCCCGCGCACGTTGATGTCGACCGGGACGCCCGCCTGCGACGCGCGGTACAGGGCGTCGATGATGGCCTCGTCGACCATCGAGTTCACCTTGATCCTGATCCACGCCGGCTCGCCGCGCCGGGCGGCCTCGGCCTCGCGCTCGATGCGCTCCAGCAGCCCCGAGCGCACGGAGCGCGGTGCCACCAGCAGGCGGTGGAACCGGGACTTGGGCGCGTACCCCGACAGCTGGTTGAACAGACGCGTGAGGTCCTGGCCGACGTCCGGGTCGGCGGTCAGCAGCCCGAGGTCGGTGTACAGGCGCGCCGTCTTCGGGTGGTAGTTGCCCGTGCCGACGTGGCTGTAGCGGCGCAGGCCGTCGGCCTCCTGCCGCACGACGAGCGACAGCTTGCAGTGCGTCTTGAGCCCCACGATCCCGTAGACGACGTGCACGCCCGCCTGCTCGAGCTTGCGGGCCCACGAGATGTTGTTCTGCTCGTCGAACCGTGCCTTGATCTCGACGAGCGCGAGGACCTGCTTGCCGGCCTGCGCCGCGTCGATGAGGGCGTCGACGATGGGGGAGTCGCCCGACGTGCGGTACAGCGTCTGCTTGATGGCCAGCACGGCGGGGTCGGCCGCCGCCTGCTCGAGGAACGTCTGCACGGACGTCGAGAACGAGTCGTACGGGTGGTGCAGCAGGATGTCGCGGGCGCGGATCGCCGCGAACACGTCGGTGGCCGACGCGGACTCCACCTCGGCCAGGTGCCGGTGCGTCACCGGGACGAACCGCGGGAACTGCAGCTCGGGGCGGTCCTGGTCGGCGATGAGGTTCAGACCCGTGTGGTCCAGCGGCGCGGGGAGCTCGTACACGTCGTCCTCGGACATGGCGAGCTCGCGCACCAGGAACTTGCGGACGCGCGGGCTGATGCCCTCGGCGACCTCGAGGCGCACCGGCGGGCCGAAGCGGCGCCGCAGGAGCTCCTTCTCCATCGCCTTGAGGAGGTTCTCCGCGTCGTCCTCCTCGACCTCGAAGTCCTCGTTCCGGGTGATGCGGAACGTGTGGAACTCACGGACCTCCATGCCGGGGAACAGCATGTCGAGGTGCTGGGCGATGACGTCCTCGACGGGCACGAACGACATGGGCCCGCGCTCGGGGGCGGCGGTCTGCGGGACGGGCGCCGACGGGCGGCCGGCCGCGTCGACGGCGATGTACCGCGGCAGCAGCGGCGGCACCTTGACCCGCGCGAAGTGCTCCTTGCCCGTCGCCGGGTTGACGACGCTCACGGCGAGGTTCAGCGAGAGCCCCGAGATGTACGGGAACGGGTGCGCCGGGTCCACGGCGAGCGGCGTCAGCACCGGGAAGATCTGCCGGCGGAAGAACTTGTGCAGGCGGTCCTGCTCGGCGTCGCCCAGGTCGTCCCAGCGCACGATCGTGATGCCCTCGGCGGCGAGCGCCGGCTGGACGTCGCGCGTCAGCACCTGCGCGTGGCGCTCCATGAGGGTGTGCGCACGCTCGCTGATCGCCTCGAGGACCTGCCGCGGGGACAGCCCCGAGGCCGCGGTGACGGCGATCCCGGTCGCGATGCGCCGCTTGAGCCCGGCGACCCGCACCATGAAGAACTCGTCGAGGTTGGACGCGAAGATCGCCAGGAACCGCACCCGTTCCAGCAGCGGCAGGCTCGCGTCCTCCGCGAGCTCCAGGACGCGCTGGTTGAACGCCAGCCAGGACAGCTCCCGGTCGAGGAAGCGGTCCTCGGGCAGCGGCTCGTGCAGCGCGGGCGCGAGCGCCTCGGGGGCCTCCACGTGCTCGGCGATCCGTTCCGCCAGCGCCGGGTCGATGGGGGGAGCGTCGGTCATGTGCTCATCGTGGCACCGTCGGGTGGACTCGTCGTGTCGGCGTCGTCCGCCTGGACGACCGGTGTCCCGCGGGGCGGGCTGCCGGCCGCGGGGGGACCGAACATGACGTCGACCGCCGTCCGGGCGAACCCGGCGCGCTCGTAGGTGTGCACCGCGACCGTGTTCTCCGCGCCGGTGTAGAGGATGACGGTGCGCAGCCCCCGGTCACGGAGGTGGGCCAGCCCCAGCGAGGTCAGCGCACGGCCCATCCCCAGACCCTGCGCGAGCGGGTCGACGCCCACGACGTAGATCTCGCCGACCTCCTCGCCCGGTGCGCCGTCCGGCGCGGTGCCCGCGGGGTGGACCTTGGTCCACACCGACCCGAGCAGCCGGCCGTCCCGCTCCGCCAGCAGGAAGCCGGCAGGGTCGAACCACGGCTCCGCCTCGCGCGCCCGCAGGTCTGCCGAGGTCATCCGGCCCTGCTCCGGGTGGTGCGCGAACGCGCGGGCGTTGACCCGCCGCCACGCCTCCTCGTCCTGCCCGGGCACGAACGGGCGCACCTCGACGCCCTGCGGGAGCCGCGGGGCCGCCGGGGGGTGCTCCGTCAGGTCGAGCGCCATGCGCCACAGCTCGCGCACCACGACCATGCCCATCGCCGTGGCGGTGGCCCGGGCGGCAGGCAGGTCGCCGTGCGCCCAGACCTGCAGCCGACGTCCGGGGACCCGCTCGGCCTCGTGCACGGCACGCGCCAGCAGCGCGCGTCCGACGCCGTGGCGACGGTGGGCCGGGTCGACGACGAGCTCGGCGCGGGCGGTGGTCGAGCTGCCCACGTCGAGCTGCGCGTACCCGACGAGCCCGGCGTCGGTGCCGTCGGGCACGTCGCCGCCGGTGGGCTGCGTGGCGAGCAGGTGGACGACCGGGGCCTGGTCGTCGGACAGCCACAGCAGGGGCTGCTCGGACAGGGGCGGCACCCCGTCGTGGCGCATCGCCTCGTGGTGCAGCATCCGGACGGCGTCCGCCCGCGACGCGGGCAGGGGACCGGTGACGGCCGTGAACGACGTCGGGACCTCGGTGTCGGACGACATGCGCCCATCCCATCACGGACGGCGCCGCCGGGGCCCTGATCCCGGGGTGATCCGTCGGTGCGCGCCGCGGCCGCGTCGGCTGGGCACCCCCTCCCGGATCTCCCGGTACCGTGGACGCGCCATGCCCCGTCCTCCCACGCACCCGCCGGCTCCGGAGGGCCGACGTGCGCGCCGGGACCGGAGCCGGCCGCGGACCGTCGAGGTGGACGTCGTCGTCGTGGGGGCCGGACAGGCCGGCCTGTCCACCGCGTACCACCTGCACCGCACCGGCCTGGTGCCCGTCGGCTCGGCCGGCTGGGAGCGGGCGCGCGGCACCTACGTCGTCCTCGACGACAACCCGCGTGCGGGCGGTGCGTGGCAGCACCGGTGGCGCTCGCTGACGATGGCCGACGCCCACCGCGTGCACGACCTGCCGGGCATGCCGTTGACGATCGTGGACGCGTCCGAGGCGGCCGCCGACGCCGTCCCGTACTACTTCGCGCAGTACGAGGAGGCCTTCGGGCTGAACGTGCAGCGTCCGGTCCGCGTCGAGCGCGTCGAGCGGGCCGAGGAGGCCGAGAGGGACGACCCGCGGTTCGTCGTGACGACCCGGCACGTCGAGCACCCCGACGAGGTCGTCGTCTGGTCCGCGCGAGGGATCGTCAACGCGTCGGGCACGTGGGGCAAGCCGTTCTGGCCGGCGTACCCGGGCCGGGCGACGTTCCGGGGCCGGCAGCTGCACACGCGCGACTTCCGCACGGCGGCCGATCTCGCGGACGGCCACGTCGTGGTGGTCGGGGGCGGGACCTCGGCAGTCCAGCTGCTGCTGCAGATCGCGCAGGTCACGACGACGACGTGGGTCACCCGCCGGCCGCCGGTGTGGACGGAGGCGGAGTTCACCCCCGAGCTGGGCCGCGACGCCGTCGGGCGCGTCGAGGACCGCGTGCGCGCCGGGCTGGTGCCCGAGTCCGTGGTGTCGGTGACGGGCCTGCCGCTGACGGCGGCGTACCGCGCCGGGATCGACGCCGGCGTGCTGCGGGCGCGCCCGGTGTTCTCCCGCATCGTGCCCGAGGGCGTCGAGTGGGAGCCGGGTGCGGGTGGCCTCCCCGGTCCGCGCGGCGACGGCGGTGCCGGCACCGGCGGGTGGGTCGACGGCCCGCCGTCCGTGGCGGCGCGCACGATCCTGTGGGCCACGGGCTTCCGGGCGTCCCTCGACCACCTCGCGCCACTGGGTCTGCGTGGCCCCGGTGGCGGCATCACGATGGACGGCACCCAGGTGGTCGCCGAGCCGCGCGTGCAGCTCGTCGGCTACGGCCCGAGCGCGTCGACGATCGGCGCCAACCGCGCCGGCCGGGAGGCCGCCCGCCGCCTGCGCCGCGCGCTGGGCTGGTAGCACCCGCGGGGTCGGAACACCCGGAAGTGGTCACACCGGGGACCTTCCCGGGGTTCTCCTTCCGGCAGATGTGACCATTTCCGCGGGGTCACGTCAGGCGGGCCCGTAGGCGGGCTCGGCCGGACGCCGTCAGGGTCGAGGTGCGCAGCAGGTCGAGCCACGGGCGGATCCGGGCAGGTGCGTGAGGGCGCCCGAGTGTGCTGTCGATGTCGCGGAGCACCGCGACAGGGTCCCGGCACAGGTCGGCCGCGACGTAGCCTCGCCTCGTCCACCCGGCGGCCGTCAGTGCCCGGTCCCGTCGGAGATCCCTCGCGTGAGCCTGCGCCGTGCGGTGGACGCCACCGTCGTACTCGTGCAGCACCCGCGTCGCGGGGAGCCACAGGTCGCCCCGCGCCACGAACACGCCGTCCGCCGTCCGGACGACGTGCTGCGGGATCACCGGCGCACCCACGGTGACGTGCAGCAGGCGCAGCACGGTCTCCCACGGTGACTCGCTGCGAGGATCCGCGAGGCCGAGCGCCCGACGCAGCAACGGCGCACCCCGGCCGCGTTGCCCGACCACCTCCGCGATCTCGTCGGCAGCGCAGCCGCCGCGCAGGGCGGAGTCGACCAGCACGACCAGGTCGAGCAGCCCGAGGTCGCGTGCGCACGCGAGCAGCGCGGTCGCCGGTGTCGCCACCCGGACGCCGTCGACGCGGATCGCGGGCACGTCGCGTGCGACGCGGGTCACGCGGACCCCCTCGCGCCGGGACCGCGGCTGGGCGCCCGGTTGGTCGACCAGCACCGGGAGGTCGGCAGGGAGCGCAGGCAGCCACCACCGTGCAGACGCGCGGCCGTGAGGTGCGAGAACGCTGCGGACGCGGGCAGCACCGCCTGCCACGCGGCGAGGTCCACCGTCGAGGGGCGCCGGTGCAGCCCGTGCGCGACGCGGACCCAGCCGGGCCCGCACCTGCGCCCTACGAGCACCCCGTGCGAGCCGTCCCTGTCCACCGGACGAGCCTCGCGCACCCACGAGCACGACGGAGGCACCGCACGCAGACCTCGTGGACGACGTTCCCGCAGGCGGCGCCTGTGGTCGGGTCGGCAGGCCCGGACGGAAGTGGTCAGGTCTGCCGATCCGTGGGTGCGGAAGTGGTCACGTCCGCGACCACATCCGGCTGCGCTCGGCGCCGGGGACGGGTCGGCCCCGCCCTGGAGGGGAGGGCGGGGCCGACGGTGACGCGCGCGTGGCGCGTCGGTACGGGTGGGTCAGCGGCAGCTCACCGCGACCGCGCCGGTCGGGGCGGAGCCGGAGCCGATGAACCCGTAGGTCACGGTCTGCCCGGCGCCCAGCCGGCCGTTCCAGGCCGCGTTCGTGGCGGTCACCGTGCTGCCGGTGCTGCTGAACGTGGCGCTCCAGCCCTGCGAGACGGACGCACCGCCGGGCAGGGTGAAGGAGGTCGTCCAGCCGGACAGGGCGGCGGACCCCGCCGTGACGTCGACCGTCCCCTGGAACCCGCCGGGCCACGCGTTGGAGACCGTGAGCCGCGCCGTGCACGCCCCGCCCGGGCTCGTCGTGGGCGTCGCCGTGGGGGTGGGCGTGGCGGTCGGCGTGGCGGTCACCGTCGGGCTCGCCGTCGGCGTGGGCGTCACGGTCGGAGTGACCGTCGGCGTCGGCGTCGCACCGGAGAAGAACGTGGCCGTCCGCGCGGTCGCCCTGATGCCGTGGGGGCCGTCGAAGATCAGCGTGCCCCAGGCCGTCTTCTGGGCCGGGTCGAAGTTCGTGACCATGTCGAGGTACTCGACACCGCCGCCGTTGCCCGACCACGACCAGCCGTAGTAGCCGATGCCGCGCGCGACGGCCTCCCGCATGATCGTCGCCTCGTCGGGGTTGCCGTCCGAGTGGTCGTGCCCGAACTCGCCGATGACGAGCGGCAGGTCCTTCGCCGCGAAGGCGTCCAGGTAGGACGTGATGGTGGACGCCTGGGCGTACACGCCGTACATGTGGACGGAGAACAGGGTGTTGTGCTCGGGGTCGGCGGCGGCGACGGTGGCGGCCGTGTCGCGCATGACGCCCTTCCAGTCCTGGCCCCAGTTGGGTGCGTCGACGACGATGTTGTGACGCAGGCCGGCCGCGCGGACCTTCTTGATGGCGTTGGCCGTGTCGGTCGTCCAGGCGGTGACCTGCGGCTCGTTGTTGCCCGTCGGCTCGTTGCCGATGTTGATCTGGATGAAGTCCTCGGTGCCCTGCAGCGCGGACCTCAGCGAGATGAAGTAGTCGGCGGCGGTGTCCAGGCTCACGGCGCCCGACTGCTCGCCGTAGCCGGTGGTGTCGTGGTTCTCGAGCATGCAGACCAGCTGGTTGGCCCGGCACAGGGCGATGACGTTCGCGACGTCGGTCGCGTCGTTCTCGGTCCAGCGGTCGCCGCCGGACAGCACGACGCGCAGCGCGTTGGCGCCGGCGGCCCGGATGGCAGGGATCGCCGTGGGTGTCTGCGAGGTGTACCAGGTGTGCGCGTGGCTGACGCCGCGCGCGACGAAGGGGGTGCCGTTCTGCTCGACGAGCCGGGCGCCCGAGATGTGCAGGCCGACGGGATCGGCCGCGGTGGCGGTGGTGGCGGCGGTGGTGATCCCGCCGACCACCAGGAGCGCGGTGGCACAGGCTGCTGCCGCGCGCAGGGAGGTGCTCTTCATCGACGTCCTCGTTCCGCGAAAGGTGTCCGGGGTCCGCCGTCGCCGCCGACGTGCGGCGGGACGGGGGTGCGGGCGTCAGAAAACCAGCGGGCCCCGGGCCCCTCCATCGGTGAAGCGTTTCGCCGCGACATCAGGCGAAGCGCTTCTCCTGCGGACCCGGTGTCGGACGGGCACGGCGGCCGCCTGCCGGGCGTCCCGGACGGCGAACGGCCCGGGACGACGTGCGTCCCGGGCCGTCACGACGGACCGCGCTCAGTCCTCCGACGCCGCGACCGGCGTGGCCAGCCCCTGCGCGATGAGGTCCATCACCGACGAGTCGGCCAGGGTCGTCGAGTCCCCGACCTGCCGGTTCTCCGCCACGTCACGCAGCAGGCGCCGCATGATCTTGCCGGACCGGGTCTTGGGCAGCTCCGCCACCACGAGGATCTGGCGCGGCTTGGCGATCGGGCCGATCTCCTTGGCGACGTGCGTGCGCAGCGTCTCCTGGACCGTCGCCGCGTCGGCCGCGTTGCCCTCGACCACGTCGCTGCGCAGGATCACGAACGCCACGACCGCCTGCCCGGTCGTCTCGTCGGTCGCGCCGACCACGGCGGCCTCGGCGACCCACGGGTGCGACACGAGCGCCGACTCGATCTCCGTGGTCGACAGCCGGTGGCCCGACACGTTCATGACGTCGTCCACCCGGCCGAGCAGCCAGATGTCGCCGTCGTCGTCCTTCTTCGCGCCGTCCCCGGCGAAGTAGAGCCCGGCGAAGCGCGACCAGTACGTGTCCTTGTAGCGCTCCGGGTCGCCCCAGATCCCGCGCAGCATCGACGGCCACGGCTCGGTGAGCACGAGGTAGCCGCCGCCCCCGTTCGGCACCGGCTGCGCGTCGTCGTCGACGACGTCCGCGGCGATGCCGGGCAGGGGCACCTGCGCCGAACCTGGTTTGGCCGCGGTGACGCCGGGCAGCGGGCTGATCATGATCGCGCCCGTCTCGGTCTGCCACCAGGTGTCGACGACGGGGGTGCGGTCCCCGCCGATGACGCGGCGGTACCACATCCACGCCTCCGGGTTGATCGGCTCGCCGACCGAGCCGAGCACGCGCAGGGACGACAGGTCGAACTTCCCGGGGATCTCCGCACCCCACTTCATGCAGGTGCGGATCGCGGTCGGCGCCGTGTACAGGATCGTCACGCCGTACTTCTGCACGATCTCCCACCAGCGGCCGCGGTGCGGCGTGTCCGGCGTGCCCTCGTAGATGACCTGCGTCGCGCCGTTGAGCAGCGGCCCGTAGACGACGTACGTGTGCCCGGTGATCCAGCCGACGTCGGCGGTGCACCAGTACACGTCCGTCTCCGGCTTGAGGTCGAAGACGTTGAGGTGCGTGTACGCGGCCTGCGTGAGGTACCCGCCGGTCGTGTGGAAGATGCCCTTCGGCTTCCCCGTGGTGCCGGACGTGTAGAGGATGAACAGCGGGTGCTCGGCGTCGACGTCCACGGGCGTGTGCTCGGGCGACGCCGCCTCGACCGCGTCGTGCCACCAGACGTCCCGACCCTGCGTCCACTCCACCGGCTGGCCCGTACGACGCACGACGAGCACGTGCGCCACGCTCGGCGCGCCCTTCGCGAGCGCCTCGTCGACCGCCGGCTTCAGCGCCGACGGCTTGCCGCGACGGAACCCGCCGTCGGCGGTCACGACGAGCTTGGCCTCGGCGTCGAGGATGCGTGAGCTGAGCGCCTCGGCGGAGAAGCCGCCGAACACCACGGAGTGCGGCGCTCCGATCCGCGCGCACGCGAGCATCGTCACGACCGCCTCGGGGATCAGCGGCAGGTAGATCGCCACCCGGTCGCCCGTGCGGACGCCCAGCGCGGTCATCGCGTTGGCCGCCCGTGACACCTCGCGCAGCAGGTCGGCGTAGGTCAGGGTGCGGGTGTCACCGCCCTCGCCCTCGAAGTGCAGGGCGACGCGGTCACCGCGGCCCTCCTCCACATGGCGGTCCACCGCGTTGTACGCGGCGTTGAGGCGACCGTCGGCGAACCACCGGGCGAACGGCGCGTCCGACCAGTCGAGGGTCTGCGTGAACGGCGTCGACCACGTCAGCAGATCGCGCGCCTGGTCGGCCCAGAACCCCGGGCGGTCGGCGTTCGCCCACGCGTAGGCGTCGGCGGTGGCGTTGGCCTGGGCGGCGAACTCGGACGACGGAGGGAAGCGGCGCTCCTCCGACAGCAGGTTCTCCAGGCCGTGGGCGCCCGGGGAGTTCGGTGGTGCGTCGGTCGGCGGGGCGGCAGACGGTTCGGTCACGTTGTCTCCTACGCAGCGGCTTCGGTGCGACGGTGGGGCTGACCTGTGCGGTCTCGTCAGGGGACCTTAGTCCCGGAGGTCCGGTTCGCGCACCGTGCTGCGGAGATGCGGTGACGTCAGGCCGTCCTGTTGCGCTCGCGGAAGGTGCCCAGACGCACGCCGTGCCGCCGCGCGAGCGCGGTGACCACACCGCCGGCGAGCAGGAGCACGGCCGCGGCGATGGTGGTGCCGGAGGTGCCCGCGACGGTGACCTGCGTGGCCGTCCGGCTCCAGGCGTCCGCGTCGACCACCTCGAGCGTGGTGGCGCGCGCGATGCCCGGCGCGTACAGCTGGATGCCTCCCAGCGCCCCGAGGAGCAGCCCCGCCGTGACGGGCACGGCGGCCGTCCACAGGCCCAGGACGAGCAGCGCCGCGAGGAGCAGCGCGCCCGCGCTGACCAGCACGATCCCGAGCAGCTCGAGCGAGGCGTCCCAGCCCTCGACCTGGACGTCGAGGATGCGGCTCTGCCCGAGCAGCAGCAGGCCGATCGCGGCCGGCGCGAGCACCAGGCCGACCAGCACCCCCAGCACGTGCGTACCGGCGTGCGGCGTGCGCGGCGCGTGGGGGTCCGGGAAGAGCTCGTCGTCGGTCTCGGGGCGCTCGGGTGCGTCGTCCGGACGGCCGCGGGCCCCGGCCCCGGTGGGCGTGTCCCCGGCGGTGGCGTCACGTGCGGGTGCACCGGGCGTGGCCGGCGAGTCCCCGGGTGTGGCCGGTGCGGTGGGCGCACCGTCCGTCGAGGTCGGCGGCGCCGTCCGTGCGGGCCCGGACGCGACGACGGGGTCGGGTCGCTCGCTCCCGGGTGTCGAGGCGGTCGCAGGCCGGGGCGGCGTGGGGGCGGGCCGCTGCACCGCGTGGCGGCCGGTGTCGGTGTCCGCGGCCTCGCTCGGCGTCGCACGCGTCTCGCCGGCGTCGCCGGGGCGCTGGGGGTCCGTGGTGCTCACGCGTGCTCCTCGTGGTCGCGGTGCGCGTCGGGGACGCCTGCTCGGCCACGGTATTGCGCCCGCCGGTTGTGCGCCTCGCGGCGCGCGGGCCGTGGCGGTGGGGGACCTAGGTCCCCGCGGTCGCTCGCGGGCCCGCGGGCGTAGACGGGAGCACCATCCGTTGGCGCTCCCTGGCATGACGTTGGTCCCTCGGGGCCCGAGCGACCGCCCTCCACGATGTGCGTCATGCCCAACGCAGGGCGCTGACCTGGGAGGACTCCTGATGAGGTGGCTGGACAAGAGTCGTACGGTCGCGCCGCGCGGCTACAACCGGTGGCTCGTGCCACCGGCTGCGCTCGCGGTGCACCTGTCGATCGGACAGGTGTACGCGTTCTCGGTCTTCAAGAACCCGCTGCTCGATCGGTTCGGGACCAGCCACACCTCGGTGGCCGTGATCTTCTCGATGGCGATCGTCATGCTGGGCCTGTCGGCGGCGTTCGGCGGCAAGTGGATGGAGCGCAACGGACCGCGCAAGGCGATGGTGCTGTCGGCCGTCTGCTGGGTGACCGGGTTCCTCGTGGCGGCGCTCGGCGTCTCGCTCGGCCAGCTGTGGGTGGTGTACCTCGGCTACGGCCTCATCGGCGGCATCGGCCTGGGCATCGGCTACATCTCGCCGGTGTCGACGCTCATCAAGTGGTTCCCCGACCGTCCGGGCCTCGCCACGGGACTGGCGATCATGGGCTTCGGGGGTGGTGCGCTCGTCGCCTCGCCGCTGACCGCCAAGCTGCTCGAGACGTACGCGCCCACGCCGTCCGAGGCGATCGTGCCCACGCTGCTGACGCTCGCGGCGATCTACGCCGTGCTCATGACGTGCGGCGCGGTGACGATCCGCGTCCCGGCGCCGGGCTGGCGGCCTGACGGCTGGACCCCGCCCGTCGCCGGCACCAACCGCATGCAGTCGCACGCGGACGTGCGGGTCGCCAACGCGGTGCGCACGCCGCAGTTCTACCTGCTGTGGATCGTGCTGTTCACCAACGTCACGGCCGGCATCGGGATCCTCGAGCAGGCGTCGCCGATGATCCAGGACTTCTTCCCGGCGGTCACCGCCGCGACGGCCGCCGGGTTCGTCGGGCTGCTGTCCCTGGCGAACATGGGCGGCCGGTTCGTCTGGTCGACCACGTCCGACAAGCTCGGCCGCAAGCGGACGTACATCATGTACCTCGGCGTGGGGGCGCTGCTGTACGGGTGCCTCGCGGCCGTCGGCGCCTCGGCGGTCGGCCTGTTCGTCGGCCTGACGTTCGTGATCGTCAGCTTCTACGGCGGCGGCTTCGCGACCATCCCCGCGTACCTGAAGGACCTCTTCGGGGAGCTCGAGGTCGGGGCCATCCACGGGCGCCTGCTCACCGCGTGGTCCGCGGCGGGCATCGCCGGACCGCTCATCGTCAACGGCATCGCCGACGCGCGCAGCGCGCAGGGTGTCACGGGCGCCGAGCTGTACCTGCCGTCGCTCGTCACGATGTGCGCGGTGCTCGTCGTGGGCTTCGTCGCCAACATGCTCGTCCGCCCGGTCGCGGCCCACTTCCACGAGCCTGCCGCCGACGCCGCCGTCGTCACCCCCGCCGAGCCCGTGGGCGTCGGCGCCACCACCGAGGAGACCCGATGACCACCACCCGGCAGCAGGGCGCGGACGAGTCCGTCGCCACGGACGACGTCGCCACGGACGTCGCCACGGTGAAGGGTGCGCCGGTGCGCGCCATGGCGCTCGCGCTGTGGGTCGTGGTCGGCTCGCTCCTCGCGTACGGGGTCGCCCAGACCGCCCTGAAGGCGTCCGCGCTCTTCGGCTGAGACCACGCGGCCACGCGCCGCCGTCGCACACCCGTGCGACGGCGGCGCTTTCGTGCGTCCGGGGCCCTCGCACCTCGTTCGGAAGGGGTCGCTGGACCTGCCTGAACCGGTACATTTGCCCGCGTCCGCCGCGGGGGAGCGATCCCACGAGCGGTCGTCATCTGTTCGTTATCGCAGGTTCTTGACTGTGCACTGCCTTGACGCCTAGCGTCCCGACACATCAACGGCTGTATCGTTAATACTCGGTACATGTCGCGATGAATCCGACGTGCCGCCGGCGACGATGCCGGCGGTCCGCCGGGCCGACGACGGACCGCAGATCGGGCGGGGTCGCCGGTGCTCGTTCCCTGCTCCAACGCCCGGGTCGTGGCCTGGGACGGATCTCGAAGAGGAGAGCCCTGATGGCACGTGCGGGAAACCTGGCAGGACGGCGGACGCGCTCGGCGCGAGCCGCCGGTGCGCTGACGCTGGTGGGTGCGCTGGCGCTTGCCGCCTGCGGCAGCGGGGACGGCGGGGAGACCACCGCCGACGGTGAGTCGAAGGACCTGGAGTGCTCGTCCGAGTCGGTGGCCGACGAGCAGTGGAAGGCCGCGGAGCCGCGCGAGTTCTCGCTGCTCTGGACGGACTGGGCGGACTACCCGATCACGGACACGTGGGAGTTCTTCGACGAGGTCGAGAAGCGGACGAACGTCAAGCTCAAGCTGACGAACATCCCGTTCAGCGACCACGAGGAGAAGCGCTCGCTGCTCATCAGCGCCGGCGACGCGCCGCAGATCATCCCGCTCATCTACACGGGCGAGGAGCAGCAGTTCGCCGCGTCCGGGGCCGTCGTGCCGCTGAGCGACTACGCGGACTACATGCCGAACTTCAAGAAGTACACCGAGGAGTGGGACCTCGTCGACATGGTCGAGGACCTGCGCCAGGACGACGGCAAGTACTACATGACGCCGGGCCTGCACGAGGTCTCGGTCCCCATGTTCTCGATGATCATCCGCAAGGACGTCTTCGACGAGGTCGGTGCGCCGGTCCCGGAGACGTGGGAGGACCTGCAGAAGGGCCTCGAGCTCATCAAGGCCAAGTACCCGGAGTCCACGCCGCTGGCCGACGGCTTCGAGGGTGGGGCGATCACCAACTACGCGGCGCACGCCTTCGGCACGGTCGCGGGCTGGGGCTTCGGCGACGGCGCGTGGTGGGACGAGAAGGCCGGTGAGTTCGTGTACGCCGGTACCACCGACGGCTACAGGGACATGCTCACCTACTTCAACGGGCTGACCGAGAAGGGCCTGCTCGACACCGAGTCCTTCACCGCGGCTGACAGCGGCGGCGGCACGGTGACCGAGAAGGTCGCGTCCGAGAAGGTCTTCGCGGCCTCCGGTGGCTCGTGGACCGTCCAGGAGTTCGCCACGGCGCTCGACGCGGCCGGTGTCACGGACTACGAGCTCGTCCAGATCGCGCCCCCGGGCGGCCCGGCCGGCCAGATGGTCGAGCCGCGCAACTTCTGGAACGGCTTCATGCTCACGGCTGACGCCGCGAAGGACGAGAACTTCTGCGACCTGCTGCACTTCACGGACTGGCTGTACTACAACCCCGAGGCCCGTGAGCTGATCCAGTGGGGCGTCGAGGACAAGCACTACACGAAGGACGCCGAGGGCAAGTACACCCTCAACCCGGAGTACACGCTGAAGCAGCTCAACCTCAACCCGTCGGGGACGATCGACCTCAAGAAGGACCTCGGCTTCGCGAACGACGTGCTCACCGGCTCCACCGAGTCCGTCGAGCTGAAGATGTCCTACAACACCCCGGCGTACGTCGACTACATCGAGGCCATCCAGGAGACCCGGACGCCGCGCGACCCGTTCCCGCCGCACCCGCTGGACGAGGCGGAGCTCGAGCAGTCCTCGCTGCTCGGCACGCCGCTGAAGGACACGGTCGACACGGCGACGCTCGCCTTCATCCTCGGGCAGCGCGACCTGTCGGAGTGGGACGACTACGTGAGCGGCCTGGAGGGCCAGGGCCTGTCGGGCTACATGGACCTCATCAACGGGGCCTACGAGCGGGCCAACAGCTGATCCTGAGCTGACGCTCCACCCGGCACGGTGGGCCGGTCCCTGCGACGGGGCCGGCCCACCGGGCCTCCGATCCCGCTCACGAAGGAGTGAGACATGAGCGCAGCTCATGCGACGGGCGACGCCCTCGCGACGACGACGCCGCCCGCGGGCACCGTCGCGGCGTCCCCGGAACGGCCGGTCCCGCCGCAGCGGCGGCGCACCGGCATGGTGAACTGGCGGATCGCGCTGCGGCGAGACTGGGTCCTGTACGCGATGGCCCTGGTCCCCGTGCTGTTCCTGCTGGTCTTCCGGTACGTGCCGATGTTCGGCAAC
Source organism: Cellulomonas sp. (assembly GCF_015234515.1). GTDB lineage: Bacteria > Actinomycetota > Actinomycetes > Actinomycetales > Cellulomonadaceae > Cellulomonas. Next base: position 82,843 of record NZ_JADGMY010000034.1, read on the forward strand.
ATCATCGCGTTCCGCCGATTCCGACCCGGCGGCAGCGTCTTCGGTGACGAGTGGGTCGGCATGCGGTACATCCAGCTGTTCCTCAACGACCCGAACTTCTGGAACGTCTTCGGCAACACCGTCATCCTCGGCGGCCTCACGCTGCTCTTCTGCTTCCCGCTCCCGATCGTCCTCGCGCTGTTGCTCAACGAGGTCCGCAAGACGGCCTTCAAGCGCGTGATCCAGTCGATCTCCTACCTGCCGCACTTCCTGTCGGTGGTCATCGTCGTCGGCATGGTCATGCAGCTGCTGTCGCTGCAGGGCACCGTCAACCAGCTCATCGAGGCGACGGGCGGGGACGCGATCCCGTTCCTGCAGCGCGCCGAGTGGTTCCGCACGGTCTACGTCGGCTCCGAGATCTGGCAGACCGTCGGCTGGGGGACGATCCTCTACCTCGCCGCCCTGACCACGGTGGACGCCTCGCTGTACGAGGCCGCCCGCATCGACGGCGCCGGCCGGCTGCGCCAGACGTGGCACGTCACGCTGCCGGGCATCCGGCCGACGATGATCACGCTGCTCATCCTCAACATCGGCCTGTTCCTCAACGTCGGGTTCGAGAAGGTCCTCCTCCTGTACAACCCGCTGACCTACGCCACCGGTGACGTCGTCTCGACGTACCTCTACCGCGTGGGTCTCGTGTCCAACAACTTCAGCTACGCGACGGCCATCGGCCTGTTCCAGGCGATCATCGGCCTCGTGATGATCCTCTCCGCGAACTTCCTGTCGCGCCGAGTGGTGGGAGCAAGCCTGTGGTGACTCAGAGCGCCCTGACAGCGGGCCCGGACGCCGTGGGCGGAAAGCCCGTCGGCCCCCGGGACTCGAAGGGATACAAGGCCTTCACCTGGTTCAACGGCACGTTCCTCGTGCTGCTGTGCGGCCTCATGCTGTACCCGTTCGTCACGGTCCTCGCGCAGTCCTTCAGCAGCGCGGGCGCCGTCAAGGCGGGGCTGGTCAACGTCTGGCCGATCGGCTTCAACCTCGACACGTACAAGGTCGTCATCGCGAACGACCTCTTCTGGTCGTCGTACCGCAACACCGTGGTCTACACGCTCGTCGGGACCACGATCGCCATGGTGCTCACCACGCTCCTGGCGTTCGTGCTGGCGAGGAAGAACCTGCGCGGGCGCAACGTGCTGATCGGCATCGCCGTCTTCACGATGTTCTTCAACGGCGGCCTGATCCCCAACTACGTGCTGATCCAGACCCTCGGTCTGAAGAACACGATGTGGGCCGTCGTCCTGCCGGGGGCGATCTCGGTGTTCAACCTGCTGGTCATGAAGTCGTTCTTCGAGAACATGGCCTCCGAGCTGGAGGAGGCCGCGCAGATCGACGGGCTCGGCTGGTGGGGGATCTTCCGTCGGATCGTGCTGCCGCTGTCGAAGGCGGTGATCGCCACGATGATCCTCTTCTACTCGGTGGCGATCTGGAACGACTGGTTCGCCGCGTTCCTCTACCTGGACAAGCAGGAGCTGTTCCCGGTGACGCTGTACCTGCGCAACATGATCGCGGGCGCCTCGTCGGCCGCCTCCCAGGGTGCGGCGGCCGCCGGCTCCACCAAGGAGGCGATCTCGGCGAACATCCAGGCCGTGACGATGATCCTCACGATCATCCCGATCCTGTGCATCTACCCGTTCGTCCAGCGGTACTTCGTGTCCGGCATCATGCTCGGCTCCGTCAAGGGCTGACCACGACGCGCCCCGGCGGGCGGCACGGCCGCCGGGAGCCACGACAGGGCGCGACCCCGGCGAGGACTCCTCGCCGGGGTCGCGTGCGTTCAGGGGCGGGCGGCGCGGACCGTGGCGATCGCGCCGGTGTCGGCCCGGGCGGACGCGCCACCGGCCTCCGCCTCCGCCGCGGCGCGGACGGCGGCGGCCACCGCGGTGGTCGCCTCGGGGTTGAAGACGCTGGGCACGATGTAGGTGGGGTTGAGCTCGTCCGGGTGGACGACGGACGCCAGCGCGCGCGCCGCGGCGAGCAGCATCGACTCCGTCACCGAGCGGGACTGTGCGTCGAGCAGCCCGCGGAACACGCCGGGGAACGCCAGCACGTTGTTGATCTGGTTCGCGAAGTCCGAGCGACCCGTGCCCACGACCGCCGCGTGACGCGCCGCGTCGTCCGGGTCGACCTCGGGGCGGGGGTTGGCGAGGGCGAACACGATCGAGTCGGGTGCCATCCGGGCGACGTCGTCACCGGTGATGACGTCGGGCGCGGACAGGCCGATGAAGACGTCCGCGCCGGCGACCGCGTCCCGCAACGTGCCCGTGACGCCGCGCTGGTTGGTCGCCTCGGCGGTCCAGCGCAGCGCGGGGCTCAGGCCGGGCCGGTCACGGTGGATCACGCCGTCGACGTCGGCGACGACGACGTCCCGTGCGCCCGCGGCCAGCAGCAGCTTGAGCACGGCGGTCCCCGCCGCCCCGGCGCCCGACATCACGACGCGCACCTCACCGATCCGCTTGCCGACGACCTGCAGGGCGTTCTCCAGCGCCGCGACCACCACGATCGCCGTGCCGTGCTGGTCGTCGTGGAAGACCGGGATGTCAAGCCGCTCGCGCAGCCGACGTTCGATCTCGAAGCAGCGTGGCGCCGAGATGTCCTCGAGGTTGATCCCCGCGAACACCGGCGCGATGGCCACCACCGTCTCGACGATGCGGTCGACGTCCGTGGTGTCCAGGCAGATGGGGAAGGCGTCGATGTCCGCGAACCGCTTGAAGAGCACGGCCTTGCCCTCCATGACGGGCAGCGCAGCCAGCGGCCCGATGTCACCCATGCCCAGCACGGCCGTGCCGTCCGTGACGACCGCGATGGTGTTGCGCTTGATCGTCAGGCGGCGCGCGTCCTCGGGGTGGTCGGCGATGGCCTGGCAGACGCGCGCGACCCCCGGGGTGTACGCCATCGACAGGTCGTCCCGGTTGCGCAGCGGCACCTTCGACTCGATGGACAGCTTGCCGCCCAGGTGCATGAGGAACGTCCGGTCGGAGACCCGCTGGACCACCACACCGTCGAGGCCCTCGAGGGCGCTGACCACGTCGGCCGCGTGCGCGGTGTCGCGGGTCGCGCACGTGACGTCGACCGTCATGGTCTCGTGGAAGGACGCCGTCACGTCCAGCGCGGTGACGATCCCCCCGGCGCGCTCGATGGCCGTGGTGAGGTCCGAGACGGCGGTGGGCCGGGCCTGCACCTCCAGCCGGGCGGTGATGGACGACGACACGGACGGCGCGGAGACCATGGGGCCATTGTGGTGGTTCGAGGGCCGGTGTCGCCCTTCGACGCCCCGTGGACGTGGTCGCGCTCGGTGTGGGCCGGGGGCCGGTGGCCGGCGCGTAGCATCGGCGCGTGCCCGTCCCTCCCTTCGTCCTGGCCCTGCGTGAGCGTGTGGGGCACGACCTGCTCTGGTTGCCGGGCGTGACCGCGGTCGTGCTGCGCGAGGACGGGCCGCGCCCGCAGCTGCTGCTCGTGCGCCGGTCCGACACCGGTGAGTGGACGCCCGTGACGGGGATCGTCGACCCGGGGGAGGAGCCGGCCGTCGCCGCCGTGCGCGAGGTGCTCGAGGAGGCCGACGTCGTCGCGACGGTGCAGCGGCTCGCGCAGGTGGGCGTCGTCGGGCCCGTGGTGTACGACAACGGCGACCGGGCGCAGTACGTGGACCTGACGTTCCGGTGCCGCTGGGTCTCGGGCGACCCCTTCCCGGCCGACGGTGAGAACACCGACGCCCGGTGGTTCGACCTCGACGCGCTGCCGGTGATGGAGGCGTCGATGTCCGCCCGCGTCGCCGCGGCGCTGCCCGCGCGCGGCGAGGCGCTGTTCACCGCATGAGCGGCTCGCCGCACGCGATCGGGCCGGGTGGCGCGCACGGGTGCCCGCCCGCCGACGCGCTCGCGGCCGTCGCCGGGCTGCCGGGCGTGGCTGCCGCGGTGGACCTCGCGCGCGCGGCGTGCGAGGAGCTGCGCTGGCACGAGGCGTTCCGGCGTCGGTGGCGTGAGGTGCGGGCCGAGGCGGGCCTGCGGGCGGCGGCGGCCTCGGCAGCGCTCGACGGTGCGCCCGTCGGCGTCGAGGCGCTGCGCGCCTGGGCGACCGGCACGGCGGCACCCGCCGGGGGCGTCGACGCGGTCGCTGCGGGTGCGCTGCGCGCGCAGGCGGTCGTCGAGGCGCAGCTCCCGGCACTCGGGTCGCGTGACCCGGGACCGGGCGCCCCGCTGCCGCAGGTGCTGGCGCGGCTGCACGCCGCCGCCGCGGCCGACGTGCTGCCGGCCGATGAGGTCGGGCGGCCGCGCAGCGGACCTCCCGGCGACCTGCGCGGACTCGGGGCGGCGCCGGCAGCCGAGGTGGCGGCGGCGCGCGTCACGGGTGTGCTGCGCGACGCCGCGGCCACCCGGGCGCCGGCCCTCGTCGTCGCGGCGGTGGTGCATGCGGAGCTGTTGACGGCCCGGCCGTTCGCGGGGGCCAACGGCGTCGTCGCGCGTGCGGCCGCGCGCCTGGTGGGGGCGCGCACGGGGCTCGACCCGACGGGCTCGGTGCTGCCGGAGGTCGTGTGGCAGGAGGGGCCGTCGGTGTACCTCGCCGCGGCCGCGCGGTACGCGACGGGTGAGGCCGACGCCGTCGCGCAGTGGGTGGTCGCGTACGGGCAGGCCGTCGTCGGTGGGGCCGGTCACGCGCGGCGCGTGGCCGACGAGGTGCTCGCGGGGCGGCGCGCTTAGGTCAGCGTCGTCGTCCTCGGGCACGGAAACGGACGGCGGCGCCCCTCGGGACGCCGCCGCCGCACTGAGGACCGACGTGGAGTGATCAAAGCGGGCAACATCATGGTTCGCTCCGGGGCCAGCCCGGTCGACCTGCCCATAGGTGGGCCACTCCGCCCGTGGGTGCTCCCTCGGTCGTTCAGTTGTGGTCCTGTCCTACACCCGGGCCACGCGCACGGGCAACTGTCGCGGGTGTATTGCCAGGTCAGGGACGTTTTGTCGGCCGGATGTCGAGATCTGCGTACCGTCAGGCGGACCGCGAGCGCCGTCGCCACCACACCAGCGCCAGCGCGACCAGGGCCACCCCTGTGAGGACCGCGCCGGTCGTCACGCGCACCTGAGCGTCCAGCCGGCGCAGCGGCACGGGCCGGCGGAAGGTCAGCACGTCCCAGCCGTGGTCGGCGGCCAGGCGACGCAGCGCGCGGTCCGGGTTCACCACGTGCGCGTGGCCGACGGCCGCCAGCATCGGCGCGTCGGTGACGGAGTCGGAGTACGCGGAGCAGGCGGCGAGGTCGTACCCGCGGGTCTCCGCGAGCTCGCGGATGGCGACTGCCTTGTTCTCGCCGTACGCGTAGAAGTCGATCGCGCCCGTGTAGCGGCCGTCCGCCACGCCCATCCGGGTCGCGATGACCGCGTCGGCGCCGAGCATCTGCGCGATCGGCTCGACGACCTCGGTGCCGGACGCGGACACCACCACGACGTCGTGGCCGGCGGCGTGGTGGGTGGCGATGAGCTCGACGGCCTCGGCGTAGACGGTCGGGTCGATCGACTCGTGCAGCGTCGCGCGCACGATCGTCGACACCTGCTCGACGTCCCACCCCACGACGGACCGGGAGAGGGTCGCGCGCAGGCGTTCCGTCGACGTCTCGCCCGCACCGCCGAGGAGGTAGGCGAGCTGCGCGTACGCGGACGCCACCACCGAGCGTCGGGTCAGCAGACCCTCGGCGAGGAAGCCGCGGGAGAAGGCGGTGGCCGACGACGTCGCGATGATCGTCTTGTCGAGGTCGAAGAACGCGGCCACGCGCGGGGGGCGCGCGCGCGGGTGGGCGCGACGCGCCGTGTCGGCGGGTTGCTGGTCGACCATGACGCTCCGCGGGGCCGGGGGCAAGGGCGAGGACCTGACCTGCGCGAGCGTAGCGGCGACGTCCGACACGCGCGTGCGTTCGGGGTCAGTCCGGGGTGTCGCGGTCGCGGCCGCCGGGCAGGTCGGTGCAGTCGACGTCGACGGGCGGGTGCGCCAGGAGGTAGCCGCGCGCGCCCGCGTCACCGTGCAGGTGGTCGCGCAGCGGGGCCCAGTGGTCCCGGCCGATGAGCACGGGGTGGCCCGGCGCACCGCCGAAGACCGCGCGGCGCAGGTCACGCGGCCCGACGCGAGCGGCGGTCACGCGGGCCACCGCGCGGTCGTCGAGGTCGGGCAGGTCGACGAGGGTGACGACGACGGCCACGTCGCCGGGGGAGCCGGCGAGTCCCGCCGCGAGGGACGCGCCCAGGCCGGCCGCCCACTCCGACGCCACGACGACCTCGGCGCCCGGCGGCACGAGCGCGCGCGCCTCGTCCGCCGCCGCACCGAGGACGACACGGACGCGGGCGCACCCGCCGCCGAGCAGCGCGTCGTGCGCGCGCCACAGCCACGGCACGCCCGCGGGCGTCACGCACAGCGCCTTGGGCCGGCCCATGCGCGTCCCGGCCCCCGCGGCCAGGACGAGCCCCAGCAGCGGTTCAGGCACGCCCGGCCGACGGCCCGAACCGCGCGAGCACCCACTGCTCCAGCAGCTGCGCGATCGTGTACAGGACGAGGGACGCGAGGGTGACGACGACGACCAGCGCCCACACCTTGGTGTTCTGAGCACGGCCGACGGCGGACACGACGCCGTACCCGATGCCGCCGCCGGTGGCGAGCCACTCGGCGATGAGCGCGCCCGTGATCGCGCCCGGCACGGAGATCCGGACGGCCGCGAAGACCGCCGGGAGTGCCGCGGGCAGCTGCACGAGGCGCAGCACGGTCCGCGGCCCGCCGCCCAGGACGGTCACCACGTCACGCATCTGCGGGGACGCCGAGCGCAGCCCCAGCACGATGGTCACCAGCGCGGGGAACAGCACCACGATCCCGCTCATCACGGCGACCGACGCGACCCCCCGCCCGACCAGCAGCACGATGATCGGCGCGAGCGCGATGAGCGGCACGGAGCGCAGCAGCATCGCGACCGGCATGATCGCGCCCTCCGCGGTACGGGACAGCACGATCGCGGCGGACAGCACGAGTGCCGCCACCATCCCGACGACGAAGCCGATCGACGCGTCCGTGAGCGTCACGCCCAGCAGCCCCAGGACCTCCGTGCGGTGCTCGCCCGCCTCGGCGTCGGTCACGAGGTACTCCCACACCTGCGCCGGCCCCTTGCCGACGTACGGCGAGACGTCGAGCACGGCGAGCAGCGTCGTCCACGCGATCAGCACGACGGCGGTCGTCGCGGCCGCGTCGAGCAGGACGCGGCCGACGCGTCGCCACGCGGGGTGCGTGCGCGGTGCGTCCGGGATGGCGGAGGTGCGGGGCTCCACCACGGGAGCCCCGGCGGCCGTGGCCGGCGCGCTCACGACGCGCCCCCGGCCGCGCCGCCGCCAGCCGACCACGGCGTGACGACGCGCGCGAGCACGGCGAACAGCGCGTAGCCCGCGCCCGCGACCACGGCGCACACCAGGGCGATGCCCCAGGCCCGCTCGCCGTTGAGCGACTGCCCGGCGTTGACGAGCGCGGGCCCCACGCCCCGGTCGACACCGCCGATGTACTCGCCGAGGATCGCGCCGAGCAGGGCGGCGGGCGCGGCGACCTGCAGCGCGCCGATGATGCCGGGCAGCGCCGCGACGAGCCGGACCCGCACGAGCTGCTGCCACCGGCCGCCGCCGAAGACGGTCACGACGTCGAGGCTCGCCAGGTCGGCCGACCGGAAGCCCAGCACCGCACCGACGACCGTCGTGAAGAACACCGAGAGCGCCGCGAGGACGACGGCCGTGCCGGACGGCTCGCCCGACGGCGGTGGCCCGATGACGATGTAGAGGATCGGGGTGATCGCGACCAGCGGCAGGCAGTAGCTGATGACCGCGACCTGCATGATCAGCCGCTCGAGCGCCGGCACCAGCAGCACCAGCGACGCCAGCAGCAGCGCCAGGCCGTTGCCGACGACGAAGCCGCGGGCGGCCTCCTCGAGCGTGATCGACAGGTGGGTGACGTAGAACCCGAGGCCGTCGTCGACGAAGCCCCGCGCGACGCCCAAGGGTGTCGGCATCGTGGTTCCGGCCAGGACGGTGGCGGCGGCGAGCCACCAGACCGCGATGATCCCGACGACGCCGGCCGCACCGGGCGCCCAGCGGCGGGCCAGCGCGCGGACGCCCCGGGTCGTCCGGCGTGGGACGGCGGAGCTCGCGTCGGGCATCCCCACCTCGCCCGTCACGACGCTCACGCGTCCGCCCCGCCGCCGAACAGGAGCTCCGAGGCGTGGTCGTGCAGCGCGTGGAACTCCGGGGTGCGCATCATCTCCGGCCTGCGCGGGCGCGGGAGGTCGACGTCGAGGACCTCCTTGACGCGCCCGGGCCGCGCGCTCATCACCGCGACCTGGTCCGAGAGGAAGATCGCCTCCGAGATGCCGTGCGTGACCATGAGCGTGGTCGCGGGCTTCTCGGTCCAGATGCGCAGCAGCTCGAGGTTGAGACGCTGGCGCGTCATGTCGTCCAGGGCACCGAACGGCTCGTCGAGCAGCAGGACCGACGGCTGCACGACGAGCGCTCGCGCGATCGAGACGCGCTGGCGCATGCCGCCCGAGAGCTGCGCGGGCTTCGCCTTCTCGAACCCCTCGAGCCCGACGAGCCGCACGAGGTCGGCGACGAGCGCGCGGTCGACGGGCGCGCCCGCGACCTCGAAGGGCAGGCGGATGTTGGCCTCGACGCTGCGCCACGGCAGCAGCGCCGAGTCCTGGAAGGCGATGCCGAGCGCGTGCTCGGCCCGCAGCTCGACGGGGGTGCGGCCCTCGACGAGCGCCGTCCCCGTGGTGGGCTCCTCGAGCCCGGCGAGGATGCGCAGGATCGTCGACTTGCCGCACCCCGACGGGCCGAGCAGCGACAGGAAGCTGCCCTTGTCGGTGAACAGCGTCGTGTCCTGGAGCGCGGTGACGTGGCGGCGACCCGTCGTGAACGTCTTGCCCAGGCCGTCGAGGCGCACGCCGGTGCCCAGCGGACCCGTGGGGGTCCGCCGGGCACCGGCGTCGTGCTGCACGTTCGTCAACGTCGGCTCACTTCGCCAGGTCCGGCTGCTCCTCGAGCAGCTCGGTGAGCAGCGAGAGGTCGAACAGGTCGTCGGCCTCGAGCTCGATGCCGGCCGCGGCGAGCGTCCGGAGGTTCTGCTCGATGAGGTCGTCGGAGATGGTGAACAAGCCGTTCTCCTTCGTCTCGTCGGTCACGATCAGGTCGATCTGGATCGTGGCCTGCTGGACCTCCTTCTCCAGGTCCAGCTCGAGATCGGCCCCGTACTCCTCGACGGCGAGGCGCGCACCCTCCTCGGGGTCCGCGACGGCGTCCTTCCACCCGCGGATCTCCGCGGCGAGGAACGCCTTCACCTTCTCCGGCTCGTTCGCGATCATCTCCTGCGTCGTCACGACGGACTCGGCGACGAACGGCAGCCCGTTGTCCGCGAACAGCAGGTTGGTGACCGGGTTGCCCTCGGCCTCGACCGTGATGGCCTCGTTGGTCACGTACGCGAGGAAGCCGTCGACCTCGCCGTTGACGAGCGGTGACGGGTCGTACTCGACGGGCACCTTGGTGACCTCCGCCGGGTCGATCTCGTTGATCGCCAGGAGGGCGTCGAACAGGGCCTCGTTGGGGCCGGCCTGGACACCGATCTTCTTGCCCTTGAGGTCCTCGGGCGTCGCGATGTCCGCGCCGTCCTTCAGCGACAGGATCGTGAACGGGTTCTTCTGGAACGTCGTGCCGACGATCTTCAGCGGCGCGTCCTCCTCCGCGACGACCTGGCCGACCGAGATCGCGTTCGACAGCCCGAAGTCGGCGCCGCCGGACAGCACGATGGACTCCGTGGCGCCCGGGCCGGCGTTGAGGGTCACCGAGCTGAAGCCCGCGTCGGTGAAGTAGCCCTTGCTGTCGGCGAAGAACTCGCCCGCGAACTCCGCGTTCTTGATCCACGAGAGCTGGACCGTGATGGCGCCGTGGTCGGCGGTGTCCGCGCTCGCGTCGTCACCCGTCTCGGCGTCGGCGCCCGACGAGCAGGCGGCGAGGACGAGAGCGAGGGCGACGCCCGCGGTGGCGAGACGCGCGCGGCGCGCGCGCCGGGGGTGCTGGGGCTGGGTCATCGGCACTCCATCTGGGGGACGGGCGCGCACGGCACGCGCGCGGCGGTGAAACAGGTGTTGCGCGCGGTGACGCTACGGACGCGGCGTGTCGGGCTGTGTCGCGGTGCGTGTCCCAGGTGTAAACGACGAGCGGCGGGGGTCACGGTTCGGTATCGGACGACGCCAGGCCCTCTGGCGGGGCCAGGAGGGACGGACTCAGTAGGCCGTGCGCGCCGTCTGCGCGCGCCACGCGTCGAACGGGCGCGTGCGCTCCGGCAGCCGCAGCTCCTGCACGCGCGTGCGGTCCCACGTGTCGCGGTCCCTCGCCAGCAGGTCGTAGAACGCCGAGTCGTCGAAGCCGGCGCTGCTCGCGTCGTCCCGGTCCGCGCAGAACACCACGCGGTCCAGCCGCGCCCACAGGCACGCCGCGAGGCACATCGGGCACGGCTCGCAGGACGTGTAGAGCGTCATGCCCTCGAGCGAGAACCTGCCGGCGGCACGGCACGCGGCGCGGATCGCCTGGACCTCGGCGTGCGCGGTCGGGTCGAGGTCGCGCGTGACGCGGTTGGCGCCGACGCCCACCTCGACGTCTCCCGCGACCACGACGGCGCCGAACGGGCCGCCGCCCTCGGCGACGTTGGCGGACGCCACGTCCACGGCGCGACGCAGCCAGCGGGCGTCGGCGTCACGGGCGTCGACCGCCCGGTCGCGCGGTGCGCGGGCGGGGCGGGTGGCACCCACGGGTTCCACTGTGATCGACATGGCGGCTCCTCTCGTCGTCCTGCGTCGAGAGTGCGGGTGTGCTGTTTCGGCGCGGTTACCCTCGCGCGCCGTTCTCGAAACAAATGTCTCGTAGCGTCGCGAGGATGCTGGACCAGGCCGCGGACATCTGCCGCCGCCTCGACGCCGGTCAGCGCGTCGTGGCGGCGACGGTCGTGCGGGTCGAGGGCAGCGCGCCGCGCGCGGTCGGGTCGTCGTTCGTCGTCGGGTCCGACGGGACCGTGGCGGGCAGCGTGTCGGGCGGATGCGTGGAGTCGGACCTCGTCGAGCGCTGCCGGGGGGTGCTCGACGGCGGCCCGGCCCACGTCACGTCGTACGGGGTCGGCGACGACCTGGGCGAGCCGGGCCTGATGTGCGGCGGCACGATCACGGTGCTGGTGCACGAGGTGTCGGCGCTACCGGCGGGTGCGTTGCACCAGCTGCGGCGGGCGGCCGAGGGGCTGGACGCGTGCGTCGCGCTCGACGGCGCCGGCCGCGTCTGCACCGACGAGCCGCTGGTCACGCTGCGCACGCCGGCCGCGCACCCGCTGCTCGTCGTCGGCGCGGGGGAGCACGCGGTCGCGCTCACGCGGCTGGCCGCCGGGTGCGGGTTCGCGGTCACCGTCCTCGACCAGCGACCGCTGTTCGCGACGAAGGAGCGGTTCGGTGACGCCTACGCGGTCGTCCGCGACTGGCCCGACCGGTGGCTCGCGGCGCACCCGCTGACGGCCGCGCACGCCGTCGTCGTCCTGACGCACGACCAGCGGGTCGACGTCCCGACCCTGGTGACCGCGCTGGCGTCGCCGGCGCGGTACGTGGGGGCGATGGGCTCGCGCTCGACGCACACGCGGCGCGTCGAGGCGCTGCGCGCGGCCGGGGTGCCAGGTGCGGCACTCGCGCGGCTGCGCTCGCCGATCGGCCTGGACCTGGGCGGCTCGACGCCCGAGGAGGTCGCGCTGTCGATCCTGGCGGAGGTCGTGATGGCCCGTCACGGCGCCACGGGCAGCCCGCTGTCGACGACGACCGGCCCGGTCCACGGGCGCTGACCCGGACGAGACCGGGCCTAGCTCGCTCATCGACGCCGGTGCGACGCCCAGGCCCGGTCTCGCGGCGGATCCGTCCCACCAGGTGGGCGGTCGTCCGGGTGCCGGGCTCGGCATACCGGAGCCTAGAGTCCCGGCAAACAGTAGCCTTGTCGTCCGGCAAACAGTAGCGTTGAGGCATGTCACCAGCGAGGACGCTCTACCGGGAGCGGATCGTCGACGTCCAGCTCGACGAGTACCTGGACGAGCTCCCCGCCATCGCGATCGACGGCCCGAAAGGAGTCGGCAAGACCGCCACGGCATCTCGGCGTGCTCGCACGGTGCTGCGCCTCGACGACGAGGCGGACCTGGCGATCGTCCGCGCCGACCTCGGGCGTCTCGGCCGGGCCGACCCGCCGGTGCTCGTGGACGAGTGGCAGCGGCTGCCGGCGACCTGGGACGCGGTCCGTCGCGCGGTCGACGACGGTGCGGGCGCCGGGAGCTTCCTCCTCACCGGGTCGGCGTCGCCCGACTCACCTGCGACGCACTCCGGGGCGGGACGCGTCGTCACCCTCCGGATGCGCCCGCTGACGCTCCCCGAACGCGGATGGGGCCCCACCACGGTGTCGCTCGCCGCGCTGCTCGCCGGCCGCGACGGCATCGGCGGGACGTCGAGCCGCGTGCTCGAGGACTACGCCGACGCGATCGTCGGCGGGGGGTTCCCGGGCATGCAGGCCGTGAGCGCGCGACCACGCCGCGCACTGCTCGAGGGGTACGTCGACAGGATCGTCGACCGGGACTTTCCGGAAGCAGGACGGGAGGTGCGCAATCCATTTGGCCTCCGTCGGTGGATGCGAGCCCTGGCGGCGGCATCCGGGACGACGGCCTCGTACGAGACGATCCGGGACGCGGCCGCGGCCGGCCACGCCGACCCACCGTCGCGGGCCACGGTCCAGCCGTACCGCGACACTCTCGAGCGCATCTGGGTCTACGACCCCGTCCCGGCCTGGGACGCCCTCCCCGGCGCCGGCCTCACGCGGCTCGTGGCGGCGCCCAAGCACTTCCTCGCCGACCCGGCCCTCGCTGCGGTGCTGCTCGACGTCGACGCCGACGCCCTGATCCGCGGACAGGTCGGCCGGGTGCAGGTGCAACGCGACGGGACGCTGCTCGGCGGGTTCTTCGAGTCCCTCGTGGCGCTCACGCTCCGGGTGTTCGCGCAGGCGGCGGACGCCCGTGTCTCCCACCTGCGCACCCGAGGAGGCGAGCACGAGGTCGACTTCCTCGTCGAAGGACGCGGGCGGCGGCTGGTGGCCGTCGAGGTCAAGATGACGGCCGCGCCGACCGCCCGGGACGTCCGCCACCTGCTCTGGCTCAAGGAGCGGCTCGGTGACGCCCTGACGGACATGGTCCTGGTGACGACCGGCCGTGACGCGTACCGGCGGGCCGACGGCGTCGCGGTGGTGCCGTTGGCGCTGCTCGGCCCGTGAGATCCGCTCTCCACGGGATCGTCACGCGCGACCCGCGAGGAGTGGAGCGACCGGGGACAACCCGGTTCGCCTTAGCGATCCGGGTGAGGTGGTATTGCGGTTCCTCCCCTCCGGCCCGTGGGCGGCTAGCCTTTCGCCATGATCCGGGTCGACGAGCACCAGCGT
>NZ_JADGMY010000035.1 GCF_015234515.1 Cellulomonas sp.
CGTGTACGCCGTGTCGCTGCTGACGGCCACCGTGTCCGGGGCGTCGATGTCGGCGAGAGAGCCCTTCACCACGTCGGGGTCGAGCGCAGCGGTGTCGGCGGGCACGACCCGCAGAGCAGCCGCCTCCCAGGTCTCCGCGCCGTCGTCCACGCTGCGGACCTCTCCCGGGAGGGTCCCGAGCGGGACGGCCGCCTCGACGCCGGGCGCGGCGGCGACCTGCGCGGCCAGGTCCTGCGTGGCGTCCTCGGTCGGTGTGACGACGAGGTCCGTGGCGACGGCCGCGACGAACTCCTGCTCGATGGCGGTCGTCATGGCCCGGTCCACGCTGGTCTGGATGGTGGCCGCGGAGACGACCAGTGCGAGCGGCACGACGACGGTCGTGAGCCGCCGGGAGAAGCCGCGCACGTTGCGGACCGCGAGCATCGTGGCCGGGCGGCCACCGGACGGGTGCGCCCGAGCCACGCGGTCGAAGATCCAGCCGACGAGGACGGGCCCCGCGAGCGCCGCGGCGCCGATGAGCAGGAACGCCGACAGGGACGCCGCCGCGCTCCCGGTCGTGCCGGGGATCCACAGCGGGCTGAACGCCATGGCCAGGCCGCCGAGGGTCATCACCAGGGCGGTGATCCGGCGGCCGAGCCCCACGTGGCGGTCCTCGACGGCGCTCTGCTGGAGCGCCGCGGTCGGTGCGATGCGTGCCGCCTCCCGGGCGCCGAGCCGGCCCACGGGCACCGCGGTGACCGCGATCAGCGCGACGGCGGCCAGGACGGGCAGCGGCGAGAGGTGCGACGCGAAGTCGGGCGCGACCATCTCGCTGCGGACGAGCACCGGGTCGAGGAGCCGGGCGCCGAACAGCCCGGCGACCGCGCCCAGCGGGGCGGCGACGAGCGACACGACGGCCACCTCGAGGGTGACGGAGCGCCGCACCTGCGACGGGGTGGCGCCGACCGCGCGCAGCAGCGCGAACTCACGGCGACGGCTGCGCAGCGCGAGGCTGACGGTCGCCGCGACGACCATCACCACGACGACGATCAGCGTGCCGGCGTAGGAGGTCGAGAGGGAGACCAGGAGGCCTCCGGCGGACGCGTCCCCCTCGCCCTGCAGGCGCAGGCCTGACTCGAAGAGCACGCCCGTGATGGCGAGGACGGCCGCGGCGACGGCCAGGACGACGGCGGTGCCGGCGAAGGCCCCGCGGTGGGCGCGGACGCCCGAGGACGCGAGCTGCCACATCGTGCTCACCGGCCCTTCGTGAGGAGGAGGCTGGCGGTGACCCGCTCAGCGGTGGGGTGCTCGAGCTGGTCGACGACCAGCCCGTCCGCGAGGACGACGACCCGCTCTGCCGCTGCGGCGACCCCCGCGTCGTGCGTCACGATGACGACGGTCTGCCCGAGCTCGCGGGCCGTGTCCCGCAGCACCTGGAGCACCGCGGCCCCGGTCCGGGAGTCCAGCGCGCCCGTGGGCTCGTCGGCGAAGACGACGGCGGGCCGCGTGACGAGCGCCCGGGCGATCGCGACGCGCTGGGCCTGGCCGCCGGACAGCTCGCCCGGCAGCCGGTCCATGAGGTGCGGCACGCCGAGGAACTCCAGCAGCGCCGACTCCCACGCCGGGTCGACCGGGCGGCCGGCGAGCACGAGCGGCAGCCGCACGTTCTCGCCGGCCGTCAGGTGTCCGATGAGGTTGTAGGCCTGGAAGACGAAGCCGACGTGCTCGCGGCGGAACCGGGTGAGGTCGTCGGGTCGCAGGGTCGTGAGGTCATGACCGCCGACGACGACCGAGCCGCGGCTCGGGGTGTCGAGCCCCGCCGCGCAGTTCAGCAGGGTCGACTTGCCCGAGCCGGACTGGCCGACGACGGCGGTCACGGAGCCGGCGAGCAGCTCCAGTGACACCCCGCGCAGGGCGTGGACGGGCTCGCGGCCCGGGTAGGTCTTGTGGATGTCGACGAGGCGGACCGCGGTGCCGGTCGCCTCAACCGTGATGGGCGTGGCCATGATGTGCTCCCCTGGTCGAGATCGTGCTGTCGATCTCGAACTTAGGAACCGGGACGGGCGCCCATCGAGCCCCGGAAGGACGCCCTCCGGAGGTTCCATCCTTCGATGGAGGCCCTCCTCGCCGTCATCGCGCGCCCCGCTAGGCGAACCGCGCCGCGATCCCGGGGTAGTCGAGCACGAGTGCGGTGTCGTCGTAGGTGAGGACCGCCTCGAACCCGCCCTCCGACGTGTACGCGAACCGGTGGTCGTCGAGACGCTGGTAGGTCTGGTCGAGCCGCCGCACGACGAGGTCGGCCGCCTGCACGTAGACGGCGGCGGCGGCGACGACCTCCCCGACGGGCATCGTCAGTCGGTGGACGGGCAGGGTGTTCGTGCA
>NZ_JADGMY010000036.1 GCF_015234515.1 Cellulomonas sp.
CGGAAGAGGTCACTGGTTCGATCCCAGTATCGCCCACCAGCAAGGCCCCAGGTCATCTGACCTGGGGCCTTTGCCGTGCCCGGGGCCTTTGCCGTGCCTGGGGGCCGTGCGCCCGCGGCACCACTGCTCACCGCGCGCCGCGGCGACCCGCTTCGTACCGTGGAGGTCCCACGGACGACCGTGGGCAGCACCGCCCGGCCGGGAGGGACCGCATGACCATCGCTCGTGCCCGTCGCGCAGTGCAGGACCCGCACGCGGACGGCGCCTGAGCATGGCGCCGGAGCAGGTCGAGGACGCACGCGTCACGGTCGTGGTGGCCAGCCGGAACCGTCGTGACGAGCTGCTGCAGACGCTGGGGCGTCACCGCGCGCGCGTGATCCTGGTCGACAACGGCTCGACCGACGGCACCGTCGACGCCGTACGCCGCACCCACCCGCACGTCGAGGTGGTCGAGCTCGGACGGAACCTGGGCGCCGCCGCCCGCACCCTCGGCGTGCGGCGCGCGACGACGCCGTACGTGGCGTTCGCGGACGACGACTCGTGGTGGGCACCGGGCTCGCTGCACGCCGCGGCCGACGCGTTGGCGGCGGCCCCGGAGGTGGGTCTCGTCGCGGTCGACGTCCTCGTCGGTCCTGCGCAGCGACTCGACCCGTTCTGCGAGGAGCTCGCCCGGTCGCCGCTGCCCCGCGACAGCACCGCGCCGCCGGGCACGCGCGTGCTCGGCTTCATGGCGTGCGCCGCCATGGTGCGGCGCGACGCGTTCCTCCGCGCGGGCGGGTTCGACGACGTCGTCCGCTTCCCCGGTGAGGAGGAGCGCCTCGCGTGGGACCTCACGGCGCAGGGCTCGCCGCTGCTCTACGTCCCCGGGCCCGCGGTGCACCACCACCCCTCGCCGCGCCGCCACGGGCCGGCCGCGCGGCACCGCGCCGTGACGCGCTCGCGCGTCCTCACGGGTGTCATGCGACTGCCGTGGCGGCACGCGCTGGCGCGGACCGTCGCGGCGCTCCGTGCCGGCACACCGGCGCGCCGAGGCGTCCTGGACGCGGCGCGTGACATGCCGGCGGCGCTGCGGGAGCGTCGCGTGGTCGCGCCGCACGTGCTGGCGGACCTCGAGCTGCTCGACCTCACCCGCACCTGACCGGCTCGCGCTGCGCGTGCCCGGGCCTCGTCGTAGCGTCGGAGTGACCCGAGGACGGGTCTCACGCATCGAGAGAGGGGACGAGGATGTCCGAGACCGAGGCGGGTGCCGTGACCGGCACCAAGGACAAGGACTACAACATCATCTGGTTCGTCGAGGCGTGCCTGAGCAACGCGCTGCGGCTGGAGACCTACGTCGCGGACGCCGAGCGGGACGGCGACACCGAGCTCGCCGACTTCTTCCGCCGCGCGCAGGCCGAGAGCCGCAAGGGCGCCGAGCAGGGCAAGGCGCACCTGCGCGCACGGCTCGGTCGCTGAGCGCACGCGCCGCATGCCCGCACCGGTGGCACGTCCGGCCGCGCGCGTCGCGGGCGTCCTGCTGGCGCTGGCACTCGCCCCGGTGGCCGCGGTACGCCGCGGACGTCCGCTGCACCCCGAGGGCGCGACGCTGCGTGGCACGCTGCACCTGGACGAGGACCTGGGCGGCCTCGCGCCGGCCGACGGCTACGACGGCCCCGCGCTCGTCCGCGTCTCACGGTCGGCCGGCCTGCCACCCGGGCTCCCCGACGTCCAGGGCGTCGCCGTCCGCTGGCACGTCGTCGGCGCCACCCGCGACCTGCTCCTGTCGGGAGCGGGGACCGGCCGCGTCGCCCGCTTCGTCCTGAGCCCCCGGCGCTCCCCGTGGGGCGGCGCCTTCAGCACGCTCATGCCGTTCCGCACGACGCGCGGCCCGGTTCTGCTCGCGGCGGTACCGGGCCCGCGCGCGGCCGGCGACACGCGCAGCGGCGACCTGGAGGTCGACCTCGTGCTGCTCGCCGCAGCACCGCGCGGTCCGTGGCGACGGTGCGGCCGGCTCGTCGCCACCGAGCGCGACGACGCCGCCGACCCCCGCTTCGACCCCGTCCTGCACGCGCCGTACGGCACGTACGGCTGGGCGGCGGCGCTGCGGCTGCCGGCGTACGCCGCCGCACGCCGGCACGGGCGCACGCGTACGCAGGCGGTCCGACGCGGGTCGTGAGGCGGCGCGTCAGCCCTTGCTGCCCGTGGTCGAGATGCCCTGGACGAAGTACCGCTGCCCCAGGAAGAACAGCAGGATCATCGGGAGGGTCGTGATGACCGACGCCGTCACGACGATCTCCCACTGCGACTCCCCACCGGGCCCGAAGCGGTCGACGAGCGCCTTGAGCCCGCGCGGCACCGTGAACGTCGCGGTGTCCTGCAGGTAGATGAGCGGTCGCATGAGGTCGGTCCACGCCGCCTGCGTCTCCAGCAGCAGCACCAGCACCACGGCGGGCCGGCACAGCGGCAGGCCGATCCGCCAGAACTGCTGCCAGTCCCCCGCCCCGTCGATCCGCGCGGCCTCGAACGGCTCGCGCGGCAGCCCCAGGAAGAACTGCCGCAGCAGGAAGACGTAGAACGCGCTCGCGAACAGGTTGCCCGCCCACAGCGGCACGTTGGTGCCGACGAGCCCCAGGGCGTTCCAGATGAGGTACGTCGGGATCATGGTCACCGCACCCGGGAGCATCATCGTCGCCAGCACGAGCGTGAACAGCGCACCCCGGCCGCGGAACCGGTAGCGCGCGAACCCCCACGCCACCATCGCGCTCGAGAACGTCACGGTGACGGCGGCCAGGGCCGTGACCACCAGGGTGTTGAGCAGCCACAGCGCGAGCGGCGCCTCCTGCCAGACCGTCAGGTAGTTCTCGAACGTGAGCTCGCGCGGCAGGAGCCGGTTGTCGAAGACGTCACCGCGGGGCTTGAGCGAGGCCGACAGCAGCCACACCAGCGGGTAGACGAACAGGACCGTCGCCGCGACGAGCGCGACCGTCGCCGCCGCACGCACCGCCCGTCGTCTCGTGCGCGGTGCCAGCCGGGCGGGTCGGCGTGCGCGACGCTCCGACGACGCGGTGACGACGTCGGGGCGCTCCGCCGGAGGCGCACCGGACGTCGCGGGCGCGCTCACCGCTGCTCCGCCTCGTAGTAGACCAGGCGCCGCGAGACGACGAGCTGCACGAGCGTCACCGCCATGATCACCACGAACAGCAACCACGCGAGCGCGGAGGCATATCCCATGTGCAGCTCCTCGAATCCCTCCTGGAACAGGTAGATGACGTAGAACAAGGCGCCGTCGTTCGCGTACGTGGAGTTCCCCGCGCCGAAGAACGCGGTGTACGCCTCGGTGAACATCTGGAAGGCCGCGATGGTGTTGACGACGACGACGAAGAACAGCGCGCCGGAGATCATCGGGACCGTCACCGTGCGGGTGCGCCGCCAGTAGCCGGCGCCGTCGACGCGCGCGGCGTCGTGCAGCTCGGTGGGGACCTCCTGCAGCGCGGCGAGCAGGATGACCACGGCCGCGCCCACGCTCCACAGGCTCACGAGGACCAGCCCGGGCTTGATCCACGCGGGGTCGGTCGTCCAGGACGGTCCCTGGATCCCGAACCAGCCGAGGACCTGGTTGACGACGCCGTAGCTGCCGTTGAACAGCAGCAGCAGGAGCACCCCGACGGCCACGGGCGGCGTCATCTTGGGGACGAAGAACGCGGTGCGGAAGAAACCGCCGGCGCGTCCGGCCCGCTCGAGCAGGAGCGCCAGCACCAGGGCGGTCAGGACGTACGCGGGCACCTGCAGGACCGTGTAGACCAGCGTGTTCCACAGCGCGAGCCGGGCGCGCGGGTCCGCCGCCAGCTCACGGTAGTTGTCCAGGCCGACGAACGCCGGGTCGTGCACCACGTCGTAGTCCGTCAGCGACAGGTAGGCGCTGTAGAGGATCGGCCACGCGGTGAAGACCACGAACCCGATGATCCAGGGGCTGATGAAGGCCAGGCCCGCGCGCCGCTCGTGGCGGGCCGACGCGCTCAGGCCGCGGCGCGGGGCGGCGTCGGTACGGGTGGGCGCGACGGTGGCGGCCATGTCACTGGTCCGCGTCCCAGCGCTGCCAGGCGTCGTCGAGCGCGTCCTGCGCCTCCGTCTGCGCCTGCGCCAGCGCGTCGGCAGGTGACTGCTGGCCGTTGAGCACCCGGTTGACGGCCTCCTGCCAGGCGCTCTCGAACTCGTTGTCCGCGGGGTTCGCCGCCATCGTGAACGTCGCGTCGTTCGCGGCGTACACGGCGTCGATCGCGTCGGACCAGGGCTCCGGGGCGTCGGTCGGGACGAGCTCGTCGCGGATGCGCTCGTCGGCCTCCTCGTTGCCGGTCAGCACGCCGGTGAAGACGAGCCCGTCCGCGGCGCGGGCGTCGGCGCGTGCCGTCGCGGCCGCCACCCAGGCGTCGGTCTCGGTCATGGCCCGCGCGTACGCGCATGCCTCCACGGGTGCCGCGCTGCCGGCGGGCACGGCCCACGCCGACCCGGTGGCGAAGGCGATCGGCTCACCCTGGCGGTCGCGCACGGTGCCGAACGCCAGCGGCGCGTCGGGGGACGCCTCGTTGAGGACGTTGACGTACCACTGCTCCATGGGCATCGCGCCGAGCGCGGCGGTCGCGAACTGGTTGCCCGCGCCGAAGAAGTCGGCCCCGTCGCGGAACGTCTTGACCGCCGGGAACCCGCCCTGGGCGTCGTACACCGCGACCGCCTGCTCGAGGGCCTCGAGCACGCGCGGGTCGTCGAGCTGCGCGGTGCGGCCGTCGTCGGACAGCAGGTCGGCCCCGTTGCCGCGGGCCCACAGGGGCAGGAACTCCGGCAGCTTGGAGTCGAAGCCGATGACCGCCAGCCGGCCGCCGTCCGACCGTGCCATGGCCGCCGTGGCCGCCTGGACCGCCTCCCAGTCGGAGCCGTCGACGTCCTCGACGCCCAGGCCCGCCGCCTGCAGGAGGTCGGCGTTGGCCATGACGACCTGCACCTGGTTGAACTCCGGGATGCCGTACACCTGGTCCGCGAACGTCACCTGGTCCAGTGCGGTGTCGACGAAGGCGTCGACGTCGACGTCCGCCTCCTCGATGCACTCGTCCAGTGGGACGATCGCGCCGCGGGACGCGAACGTGCCGATCTGGTCCCGGTTCGCGTACACGAGGTCGGGCGGCTCGCCCGACGCGACGGCGGACAGGAACGCCTGGATGTCGAGCTCGCCCTCCACCAGCTGGACGTCGACGTCACCCAGCTCGTCGACGGCACGCTCGTGCCGGACCTCGGCGATCTCGTCGCCGAGGCCGAAGCCCATGACCGTCAGGTCCCCGCTCGGCTCGCCGTCGAACTGTGCCTCGCCCTCGCCCGTGCCGCGGGCGCACGCGGCGAGCACCATCAGGCTGAGCATGGCTGTCGGTACGCTCACTCGTCCTCGGCCGCGCATGGTCCACCCTCCGGGCTCCACGAGGGCGCTCCCCCGTGAGCACCCGTGCGCGTCAGCATGGCACCGGTGCGGGCACTTCTCGACCGGAAGCGGCCGGATGCCCGGCCGCGAGCGTCGGGCGCTCCGGATGCCGTCGGCACTCCGGAGCCCTAGCCTGGCCGCGTCGGCCCGTGACCCCGACGACGCGCCTGAGGGCTGCGCTCGGGCAGGTGGGTCCGCAGTGGCCGACGTCGGTGCAGGACCCTCGTGGACGGGCGGCGAGCGGCAGCGGAGACCAACGCATGGAGATCATCGACGGACAGGTCAGGCACCACGCGTCGGCGTGGTTGGCGACGCTCGTGCAGACGCTCGCGGAACAGGCGCGTCACGTGGCCGGCGGTCACACGAGCGTCGTGGTCCGGCTGGGCGACGACGAACGGTGGGTGACGGCGACGTCGGTGGAAGCCGGGCGGTGCGACGCCGCGCAGGACGCGTCAGGTGACGGGCCCCGCACGATTGCGCTGGACGAGGACCGTGACGTCCTGGTCGACGACGTGGCGGCCTGCGGACGGTGGGCCGGATGGGTGCGTGCGTGCGAGAGCGCCGGTACCCGGTCGGTCGCCGTCGTGCTGGGCCGGCAGGAGCACGCCAGGGTGGCGCTCACCGTCCACCGCGAGACGCCCGGCACCTGGTCCCCCGACGTGCTGCGACGGCTGTCCGCGTTCGCCGACGCGATCGCCCTGCTGGGGCTCACGACCATCGAGGTGGAGTCCGTCGCGCGCGTCACCGAGGACTCGCTGGCCGCGCTGAGCACGCGCGCGGTGATCGACCAGGCCCTCGGCGTGATCATGGCGCAGAACCGTTGCGACGCGGACACCGCGTTCGACATCCTGCGAGCCGCCTCGATGCACCGCAACGCCAAGCTCCGGGTCGTGGCGAGGGACATCGTCACGGGCGTCTCGGGACGTCCGCCTCGCGTGTCGCCGTTCCAGCCGCGGACCGGCACGCCACCCGGTGCCGCCGGTAGCGCCCGCGCATCAGGCCCGGTGTCGCGCGGCGTGGCGGCACGCTAGGCCGCACGCGCGCTCACGCGTCCGCGGGGGACGGCTCCGCGAGGACGGCCAGCAGGTCGTGCGACATCTGCACGAGCGTCACGCCGCGCTCGGACGCCGCCCGTGCGAGCACCTGGTACGCGTCGGCAGCGTCGACCTGGTTGCACTGCATCGCCGCGCCGACGGCCCGGTCCACGACGGCCTGGTCGCCCTCGAGGGTGTCCGGCGCCTGGAGCGCGAGGAGCCCCGTGCTCGCGACGTCCAGCCGCGCGCGCATCTGGCCGGCGACCGTCTGCACGCGGCGCTCCGCCACGTCCCACGGCGGATCGCCCGCGGCGACCGGCGCGACGTAGTAGTTGATCGCGAGAACCGTCTCCTGCGCGACCCGCACGGGCAGGGCGACGCAGGCGACGAACCCCTCGTCGAGCGTGCGTGCCGACCAGTGCGGCCACCGGCGTTCCTCGCCGACGACCCGCACCGCGACGCGACCCAGCCCGTCCATGGCCTCGAGGCAGGGGCCCTCGTCCATCCGCGCCTCGACGAGGTCGCACCGGGCCGCGCCGGGGCTGCTGCTCGCGGCGCGCAGCACGGCGCCGTGGTGACGGACCGTGATGCTGGCCTCGTAACCCTCACCCATCTCGTCGGACGCCGCGCGCGCATGGTCGTCCAGATAGGTGGTCATGGCTTCCGCCTCACACAGGTGACTCGGCGTGCGCCGATCACCCAGCCTCTCACGGCCGGAGCAGGGCGGAGCGGCCGCGGGGTGCCGGGATCCGGTCAGGCCTCCCGGGCGGGGGCGGCGAGCCACGCGACGTGGGCGCCCCGGGCCACCTCGGCGAGCAGCTCGTCGGCCAGCACGGTCACCGGGACGTCGCGCCTGGCCGCCTCACCCGCCAGCACGTCGAACGCCGCACCGGCGTCGGCGTCACGCACCTGCATCACGACGCCCTTGGCCTGCTCGATGACGGCGCTGCGCTCCAAGGTGGCGACCACGGCCCGGGCCAGGCCACCGCGGTCCGGACGGCTCTGCGCGTGCACGACCGCGACCGTCGCGAGGTCGGCGAACACCCGGATCTCGGTGCGCCGGTGCGCCAGCGCGTCCTGGTCCCGGACGAACAGGTTCAGCGCCCCGAAGACCACGCCCTCCCAGCGCAGCGGGACGGCGTGGACGGCGTGCAGGCCGGCGGCCGCCGTGAGCGGACCGAGCAGCGGCCACCGCTCCTGCAGCGCGTCACCCTCGACGGCGACCTCCGCGCCGTGGGTGACGGCGTCCACGCACGGCCCCTCGCCCACCTGCACCTGGTAGAGCTCGAGCACGGCGGCCGTGTGCGACGACGCCGCGAGCAGCTCGAGCGACGCGGGATCGGGCCGCTCGAGGTCGACCGCGACCACGACACCGACCGCCTGCGCGTCCAGCGCCTGTGCGCACGCGCGAACGAGCACCGCCAGGGCGCTGGCCGCGTCGCTGCCGTCGGCGAGGGCTGCGCCGGCGCGGGCCAGCGCCGACAGCGGGCTCAGGGAGGTCATCACCGTCTCCGATCAGGGACGAGCAGGGCGGATGCGGGGTCCGGTCGCGTCATGGCGGGACGTCCGGGACGAAGTCGAGGCGCCTCGCCAGGACCGCCGCCGCCACGTCCGCCAGCCCCTCGTCGAGGGCGAACGCGTGCGCCCGCAGCACTGCGAGCGCGTCCGGCGCCGGCACCGCGAGCTGCGCCATCACCATCCCGACCGCCTGGTTGATCTCCCGGCGGCCGTCCCACGACGCCGGCGTCGCGCCCGCCGCCTCGCGCGCCTCGTGCACCACGGCGACGGCGACCACGTCGGCGAGGTGCATCAGCTCCTGCGTGGCGGCCCTCAGCGGACCGCGCGCCGTGCGGTGCAGCAGCATCGTCCCCAGCACGGCCGACCCGGAGTGCATCGGGACGGCGGTCGCCGTGACGGCCCGCGTGCGTCGCGCCGCGACCTCGCTGAACTGCGGCCAGCGCGGGTCGGCACGCGCGAGCTCGGCCGTGACGACGTCGTCCACGTCGATCGCCACGACGGCCGGGCCGTCACCGAGGTCGTCGTGGATGTGTTCGAGGTCCGTCGCCGTGGTGTTCGTGGACGCGACGACCGTGCGCTCGCCCGTGGTCGCGACGACGGCGATCGAGCCGCCGTCCGCCTGCACGAGGCGGCAGGTCGCCTGGCAGAGCCGCCACGCGAGCGGCTCCGACGCGGGGAGCGCGGCCGTCAGGCCCATGAGGTGCGCGAGGAGCGCCGACCGTTCGCGCATGCCCACCTCGTCCCCCGCGTCCCCGCGCACGTCGTCCCGCATCGGCGACAGGGAGCAGCCTAGCGACGTCGCGACCGGTCGACCCGCCGGGACGCTCGCCGCCCCGGCGCCGGGCGGCGCGGCGTCGGGGCGGCGCGGCGTCGGCCCCGGTCGTAGAGTCGAGAGATCACCGCGAGCGGTTGAGCGCGCAAGGAGGCGACGTCATGGCGACCGGATCCTCGTTGGAGCAGGTCGTGGCCCGGGCGTCCGGGCTGATGCTGGCGGACCGGACCGTCGACGGGGTGCTGCGGCTGCTGACGTCGACCGCGGTGCAGGCCGTGCCGTCGGCCTACGGGGCCGGGATCACGCTGGTGGGGGACGACGGAGTCTCGACCACCGCCGCCGGGACCGACCGGCTCGTCGAGGGAGCCGACGCCCTGCAGTACGACCTGGCGGAGGGTCCCTGCCTGACCGCCTGGCTGACGCGGCGCGTCGTGCGCGTCGACGACGCCGCTGCTGAGCGGCGTTGGCCCCGGTGGGCCGCCGCCCTCGTCGAGCTGGGCCTGCACGCCGTCCTCAGCGCGCCCGTCGTCGCAGGAGATGCCGCGCTCGGCGCGATCAAGCTGTACTCGCCGGACGCCGGGGCGTTCACGGACCACGACGAGACGACGCTGGGGCTGTTCGCCGCGCAGACCGCGCTGCTGGTCGCGGGTGCGCGCTCGTCCCGCCAGGCAGCACGGCTCGGCGCCGACGTGCAGGCGCTGCTCGCGCGGCGCGATGCGCTGCAGCAGGCCATCGGGATCGTCATGGGGCGGGACCGCCTCACGGAGCAGGCCGCCCTCGGCCACCTCGCGTCCATCGCCGAGCGCGAGCGCGTCAGCGTCCACGACATCGCCTCACGCACGCTGACCGAGCACGCCCGCCGGGTGGGCGTGCGGCAGTGACGACGCAGGAGCAGCAGCAGCGCCTCATCCGCATCGCGCACCTGCGCACCCGCCAGACGGTCGACGACCTGTGGTTGCGGTACGCCGCCCTCGGCGGCAACGCCGGGACCGCGGACCTCGAGGCCTTCCTCTCCGGCACCGCCGACCTGCCCGAGGTCGAGCGCGACCGCGTCGCGCTCGCCGTCAACGACCACCTCAACACGCTCGCCGGTGCCACGCGCGCCCCGTACTCCCACAACCTGCGCCCGCCCGAGCCGTCGACCGGCCTGCCGGCCGCACTGGTCGCGATGCTCCGGGGTACCCACCTGGCCCCGCCCGAGGCGCTGTCCGCCGTCCTGTCCGCCGCGGGCCGTCACCTGGGCGTGAGCGCCGTGGCGTACCTCGCCGACGACGCCAAGGAGGTCCTCGTCCCGGTGCCCGGCGGCCCTGGGCCGGAGCGCGCCCCGCTGCGCATCGACGGCACCCTCCCGGGCCGGGCCTTCCGCCTGCTCCAGATCGAGACGACCGTGTCGGACGACGGCCAGGCGCGCCTGTGGGTGCCCGTGATCGACGGCGTCGAGCGGATCGGGGTGCTCGACGTCATGACGCGTGCGCCGGCGGAGCTCACGGACCCGCACCTGCACCGCCAGTGCTGGTGGTGGGCGCACTACCTCGGCCACCTCCTGTCCTCGATGACCGCCTACGGCGACTTCTTCGAGACGCTGCGCGTGACCCGCCCCCGCACCACGCAGGCCGAGCTCGTGTGGCGCCTGCTGCCGCCGTTGACGGCCGGGACCGACCGCGTACTCGTCTCCGGTCGCGTCGAGCCTTCGCACGACGTCGGGGGCGACCTGTTCGACTACGCCCTGTCGCGCGACCGCGCGCAGTTCGCCGTGATCGACGCCATGGGGCACGACCTGCGCGCCGGCCTCGCGGCCGCGACCGCGGTGTCGGCGTACCGCAGCGCGCGACGCTCGGGTGCCGGGCTCTTCGAGCAGGCCGAGGCGGTCCACGACGCGGTCACCGAGCAGTTCGAGGGCGACGTGCTGGCGACCGGCGTCGTCGCCGACCTCGACCTCACGACGGGGCGGCTGCGGTACCTCGTCGCCGGGCACCCCGTGCCCCTGCTGTTCCGCGACGGCAAGGTCGTCAAGAGGCTCGACGGGGGTCGACGTCCGGTGCTCGGTCTCGACCTGCGCGGCGTGACGGTCGGCGAGGAGCACCTGCAGCCCGGCGACACGGTGGTGCTGTACACCGACGGGATCACCGAGGCCCGCGACCGGCAGCGCGAGGAGTTCGGCCTCGCACGGCTCACCGACACGCTGCAGCGCGGTGCCGCCGAGCGTCTCCCACTGCCGGAGGTCGTGCGTCGGGTCGTCAAGGCGATCCTGGAGCACCAGGACGGCGTCCTCCAGGACGACGCGACGCTGCTGCTGGTCCGGTGGACGACCGTGGGCCAGGACGCGCTCGACCCCGAGCCGCCCGCGCCCTACCCGGAGGCGCCGGTGTGAGGGTGCCCCGGCACGCGCACCCCGTCAGGGCGCAGCCGCACCCGCCACCGCTGCCACGGGGGCATCACCTGCCACTGCCGCCGCAGGGTCCGGAACGCACGCCTGAAGCGCCGGACCCACTGCCGACCCGGACGCACCGACCGCGCCGAGACCCCGACACGCCATGTCCGGTCCACCACGACCCGGGCCGCGGGGCCGAGCGCCATCGCGAGGTCCAGGTCGTCGTGCACGTCGTCGGTGCGGGTCACGTCGCCGCGGACGCGCTGCCAGGCCCCGGTACGGAACGCTGCCGACGACCCCCAGAGCACCGGGTGCCCCGCGGCGAGCGCGCCGAGGGCGTAGTACGACCCGAGGTAGGTCGCGGCGAGCAGAGCGCCCCACGGCACCGGCAGGTCGAACCGACCCCAGCCGCTGACCGCCTCGACATCCGGGTCGCGCAGCACGTCCAGCGCGTGGGCGACCCAGTCCGGGCCCGGGCGGGAGTCGGCGTCCAGCCGCAGGATGACGTCGCCGCGGGCGGCGTCGTAGCCGGTCGCGACCGCCGCCGGGATGCCCACGCGGGGCTCGTGGACCACCCGGGCGCCGTGCCGAAGGGCGACGTCCGCGGTCTCGTCCTGCGACGCGTTGTCGACGACCACGACCTCGTCCGGGACGCGGGTCTGGCGCGCGAGGAGCGCGAGGCACACGGCGAGGTGCGCGGCGTCGTCCCGGGCCGGGACGACGACCGAGACGACGACGTCACGTCCCGCGCCACGAGTCTCCGGCGCAGCGGTGGCGTCCGGGGTCACGGTCCTCCTGCCTGGCCCCGACGACGTCGGGGCTCGTCCGCACGATCGTGACCCCTGCGTCGGGAGCCCGCCACCGGTGCCGGCTCGGAGCTCGCCGGTCCTCCGGTGCCGGCACTCCTCACGTGGCCGCCGCGGGACCCGGTGACGTCGTCGGGTGGCGTCAGCCGGTGACGGCGGGTTCGACGTGCACGGCCTTGAGCTGTGTCATCGCCGCCAGCAGGTCAGGGCCGTAGCCGGCGCCCGCGCCAGACTCACGCCGCGGGTCGGCCGAGCCGCCGGGTGCACCGCCGAAGACCGCGTTCACCTTGACGGTCCCGACGTCGAGCTGCTCGCCCGCGAGCAGCGCGTGGTCCAGCCGCGGCGTCAGCACGGTCGCCGCGAGCCCGTAGGCGCCCGCATCGGCCAGGTCCAGCGCGGTGGCGAAGTCGGGCACCCGCGTGACGGCCGCCACCGGACCGAAGGTCTCGTCCCGCATGACCGCCATGTCGGCGGTGCAGCCGTCGAGGACCGTCGGCGCGTAGAACGCGCCCGGCCCGTCGAGCGCGCGGCCCCCGGCGAGCACGCGCGCGCCCGCCGCCACGGCCTCGTCGACGTGCCGGGCGACGACGTCGCGCTGCACCACGTCGACCAGCGGGCCCAGGTCGGTCCCGGGGTCGTCGGGCGCACCGACCCGCAGACCCCACGCGATCTCGACGAGCGCGTCGAGGACCGCGTCGGCGACGTCCTGGTGCAGGTACACGCGCTCGACCGACGTGCACAGCTGCCCCGTGTTGGTGAACGCACCCGTGGCGATCTGCTGCGCCGCCCACGTCGGGTCGACGCCCGAGTCGACGATCAGCGCGTCCTTGCCGCCGTTCTCCCGCAGCACGCGCGCCCCGCGCTCCCCCGCCGCACGCGCGACGGCGCGACCGGTCGCGCTGCTGCCGACCTGCGCGACGAGCGCCACGCGGGCGTCGGCGACCAGGGCGGCGCCCGTCTCGCCGTCACCGTTGAGCACCTCCAGGACGCCTGGGGGAAACGCGGCGGCGATCGTCCGTGCGAGCTCCCAGCCCGCACGCGGGCTGCGTTCGGACGGCTTGTGCACGACGGTGTTGCCCGTCACCAGCGCGGCAGCCAGCAGCCCGGCGGCCGCCGGGTACGGGTCGTTCCACGGCGTGATCACCGCGACGACGCCGTGCGGCTCGCGGCGCACGACGTCGAGCGCGAGCGGGTCGCCCGCGAGCGCCCGGCCCGCGGCCCCCAGGCCCGTGGTGGCCGCCTCCTCGAGGATGTCCGCCGCGACCTGCGCCGAGGCGACGGACTGCGTCAGGAGCCGTCCCGTGTCCTGCGTGAGCAGGTGCCCGAGCTCCTCGGCCCGCTCCCGGACGCCGGCGGCGGCGGTGCGCAACGCGGCCGCCCGCTCCCCCGGCGCGGTCCGCCGCCAGCCGCGTCGGGCGCCGTACGCGCCGGCCACGGCGGCCTCGACCTCCTGCCCGTCGGCGGGCACCAGCACCACGAGCGGCCGACCGTCGACGGGCGACACGCGCTCGATCTCCCGGACGCCCCGGGCCGCGACCTCGCGGCCACCGATGCGGTGCGACCCGAGCCGCTCGACGGACGTCGGGGCGTCGGTGCGCGAGGCAGCGGCGGGCACGGACGTGCTGGTCATGGGCTCTCCGATCGACAGGTCGGGCGACGGACGGACGTGGCGCGGGACGAGTCCGGACGAGACCGGCGAATCGTCTCGACGTGCAGGAGCGGGTGAAGTGCTTCACGCTGGGCCGGGATCACCGGCGCGGATCGGTTCGGAAGGAGCTGGCCGCAGCGCAGCGTCCACGCACGACTGTGGACCATGCTCGGAAGGTCGGCCACTCATGCGTGTGCTCGGCGTGAATGCCATCTACCACGACCCGTCCGCCGCTCTCGTCGTCGACGGCGAGGTCGTCGCCGCCGCCGAGGAGGAGCGCTTCAGCCGCCGCAAGCACGGCAAGCGTCCCGTGCCCTTCTCGGCGTGGGAGCTGCCGGAGCTGGCGATGCGGTGGTGCCTCGAGCGTGCCGGGCTGACCCCGCGTGACGTGGACGTGGTCGCGTACTCGTTCGACCCGGAGCTGTCGAAGTCGGCGGAGGACCTCGGGCTGCACGACCCGTGGGACCACCTGCGCACCACCTACGCGCAGACCGTCGGCGGGTTCCTGCGCAGCGCCCTGCCGGGCATCGAGGCGGCACGCCTGCACCACGTGCCCCACCACGTCGCGCACGCGGCGTCGGCCGCGCTCGCCTCGCCGTTCCCGACGAGCAGCGTCCTGGTGCTGGACGGTCGCGGCGAGCGCGCGTCGCACCTGGCAGGTCGCTACGAGGCCGGGCGCATCGAGGTGTTCACCACCCAGGAGCTGCCGCACTCGCTCGGGCTGCTCTACGAGTCGTTGACGGAGCACCTGGGCTTCCTGCGCTCGTCCGACGAGTACAAGGTCATGGCGCTCGCCTCCTACGGGCAGCCGCGCTTCCTCGACCAGCTGCGCGAGCACGTGTACGCGACCGGGGACGGCGGGTTCGTCGCCGAGATCCCGGACTGGTCGCAGCTCGCGAGCAAGCGCGTCGACGACGGCACGTGGGGCGGTGAGCACGCCGACCTCGCCGCGTCGGTGCAGGTGCGCCTGGAGGAGGTGCTCGTCGACCTCGCCCGGTGGCTGCACGCCCGCACCGGTGACCGCGTCCTGACGATGGCCGGCGGCATCGCGCTGAACTGCGTCGCGAACTCGCGCATCTGGCGTGAGAGCGGCTTCGAGGAGGTGTGGGTCCAGCCCGCCGCCGGCGACGCGGGCACGTCGCTCGGCGCCGCCCTGCAGGCTGCCGCGGAGCTCGGCGAGCCGGTGCGGCCGATGCCGGGCGCGGACCTGGGCCGCGAGTGGGACGACGACCAGCTCGCCCAGTGGCTGCGGACGGCCCGCGTGCCGTTCACGACGCCGGCTCCGGAGCTGTTCGCCGAGCAGGTCGCCGACGTGCTGGCGGCGGACGGCGTCGTCGCGTGGTTCGACGGCCGCAGCGAGTTCGGCCCGCGGGCGCTCGGGCACCGCTCGCTGCTGGCGCACCCGGGGCACGCCGAGAACCTCGAGCGCATGAACGACGTCAAGGGGCGCGAGCAGTTCCGGCCCGTGGCGCCGATGGTCCTGCTGGACCGCGCGGCGGAGATCTTCTCCGACGGCCCGATCCCGAGCCCGTACATGCTCTTCGTGCACCGCGTCGCCGAGGGGTGGCGCGACCGGATCCCTGCGGCCGTGCACGTCGACGGCACCGCGCGCATCCAGACCGTCGACCCGGCGAGGCAGCCGCGCCTCGGTGCGACGATCGCGGCGTTCGCGGAGCGCACGGGGCTGCCCGTGGTCATCAACACGAGCCTCAACACCGCGGGACGGCCGATGGTCGACGACCCCCGTGACGCCCTGGAGCTGTTCGGGTCGGCACCGGTCGACCTGCTGGTCCTGGGACCTCACCTGGTGCGCCGCGCCGACGTCTTCGCGCCCGCCGGGACGACGCGCGCGGCCGACGACCGGCCGGGCGACGGGGGTCGAGACGGCGAGGGAGCGACGGCGTGACGCCGTCGGGGCTCGCGTCGGTGCCCGCGTGGTCGGTCGTCGTGCCGACGATCGGCCGGCCGTCGCTGCGCGCGCTGCTCGACACGCTCGCGGTCCAGCCCTTCGGTGCGGCACTGCCCGCGCCGCAGGAGGTGGTGGTGTGCGACGACCGCCCGCTGAGCGCCACCGAGCCGCTCGACGTGAATGACGTCCCGTTGCCGGTGCGCGTCGTCCGGGTCGGGGGGCGCGGGCCGGCCGCCGCGCGCAACGCGGGGTGGCGACGGGTCGGCACGCCGTGGGTGCTGTTCCTCGACGACGACGTCCTGCTGCCCGGCGGGTGGGCCGACGCGTTCGCTGCCGACCTGACCGGGGCCGACGCCGAGCCCGACGTGGCCGCCACGCAGGGCCGGCTGCGCGTGCCGCTGCCGACGCACCGCCGCCCGACGGACTGGGAGCGCAGCACCGCGGGGCTCCAGGACGCCCGGTGGGCGACCGCCGACATGGCGTACCGGCGGGCCGCGCTGGCGAGGGTCGACGGGTTCGACGAGCGCTTCCCGCGCGCCTACCGCGAGGACGCCGACCTGGCGCTGCGTGTGCGGCAGGCCGGGTGGCGCCTGCGCGTGGGCGACCGCGTGACGACGCACCCGGTACGCCCGGCGGACGACCGCGTGAGCGTGCGCGTGCAGGCCGGGGCACGCGACGACGCGCTGCTGCGTGCCGTGCACGGTCCACGCTGGCGCGACCTGGCCGAGACCGGGCGCGGGCGGTTCCCCTGGCACGTCGCCACGGTGGCGGCCGCGACGGCCGGTGCGGCCGCGCTGCTCGCCGGACGGCCACGCGCAGCGGCCGGGGCGGGCGCCGCCTGGGCAGCTCTGACGGCGGACCTCGTGCGGATCCGCGTCGCCCCCGGCCCCCAGCTCGGTGACGACGGCTGGCGCGACGAGTGGCTGCGGATGGCGTGGACGTCGGTGGTGCTGCCGTTCGCCGCGGTGCGTCACCGCGTCGCGGGCACGCTGGCCCGTCGCGGCGGTGCGCCCGCGTGGCGCCCGGCCGTGCGTGCCGTCCTGTTCGACCGCGACGGCACGCTCGTCCACGACGTGCCGTACAACGGCGACCCGTCGCAGGTGCGCCCCGTGGCCGGCGCGCGTGAGCTGCTCGACACGCTGCGCGCGGCGGGGGTGCCCGTCGGCCTCGTGAGCAACCAGTCGGGCATCGGTCGGGGGCTGCTCACGCGCACGCAGGTGGACGCCGTGAACGCGCGCGTCGCTGAGCTCCTCGGCCCGTTCGGCACCGTGCAGGTCTGCCCCCACACCGACGACGACGGGTGCACGTGCCGCAAGCCGGCGCCGGGCATGGTGCTCGCCGCGGCCCGTGACCTGGGCGTCGCGTCGTGGGAGTGCGCCGTGGTGGGCGACATCGGCGCCGACGTGGACGCGGCGCTGGCCGCCGGTGCGCGCCCGGTGCTCGTCCCGACGCCCGCCACCCTGCCCGCCGAGGTCGAGGCCGCCCCCGAGGTGGCGCCCGACCTGCGCGCGGCCCTGGTGGCCGTCCTGCCCGACGTCGTCGGGACGCCCGCGGACCGGCTCAGCTCGCAGCCGGCGGACGCCCCGCCGCACGAGCCCGAGGTCGGCACCGAGGCGGAGGTCGCCGCATGACGCGTGTCCTGGCGGTCCGGCTGGACAGCGACGGGGACGTCCTGCTCAGCGGCCCGGCGCTGCGCGCGCTCGCCGCGACGGCCGAGCGGCTCGACCTGCTCGCCTCCCCCGCCGGGGCGCACGCCGCCCGGCTCCTGCCGGGCGTGGACGACGTGCTCGTGTTCGACCCGCCGTGGAGCGGGTACGCACCGCCCCCGGTCGACCCGGCGGCGGTGCACGAGCTCGTCGCCGATCTCGCCGCACGCCGGTACGACCGCGCCGTGGTCCTCACGTCCTTCCACCAGAGCCCGCTGCCCGTCGCACTCGTCCTGCGGCTCGCCGGTGTGCCGTTCGTGGCCGGCACGAGCGAGGACTACCCCGGCTCGCTGCTGGACCTGCGCCACCGTCGCCCCGACGGGCTGCACGAGGTGCAGGCCGCGCTCGACCTGGCCACGGCCGCGGGCGGGCGGCTGCTCGACGGGGACGACGGGCGCCTCGCCCTGCGGACCCCCCTGCCGACGCTCGCGGAGGCCCTGCCCGCCGACGCGCTGGCGCGCGCGACGGGCGGCGCGCGCGGCTCGTACGTCGTGGTCCACCCCGGCGCGTCGGTCCCCGCCCGCGCCCCGGCTCCCGACCACGCACGCGCGATCGTCGCCGCCCTGGCCGAGGCGGGCCGCACCGTGCTGGTCACGGGCGGACCCCGCGAGCGCGACCTCGCGGCGCGCGTCACCGCCGGCGTCGCCGGTGCTGTGGACGTCGCGGGCCGGACGTCGTTGGCAGGGCTGGCGGCGGTGCTCGCGGGCGCCGACGTCGTCGTCGTCGGCAACACCGGCCCCGCGCACCTGGCCGCCGCCGTCGGCACACCCGTGGTGTCGCTCTTCGCGCCGGTCGTCCCCGCGGAGCGGTGGTCACCGTGGGGCGTGCCGAGCGTCCTGCTCGGGGACCAGGAGGCGCCGTGCGCCGGGACGCGGGCGCGCGAGTGCCCCGTGGCCGGGCACCCGTGCCTGTCGTCCGTCGCACCGAGCCGCGTCGTGGCCGCGGTCGAGGCGCTGGCCGTCGCGGCGGCGCCGGCCGTCGCACCTGTCGCGGGCACCCCCACGAGCGCATCCACGGACGCGCCCGCCGCACCGCAGGAGGTGACCGCATGAGGATCCTCGCCTGGCACGTGCACGGCTCGTGGATGACGTCGTTCGTCCAGGGCGCGCACGAGTACCTCGTCCCCGTGGACGCCGCCCGCTCCCCCGACGGCCTGGGACGCGCCCGCACGTGGGACTGGCCCCCGTCCGTCCGGGAGGTGCCGCTCGAGGGCCTGCGAGGCGAGCGGTTCGACGTCGTCCTGCTGCAGCGCCCCCGCGACCTCGAGCTGCTCGAACGGTGGGCCGGCCTGCGCGCGGGTGTCGACGTGCCGGCGGTCTACGTCGAGCACAACACCCCGGTGGAGCACCCGGTCGCGACGCGTCACCTGCTGGCCGACCGCGACGACGTCCTGCTGGTGCACGTGACGCCGTTCAACGCGCTGGTGTGGGACAACGGCCGTGCTCCCGTCACGGTCGTCGAGCACGGCGTGCCCGACCCCGGGCACCTGTGGACCGGCGAGCGCGCGCGTGTCGCCGCGGTCGTCAACGAGCCGGTGCGGCGCTGGCGCGTCGCGGGCACGGACGTCCTGCTGCGCGTCGCCGACACCGTGCCCGTCGAGGTGTACGGCATGGGCATGACGGCGCTCGCGCAGCACCTGCCGGCGCACGCGGCGCACCTGCACGACGACGTGCCGCAGGCCCGCATGCACCGGCAGCTCGCCGGTGCCCGCGCCTACCTGCACCCGTACCGCTGGACCAGCCTGGGGCTCTCGCTCGTGGAGGCGATGACGCTCGGGATGCCCGTCCTGGCGCTCGCCACGACGGCCGCGCCCGAGGCGGTGCCGGCCGACGCGGGCGTCGTCAGCAGCGACCCGGCGGACCTCGTCGCCGCCGCACGCCGCTGGCTCGCCGACCCGGCCGAGGCGAAGGAGCGCGGGCTCGCCGCGCGCGAGCACGCCCTACGGCGGTTCGGCCTGGAGCGGTTCCTGTCCGAGTGGCACGAGGTGATCGAAGGGGTGACGCGATGAGGATCGCGATGGTGTCGGAGCACGCGAGCCCGCTGGCGGTGCTGGGCGGCGTCGACGCGGGCGGCCAGAACGTCCACGTCGCGGCGCTCGGGAGCGCGCTGGCGGACCAGGGGCACGAGGTGACGGTCTACACGCGGCGCGACGACCCGGACCTGCCGGAGCGGGTGCCGATGACCCCGGGCCTCGAGGTCGTGCACGTGCCCGCCGGGCCGCCCACGGCCGTGCCGAAGGACGAGCTGCTGCCGTGGATGCGGGACCTCGGGTCCTGGGTCGCGGACGACTGGGCGACGCACGGTGCGCCGGACGTCGTGCACGCGCACTTCTGGATGTCCGGCCTGGCCACGCTGCAGGCCGCCGCGGCGCACGGCGTGCCGACGGTGCAGACCTACCACGCACTCGGCTCCGTGAAGCGACGCCACCAGGGTGCCAAGGACACGAGCCCGGCGGGCCGGATCACCGCCGAGGCGGCGATCGGGCGGCACGTCGACGCGGTGGTCGCGACCTGCACGGACGAGGTCCGCGAGCTCGCCCGCCTGGGCGTTCCGGCGTCGCGTGTCCACGTCGTGCCGTGCGGCGTCGACGTGGACCACTTCCGCCCGATGCGCCGCGCCGCGGGTCCGTTCCCGCGCCGCCAGCGGCACCGCCTGCTGTGCCTGGGCCGGCTCGTCGAGCGCAAGGGCCTCGACACCGTCGTCACCGCGCTCGTCGACCTGCCCGGCACGGAGCTGCTGGTCGCCGGCGGGCCTGACGCGGGCGCGCTGGGTGACGACCCGGAGGCGAGCCGACTGACGGCGCACGCTGCGCGGCTCGGCGTGGCGGACCGCGTCCACCTGCTGGGGTGCGTCGGGCACGACGACGTCCCGGCGCTCGTCTCGTCGGCGGACCTCGTGGTCGCGACGCCCTGGTACGAGCCGTTCGGCATCGTGCCGCTGGAGGCCGCGGCGTGCGGTGTGCCGGTCGTCGGCAGCGCGGTGGGCGGGCTGCTCGACTCCGTCGTCGACGGGGTCACGGGTGTGCTGGTGCCGCCGCGCGACGCCGGAGCACTCGCGCGTGCCGTGCGCGACCTGCTCGCCGACCCGGCACGCCGCCGGGCGTGCGGTGCGGCGGCTCGTCGACGGGCCCTCGCGCGCTACTCGTGGCAGGGC
Organism: Cellulomonas sp.; assembly: GCF_015234515.1. GTDB lineage: Bacteria > Actinomycetota > Actinomycetes > Actinomycetales > Cellulomonadaceae > Cellulomonas. The sequence goes on from NZ_JADGMY010000036.1 coordinate 20,361, forward strand.
GTCGCGGCGCAGACCCAGCTCGTCTACCAGTCCCTCACGCACGGCGTCGGCGCCGTCGCGCGGGTCGAGGAGGTGGCGGTGTGAGCGCCCGCGCGTGGATCGAGACGCACGACGCCGAGCTGGGCGCGGGCCTGCGCAGCCTGCGCGGCCAGGCGGGCACGGTCGAGCGGTGGGGCGCGACGCTCGCGCACCGCCTGCCCGACGGGGCCCGGCTGCTCGCGGCCGGCAACGGCGGGAGCGCCGCGGAGGCGCAGCACCTCACGTCCGAGCTGGTCGGGCGGTTCCTCCACGAGCGGCGTCCCCTGTCGGCGCTGTGCCTGTGCTCGGAGAGCTCGAGCGTCACGGCGCTCGTGAACGACTACGGCATCGAGGAGATGTTCGCCCGGCAGGTCGAGGCGCACGGCCGGGCCGGCGACGTCCTGGTGCTGCTGTCGACCTCCGGGCGCAGCGCCAACGTGCTGCGCGCCGCCGAGCGGGCGCGCGAGGTCGGCGTGGAGGTGTGGTCGATGACCGGCCCGCGGCCGAACCCGCTCGCCGCGCTCTCGGACGAGGTCCTGGCCGTCGATGCACCGACGACCGCCGCCGTGCAGGCCGTCCACCTGGTCGCGGTGCACGCCGTGTGCGCGGTGCTCGACGAGCACCTCGCCGTGCGCACGGCCGCCATGCGCGACACGGCGGCCGCGACCGCCCTTCCGGGGACGGCCGCAGCCGTGGAGGTACCGGCGTGAGCGGCGACGTGCGCGCGCGCCCGCACGTCGTCGTGGTCGGCGACGTGGTGCTCGACCGCGACGTCGAGGGGCGGGTCGACCGGCTGTGCCCCGACGCGCCCGCGCCCGTGCTCGACGTCACGCACGTCCGCGAGAGCCCGGGCGGCGCAGGGCTCACGGCGCTGCTGGTGGCGCAGGACGCGCGGGTGACCCTCGTCGCGCCGCTCGCCGACGACGCCGCCGGCCGTGCGCTGCGCGAGCGGCTGGCGCACGACGTCGACGTGCTCGCGCTGCCGCACGCCGGCGCGACGCGCCGCAAGGTCAGGGTCCGCAGCGCCGCCCACTCCCTGGTCCGGATCGACGACGGCGGACCCGGCACGCCCGGCGCCGTGCCGGTCGACGCGGTGCGTCGCGTGCTCGCCGACGCCGACGTCGTGCTCGTGTCCGACTACGGCGCCGGCGTCACACGCGACGACGACCTGCGTGCGCTGCTCGCCGACGCGGCCGCTGCCGGACCCGTCGTGTGGGACCCGCACCCGCGCGGCGGTCCGCCCGTACCCGGCGTCACGCTCGTGACGCCCAACGTCGGCGAGGCGCGCGGCTCCCTGCGCGACGACCCGACAGGGGCCGACGGTCCGCCCGACGACCTGGCACGTCGCCTGCGTGAGGTCTGGCAGGCGCGCGCGGTGGCCGTCACCGTGAGCGCCGACGGCGCGTTCGTGGCGGCCGGCGGCGATGCGCAGTACGTCCCCGCCCCGGCCGTCACCGGCGGCGACCCGTGCGGTGCCGGCGACCGGTTCGCGGGGTCCGCGGCGCTCGCGCTGGCGGCCGGCGCGCTTCCCGTCGAGGCGGTCGCCCGCGGTGTCGCCGACGCGAGCGACTGGGTCGCGGCCGGCGGCGCCGAGGCGTACCGCCGGCACGACGGACGCCCCGCCGCACGGACCGCCCCACGCGCCGCGACCGACGTCCGACGCCCGCAGGCACGGGGCGACGGGCCCGCCACCGGGGTGACGTGCGAAAACGCGCAGGCCGACGCGCTGCCGGCGCTGGCCGCGCGCCTGCGCCGCGACGGACGCTCGCTCGTCGCCACGGGCGGCTGCTTCGACATCGTCCACGCCGGCCACGTCGCGACGCTGCAGGCCGCCCGCCGGCTGGGCGACGCGCTCGTCGTCCTGATGAACTCCGACGCCTCCGTGCGCCGCCTCAAGGGCGCCGGTCGCCCCGTCGTCACCGCCGCGGACCGCGCCCGCGTCCTCGAGGCCCTCGACTGCGTGGACGCCGTCGTCGTCTTCGACGAGGACGACCCGCGGGCCGCCCTCGACCGCCTGCGCCCCGACGTGTGGGCCAAGGGCGGCGACTACGGCGGCGCCCCGCTGCCCGAGGCCGCGACCGTGCGCGCCCACGGCGGCCGGGTCGTGCTGCTGCCCTACCTCGACGGCCGTTCGACGACGTCGATCATCGAGCGCTCGGGCGTCGCCCGCGCCACCACCCCCAAGGAGACCGTGTGAGCACCGTCCTCGACCCCGCCGACTCCCCCGCGCTGCTGGCCCCGCGCGAGCTGGGGACCGTGTTCGTCACCGGGGGCGCCTCCGGCCTCGGGGCCGCGGTCGTGGACGCCGTGCTCGCGTCGGGCGGGACGGTCGGCGTGCTCGACCGCGTCGCGCCGGCGGCGGACGTGCCGCACGTCGAGGTGGACCTGTCCGACTCGACGGCCGCCGCAGCAGCCGTCGAGGAGCTCGTGCGGCAGGTCGGGGAGCCGACGGGCGTCGTGACCGCCGCGGGCACCGACGCGTGCGGGCGGCTCGTCGACATCGACCCGGCGACCTGGGAGAAGGTCGTCGCCGTCAACCTGTTCGGCACGGTGGCCGTCGTGCGCGCGGCCGTCCCGTACCTGGAGAAGGTGCGCGGCACCGTGGTGACCGTCGCCTCGACGCTCGCGCTGCGCGGCATGAGCGACGCGACGGCGTACAGCGCGTCGAAGTTCGCGGTCCGCGGGTTCTCGCACGCGCTGGCCGCCGAGCTGGCCGGCAGCGTCGGCGTCACGTGCCTCATCCCCGGCGGCATGCGGACCGCGTTCTTCGACGGCCGCACCGAGCAGTACCGACCCGGCCCGGACGCCGACCTGAACGACCCGCGCGCCACGGCCGGCGCGGTGCTCACCGCCCTGCGCCAGCCCGTCGGCTCGGAGATCCGGGAGCTGCTCGTCATGGCCTCCGGGGAGAGCTCCTGGCCGTGAGCGACGACCACGAGGGCGACGTCCTCGTCCTGCGGGCCCTCGGGCTGGGTGACGCGCTGACCGGCGTCGCGGCCCTGCGGGGCGTGCGGCGCGCGTGGACCGACCGACGGGTCGTGCTCGCCGGGCCCGCCGCCACCGGCACCTGGCTGCGCGACCTCGGCGTCGTCGACGACGTGCTGGTCACCGACGGGCTCGCACCGCTCGCCTGGGACGGGACCGGTCACCTCGCCGTCAACCTGCACGGCCGCGGTCCGCAGAGCCACCGCGCGCTGGCGGCGACGCGCCCGGCGCGGCTCGTGGGGTACGCGACCACCGAGCACCCCGACGGGCCGACGTGGCAGACCGACGAGCACGAGGTCACCCGCTGGTGCCGGCTGGTGACGTCCGTCGGAGGGCCGTGCGACGCGTCGGACCTGCGCCTGGCCGTGCCGCCGGACACGTCCACCGCGCCGGGCACGGTCCTGCTGCACCCCGGCGCCGCGTCGGGGTCCCGGCGCTGGCCGGTCGAGCGCTGGGGGGACGTGGCCCGGGCGCTCGTCGACGCGGGCCGGGACGTCACGCTGACGGGTGCGACGACGGAGGCGGACCTGTGCGCGGCCGTCGCCGAGTGGTCGGGGCGCGACGTGCGCGTGCTCGCCGGGACGCTCGACCTGCCGGGGCTCGCGGGCGTCGTCGCCGGCGCACGGCTCCTGGTGTGCGGCGACACGGGGGTCGCGCACCTCGGCACGGCCGTCGGGACGCCCTCGGTCCTGCTGTTCGGCCCCACCCCGCCACGGTGGTGGGGCCCCGCGATCGACGCCGACCGGCACGCGGTGCTGTGGCACGGCCACCCCCACCGGCCGGGCGACCCGCACGGGTCCGACGTCGACCCGGCGCTCGCCGCGATCACGGTCGACGAGGTGCTCGACGCCGTCGCCGCGGTCCTGGCGGCGCCGGACCCCGGCTGACGCGCGTCAGGCGGTGCGCTCGAGCGCGTCGGCGAACCACGCGACCGTGCGTCCCAGGCCGTCCTCCCAGGGGACCTCGGGAGCCCAGCCGAGGGCCTCGCGGGCCAGCGCCGTGTCCGGCCGGCGGACCTCGGGGTCGTCGACAGGACGGTCGACGAAGGTGATGGCCGACCCGGACCCCGTGGCGGCCACGACGTCCTCGGCGATGCGCCGCACGCTCAGCTCCGTCGGGTTGCCGATGTTGACGGGCCCGGGGTGGTGGCTGTCCGCGAGCGCGAGGATGCCGCGCACGAGGTCGTCGACGTAGCACACGGACCGCGTCTGGGAGCCGTCACCCGCGACGGTCAGGGGCTCGCCGGCAAGCGCCTGGCGGATGAACGTGGGGATCGCGCGGCCGTCGAAGGGGCGCATCCGGGGGCCGTAGGTGTTGAAGATGCGCACGATCGCCGTGTCGACGCCGTGCGTCGCGCGGTAGGCGGTGGTGATGGCCTCGGCGTAGCGCTTGGCCTCGTCGTAGACCCCGCGGGGTCCGACCGGGTTGACGTTGCCCCAGTACGTCTCGGGCTGCGGGTGGACGAGCGGGTCCCCGTAGACCTCGGAGGTCGAGGCCAGGACGAACCGCGCGCCCTTCTCCATGGCCAGCCCCAGCGCGTGGCCGGTGCCGATGGCGCCGACCTTCAGCGTGTGGATGGGCAGCTGGAGGTAGTCCAGCGGGGACGCGGGCGACGCGAAGTGCAGGACGAGGTCCACCTCGCCGGGCACGTGCACGAAGTCCGTGACGTCGCACCGCTGGAGCCGGAAGCGCGGCGACTCCGTGAGGTGCGCGACGTTGGCGGGCGTGCCCGTCAGGAAGTTGTCGAGCGCGACCACGTGCGCGCCGCGTCCGACGAGCTCGGTGCACAGGTGGCTGCCGAGGAACCCGGCTCCTCCGGTGACGACGACTCGACCCGCAGTGACCTGGCTGCCGGGCATGCGCACCTCCGACGTGGTCCACGCGCGCCGGCACGGTCCAGGCCCGCAGGTGCGTGGTGGGAGACGACGATCCCACGAGGGGCCGGACCCCACCACCGCACGACGACCCCGGAACGGTCGCACGCGCGGCGGCGTCAGCGACGAGGAGGCGCAGGACGCGTGGCCTCCGCGCTGCTCACGCTTCCGCGGACACCACGGGCGACCACGTCGCCGACGCCTGCGCGGTGACCGCGTCGTACCGGTCCAGCACGATCGTCGCGAGTCGCGGATCAGGGGCCAGCGCGTCCGTCACGACGTCGGCACCCGCCTCCAGCACCCGGTCGAGGAAGAACCCGGGCGCGAGCAGGTACGACGCGACCACGACACGCCCGCCCGGGGCCAGGTCGGTACGTGCCGCGGCGACGGCCTCCGCGACGCGCGGGTGCGCGCCCGCGCCGTAGCCGACGGTGACCGGCCGCGCCAGGTGCGCCGCGAGCGCGGCGACCACGAGCCGGACCGCGTCGGCCGCCTCCGGGTCGGTCGAGCCGGCCGCGGCCAGCACGACGGCGTCGTCCGGCGCCAGCCCGACCGCGGCCAGCCGGTCCGCGAGGATCTCGACGAGCAGCGGGTCGGGACCCAGCGGGCGCGCCGCAGCCGCGCCCGGCCGGTCGACCGCCCCGTGGATGTCGACCTTGACGTGGAACCCCACCGACAGCAGCAGCGGCACCACGACGGCGGGTGCGGACCCGACGGCTCCCGCCACGACGGCGTCGACCTCGGGCTGCTGCACGTCGACGAACGCCTCGCGCACGTCCAGGTCGGGACGCGCCAGCGCGACGTCCGCGAGGATCGACGCGATCGCCGCGCGTCCCGGGACGCTGTCGGTGCCGTGCGAGCAGCCCACCAGGACGGGCGCCGGGGTGGACGTCATGACTGCTCCTGGAGCTCGATCCGGTAGCCGCGCTTGACCACCGTGCGGATGAGCGCGCGGCTTCCGGTGGCGTCCCGCAGCCGGGCGATCGCGACCTCGGCCGCGTGCGGGTCGGACGATACCCCCGGCAGCGCCGCGAGCACACGGTCGCGCGGCACCACCGAGCCGCGCGCGTGCGCGAGCAGCCGCAGCACCTCCAGGCCCGTGCGGGATAGCGGCAGGACCCGGCCGTCGAGCACCGCCGCGCCGCGGCGGACCCGCAGCGGGCCCGCCACCGTGTCGAGCGCCTCGATGCCCCCGTAGTGCGTCACGACGGCCCGCACGAGCGACCCGAGCCGCCCCCGGTCCGGCACGAGCGGGTCGATCCCCGCCTCGACCAGCGGCCTGGCCGTCACCGGTCCCACGGCCGCGAACACGACACCCCCCGACGCGTGCCGGCGCACGACGCCGTCGAGCACGCCCGCCTCCTGCGCCGCCGCCACCCACGCGGCGGCGCCCGGCGCGGACGTGAACACGACGGTGTCGATCTCGCCGTCCGCGACCGCACGCGCCGACTCCCGGACCAGCGCGGGGTCCGGCGGCGGGCCCCAGCGGTACACGACGACGCTGCGCACCCGGGCACCGGCGAGCGCGAACGCCTCGTCGAGCCCGTCCCCGCCGGCGCCGTGGTGCTGGATGACGATGTCGCGGCCGGCGACGCCCTCGTCCAGGAGCGTCTCGCCGATCTCGGCGCTCGTCTCCGACTCCGCGACCCAGTCGGCGCTCAGCCCGGCGGCCTGGATCGCGCCGCGCGCCTTGGGCCCGCGCGCGACGATGCGGGTGGCGCCGAGGACCGCGAGCAGGCGGTCGGCGACGCCCGCGGCGTCGGCGGCCTCGATCCAGCCACGGAACCCGATGCCCGTGGTCACGACGACCGTGTCCGGCGGGTCGGCCAGCAGGTCGCGCGTGCGCTCGAGGAGCAGCGCGTCGTCGGTGTGCGGCACCATGCCGAGCGCGGGCGCGTGCCGCACGGTCGCACCGCGGCGCTCGAGGGCGGCGCTCAGCTCGGAGGCCCGGCGGTCGGCGGTGACGAGCACGACGCAGCCGGCCAGCGTCTGGTCGATCATCTGCCCCGTCACGCGCCCATTGTCGCCGGGTCCGGGGCCAGGTCGTCCACGGGCTCGCCCTGCGGGACGTCGAGGAGGCCCGGACGGGCGACCTCGCCGATCACGACGACGGCCGGCGAGCGCACCCCGCGCGCGCCGCACAGCGCCGCGACCTCGTGGAGCGGGCCCCGCGTCACGCGCTGGTCGGGCAGGGTCGCCTGCTCGACGACGGCCACGGGGACGTCGGGGTCGACACCGCCGGTCAAGGCGTCACGGACGAGCCCGGGCAGCGCCGCGACCCCCATCAGCACGACGACGGTGCACGAGCGGTCGCGCAGGCCGGTCAGCGCGACGGCGGACCACCCGTCGGTCCCGTTCATGACGTGCACGGCGCCGACGACGCCCCGGTGGGTCAGGGGGATCCCGGCGGCCGCGGCCGCCGCGAACGCGCTGCTGACGCCGGGGACGACCGTGACGGGGACACCCGCCGCACGGCACGCGGCGACCTCCTCCCCGCCACGGCCGTACACGAACGGGTCCCCGCCCTTGAGCCGCACGACCAGACGCCCGCGCTGCGCGTGCTCGACCAGGATGCGGTTGATCTCGTCCTGCGGCACCGGGTGGTGACCGGGCGACTTGCCGACGTCGACGACCTCGACGTCGGCGGGCAGCTCGGCGAGCACGTCGGTGGGGCCCAGCCGGTCGGCGACGACGACGTCGGCCTCGGCGAGCGCGCGCCGCCCCGCGACCGTCAGCAGCCCGACGTCCCCGGGCCCGCCGCCGACCAGGACGACGCGGCCGCGGTCCGCCGCCGCACGCCGGCGCCGCAGGTCGACGTCACCGGCCCGCAGGTGCGCCGCCAGCCGGTCGCGCACCTGCACGGTGCGACGGGGGTCGGCGCCCGTCGTCGACACGACGCCCACCAGGACGTCGCCGGCGCGCGTCGTCGCTGGCGTGCGCGCGGTCCCGGCCGCGGGCCGGCGCGGCCCGCCCGCGTCCACGCAGAAGACCCGCCGCGCGGTCGCCCACGCGACGACCGCGGCGTCGGTGGCGCGCTCGCCCGTCGCCGTGTGGACCAACCACACGTCGTCGAGGTCGGCCTCGACCACCTCGCGATCCGACCAGCGGGCACGGCCGGCGACCACCAGGTCCGCCAGCGGCTCGCACACGTGCGGCGCGACGACGTGGACGCGGGCGCCCTCGTCCGCGAGCGCCTCGGCACGCCGGGCCGCGACCGGTCCCCCACCGACCACGAGCACGGGCCGGTCGGTGAGCTCGACACCCAGCAGCGCGGTCACGCGGCGCCCCCGCCGACGGCGACCCGCACGTCCCCGTCGGCCACCTGCACCGTCCAGGTGCGCAGGTCCGCCGCGTGGCCCGCGACCGGCTGCTTGCCGGCGGCGTCGAGGCACGCGCCGGTCCGCAGGTCGAACACCTGCTTGTGCATGGGCGAGGCGACCGTGGGCACGTCCTGCCCGTCGACCCGCCGCGTGCCGACGATGCCGCGCGCCAGGACGTGCGCGTCGCTGAACGGGTCGTGGTGCTGCACGGCGAGCACGGTGTCGTCGAGCAGCCGGAACAGGGCGACCTGCGTGAGCACGGGTGCGCCGGCGACCTCGTCGGGCACGAGGGCGGCGGCACCGCGCTCGCGCGCGAGGTCGTCCAACCGGCACACGGTGAGCCACGTCGTGGCACGTTCGTCGAGCGTCGTCATGACCGGACCTCCAGGGTGGTGCCGGCGACGAGCACGGCGCGCTCGTCGGCGGAGGCGGGACGCACCTGGCCGCGCTCGGGCACGTACGCCAGGGACGGGTCGGGGACGTCGGGCGCGTTGACGAACGAGGCGAACCGCTTGAGCTTCTCCGGGTCGTCGAGCGTCGCGCGCCACTCGTCCTCGTAGTCCTCGACGTGCCGCGCCATCTGCTCGTCGAGGTCGGCGCAGATGCCCAGGGAGTCGTCCAGGACTACCGCCCGCACGCCGTCCAGGCCGCCCTCGACCTCCTCGATCCAGGGGGCGGTGCGCTGCAGCCGGTCGGCGGTGCGCACGTAGTACAGCAGGAAGCGGTCGATCGTCCGCACGAGCGTCTCGGTGTCCAGGTCCTCCGCGAGCAGCCGGGCGTGCCGCGGCGTGAACCCGCCGTTCCCCCCGACGTACACGTTCCAGCCCTTGTCGGTGGCGATGACCCCGACGTCCTTGCCGCGGGCCTCGGCACACTCCCGTGCGCACCCCGAGACGCCCAGCTTGATCTTGTGCGGCGAGCGCAGGCCCCGGTAGCGCAGCTCGAGCATCACGGCCAGCGCGACGGAGTCCTGCACCCCGAACCGGCACCACGTCGACCCGACGCACGACTTCACGGTCCGCAGCGACTTGCCGTACGCGTGCCCGGACTCGAAGCCGGCGTCGACGAGCCGGCGCCAGATCAGCGGGAGCTGGTCGATGCGCGCCCCGAACATGTCGACGCGCTGACCGCCGGTGATCTTGGTGTACAGACCGAAGTCGCGCGCGACCTCGCCGACCGCGATGAGCCCCTCGGGGGTCACCTCGCCGCCCGCCATGCGCGGCACGACCGAGTACGAGCCGTCCTTCTGCAGGTTCGCCATCACGTGGTCGTTGGTGTCCTGGAGCGTCGCCCGCTCACCGTCGAGGACGTGCGCCGGGGCGGTCGTCGCGAGGACGGACGCGACGACGGGGCGGCAGATGTCGCACCCGCGCCCGTGCGTGCCGAACCGCTCGACGACCTCGGTGAACGTGCGCAGGCCCGCGACCCGGACGGCGTCGTACAGCTGCGCGCGCGACAGGGTGAAGTGCTCGCACAGCGCGCTGCTGACGGTGACGCCGAGCTTGCCGAGCTCGGTGGCCATGAGCTTCTTCACCAGCGGCAGGCACGACCCGCAGCTGGTGCCGGCACGGGTGCACGCCTTGACGGCGCCGAGGTCGTGGCAGCCGTCCTCGGCGACCGCGTGCCGGATCGCACCGGCGGAGACGTTGTTGCACGAGCAGACGCTCGCGTCGTCGGGCAGCTCGAGGTCCGGTGCACCCGCGCCCCCCTCCGGCAGCAGGAACGCGGCGGGGTCGCCGGGCAGCTCGCGGCCGACCATGGGGCGCAGGCTCGCGTACGCCGAGGCGTCACCGACGAGCACCCCACCCAGCAGGGTCCGGGCGTCGTCGGACATGACCAGCTTCTTGTACACCCCGCCCACCGGGTCGGCCCACACGACCTCGAGCGCGCCGGGGGTGCGCGCGAACGCGTCACCGAAGCTGGCGACGTCCACCCCGGCGAGCTTGAGCTTGGTGGCCGTGTCTGCGCCCGGGTAGACCGCTCCACCGCCGAGCAGCCGGTCGACCGTCACCTCCGCCATCGTGTAGCCGGGCGCGACCAGCCCGATGCAGGCACCCTGGATGCAGGCGACCTCCCCGACCGCGGACACGTGCGGGTCGTCCGTCAGGCAGGTGTCATCGACGACCACACCGCCGCGCGGGCCGATCGGCAGCCCGCAGTCGCGGCCCAGCTCGTCGCGCGGCCGCACGCCGGCCGCCACCACGACGACGTCCGCGTCGAGGCGCGTGCCGTCGGCCAGCTCGACCCGGCCGACGCCGCCGCGACGGTGCGGCACCACCCGCGTCGTCCTCGACTGGGTCCGCACGCCGATGCCGAGGCGGTTGACCAGGCGGCGCAACGCCTCACCGCCGCCGAGGTCGACCTGGGCGGACATCAGGTGCGTGTCGACCTGCAGCACCGTGGGCCGCGCGCCGAGGGCGTCGAGCGCGCCCGCCGCCTCCAGACCGAGCAGCCCACCGCCGAGCACGACGCCGCGGACGGACCGCTCCTGCGCGAGCTGGGTGACGTAGCCCCGCAGCGAGGCGACGTCGTCGAGCGTGCGGTACACGAACACGCCGTCGAGGTCCGCACCCTCCATCGGCGGCACCCACGCGAACGAGCCGGTCGCCAGGACGAGGTGGTCGTAGCCGAACGTCCGGCCGGACTGCGCCGTGACCACGCGCGCTGCCCGGTCGACCGCGACCGCCTTGTCCCCCCGCACGAGCGTCACGAGCGGGTCGTCCCACAGCGCCGGGTCCCCGAGCGCGAGGTCCTCGGGTGTACGCCCGGAGAAGTAGCTGGTCAGGGCGACGCGGTCGTACGGGCGTCGGGGCTCCTCGGCCAGGACCGTGACCCGCCAGGCCCCGGTGGTGTCGCGGTCGCGCAGCGCCTCGACGAGGCGTTGCGCCACCATGCCGCCGCCGACGACGACGAGGTGACGGGGGTCCATGGGGCCTCCTGGTGCGATCCGGCGCGGGCCCTGCGGGCGAGCGCGGGGTGGGACGTGTCGACGACGCTACGAACCGGCCGTTTCGGGCAGGCACCCGGACCCGTTTCGGCCCCGGAACTTTTCCCTCTCACGGGTCGCGGACCCCATGTGAGGGCCGGCCTGGCAGGGCACCGCCGCACGACCTAGCGTGGCGCCATGACGCAGCCGCGCGTGGACGCACGCCCCGGGCGTCCGGCCGGTCGCGACGACCTGCGTGCAGCCGTCGCCGGTCTCGCCGCCGGGGCGGTGACCGTCGGCGTCGGTGCGCTGCTCGCCGTGCTGGCGGGCCCGTCCAGCGACCCTCTGGTCGCGGTCGGTGCGGCGTTCGTCGACGCGACGCCCGGGTGGCTGAAGGACTGGGCCGTCGCCCTCTTCGGGACCGCCGACAAGGCGGCCCTCGCCGTCGGCGAGGCACTGGTCCTCGCCGTGCTCGCCGCCGCGGCCGGCGTCCTCGCGCGGCGGCACTGGACCGCGGGTGCGGTCGTCGTCGTGGCCCTGGGCGGGCTCGCCGCGCTGGCGGCGACCACCCGAGCCGATGCGGGGCCCCTCGCGGCGGCGCCCGCGCTGGCGGGCGCCGCGGCCGGGCTGTGGGTGCTGAGCTGGTTGCTCGCACGCCTGCCCCTGCCCGCGAGCCCCGCCGGGTCGAGCGCGCCGGAGCTGGGTGCGCGGGAGCCCGGGAGGCGGGTGTTCCTGCAGGCCGCGGCGCTCGTCACGGCCGCGGGCGTCATCGGCACCGTCGTGGGCCGGGTCGCCGCCGGCGGGGCCCGCAGCGCGCAGGCGATCCGTGCGGCGCTGAAGCTCCCCGCACCCGCGCGCCCGGCACCCGCGCCCCCCGCCGCAGTCGACGTGGGGGTCGCCGGCGTCGAGCCGTGGGCGACACCGGTCGAGGAGTTCTACCGCATCGACACCGCGATCGTCGTGCCACAGGTCGACCCCGCGCGCTGGCGGCTGCGCGTGCACGGCATGGTCGAGCAGGAGGTCGAGATCGGCTGGGACGAGCTGCTCGCGAGCGACCTGGTCGAGGCCTGGGTGACGCTCGCGTGCGTGTCGAACCCCGTCGGTGGGGGCCTCGTCGGCAACCAACGGTGGCTCGGCCTGCCCGTGCGGGACGTGCTGGCCCGGGCCGTGCCAACACCCGACGCCGACATGGTCCTGTCGCGCAGCGTCGACGGGTTCACGGCGTCGACGCCGATCGAGGCCCTCACCGACGAGCGCGACGCGCTCCTGGCGATCGCGATGGACGGGGCGCCGCTGCCGCCGGAGCACGGGTTCCCCGTCCGGCTCGTCGTGCCCGGGCTGTACGGCTACGTGTCGGCGACCAAGTGGGTCACCGAGCTCGAGGTCACGCGCTTCGACCGCGCGGAGTCGTACTGGACGACGCGCGGCTGGTCGCCGCGCGGGCCCGTCAAGACGCAGTCGCGCATCGAGGTCCCACGCCCGGGCGCCGACGTGCCGGCGGGCGACGTCGTGGTCGCCGGCACCGCGTGGGCGCAGCACCGGGGGGTCGAACGCGTGCAGGTGCGCGTCGACGACGGGCCGTGGCAGGACTGCGACCTGGCCGCCGACGGGGGCGTCGACACGTGGCGGCAGTGGCGCTGGGCCTGGCGCGACGCCCCGACGGGTGAGCACCTCCTGGCGGTCCGCGCGTGGGACCCCGAGGGCCCGCAGACCGGCGTCCCCGCAGGCGCGGTGCCCGACGGCGCCAGCGGCTACGACACGCTCGTCGTCACGATCGCCTGACGCCCCCCGGCCTCCCCAAGCGCCAGTCTCGCGACACCGAGGAATCCGGGCCACCAGACCCCACCGACCGCAGTCTCACGAGCCTGGGTTGTGGGGGTGGGGGGTGGGTGGGGTCAGTAGACGTCGCGGGCGTAGCGGCGGGTCGCGGTGAGGCGCTTGACGTACGCGGCAGCGGCCGACGCGTCGAGGCCACCGTGGCGCTGGATGACATCGCGTAGGGCCGCGTCGACGTCCGGCGCCATGCGGGCCGCGTCGCCGCAGACGTACACGTGCGCGCCGCGTTCGAGCCAGTCCCACAGCGCGGGGCCGTGCTCGCGCAGCCGGTCCTGGACGTAGACCTTCTGCCGCTGGTCGCGCGAGAACGCGGTGTCCAGGCGCGTCAGGACGCCGGAGCCGCGCCACGCGTCGAGCTCCTCGCGGTACCAGAAGTCGGTGGCCGCGTGCTGCTCGCCGAAGAGCAGCCAGTTGTCCCCGGCGTGCCCGCGCGCCTCGCGCTCGGCGAGGAACCCGACGAACGGCGCGACGCCGGTCCCCGGTCCGATCATGACCGCCGGCGCCGTCGGGTCGGACGGTGGGTGGAAGTGGGCGCTCGGCTGCACGTGGACGCTCACCTCCGCGTCCGGGGACGTGTCGGCCAGGAACGTCGAGCACGTGCCGCCACGGGGCCGCCCGCCAGGGCTCGCGTACCGCACGACCGACACCGTCAGACGCACCCGCTCCGGGTCGACCAGCGGGGTCGAGGAGATCGAGTACGCGCGGGGCTGCAGGGTGCGCAGCGCGTCGACCCACTCCTGGGCCGTGGCCTCCACGCGGTGCTCCGCCACGACGTCCACGACACCGCGGTCCCACGTCCACGCCGCGAGGTCGTGCCGGTTCTCGCTGCGCAGCAGCCGTCGAAGGTCGGCACCGGTGGTGCCCGCGGCGCGCTCCGCGACGAAGCGCAGCAGGGCCGCGGTCGGGCGGCCCAGGTCCAGAGCGGTGCGCAAGGCGTCGTGCAGCGGGCGGGTGACGCCGTCGAGCACGACGGGGCTGTCGGCGTCCAGGCGGGTCACGTCGAGCCACTCGTCGACGAGTGCGAGCGGTGTCACGGGCCGGACAGCCAGCGCGTCACCCGCGCGGTAGGTCACGGGCAGGGGGCTGGACGACGTGTCGAGCAGGACCTCACGCACCTCCTTGGCCGACCCGGGTTCGCCCAGACGACGACGCCCGACGAGGCGCGCGGTGCCCGGTGCCGCGCGTGTGGCACGCGTCGCGCCGGCCTCCTGCGGAGACACGAGAGGCGCGCTCGTCACCGCACCGCGGCGTGCGGTGCCGTCCGCGGCCTCGGCCCCCGGCCCGCCTGCGAGCGCCGCGACGAGGGTCGTGACCCACCGCTCGACGGCGTCGTCGTCACCGGGCTCGCGGTCCAGCCGCTCGACCAGGCGCTGTCCGCCCAGCTCGGCGAGCCGGTGGTCGAGACGGCGCCCGTGCCCGCAGAACCGGTCGTACGCCGGGTCGCCGAGCGCGAGCACCGCGAAGCGCGCGCCGGCGAACGACGGCGCCTGCGGGTCGGCGAGCAGCTCCCACATCGCCGTGCCGTTGTCGGGGGCGTCGCCGTCGCCGAACGTGCTGGTCACCAGGACGACGTCGGCGTGCCGCGGCAGGTCGTCGAGAGCGTCGTCCATCGCGACGATGCGCGGTGAGCACCCGGCGTCGGTGAGGCGGTGCGCGACGGTGCGCGCGACGTCCTCCGCCGTCCCCGTCTGCGAGGCCCACAGGACCGTCACGGTGCGGGTCGCCGTCTCCGGCGCGGGCTCCCGCGGCGCCCGCGAGAACATGCCCGCCAGCACGCCGTCGACCCACAGCGCGTGGTCCCCCCGCAGCGGTGCGGTCGGCGGCAGCACAGGCGTGCCGGGAGGTCCGCCACCGAGCCCGGCGAGGAAGCCCGCGAGGTAGCGGCGCTCGTCGTCCCCGAGCACGGGCGGGGCGACCTCGTCGACGCCGAGCGCGGCCGCGAGCGCGCGCATCGTCGCCGGGCCGTCGAACGTCGCGGCGTCCTTGACAGACGCGGCCACCTCGCCCGGCACGGCGCCCTCGCCCGGCACCCCGCCGGTCCTCGGCCCGCCCACGACCTCGCGGGCCGGTGCCTCGTCGGGCGTCACGACCACGACCGGCGTCAGCGCGACCGCGCACGCCTTGAGCTCGGGCTGGAACGACAGCGGGTCGACGGCGTCGTTGGTGACGGCGTTGACAGCCAGGTACTCCCCGAAGACGTCGTTCCAGTGGAAGGGCGCGAAGCACGTGCCGGGCGGCACGCGGTCGGTGACGACGACGGGCAGCACGGCGCGCCCCCGGCGCGACGCGACCTCGACGGGCGCGCGGTCCACGATCCCCAGGTGTGCCGCGTCCTGCGGGTTGACCTCGACGAACGGCCCGGGCTCGAGCCTGTTGAGCGCCGGCACCTTGCCCGTCTTCGTCATCGTGTGCCACTGGTGCTGCACGCGACCGGTCGTGAACCAGAAGGGGTGGTCGTCGTCGGGCGTCTCGGCCGGGTCGGCGTGCGGGCGGGCGTGGAAGACCGCGCGCCCCGTGGGTGTCGCGAAGGCCAGGCGCGGGCGCGTGCCGTCGGCGTGGGTGAGCAGGGGCTGGTGCTCGCCGTCGTTGAGGTAGCGCACAGGGTTGCGCGCGGGCGCGTCGGGTGACGAGCAGGGCCACTGCACGGGCTCGCGGCGCAGCCGGTCGTACGTGACGCCGCGCAGGTCGTATCCGGTGCGCGGGTTGGACGCCTGCCGCAGCTCCTCGAAGACCTCCTGCGGCGAGCCGTACGCGAACCCCTCGTAGCCCATGGCGGTCGCCACCCGGGCGACGAGCTGCCAGTCGGGCAGCGCCTGACCGGGTGCGGCCAGCGCACGGCGCGCGAGGGTCATGGTGCGCTCGGAGTTCACCATGACGCCGTCGGCCTCCGACCACATGGCGGCGGGCAGCACGACGTCCGCGTAGGCGTTGGTCTCGGTGTCCGCGAACACGTCCTGCGTGATGACGAGCTGGGCGCGCTCCAGCCCCTCGATGACGGTGCGGCGGTTGCCGACCGAGGCCACCGGGTTGGTGCAGATCACCCAGCACGCGCGGATCTCGCCGTCGGCCATGCGCCGGAACATGTCGACGGTGCCGGTGCCCACGCCGTCCGCCCGGATCGTGCCGCGGGGCACGCCCCACAGGTCCTCGCAGAAGGCGCGGTCCTCGGGGTCCAGCACGGTGCGCTGCCCGGGAAGACCGGGGCCCATGTACCCCATCTCACGCCCGCCCATGGCGTTGGGCTGCCCCGTCAGGGAGAACGGCCCACTCCCCCGCCGCCCGATCGCGCCGGTCGCGAGGTGGAGGTTGACCAGCGCGTTCGTGCTCCACGTCCCGTGCGTCGACTGGTTCAGGCCCATCGTCCAGCAGGACACCCAGTCCCGCGCCCCGGCGATGAGGTCGGCCGCGGCGCGCAGGTCCGCCGCGGGCACGCCCGTGAGCCGCTCGACGACGTCCGGCGGGTAGTCGGCGACGAACGCCGGCATCTGCTCCCAGCCCTGGGTGTGCTCGGCGACGAACTCCTCGTCGACCGCACCCGCCTCGACGAGCAGGTGGAGCAGCCCGTTGAGCAGCGCGAGGTCCGACCCCGGGCGCACCTGCAGGAACAGGTCGGCCTTGTCGGCGGTCGCGGTCCGGCGCGGGTCGACGACGATCAGCTTCGCCCCGGCCTTCACCCGGTCGAGCAGGCGCAGGAACAGCACGGGGTGGCAGTCGGCCATGTTCGCACCGACGAGCAGGAACACGTCGGCGTGGTCGAGGTCCTCGTAGGAGCCGGGCGGGCCGTCGGAGCCCAGCGACAGCTTGTAGCCCGTGCCTGCGCTGGCCATGCAGAGCCGCGAGTTCGACTCGATCTGGTTGGTGCGCCAGAAGCCCTTCGCCAGCTTGTTGGCGAGGTACTGGGCCTCGATGCTCATCTGCCCGGACACGTACAGCGCGATCGCGTCGGGCCCGTCGCGGTCGAGGATCTCGCGCAGCCGGTGCGCGACCGTCGCGATCGCCGCGTCGACGTCGACCGGCACGGGCTCGGTGCCGCGCTCGGTGCGCACGAGCGCGGTCGTCAGCCGCCCGCCCGCGGCGAGCATCGTGGCGCTCGTCGCGCCCTTGGTGCACAGCCGCCCGGCGTTCGCGGGGTGCGACCGGTCGCCGCTCGCGCGACGCACCGTGCCGTCGTCGCCGACGTCGAGCACGATGCCGCAGCCCACTCCGCAGTACGAGCACACGGTCGCGACCTGGGTCGCGGCCGTGCGCTCGTCCTGCGCCGTCGTCGTGAGCGTCATCAGATGAGCGCGTCGCCGAACGCCGAGCCGCGGCGGCCGTACACGACCCACGTCGTGGCCGCCATGACGGCGTACATCGCGACGATCACCCACAGCGCGGCCTCGATGCCGCCGGTCTGCGTGGTGGAGACCGCGAAGCCGCGCGGGATGAGGAAGCCGCCGACGGCGCCGACGGCCCCGGCGATCCCGATGCACCCGGCGGCGACCTTGGCGCGCCGCGCCCGGTCGACGTCGTCGCCCGCGCCGTGCCGGAACACCGCGGGGATCATGCGGTACACCGAGCCGTTGCCGGCGCCGGTGGCGAGGAACAGCAGAAGGAACGAACCGAAGAACAGGCCGAACGACCCCGAGCGCAGGGCGAAGATCGCGGACACCGTGCCCGCCGCCATGACGCCGAACGCCACGACCGTCACGAGGGCCCCGCCCAGCCGGTCGGCGAGGATGCCGCCCGCGGGCCGGGCGACGGACCCCACCAGTGCGCCGAGGAACGCGATCGACAGGGTCATGGCCGGGAACTCGTTCTTCAGCAGCGTCGGGAACGCGCCCGAGAACCCGATGAACGAGCCGAACGTGCCGATGTAGATGAACGAGATGATCCAGGTGTGCCTCTGGCGGGCCGCCGAGCCGTAGGCCCGCGGGTCGGTCGCGGCGTCCTTGACGTTGTCCATGTACCGCCACGCGAGCACCGCGGCGACGACGGCGAGGGGCACGAACATCAGACCGGCACGCTCGAGGTGGACCCCCGCGCCGATGACGATCACCAGCGGCACCGCGAGCTGCACCGCCGCCGTGCCGATGTTGCCGCCGGCGGCGTTCAGGCCCAGCGCACGGCCCTTCTCCCGCTCGGGGTAGAAGAACGAGATGTTCGCCATCGAGGAGGCGAAGTTGCCGCCGCCGACGCCGGCGAGCGCGGCGACGACCAGCAGGACGGTGAAGGACAGGTCCGGCCGCTGGACGGCCCAGGCGAGCGCCCCGGCCGGCGCGAGCAGCAGCAGGGCCGACACGATCGTCCAGTTGCGGCCGCCGAACACCGGCACCGCGAACGTGTACGGGATGCGCAGCGTCGCCCCGACGAGCGAGGGCACGGCGATCAGCCAGAACATCTGGTCGGACGTCAGCGCGAAGCCCGCCTCCGGGAGCTGCGGCACGACGATGCTCCACAGCGCCCACACGGCGAAGCCGAGGAACTCGGCGAAGATCGACAGGACGAGGTTGCGGCGCGCGACCGCGCGTCCGACGGCCTGCCACTGGTCGGTGTTCTCGGGGTCCCAGCCGTGCAGCCAGCGGCCGCGGTGGCGGACGAGCTCGGGTGCGGTCCCGGGCGGGGTGAGGACCACGGCACCGGATCCGTGGGCGACGGAGGTCGGCGGCGGGGCGGACGCCTCCTCGGGTGCGGGCGTCGTCGGGGTCTGGGTCACGGGAGCCTCCGGGCGTCGGGCCGCGTGCGGGAGGGGCACGCGGGTTCGGGCGTCGGTGCCGGGCCGCGGCCCGGCGGGGCGTCGCCGCGAGGTGCCGCCCGTCGCGTCCGACGCTAGGGACGCCGTGTTTCACCCGTTCGCGCGTCCGCGTAACCCTCCGCGAACGTTCCCCGCACAGCCCTGCGTCGGGTCGTGTGAGGACGGCAGGTTGCGGACGTCCGGGGGCGCGGCACGCGCGGGCGGCCGCTCAGCGCGAGACGACGAACCGGCCCGACGCGACGCGCCCCGCGTCTTCATGACGTGCGTGACGAACGCGTAAGAGCCGCCCCGCGGGCGAGCGGTCCTGACAGGAAGGCGCCGGCTCGCCCGGTCCGGACCGTGGACCGCCGACCGGTCGCCCTGGTTGGATCGAGCCATGCCCGACCTCGACGCCCTGGCCACCGACCTCCTCGCCGCGGCCGCCGCCGACCCGCACGGTCGTGCCGCACAGCTCGTCGTGCACGACGGCGAGCTGCGCCAGACCGTGCTCGCGCTGGTCGCCGGGGCCCGCCTCGGCGAGCACTCCTCACCGCCGGCGGCGAGCCTGCAGGCGCTGTGCGGGCACGTGCGCGTCGAGGTCGGCGACGCCCTGCAGCAGGAGGTCACCGCCGGGGAGCTGTGGGAGCTCACGCACGAGCGCCACTCGGTGGTCGCCCTCGAGGACAGCGTGCTCCTGCTCACGACCGTGACGGGGGTCGAGACCCGACCGCACGGGTGAGCAGCTCGACGCAGCGGATGCTCCGACGCGCTCAGGCGGGGTGGTCGCCGCCGCCCGCCAGCTGCGACAACGCGTGCGGCAGGACGCTGCCCAGCACCTCGAGCGCGTCCCGCGCGGCCCCCGCCGAGCCCGCGACGTTGACGACGAGCGTGCGCCCCGCCACGCCCGCGACCCCGCGCGACAGGACGCCGGCGGGCACGCCGCGGCGGACCGCGTCGGCCCGCAGCGCCTCCGCGATGCCGGGCACGACGCGGTCGACCACCGCGAGCGTCGCCTCGGGCGTCCGGTCGCGCGGCCCCAGACCGGTGCCCCCGGTCGTGAGCACGAGCGCGGCCCCGTCGGCGACGGCACGGCGCAGCGCACGCTCCACCGGCATCCCGTCGGGTACGACGACCGCGTCGTCGACGCGCAGCCCCAGCGCCCGCAGCCCGTCGACCAGCAGCGCGCCCGACACGTCGGCGTACCGCCCCGCGGCGGCTCGGTCGGACGCCGTCACGACGACCGCGAGCGGCGCGTCGGCCACGTCACTCACGCGTCCACGTCCCGCTGCGCCCACCGGACTTCTCCTCGACCCGCAGGTCGGTCAGGTACGCACCGCGGTCGACGGCCTTGACCATGTCGACGAGCGTCAGCCCGGCCGCGGCGACGCAGGTCAGCGCTTCCATCTCGACGCCCGTGCGGTCGGCGGTGCGCACGCGCGCGTCGATGGTCACGCCGTCGTCGACGACCTCGAGCTCCACGCTCACGCCGTGGATCGCGATCGGGTGGCACAGCGGCACCAGGTCCGGCGTGCGCTTGGCCGCCTGGATGCCCGCGATGCGCGCGACCGCGAGCGCGTCGCCCTTCGGCACGCCCTCGCCGCGCAGCAGCGCGACGACCTGGGGGGTCGTGACGAGCCGGCCCGTGGCGCGCGCGCTGCGCACGGTGACGTCCTTGTCGGCGACGTCGACCATGCGGGCGGTGCCGCGGGCGTCGACGTGCGTCAGCCGGTCGCGCCCGGTCGGTCGCTGGTGGTCGGTCGGTCCGTCGTTCTCGGTCACGCGTCGTGCTCCCTCAGGTCGATGGCGGTCACGGGTGATCCCGCGGCCAGCTGCGTGACGTCCTCGGCCACGTCGACGAGCGCGTCCGCCCGGGCGAGCGCACCGAGCAGGTGCGAGCCGGGACCGCCGACGAGCTCGGCGACGGGTGTGCCGGTCGACCAGTCGAGGCGGGCGCGCAGCAGCTGGCGTCGTCCGGCGGGCGACCGGACGTCGGTGGTGAGGACCGCCGTGAGCCGGCGCCGGTGCACGTCGCGCGCGCCGAGCATGCGGCGCAGCAGCGGGCGGACGAACACCTCGAACGACACGAACGAGCTCACCGGGTTGCCCGGCAGCGCGAGGACGGGGGTGCCGTCCGCGAGCACCCCGACGGCCTGCGGCTTGCCCGGTTGCATGCGCACGTGCACGAGCTGCGTGGTGCCGTCGGCGAGCAGCGCGTCGCGCACGACGTCGTACGCACCGACCGACACGCCTCCGGTGGTCACGACGACGTCGGCCCGCGCGGCGAGGTCGGCGAGCGCGGCCCGCACGGCGTCGACGTCGTCGCCCACCGCGACGACCGCCACCACGTCGGCACCGGCGGCGGCCGCGGCGGCCGCCAGCTGCGGCCCGTTGGACTCGTGGATCTGCCCGTGGCGCAGCGGGTCTCCCGGGGCGACCAGCTCGGTGCCCGTGGACAGCACGGCGACGCGCGGACGGGCGTGCACCTCGACGGACGCGTGCCCGGTGGCGGCCAGGAGGCCCACCGCCCCGGCCCCGAGCAGGTCGCCGGCACGCAGCACGACGTCCCCGGCACGCACGTCCTCGCCGCGACGCCGCACGTGCGCGCCGGCCGTGACGACGCCGTCCAGGCGCACGCGGCTCGTGCCGCCGTCGGTCAGCTCGACGGGCAGCACCGCGTCGGCGCCGGCCGGCACGGGCGCGCCCGTCATGATGCGGACCGCGGCACCGGGGGGCAGCCGGACGGTGCGCGTGTCCCCCGCGGGCACGTCGTCGACGACGTCGAGGACCGCACCGGGCCGCAGCTCGCCCGCGCGCACCGCGTACCCGTCCATGGCCGAGCTGTCCCACGGCGGCAGGTCGACCGCGCTGCGCACGTCGCTCGCCAGGGCGCGACCGCGCACGGCGGCCACGGCGACGGTCTGCGCCGGGAGGGGGCCCGCGAGAGCCAGGACGGCGGCGGCGTGCTCGTCGAGCGACCGGACGGTGCGCGCCGGCAGCGCCGGTCCGGCGGGGGCGTCGACCATGCGCCCAACCTACTGCGAGGGGGCGGACCGCCCGCACCGTGACATCCCGGGTGTGCCGGCCTCGCGCCGTCCGTATAGTCACGGGATGCGAGCGGTGAGCGCCGCGGGCGCCGCGGCGCCGCGCGAGGGGGGCCTGGCCGACCGGTACGGCCGGGTCGCGACCGACCTGCGGGTGTCCCTGACCGACCGGTGCAACCTGCGCTGCGCGTACTGCATGCCGGCCGAAGGGCTGCCGTGGGCGCCGGACGACACCGTGCTCACGGACGCGGAAGTGGTGCGGCTGGTCCGCATCGGCGTCGAGCACCTCGGCATCCGGGAGGTCCGGTTCACGGGCGGCGAGCCGCTCCTGCGCCGCGGGCTGGAGGGCATCGTCGCCGCGACCGGTGAGCTGCGCACGGCCGACGGTGCACGCGTGCGCACCGCCCTGACGACCAACGGCCTGGGCCTCGACAAGCGCGCGGGGGCCCTCGCGGCCGCGGGCCTCGACCGCGTCAACGTCTCCCTGGACTCCCTCGACCCCGCACGGTTCGCCACGATCACCCGGCGGGACCGGCACGCCGACGTGCTCGCGGGCCTGGCCGGTGCGGCGGCAGCAGGTCTGTCGCCCGTGAAGGTGAACGCCGTGCTGGTGCGGGGCGTCAACGACGACGAGGCCGTGCCGCTGCTGACGTGGGCGCTCGAGCACGGGTACCACCTGCGCTTCATCGAGCAGATGCCGCTGGGTCCGCACGGCTCCTGGCGGCGCGAGGACCTGGTGACGGCGCGGGAGATCCTGGACGCCCTGGCGGCCGCCTTCGACCTGGAGGCCGAGCCGGACGGCGCACGCGGCGGGGCGCCTGCCGAGACGTGGCACGTGCGAGGTCACCCGGGGGCGACGGTCGGTGTGATCGGCTCGGTGACGCGACCCTTCTGCGGCGCCTGCGACCGGACGCGGCTGACGGCCGACGGCCAGGTCCGCAGCTGCCTGTTCGCGCGGCACGAGGACGACCTGCGGGGGCTGCTGCGGCAGGGCGCGGACGACGAGACGGTCGCCGCCGCGTGGCGCAGGGCGATGCGCGGCAAGGCGGCGGGCCACGGCATCGACGACCCGACGTTCCTGCAGCCGGCGCGGACCATGAGCGCGATCGGAGGATGACGCGGTGACCACGACGCGACCGGGGACGAGCGACCCGACCGCCACCCCCGCGTACGCCGCCCTCGTCGAGGTGCGGTACTTCGCGGCCGCTGCCGAAGCCGCGGGGTGCGACGTCGAGCAGGTCGAGCTGCCCGCCGGCACGACCGTGGGAGCACTGCTCGACGCGCTCGCCGAGCGTCACGGACCGGCGCTGCGCGACGTGGCCGCGCGGTGCGCGCTGCTCGTCGACGGCGTGCTGCACCGCGACCGCGACGCGCCGGTCGGCTCCCCCGTGCGCATCGACGTGCTGCCCCCGTTCGCCGGAGGCTGACGCCCGTCGACTCCCGGCTCAGGCGCTGTTGACCCACTCGTGCCCGCCGGCGGCCAGGTCCTGCCGCTTCCACACCGGCAGGTGGGTCTTGATCTCGTCGACGAGCTCGGCGGCGGTCGCGAACGCCTGCTGCCGGTGCGCGGCGGACACCGCCACGCCGAGCGCGCACTGGCCCACCGCGAGCGCTCCGACGCGGTGCACGCACGCGACGGCGTCGACGTCGCTGCGGGCGACGACCTGCTCGACGACGCGGCGCACGACGTCGTCGGCGTCGGGGTGCGCGACGTACTTCAGCCCGGTCACGCCACGTCCGTCGTCGTGGTCGCGCACGACACCGGCGAACGTCACGACCGCCCCCGCGGCGGCGTCGGCGACCGCGCGGGCCAGGGCGTCGACGTCGACGGGCTCGGAGGTGACCCGCGCCAGCACGACGCGGCGGGCGGGGGTGTGCGCGCGCAGGGTGGTCACGGACGTCAGCCTAGGGGCCCGAAGCCGTCCCGCGACCGCAGCATCGTGCCGCAGGTGCGGCAGGAACCAGCGCTGCAGGCCGCGCCTGCGGCACGAGCCCCTAGGCTGGCGACGTGCCGACCTACCGCGTGACCGAGGCCGCGACGCTGCTGGGCGTCAGCGACGACACCGTGCGTCGCTGGATCGACTCGGGTCGGCTCGCGTCGACGCGCGCACCCCACGGGCACCACGAGATCGACGGCGTCGCGCTCGCCGAGCTCGCGCGGACGCTCGGCACGGAACCCGAGCCCGGCAGCAGCCGACGCTCCACCCGCAACCGCCTGCGCGGCATCGTCACGCGGGTCGTGCGCGACACGGTCATGGCCCAGGTCGAGCTCCAGGCAGGGCCGTACCGGATCGTCTCCCTGATCAGCCGCGAGGCGGCCGACGAGCTCGGGCTCGAGCCGGGCGTCGTGGCGGTCGCCTCGGTGAAGGCGACCGACGTCGCCGTCGAGCACGTCGAGGGCCGATGAGCCGACGCCCGCGGACCGCCACCCTCGCCCTCGCGCTCGGGTTCGCCGTGGCAGGGTGCGCGGCACCGGCGCCGAGCGCCCCGCCCGCCGCCGCGCCCGGTGGCGCACCCGTGCTCGAGGGCACGCTCGTGGTGCTGGCGGCAGCCTCCCTCACCGACGTGGTGACGGACCTCGCCGCACGGCTGGAGTCCGCGCACCCCGGGCTGACCGTCGAGACCGGGTTCGGTGCGAGCTCGACCCTCGCCGCCCAGGTCGTCGCCGGCGCACCGGCGGACGTCCTGGTGACCGCGAACCGCGAGACGATGGCCCTCGCGACGGAGGCCGTCGGCGGCGAGCCGGTCGTCGTGGCGCGCAACCGGCTGCAGCTCGCGGTCCCGGCCGGGAACCCCGGCGGGGTGACGTCGCTGGCCGACCTCGCCGACGCGACCCTGACGATCGCACTGTGCGCCCCCGAGGTCCCGTGCGGCGCCCTCGCCGAGCAGGTCCTGGCGCGGGCCGGGGTCAGCGCCGCGCCCGACAGCCTCGAGCGGGACGTGCGCGGCGTCCTGACGCGGCTCCGCCTCGACGAGGTGGACGCGGGGCTCGTCTACCGCACCGACGTCGCGGCTGCGGCCGGAGACGTCGAGGGCATCGACCTGCCCACCGACGTGGACGTACCGACCGACCACCCCGCCGTCGTGCTGCCCGACGCGCCCCACCCCGAGGCGGCGGCGGCGTTCCTGACGCTGCTGCGCGGACCCACCGGCCGCACGGTGCTCGCCGAGGCCGGGTTCGACCTCCCGTGAGCGCTCGACGACGCCGGACCTCGCCGGGCGGCGTGCTCCTGGCCGCCCTGGCGTCCGTCGGCACCGCCGTGCTCGTCCTGCCGCTCGTCGCGCTGCTGGTCGCGACGCCGTGGTCCGCGCTGCCCACGCTGATGGCCGACCCGGCGGTGCTGCAGGCGCTGCGACTCTCGTTGCTGACGGCCGGCTCCGCGACCCTCGTCGCGCTCGTGCTCGGGGTGCCCCTCGCGTGGGTCCTCGCCCACGACGACCTGCGCGGTGCGTGGCTGCTGCGCGCCCTGGTGACGGTGCCGCTCGTGCTGCCGCCGGTGGTGGGGGGCGTCGCGCTGCTGCTGCTGCTCGGCCGCCGGGGCCTGCTGGGCGGTGCGCTCGACACGTGGTTCGGCGTCACCGTGCCGTTCACGTCGGTCGCCGTCGTCCTCGCCCAGGTCTTCGTGTCGCTGCCGTTCCTCGTCCTGTCCGTCGAGGGCGCGCTGCGGGGCGCGGACCGCCGGCGCGCGCTCGCCGCGCAGACCCTGGGCGCCTCCCCCGCGTACGTGCTGCGACGCGTCACGCTGCCGACCGTCGCCCCCGGCGTCGCCGCGGGCGCCGCGCTGTGCTTCACGCGCGCGCTGGGCGAGTTCGGAGCGACGGTGACGTTCGCCGGCAGCTTCCCCGGCACGACCCGCACGATGCCGCTCGCGGTCTACCAGGCGATGGACTCCGCACCCGAGCAGGCCGTCGCGATGTCGGTCCTGCTGCTGCTGCTCTCGGTGGCCGTGCTGGTCGCCCTGCGCGGTCGGTGGCTGGGCGGCCTGCCCGGCGCGCACGCGGTCCGGTCCGGGCGGGTGCCGCGGTGACGCTCGACGTGCGGGTGCGCGTGACCAGGGGCGCCTTCTGCCTGGACGTCGCGGTGCGGGTGCCGGCGGGCACCGTGCTCGCGGTCATGGGTCCCAACGGCAGCGGCAAGTCCACGCTGCTGGAGGCGGTCGCGGGCCTGGCCCCGCTGACCGCCGGGCACGTGCGCCTCGCGGACGACGTGCTCGCGGACGTCGCGGCCGGACGGCACGTGCCGCCCCACGAGCGCCGCCTCGGCGTCGCGCTGCAGGACGGCCTGCTCTTCGGTCATCTCACGGCGCGCGAGAACGTGGCCTTCGGCCCCCGTGCACAGGGCGTGCGCGCCGGCGACGCACGCGCGGCCGCGGACGCGCTGCTCGCCGACGTCGGGCTGGCCGGGCTCGCGCGCACGCGCGCGGACCGGCTCTCGGGAGGGCAGGCGCAGCGGGTGGCGGTGGCCCGGGCGGTCGCGGCCCGTCCACGGGCACTGCTGCTCGACGAACCGTTCGGCGCCCTGGACGCCGCGACCCGCGCGCCGGTGCGCGCCGTGGTGCGCCGGGCGGTCGCGACCGGGCTGCCCGCGCTCGTCGTGACGCACGACCTGCGCGACGCGCTCGAGCTCGCGGACCACCTGCTCGTCCTGCAGGACGGGCGAGAGGTCCAGCGCGGCACACCCGCGGACGTGGCGTCGGCGCCCGCGACGCCCTACGTCGAGCACGTCGTCGCGGCAGCGGCGTGGCCGGGGTCGTAGCGTGGCCGAGGTGACACCTCCACCGGCGTTCGTCGTCGTGCTGACCGGCGGGACC
Organism: Cellulomonas sp.; assembly: GCF_015234515.1. Lineage (GTDB taxonomy): Bacteria > Actinomycetota > Actinomycetes > Actinomycetales > Cellulomonadaceae > Cellulomonas. Next base: position 46,885 of record NZ_JADGMY010000036.1, read on the forward strand.
GCCCGGCGCCTCGGAGGGGTCGACAAGACCGCGCTCGACGTCGACGGGCGCCCCGTCCTGCACCGGCTGCTGGACGACGTCGGTCCGCTGCCCGTCGTCGTCGTCGGACCAGCGCAGGACGTCGGCCGTGACGTCGTGTGGACGCGGGAGGACCCACCGCTCGGCGGCCCCCTCGCGGCGACGGCCGCCGGCGTCACGGCGGGGCTCGTCGCGCACCCGGCGGCGGAGGTCGTCGTCCTGCTGGCCGGCGACCAGCCGTTCGCCGGCGTCGCGGTGGACGCGTTGCGTGACGCCCTGGCGTGCGACGACGAGGTCGACGCCGCGCTCGCGGCCGGGCCTGACGGGCGCGCCCAGCCGTTGCTCGCGGCCTACCGTCTGGCGGCCGTGCGGGAACGCCTCACGGGTGACGTGCACGGCCGGCCCGTGCGCGACCTGGTGCGCGGGCTGCGCACCGTCCTGCTGCCGGTGGCTCGCGGCACGGCGCTCGACGTGGACGACGCCGCCGACCTGGCACTCGCACGCCGCCTCGCGCGCGGGCTCAGCCCGGGGCCGGATCCCACGCGCTGAGCAGCTCGCCCACCTGGGCCAGCGCGTCGCGGACGGCAGCGGCCACGTCCTCGCCCTGGGCCGCGGCGCGTCCGGCCGCGAGCCCCACGACGTACGCGGTGAGCGGTGCAGCCGGCCGTACGACGCCGTGCGCGACGTCGCGCACCATGTCGAGCACGTCGTCCTGCGTGGCCGCCACCAGCGCGGGGTCCACCCCGAGCGTCGGCGCGACCAGCCGCGTCCACTCCTCCAGCACGTCCATCGCCACCTCCGAGGACGACCCTAGGCGCCCGGCACCCCCGTCGGCCGCTCACCGGGCGGGGCGAAGGCGTGCGCGCGGTGCCGGGCGGACATCTCCTCGACGAGCTCGGCCTGCTCGCGCGAGCGGGCCACGAGCGCGTCGAGCCGCTGCGGGTCCAGGCCGAGCGCGTCGGCGTGCTCCCGCAGCGTCGTCCACCCCAGACGCTTGCCCTCGAGCCCCGAGCGCAGGATCTCGAGCTCGAGGACCAGCGAGAGGGGTGAGCGGCTGCGGACCCGGCCGTTCGGCTTGAGCCGCGCGACGTGCTCGGCGAGGGCCGCGCCCGCGTGCTTCCACCGCGAGAGCGTGAACCCGAGGTCGCGGGCGGTGGCCTCGTGCACGTCGCGCTCCTGGCGCAGCTCGCGGGCCAGCCGTGCGAGCACCTGCGCGTCGTCGCCCGCGTCGGGGTTACGGCTCATCCGCTCGACGCGCGCCGAGACGGCGCTGGCGCCGGTGATGTGGTCGTTGATGTACGTCCGGACGAGCGCCGGGTCGAGCGGCTCGTCGGTGTGCTGCGTCATCGCGTCCTCCCGGGTCGACGTCACCCGATCCTGCGGTGCCGCGCGCCCGGGCGCACGCCGGGACCGGTGGGTCAGACGCTCTCGGTGCGCGGGGTCGGCGGCGGCCCCGCCTGCTGCGCCTCGCGCTCGACCAGCTGCTCACGCCGGCTCGACTCCCGCGGCCGGTACACGACGCGCGAGTGGAACGTGAAGCGCACCACGAAGGCGACGGCGATGGTGATCGCCGTCGCGAGCACGGCGGCGACGTGCATGGTCTCGACCAGCAGCGCCATGACCGGCATCCGGACCAGGGTCTCGACGTTGTTGAACGTGAACGACTGCGCGAACCGTGACCACACGCCCTTGCCCTCGTGCCGCAGGTCGCGGAACACGAAGCGCTCCTGCAGCAGGAAGTTGCCGACGATGGTGAGCTCCGCTGCGACGAGGGCCGCGAGCAGCCACGGAGCGCCGAGCCTGGTGAGCAGCGCCACGATCGCCACGTTCGCGACGGCGCCCATCCCGCCGATGATCGCGAACCGGGACATGCGGCCGAAGCGCAGACCCGCGAGCTGCCACATGAAGTGCACGCCCTGCGCGAGGTTCGCCTTGGACTCCCCCGCGAACCGCGACCCGAACACGAACGGCACCTCGACGACCCGCATGGGGTGCCGCGCGAGGATCTCGAGGAGGATCTTGAACCCGCGGGGGCGCAGCGCCTCGAGGTCCACCGCGGCCTTGCGCACGGCGAAGAAGCCGGTCATGGGGTCCGAGCAGTCCCGCAGCCGCACGGGGAACATCGCGCGCGTCACCGCGGTCGACGCGGAAGACACCGCCTGTCGCACGACGCCCGACAGCCCGGCGCTCGACCCGTCCCCGATGTACCGCGACGCGACGACGACGTCCACGTCCGGGTCCTGGACACGCGCCACCAGGCTGGGGATCAGCTCCGGCGGGTGCTGCAGGTCGCCGTCCATGACGAGGAAGTACGGCGTCGTCGACGCACGCACGCCCTCGAGCACGGCACCACCGAGGCCGCCTTCCGGCTCGTCACGGTGGATCACCCGCACCGGGAGCTCGGCCGTCGGCGCGACGGCCCGCACCACGTCCGCGGTGTCGTCGGACGAGTCGTCGACGAACAGCAGCTCGACGCCCAGGCCGCGCGTGGCCGCGCCGACCCGACGGACGAGCTCGGCGACGTTGGGCGCCTCGTTGAACGTCGGCACGATGACGGTGACGCGCGCGTCGTTCCGCTCGGGCGTTGCGGTCATGAGGGCCTCGCTTCGTTCTCCGCCGACCCTGCCGACTCTGGCGCGGGTTCTGACACGGTATCCGACAGCGCGGTCGAGACCGAGGGGACGCAGATCCCTAAACGCTTCGGACGATCCCGCCCCGGTGACGCGCCCCCGCGCGGGACCGGGACCGCTCTGCCACCATGACGCACGTGAAGCGCGACATGACCGCCCACCTGACCCTCGACGTCACCTCCCCCGCGCGCCTGGTCCTCGAGGTGGCCGTCGCCCTCCTGCACGACCCGACGGAGCAGCTCACGGTCACGTCCGCCGGTCGGGCCGTCACGCCGCGCGAGGTGGTCGACCCGCACGGGACCCGGCTGCACGTCCTCGACGTGGACCCCGGCCCGCTCACCGTGGACTACCGCGCGAGCGTCACCGGCCGTGCCGAGCAGGATCTCGGCGGCCCCTCCGACGAGCTGGTCTACCTGCGCCCGAGCCGCTACTGCGAGTCCGACGAGCTCGCCCCCACGGCACGCTCGGAGTTCCGGGGACTGACGGGTGTCGACCTGCTCGCGGCGGTGAGCTCCTGGGTCGGGACCCGCCTCGCGTACGTCCCGGGCGCGAGCCTGCCGACGGACGGCGCCGTGCGCACGCTGCTCGCCCGCCGGGGCGTGTGCCGCGACTTCGCGCACCTCGTCGTCGCCCTCCTGCGCGCTCTCGACGTCCCGGCGCGGGTCGTCGCCGTGTACGCACCCGGGCTGGACCCCATGGACTTCCACGCGGTGGCCGAGGCGTACGTCGAGGGCCGCTGGCGGGTCGTCGACGCGACGACGCTCGCGCCGCGCTCGACCCTCGTGCGGATCGCGACGGGTCGCGACGCGTCCGACACCGCCTTCCTGTCGGTGCACCGCGGGACCGCGACGCTCCGGGAGATCGTCGTGAGCGCCGTCGCCGACACCCTCCCCGACGACGACGTGCGCGACCTGGTGTCCCTCGGCTGACCCTCGCCGGCGGCGCGCAGCGGACGTGACGCCGACCACACCGGCTCGAAGAGCCGACTCCACACCTCCCTGGCACGCTGGGCGCATGCACATCTGGCCCGGACGCCCCTACCCCCTCGGCGCCACCTACGACGGCACGGGGACCAACTTCGCGCTCTTCTCCGGCGTCGCCGAACGTGTCGAGCTGTGCCTCATCGCCGACGACGGCACCGAGACCCGCGTCGACCTGCCCGAGGTCGACGCCTTCGTCTGGCACGGCTACCTGCCGTCGATCGCCCCCGGTCAGCGGTACGGCTACCGCGTCCACGGGCCGTACGACCCGGCGGCCGGCCACCGCTGCGACCCCTCGAAGCTCCTGCTCGACCCGTACGCCAAGGCGATCGACGGGCAGATCGACGGCGACCCGTCGCTGTACTCCTACACGTTCGGCGACCCCGGGACCCGTAACGAGACGGACTCCGCGGGCCACACGATGACGTCGGTCGTCGTCAACCCGTTCTTCGACTGGGGGCACGACCGCCCGCCGGAGCACGAGTACCACGAGTCGGTGATCTACGAGGCGCACGTCAAGGGCCTGACGCGCCTGCACCCGGCCGTGCCGGAGGAGATGCGCGGCACCTACGCCGCGCTCGGCCACCCCGCGGTCGTCGAGCACCTGTCCGGCCTCGGCATCACCGCGGTCGAGCTCATGCCCGTCCACCAGTTCGTCAACGACTCCTCGCTGCAGGAGAAGGGGCTGTCGAACTACTGGGGGTACAACACGATCGGCTTCTTCGCGCCGCACAACGGCTTCGCGTCCGCGGCGGGCCGGGGCCAGCAGGTCCAGGAGTTCAAGTCGATGGTCAAGGCCCTGCACGCCGCGAACATCGAGGTCATCCTCGACGTGGTGTACAACCACACGGCCGAGGGCAACCACATGGGCCCGACGCTGAGCTTCCGCGGCATCGACAACGCGAGCTACTACCGCCTGGTCGACGACGACCAGTCGCACTACTTCGACACCACCGGCACGGGCAACTCGCTGCTGATGCGCTCACCCGCGGTGCTGCAGCTCATCATGGACTCGCTGCGCTACTGGGTGACCGAGATGCACGTCGACGGGTTCCGCTTCGACCTGGCGGCCACCCTCGCGCGGCAGTTCCACGAGGTGGACCGCCTGTCGGCGTTCTTCGACCTCGTGCACCAGGACCCGGTCATCTCGCAGGTCAAGCTGATCGCCGAGCCCTGGGACCTCGGCGAGGGCGGCTACCAGGTCGGCGGCTTCCCGCCGCTGTGGACCGAGTGGAACGGCAAGTACCGCGACACCGTGCGCGACTTCTGGCGCGGCGAGCCGTCCACCCTCGGGGAGTTCGCGAGCCGGCTGACGGGCTCGTCCGACCTGTACGAGCACACGGGTCGCCGGCCGATCGCCAGCATCAACTTCGTCACGGCGCACGACGGGTTCACGCTGCGCGACCTGGTGTCGTACAACGACAAGCACAACGAGGCGAACGGCGAGGACAACCGGGACGGCGAGAGCCACAACCGGTCCTGGAACTGCGGCGTCGAGGGAGCCACGGACGACGCGAAGGTCCTGGCCCTGCGCGCGCGCCAGCAGCGCAACTTCCTCGCCACGCTGCTGCTGTCGCAGGGCGTTCCGATGATGGCCCACGGTGACGAGCTGGGGCGCACGCAGGGCGGCAACAACAACGGCTACTGCCAGGACAACGAGATCACGTGGGTCGACTGGCACCTGGACGACGAGCGGCAGTCGCTGCTCGAGTTCACGCGCCGCGTCGTCCACCTCCGGCGGGACCACCCCGTCTTCCGGCGGCGCCGGTTCTTCGCGGGCGCCGCGGAGCACGGCGGCGAGTCCGACCTGCGGGACATCGCCTGGATGAGCCCGACGGGCGGCCACATGTCCGACGAGGCCTGGAGCTCGGAGCACGCGTTCGCCGTCATGGTCTTCCTCAACGGCGACGCGATCGACGAGCCGGACCTGCGCGGGCAGGACGTCGTCGACGACTCGTTCCTGCTGCTGTTCAACGGGCACTGGGAGAAGAAGCAGTTCCAGCTGCCGGGTGCCGAGTACGGCGCCGTGTGGACCGCGGTGCTCGACACCGACGCGCAGGTGCGCCCGGGTCGCGAGATCCGCTCGCGCGGCCGCGTGACCCTCGCCCCGCGGTCGATGGTGCTGCTCACGCGTCCGCCAGAGCGCGAGTCGCCGTCGTCGTCGGGCAGCGGCTCGGCGGCGACGGCCTCGCGCCAGGCGAGCCGGTCCGCGCGGGAGGGCGGGGCATGAGCGAGGCCACGCCGGAGCGCTCGGTGCCCGGGCGCCGGTCGGTGCGGGCACCGCACCGCGTCCCGGTGTCGACGTACCGCGTGCAGCTCGGTGCGGACCTGACGTTCGACGACGTCGCCGCGCGCGTCCCGTACTACGCGAGCCTCGGGGTCACCCACGTGTACCTGTCGCCGGTTCTCGAGGCGGCGCCCGGCTCGACGCACGGGTACGACGTGGTCGACCACGACCATGTCTCCCCCGTGCTCGGGGGCGAGGAGGGCCTGCGGCGGCTCGCGGAGGTGGCGCACGACGCAGGGCTCGGGCTCGTGCTCGACATCGTCCCCAACCACATGGCGGTCCCCACGCCGGTGTGGCACAACCGCGCGCTGTGGTCCGTGCTCGCGGACGGCTCGGACTCGCCGTTCGCGGCGTGGTTCGACGTCGACTGGTCCGCGGGCGACGGCGCGCTCCTCATGCCGGTGCTCGGTGACCGCATCGGTGCGGTGCTCGCACGCGACGAGCTGCGGGTCGAGGAGCTCGACGTGCCCGGCCTCGGGGAGCGCACGGTGCTGCGGTACCACGACCACGTGTTCCCCGTGCGGCCCGGCACCGAGCACCTGCCCCTCGCGGAGCTCGTCGAGCGGCAGCACTACCGCCTCGCGTACTGGAAGGTCGCCGACGAGGAGCTGAACTACCGCCGGTTCTTCGACGTCGGGACGCTCGTGGCCGTGCGCGTCGAGGACCCCGAGGTGTTCGACGCCACGCACGCGCTGGTCCTGCGGCTGCTGCGCGACGGCGTGGTCGACGGGCTGCGGATCGACCACCCCGACGGCCTGGCCGACCCCGCCGGCTACCTCGCGCGGCTGCGCGACGTGACGGAGGGGGCGTGGGTCGTCGTCGAGAAGATCCTCGCCGGCACCGAGGAGCTCCCCGACGACTGGGCGACCGCCGGGACCACCGGCTACGAGGCCCTGTGGCGCGTGCAGCAGACGTTCGTCGACCCCGGCGGCGCGGGCGTCCTCGGTTCGGTCATGCACCGGCTCACCGGCGACGTGTCCGACGCGTTCGACGCCGTCGAGGAGGACGCCAAGCGCGAGGTGGTCGACGGACCGCTGTACGCCGAGGTGCACCGGCTGACGAACCTCGCGGCGGAGATCTGCCACGAGGACCTCCGCCTGCGCGACCACACGTGGCGCGCGCTCGAGGACTGCCTCGTCGAGCTGCTCGTCGCGTTCGACCGCTACCGCGCGTACGTCGTGCCCGGCGAGCCGGCGCCCCCGACCTCGGTCGCCGTCATGACCGCGGCGGCGCAGCGGGCCCGCCGGCGGCTCGGCACCGAGCGCGACGAGACCATGGACGTGCTCGTCGACCTCCTGCTGGGGCGCGAGGCCGGGTCCGCCGGCCGGACCCGCGACCCCCGGCGCGACGAGCTCGTCGTGCGCTTCCAGCAGACCTGTGGCGCCGTCATGGCCAAGGGGGTCGAGGACACGGCGTTCTACCGCTGGACGCACCTCGTGGCGCTGTGCGAGGTCGGCGGCGAGCCCGCGCGGTTCGCGACGACCCCGACCGACCTGGCCGCGTGGGCCAGGCAGGCGCAGGCCTCGGCCCCGCTGGGCATGACGACGCTGTCGACGCACGACACGAAGCGCGGCGAGGACACGCGCGCGCGTCTCGGCGTGCTGTCCGAGCTGCCGCACGAGTGGTCGGCCCTCGTCGAGGACCTGCGCCGCGCGTCGGCGCCGTACCGCGGTGCGCTGCTCGACGGCCGCACCGAGTACCTGCTGTGGCAGACGCTGGTCGGCACGTGGACCGACGACGGCCCGCTCGAGGAGGACCGGCTCGTCGAGTACCTCCTCAAGGCCGTGCGGGAGGCGAAGTCGCACACCTCCTGGACCGCGCCCGACGACGCGTACGAGCAGGCCGTCCTGTCGACCGCGCGGCAGGCTCGCACGGACCCCGCCGTCCAGGGGCTGCTGGGCGACTGGGACGTGCGCGCACGCGAGGCGGTGCGCGCCGCGACGCTGGGTCAGAAGCTCGTGCAGCTGACGCTGCCGGGTGTGGCCGACGTGTACCAGGGCACCGAGGTGCCGAACCCCACCCTCGTCGACCCGGACAACCGCCGGCCCGTCGACGCGGACGAGCTCGCGGCACGGCTGGCGCGCCTCGACGAGGGCGCCGGGCCCCGCGGGCTGGCGGACGAGAAGCTGCTCGTCACGTCGCGCGCCCTGCGGGTGCGGCGCGACGTCGCGGAGGCGTTCGTGGGACCGGACGCGGGGTTCCTGCCGCTCCCGCACTCCTCGGGGCACGCGCTGACGTACGCGCGCACCGTCGGCGGGCAGCCGCGGGTCGCGGTGGTCGCGACCCGGCTCGCCGCCGCGGTGCAGCGGCTCGGCGGGTGGGCGGACCACACGGTCGCGCTCCCCGAGGGCAGGTGGCACGACGTCCTGACGGACCGGTTGGTGCCGGGCGGCGTCCAGCGCGTCGCGGACGTCCTCGAGCGGCTGCCGCTCGCGCTGCTGGTCCGGGAAGGAGCATGAGATGACCCTCGCGCCGCGTCTCTGGGCACCGTACGCCCGTGACGTCGACCTGGTGCTGCCGACCGAAGGCTCCCGCACGCCGCTGCAGCCGGGGACCGACGGGTGGTGGGCGTCGGACGTGACGCTCCCCCACGGCACCGACTACGCGTTCTCGCTCGACGGCGGCGCCCCGCGCCCCGACCCCCGGGCGGCGTGGCTGCCCGCGGGCGTCCACGGGCCGGCGCGCGTGTTCGACACCGGTCGCTTCGCGTGGACGGACCAGGGGTGGAGCGGCGTCGACGTGCGCGGTGCGGTGACGTACGAGCTGCACGTCGGCACGTTCACGCCCGGCGGCACGCTCACCTCGGCCGTCGAGCGCCTGGAGCACCTCGTGGCGCTGGGCGTCGACGTCGTCGAGCTGCTGCCGGTCGCCGCGTTCAACGGGCGGCACGGCTGGGGGTACGACGGCGTGGCGCCGTACGCCGTGCACGAGCCGTACGGCGGGCCCGCCGCGTTGCAGGCGTTCGTCGACGCCGCGCACGGCCTGGGCCTGGCGGTGTGCCTCGACGTCGTCCACAACCACCTGGGCCCGTCCGGCAACTACCTGCACGAGCTCGGGCCGTACTTCACCGACGCCCACAGCACGCCGTGGGGCGCCGCGATCAACCTCGACGGCCCCGGCTCGGAGCACGTGCGCCGCTGGATCTGCGACTCCGTGCTGCGGTGGGCGCGCGACTTCCACGTCGACGCCTTCCGCCTCGACGCCGTCCACGCGCTGCACGACGACTCGGAGCGGCACGTGCTGGCCCAGCTGTCCGACGAGGTCGCCGAGCTCGCCGAGGAGCTGGGACGTCCCCTCGGCCTGGTGGCCGAGTCCGACCTCAACGACGTCGTCACCCTGGGCTCCACGCAGGACGGCGGCTGGGGCATGACGGCCCAGTGGGCGGACGACGTGCACCACGCGATCCACGCGCTCGTGACGGGCGAGCGGCACGGCTACTACGTCGACTTCGGGTCGCCCGAGGTGCTGCGCACCGCGCTCACCCGGGTGTTCGTGCACGACGGCTCCGTGTCGACGTTCCGCGGCGAGCCGTGGGGCGCGCCGGTGCCGGACGACATCGACGGGCACCGTTTCGTGGTCTTCGACGCCAACCACGACCAGGTCGGCAACCGCGCGCTCGGCGACCGGCCCTCGTCCCGCCTCTACACCGGTGGCCTGGCCGCCCAGGCCGCGCTCGTGCTGCTCTCGCCGTTCACGCCGCTGCTGTTCATGGGCGAGGAGTGGGGCGCCACCACCCCCTGGCTGTTCTTCACGGACCACCCGGAGCCGGAGCTGGCCGCGGCCGTCCGCGAGGGCCGCGCACGCGAGTTCGGCGGTCACGGCTGGGCGGCGCTGTACGGCGGGGAGATCGAGGTGCCGGACCCGCAGGATCCCGCGACGTTCGCGGCGAGCGTCCTGGACTGGGCCGAGCCCACCCGCCCCGCCCACGCGCGGCTGCTGGAGTGGTACCGGGTCCTGGTGGCGCTGCGCCGGGCCGTGCCGGACCTGGGCTCGGGAGACCGGGTGCGCACGTCGCTGGACGTGCACCCGGTGCCCGGCGCCGGGGACGGCCCGTGGCAGGGCGCTCTGGTGGTGCACCGGGGTGATGCGCGCGTCGTCGTCAACCTGGCGCACTCGCCCGCAGCAGTGCCCGTGCCCGTGCGGCGCCCGGTCGAGGTCGTCGCGGACTGGGCGGGCGGCGTGGTCGTCCCCCCGGACCGTCCGGGCGACCCGTTGGTCGTGGAGGTGCCTGGGCGCGCGGTCGTCGTTCTCGCCTGACGCGGGCACCGCGGAGCAGCACCGCCCTGGCTCGGATCGTCCTCATCGCGGCCCTCGGGTCGCACGACGCCGACCCGGCGAGCGTGTGGGCCGGCGGGTGTCCGGACCGCGAGGGAACCGGGCCGCAGCACGGATCACCCGCGCAGGGTGAGGCGCCGTCAGGTGCGGGACGCGACCCTGAAGAGGCGACGGTCCCGCGGGTGCAGTGCCCGGACAGGAGGAGGTCGTCGCGGACGAGGAGACGACGGTGGCCACTCTCAGTGTGTGGAAGTTCGAGACCCCCGAAGGTGCAGAGCAGGCGGAGACCGCCGTGCTGGAGCTCCAGAAGCAGCACCTCATCGAGGTGCAGGATGCCGCCACGGTCTCCTGGCAGCCGGACAAGAAGAAGCCCAGGACACGCCAGGCCAACAGCCTGACGGCGATCGGCGCGCTGGGTGGCACGTTCTGGGGCCTGCTGTTCGGGTTGCTCTTCTTCATGCCGCTCGTCGGCGTGATCGTGGGCGCCGCCGCGGGTGCGATCGGCGGTGCCCTGACGGACGTGGGCATCGACGACGACTTCATCAAGGAGGTCCGCAGCAAGGTGACGCCGGGCACGTCGGCACTCTTCCTGCTCGCGCAGAGCGACGTGCCGGACCGCGTCGTGGCCGGTCTCAAGGAGCGCGGGATCCACGGCGAGCTCATCCAGACGAACCTCTCGCAGGAGGACGAGGACAAGCTGCGCGAGGCGTTCGAGGAGAACGTCTGATCCTCACGCCCGCCCCTGCGGGGCCGTGCGGCGCCGGTCAGAGCAGACCGCGCCGCACGGCCACGTGGACGGCGTCGCGACGCGTCGAGACGTCGAGCTTGCGGTAGACGGCCCGCAGGTGCGTCTTGACGGTGTTCGCCGAGACGAACAGTGAGGCACCGATCTCCTCGACCGTCATTCGGGACGGCAGGCACGCGAGCACCTGCCGCTCGCGCTCGGTCAGCGCCCATGCCGACGGGCGTGGCTCGGGGGCACCGTGCTCGGCGACCAGCAGTCGCGTGACCAGCGGCTCGTGGGAGCTGCCCCGTCCGAGGTGGCCCGTCAGCAGAGGCCGCAACGCCGCCGCGCGGTCGCGCAGGGGCCGGACGAGGCCGTCCGGCGCCGCCTCGTCGAGGGCACGCTCGAGGGACCGGTGCGCCTGCGCCACGTCGACCTGCAGCAGGGCGCGCGCGGCGTGGACGGCGACCCTGTCTGCCACGTGCCAGGACGGATCGACCTCCTCGGGGCCCAGCACCGCCAGCCCGGCCTCGTGGTCACCCACACGCCGGTGCACGTCGCTGCGCCAGCTGGAGCCGGCGGGCGAGGAGAACACGCCGTCGGCGGGGTCGGCGAGGCTCAGGGCATCTCGGGCGGCGCCCCGTGCGACGAGCGCCACGGCCTCCAGGTAGGCGCGTGACACCCCCGGCGGGGACCCGCCACGGTCGGTGGCGCGCGTCCCCTTGAGCACGGCCAGGGCGCCCGCCACACCTGCGGGGTCCCCCTCCGCGAGGCACACGTGCAGCAGGACGCAGGCCGCCCGTGCCACCAGACCCGGGCGGGACCCGCCGGAGTCGATCGCGGCCGTCAGCTCGTGTCGCGCTGCCGCCGGCTCGTCGCACCAGTAGGCGACGAGACCCGCCGCGAGGTGGGCAGCAGCCGTGACGGGACTCCGGCTCCAGCCCAGCGCCACGCCGTCCGTGAGGACGCCGCGCGCACGGCTCCGCGCCTGCGCGATCCGCCCCACCCGCGCGAGGGCCAGGGCGTGCTCGGCCCTGCAGGCCAGCGCGAGGACCGGCCAGCCCCGCACGGCCGCGCCCTCCGCCGCGTCCACGAGCGCGTCGACGACGTGCTCGATCGACGACGGCGGTCCGCACCGCTCCCCGGGGATCCCGGCGGCCGGGACGTCGGACGCGTACAGCGCGGCACGGGCCGACAAGTACCCCAGCACGATGTCGTCCGGCTCGGCCCGCACGGCGGCCCCGTCGCCCGTGGGTGACGGCGCAGTCGTCCGCAGCACGCGGACGACGGCCGCGGCCACCGCGTCGCCGTCCTCGGGCGCCGCCTGCGCCCGCACCGCGCGAGCGACGACCGACGCGGTCTGGGCACCGGCACCGGCGCCGGCGGTGACGCACCACCGTTCGGTCGCCACGAGCTGGCCGCGCGTGAGCAGCTCGGGCCAGCGCCCCGCGAGGACCTCCGCCGCGAGCGCGGGTGCGCGCCCGTCCGCCGCGTGCCGCACCGCGGCGGCGGGGTCCGTGCCTGCGAGGTGTCGCGCCAGGGCCTGGTGCACGGCCTGCACCGTGCGCGGCTGCGTCCGGTGGACGGTCGCCCGCACGTGCACCGCGAGCAGCTCGTGCCAGGAGGGCGCGCCGACCGGTCCCGCTCCGTCGTCCCGCGAGGTCAGCAGGCCCCGCGCGACGCACTCCTCGAACAGTGCCGCGCCGCCCGGCACGACGGCCTCGGCCAGCACGGGGTCGACCACACGACCGACGCACGCGCGGCGCACGAACCCGTCGAGCTCGGGGCTCAGGGCACCGAGGACCTCCTCACGGACGTAGTCCGCGATCGGGACGTCCTCGTGCCGCAGCGGGCGCTGCGAGTGTCCCCGGTGCAGCAGCCCGGCGCCCCACGCCGCCCGCACGGCGGCCGGCCACCCACCCGTGACGCGCCACAGGTCGGCCACGGCGCCCGGTGAGGGGGCCGGTCCCCAGGCGGAGACCAGCAGGGACGTCTCGCGCACCGTCAGCGACAGGGTGCGGACGCCCACGTCTGCCACGGCGCCCTCGATGCGCCCCGGGCCCAGGGCGAGGTCGGGCACGTGCCGGCCGGCGAGGACGAACCGTGGCCCCGGCGTCCGCACCAGCGCCGCGACGGCGTGGCGCGCGCCGGCCGAGGAGATGCGGTGGACGTCGTCGAGCACGACGACCGCGCTCTCGCCGAGGGCACCCAGCACGTCGCGCAGGGTGTCCAGCAGGACGCCGGGGTCCCGCGGCATGGCGCGTCCGGCCGCCACGAGGTCGTCCGCCGTCGCCGGGTGCGCGCGCGCCACGGCGTCGCCGACCGCGCGGAGCAGCCTGCCGGGGTCGTCGTCGAACGGGTCGAGCGACGCCCAGGCGACCGTGGCCGGAGCGGTCGGTGCCCACTGCGCCAGCAGCGTCGTCTTGCCGAACCCCGCCGGTGCGCAGACGACCACGACCGGGTGCAGCTCGACGGCGGCGTTCAGCGCGGCCCGGCACCGCGGACGCATCACCGCCCGGGTGTCCGGCGGCACGGTCCTGCACCACGCGGCGCCCTGTGCCGCCCTCGATGTCGTCGTCATGTGCGCCCCTCTCCCACCACGCTCACCACCGCTCCCCGCCGTCGTCGAACTGCCGGCGCGGCCATGAGCACCCTCGCCGTCAGAGCACCAGCTCCGGCTGCAGGCTCGTCGGTGTCCAGACGCGCTTCCGGCGGGCGGCCCACACCGTCGCGGTGAGGGCGAGGACGAACACCACGAGCAAGATCCCCGCGTAGCTCGCGGCGGTGGCCAGGTCGCCGCCGTACAGCGTCTGGCGCAGCCCCTCGACCGTGTACGACATGGGCAGCACGCGGTGCAGCGAGAGAAGTGGCTCGGGGATGGTCTGCCACGGGAAGGTGCCACCCGCGGTCACCAGCTGCACGAGCATGAGCACCAGCCCGAGGAACTCCCCGACGGCACCGAACCAGACGTTGAGCGCCTGCAGGATCGCGATGAACGTCGCCGATGCGATCAGCAGCAGGGCCAGCGTCGCACCACCGTGCACCGGTGTGATGTCGAGCGCGTAGGTCACCAGCAGGTACATGAGCACGACCTGCCCGGCGCCGAGGAGCGCGCCGGGCAGCCAGCCGCCGAGCACCGTCTGCCAGGCCGGGCCACCGGCCGCGAGCGCACGGCTGGACAGCGGCACGACGAGCAGGAACAGCACGTAGCCGCCGATCCAGGTGGCCAGCGACATGAAGAACGGTGCCAGGCCCGCGCCGTAGCTGCCCGCGCGCGCCAGCTCGTCCTTGGCGACCTGGACCGGGTTGGCGATCGTCTCGGCCGTCGCGCGCTCCGTCTCCGCGTCGAGGTCGGGGATCGCTCCGAGCCCTTCCTGGAGGCGGTCGCGCAGCTCCGTGACGCCGGCCCCGAGCTCGGTGGCTCCCTGGTCCAGGGTGCTGCTCGCCGTCGCGAGCTCGGTGGCGCCGGAGGAGACCTCGGCGGTCCCCCGCTCGAGCGCCCGCAGGTCACCCACGAGCGTCGACGCCGCGGAGTCGAGCTGGGCGGTGCCGGCGGCCAGACGCTGCCCGCCGGCCGCTGCCGAGGCGATGCCACCGCTCAGCGCGGGCGCGGCCTCCGCGAGCTGCGACGCGCCCGTCGCGACCTCGGCGGCACCCGCGCTGAGCTGGTCGACCCGGCCGGACGCCTGGCCCAGCGCAGCGCTCAGCTGCTCGACCGCACCGGCGGCGTCGCCCGCAAGACGCAGGATCTCGTCGGCCTCCTGCTGGGTCAGCCGTTCCGCGGCGACGAGTGCCCCGAGCTGGTTCGCCAGAGCGGTCCGCCCGCCCTGCAGATCGCGACCGGCGCCCGCGACGACGGACGCCGCGTCCCGCGTCACGGTGGCCACCTCGGCGACCCCGCCGGCGACCTCCTGCGCCCCCGTGGCCAGCTCGCGCGTCTGGTCGGGCAGCGCCCGCGTCCCGCTGCGCAGCGTGTCCAGACCGCCGGACAGGCTCGATGCGCCCGCGGCCAGCCGGTCGGCCGCCGACGGCAGCGCCGACGCACCGGACGCGAGCTCGGACGCGCCCGCCGCGGCCTGCGAGGCACCCGCGGCCAGGCGGCTGGTGCCGTCCACCAGCTGCCCGGAGCCCGACACCAGGCGGTCGGCGCCGTCCACGAGCTCCGTGGCACCTTGGACGGCCGCGCTCAGGTCCGTGTGGATCGAGCCGAACCCCTGCAGGAACATGTCCGCGGCCTGCGTACCCACCTGCGTCGCGATGGCGTCACGCACGTCCCCGACGATCGTGTCGGCGATCGTCGTGGCCAGGTAGTTGTTGGCGTCGTTGGTGACGAGCGTCAGGCTCGCGCGCTGCGGCCGGTAGTCGGCCGAGGAGACCAGGTCGGCCGAGAACGACCGGCCGACGATGAGGGCGGCGTCGAACCTGCCCGACCGCACCCCGAGCTCGGCGTCCCGCTGCGTCGTGCGCACCCAGTCGAAGCCGGCGTCGCCGTCGAGCAGCCGGTCGGCGACCTGGTCGCCGTAGTCGACACGGCGCGTCGAGCCGGTGGCCGCGTCGCGCGTGGCGGCTCCCCGGTCCTCGACGACGAGGGCGGCCGGCACCTCGTGGAGCCGGCCGTACGGGTCCTCGTTGGCGAAGAGGTACAGGCCTGAGTACAGCGACGGGATGACGACGAGCGCGAGCAGCGCGAGGCGCGGCAGCAGGCCGGCCGCGAGGCGTCGCAGCTCGGAACCGGCGAGGCGGAGGACGATCACGGCGTGCCGTCGGCGGCCGGCGGCCGCTCGTCGAGGTCGACCGTCAGCTCGGGCACGTGAGAGCTCTCCGCCATCTGGTCGACACCGGTGCGCAGGGACTCCACGGGGGTGGCGCGCTGCGAGGCGTCACCCCGTGCGGGTTCGAGGGTGGCCCCGAGCTCTCGCGCCGACGAGCGGGAGCACTGGACCAGGACGCCGTAGCCGCGGGCGGCGAACGCCTGCGCGATCGACCACCACGCCGCCGGCTCGCCGCCGTGGCGGTCGGGCAGGCTGATCACGAGGAAGCGGACGCCCGGCCGTTCGGCGGTCAAGGACGTCAGCAGGGCGGTGCGCACCGGCCCGGGCAGGTCGTCCATCCGCACGTCCCGGTACGTCGCCAGCTCGTGGCTCTCGAGCCAGCGGTGCACGTGCGAACGCCTCGAGCCCGTGCGGGCGAGCGCCAGCTCCTCGGCGACGACGGTCGCGGTGGTGAGGGTGTCGTCGGGCTCGGAGATGCCCGGCAGGTCGACGACGCCCGAGACCCTGCGCAGCACGTCACGTGCGGTCGACGTCGAGCCGTCGGCCGCCGTCAGCACGACGCTGCCCTCGAAGGGCGCGAGCCGCCCGGTCGCGACCAGGGCGAGCGCCGTGTGCCCCTGCCCTGGCTCACCTGCCACCAGGACGCACTCCCCGGTCGCCAGCGTCAGGGTCTCCAGGTGCAGCATGGGGGCCCTGCGGCCGACGACGTGGACGTCGCGCACCATCAGCCGCAAGGGGCCGGACGTGGACGGACCGGCCGGCCGATCGAGCGTCGCTCCGCGGTGACGGCGTCCGGACCTCCCGGGGGGGCGCTCGGACCCTGCCGTCTCGACCGCGCGGTGGATGCCGGCCGAGTGCGGACCATCCGTGTCGGGCGCGTCGGGCACGCTCATGACGCGCCCGGCGGCGCCGGCCGCTGCAGCACGGGCACGGCCGCCGCGACGACCGGCAGCACCCGGGCCGTCAGGACGCACGGCCCCGTGTCGTGCGGGGCGTCGGACGCGTCGATCAGGCCGAACGTCGTTGTACGCGGTGCTGACCGCGGTCAGGGCCGCGTGCAGCCACGACGCGACACTGCGCTGGAAGGGGCCCAGGCCGCGCGCGAGCGAGGCGAGCTCCACCGCGGTGCCGCCCGCCGGTGCCGCGGAGTGCGGGGGCGTCGTGCTCACAGTGTCTCCTCACGTCGGACCTGGAGATGACCGCCGGGCCGCAGCCCTCAGGCCATGCGCAGCGTCGGCGCCGACTGGTCGGTCAGGGCGCACGGCAGCGCCAGCCACGCGAGCTGCGGCCCGTGCACCACGGGGGTCGTCGTCGCGTCCCCCGGGCGCACCCCGCGCCGGCGCTGGACGGGGTCGGGGCGTCGGGCGCACGGCGGGCACCGGTCGGTGGTCGTCGGGTCCGGATCAGGGGAGCTCGTGCCCGGACGCCGACCCGCGCGTGTGCGGCGCGTCACCGTTCAGGTGCGGGCGGGTCCCCGGCCGGTGCGACATGGCGTCGCCGTGCTCGTGATCAGAGACCCGACCCACGGCGACGCCGTCGTCGCCGTGGGCCAGCACGTGCTCGACCGCCGTCGTCCGCCCACGGACGATGCGCGCGACCGCCCGCTGCGACCGTCCCGCACCTGCTGCGACCGAGCGCGGCGGCGTCAGATCCATCGTGGTGCCTCTCGAGAGCCCGACGAGTTCTCTTCCTGGAACATCTTGCACATTACCTGCTGCGCGTCACGCCACAAGTGGGGACGATAACGCCTGGTCGTGGCAGAAAAAGATCCTGCGGCGCGACCTGAACATTCGACCTGCACACGCGTCTTGCACGGACGACCTGCATACTCGTTCAGGACGACGATTGCGTCCGGCCGCTCTGGGCCGCGCGTCCTGCACATGCGTCCAGAATGCCGATCCGCATTGCGCGACTATGGCCACAAAGCGTCGCGGTCACGTCGCCCGGCCGCCGTGGACCACATCGGCCGCCTTCCCTGCGCCGGTATTCGTGGGACGCGTTGCGCGTTCGCCCTGGTGCTCCTCGGAGGCTGTGTCGGCGTGGCCGCCCGCGCGCACGCCCCTGGCATCACCGACGTGGCCAGGACCACACCGACCACCGGACCCCTCACGCTGCTCGGCATGGGTCCTGCGGCAGCCTGAGCACGGGGGCTACAGGCTGGGCGACTCGCTGTAGGCCGTACCCGCGGCGGCGAGGGCACCCCAGCGCGACAGCGCCCGGTAGTACTTCTTGCGGTAGCCGCCCTCGAGCATCTGCGCGGTGAAGAGCCCGCTGCCGTCGCCCGCGATCACCGCGGGCACGTCCCGGTCATAGAGCCGGTCCACGAGCACCACGAGCCGCAGCGCGACGTCCTGACGGTCGACCTGGTGCACACCGGTCAGGCCGACCAGGTCGACGCCGTCCAGGAGGGCGCCGTACCGGCTGGGGTGCACGGACGACAGGTGCGCGAGCAGCGCGTCGAAGTCGTCGAGCGTCGCGGCCGGGTGCCCGGCGACGGCGGCACGGACGGCGGCGGGATCGAGCACCGCGGCCGAGGTGGTCACGGCGCGGTGCCGGTGGTCCTCGCCGTCGATGCGCAGCACCTCGAAGCGGGCGGCCAGCGCCTGGATCTCCCGCAGGAAGTCCTCGGCGGCGAACCGTCCCTCGCCGAGCGAGCCGGGCAGCGTGTTCGAGGTGGCCGCGATGGCGACGCCCCGGTCGGCGAGCTCGCGCAGCAGCCGCGACATCATCACCGTGTCACCCGGGTCGTCGAGCTCGAACTCGTCGATGCACACCAGGCGCCGCTCGCCCAGCGCGTCGACCGTCGCCGCGAACCCCAGTGCGCCCACGAGGTTCGTGAGCTCGACGAACGTGCCGTACGCGGTGCGCTCACGGCCGACCGCGTGCGCGAGCGAGGCGAGCAGGTGCGTCTTGCCGACGCCGAAGCCGCCGTCGAGGTACACCGCCGGCGCGCTCGCGGCGGCGCGGCGCCGCCACCAGGCACCGCCGCTCCGCACGGGTCCGGTGAGCGCGTCGGCGATCTCCCGCAGTCGCTCCTGCACCTGCCGCTGCGACGGGTGCGCCGGGTCGGGCTCGTAGGTGTCGAACGACTCCCGCGCGAAGTGCCGCGGCGGGACGAGCTCGGCGAGGAGGCGGCCCGCGGGCACCTTCGGGTGCCGTGCGGTCAGGGAGGGTGCGCTCACGCGTCGACGATACGTCCCACGACCGGTGCCCGAGCAGGCTCCGTCACCGGGCCCCGACGAGGCTTCCTGGTCGCCCGTCCACTTGGCGAGAACGCGTCTCGCGATCCGGACGCATGCTCCCGATTCGCCCGGGTGCGTGCCACGCTCGTCACGTGAACCTCCCCGGGAGCCGCTTCCAGTGTCGGTGCTGTTGCGCCGCCGCGGTCCCGTGTGCCTGCTGTCCGCGGAACCGCTGACCCGCCCCGTTCCCCCACGGGCGTGCGGTCCGCGCCCGTGACCACGACCTCTGTCGTGCGCGGACGCGTGAGCACGCTCCCCCAGCACCTCGGAGGTGGCGCCCATGGCGCAGACGACGTCCCGTACCCCCAGCGCCCCGCCCGCCAAGCGACCCGAGGGCCAGTGGGCCTTCGACCAGCGCGAGCCGCTCAACGCCAACGAGCAGCTCAAGCAGCAGGACGACGGCCTCAACGTCCGCGAGCGCATCGAGACCGTGTACGCCCGCGAGGGCTTCGCGTCGATCCCCGGCGACGACCTGCGCGGACGCATGCGCTGGTGGGGGCTCTACACCCAGCGCAAGCCCGGGATCGACGGCGGCCGGACGGCCACGCTCGAGCCGCACGAGCTCGAGGACGAGTACTTCATGCTGCGCGTGCGCTGCGACGGCGGCGCCCTGAGCCTGCGCCAGCTGCGCACCATCGCCGGGGTGTCCCAGGAGTTCGGCCGCGGCACCGCCGACATCACCGACCGCCAGAACATCCAGCTGCACTGGATCCGCATCGAGGACGTCCCGGAGATCTGGCGGCGTCTGGAGTCCGTCGGGCTGTCCACGCAGGAGGCGTGCGGCGACGTGCCCCGCGTGATCATCGGCTCGCCCGTCGCAGGCGTCGCGGCGGACGAGATCATCGACGGCACCCCCGCCGTCGAGGCGATCCGTGACCGGTACATCGGCGACCCCGCGTACTCGAACCTGCCGCGCAAGTTCAAGACCGCGATCAGCGGGTCCCCGCACCAGGACGTCGCCCACGAGATCAACGACGTCGCGTTCGTCGGTGTCGTGCACCCCGACCTCGGGCCCGGGTTCGACCTGTGGGTCGGCGGCGCGCTGTCGACCAACCCGATGCTCGGCAAGCGGCTCGGCGCGTTCGTCACGCTCGAGCAGGTCCCGACGGTCTGGTCCGGCGTCGTGGGGATCTTCCGGGACTACGGCTACCGCCGGCTGCGCACGCGCGCCCGCCTCAAGTTCCTGCTCGCCGACTGGGGGACCGAGGTGTTCCGCCAGGTGCTCGAGACCGAGTACCTCGGCTACGCGCTGCCCGACGGCCCCGAGCCGCCCCCGCCACCCACGGGCAACCGCGACCACGTCGGCGTGCACCCCCAGAAGGACGGCCGGTTCTACGTGGGCGCGGCCCCCGCCGTGGGTCGCGTCTCCGGTCCCGTGCTCACGGCGCTCGCCGATCTCGTCGAGGAGGCGGGCTCCGACCGGGTCCGGCTGACGACCGAGCAGAAGCTCGTCGTGCTGGACGTCGAGGCCGGACGCGTCGACGCCCTCGTCGACGGGCTCGAGTCGCTCGGGCTGCGCGTCCGCACCGCCTCCACCTTCCGCCGCGGCACCATGGCGTGCACCGGCATCGAGTTCTGCAAGCTCGCCATCGTCGAGACCAAGGGCCGCGCGACGGCGCTGGTCGGGGAGCTCGAGCGTCGCCTGCCGACGTTCGACCAGCCGATCACCATCAACGTGAACGGCTGCCCCAACTCCTGCGCGCGCATCCAGACCGCCGACATCGGACTCAAGGGTGTGCTGGCCGGCGAGGAGGAGGGCTACCAGGTGCACCTCGGCGGTGGCCTGGGCCTCACCAGCGGGCTCGGCAAGACGCTGCGCGGGCTGCGGGTGCCGTCCTCCGAGCTGCCGGACTACGTCGAGCGCGTCACGCGTCGGTTCGACGAGCAGCGCGAGCCCGGCGAGGTCTTCGCGCAGTGGGTGCAGCGCGCCGCCGAGGAGGACCTGCGATGAGCGAGCCGGACGCCGGGCAGCGCGCCGTGCCGTACTACTGCCCGTTCTGCGCCGGCGAGGACCTGTGGCCGGCCAGCGAGACGCACGGGCAGTGGGAGTGCCGCTCGTGCGCCCGTGCCTTCGCGCTGCGCTTCCTCGGCCTGGTGGGTGCACGGTGAGCGCGAGCACGCCCTCCGTCACGGGCCTGTCGCCCGACGAGCTGCGCGCCCTGGCCGAGCAGGCCGGCCGCGAGCTGGAGGGCGCCCACCCCGCGGACGTCCTGCGCTGGGCGCGCACGGTCTTCGGGACCGACCTCGTGCTCGCGTCGTCGATGGGCGACGAGGTCCTCGTCGACATCGCCGCGAAGGCGGCCCCCGGCATCGACGTCATCTTCCTCGACACCGGGTACCACTTCGCCGAGACCCTCGGCACCCGCGACTACTACGCCGACTTCACCGACGTGACCCTGCGCACGGTCCTGCCGCTGCGCACGGTCGCGGAGCAGGACGCCGAGCACGGCCCGCGGCTGCACGAGCGCGACCCGAACCTGTGCTGCGCGCTGCGCAAGGTCGAGCCCCTCGAGCGCGGTCTCGCCCCGTACACGGCGTGGGTCACCGGCATGCGCCGCGAGGACGCCCCGACCCGCACGGACATCACCGTGGTCGGGTGGGACGCCCGGCGGTCGAAGGTCAAGCTCAACCCCCTGGCGGCGTGGACGTGGGACGACGTGAACGCGTACGTCGCCGAGCACCACGTGGTGCTCAACCCGCTGCGAGAGCTGGGGTACGCCTCGATCGGCTGCGCGCCGTGCACGCGCGCGGTCGCACCGGGCGAGGACCCCCGCGCCGGACGCTGGGCAGGGACGAACAAGACGGAATGCGGGCTGCACACATGACCACGACGATCCCCACCGACACGCACCCCCGATCCTCCGCTCCCCCGCGGCTGACCCAGCTGGACGCGCTGGAGTCGGAGGGCATCCACGTGATGCGCGAGGTCGCCGGCGAGTTCGAGCGCCCCGTGCTGCTGTTCTCCGGCGGCAAGGACTCGATCGTCATGCTGCACCTCGCGCGCAAGGCCTTCTGGCCCGCGCCGGTGCCGTTCCCCGTCATGCACGTCGACACCGGGCACAACTTCCCGGAGGTCATCGCGTACCGGGACCGCACGGTCGCCGAGCTCGGTCTGCGCCTCGTCGTGGCGAGCGTGCAGGACGCGATCGACGACGGCCGCGTGGTCGAGCGCCCCGGTGGGTCGCGCAACCCGCTGCAGACCGTGCCGCTGCTCGACGCGATCACGGCGCACCGGTTCGACGCCGTGTTCGGCGGTGGGCGGCGCGACGAGGAGAAGGCGCGGGCCAAGGAGCGGATGTTCTCGCTGCGCGACGAGTTCGGGCAGTGGGACCCGCGCCGGCAGCGACCCGAGCTGTGGGACCTCTACAACGGGCGCCACAAGCAGGGCGAGCACGTGCGCGTGTTCCCCCTGTCGAACTGGACCGAGCTCGACGTGTGGCGGTACATCGAGCGCGAGGGCATCGACCTGCCGGACATCTACTTCACGCACGAGCGCGACGTGTTCGCGCGCGACGGCATGTGGCTCACGGCGGGTTCCTGGGGCGGGCCGCGCCCCGACGAGCACGTCGAGCGGCGGCACGTCCGCTACCGGACGGTCGGGGACATGAGCTGCACCGGCGCCGTCGACTCGACGGCCGCCGACGTCGCGGACGTCATCGCCGAGGTGGCCGCGAGCCGGCTCACCGAGCGCGGTGCGACCCGCGCGGACGACCGGGCCTCCGAGGCCGCCATGGAGGACCGCAAGCGCGAGGGGTACTTCTGATGGGCACGCACGCACCGGCCGGGCTGGCACGGCCCGCGCCGTCCGACGTCGCCGCGGTCACCGACCCCGGCGACCACACGCAGCGTGACCTGCTGCGGCTGGCGACCGCGGGGTCGGTCGACGACGGCAAGAGCACCCTCATCGGCCGGCTGCTGTACGACACGAAGTCGGTCCTGGCCGACCAGTTGTCGGCGGTCGAGCGCGCCACGGCCGCCCGCGGCGGTGGCGGCGCGGGCGTCGACCTCGCGCTGCTGACCGACGGTCTGCGGGCCGAGCGGGAGCAGGGCATCACGATCGACGTCGCGTACCGCTACTTCTCGACGGCGCGCCGCGCGTTCGTCCTGGCGGACACGCCCGGCCACGTGCAGTACACGCGCAACATGGTCACGGGCGCCTCGACCGCCGAGCTGGCGATCGTGCTCGTCGACGCCCGCAAGGGCGTGCTGGAGCAGACGCGTCGGCACGCGGCGCTGACCGCGCTGCTCGGTGTCCCGAACGTCGTGCTCGCGGTCAACAAGATGGACCTCGTGGGCTTCGACGAGGCCACGTTCCGCTCGATCGCCCGCGAGTTCGCGGACTACGCGCACGTGCTGGGGCTGCCCGCCGTGCACGCCGTGCCGCTGTCGGCGCTCGACGGCGACAACGTCGTCGACCGGTCCGCGCGGGCGCCCTGGTACGACGGGCCGACGCTCCTCGAGCTGCTCGAGAACGTGCCGGTCGCCCGGGACGCGTCCACCGAGCCGCTGCGCATGCCCGTGCAGTACGTCATCCGCCCGCGCACGCCGGAGCACCCGGACTACCGCGGGTACGCGGGCAAGGTCGCCTCGGGCGTCGTCCGCGTCGGCGACGAGCTGCGCGTGCTGCCGTCGGGACGCACGAGCCGCGTCGTCGCCCTCGACACGTTCGACGGGCCGCTCGACGCCGCCGACGCACCGCGGTCGGTGACCGTGCGGCTCGCCGACGACCTCGACGTCGCGCGCGGGGACGTCCTCGTCCCCGCGTCCGAGCACGTGGCGACCGGCCAGGACCTGGTCGGGACGGTCTGCTGGCTGACCGAGCGCCGCTCGGTGCCCGGCTCCCGGGTCCTGGTGCGTGTCGGCACGCGCACGGTCCGGGGCCTGCTGCGCGAGGTCGACGCCCGGCTGGACGTCGACACCCTCACGGTCGAGCAGTGGGACTCCGTCGACACGCTGCACACCATCGACGCGACCGACACGTCCACCGAGGCCGCGCCGCGGTCGCTGGGGCTCAACGCGATCGGACGGGCCCGGCTGCGGCTGGCCGAGCCGGTCGTGCTCGACGACTACGCGACCCACCGCCGGACCGGCGGGTTCCTCGTGGTGGACCCCGCCGACGGCAGCACGCTCGCGGCCGGGCTGATCGGCCCCACGCTGCTGGACCGGCTCGCCCCGGTGCGGGCGGACGAGCGCGACGACGACTGGCTCGCCGGGGCGGGGATATGACGACGCGGCACCCCCTGCTGCTGGACCTCGCGGGCCGCCGGGTCGTGGTCGTCGGCGGCGGTCCGGTCGCCGCCCGCCGGACGCGGGGCGTGCTCGCCGACGGTGCCGACGTGCACGTCGTCGCGCCTGCGCTGTGCGAGGACCTCACGGACCTCGCCGCGGCCGGGGCGGTCACGTGGCACGCCCGCGAGTACGCGCCCGGCGACCTCGCCGACGCGTGGCTGGTCCACACCGCGACGGGTGAGCGGCGCACCGACGACGCGGTGGCAGCCGAGGCCGAGGCCGCACGCACGTGGTGCGTGCGCGCGGACGACGCCGCCGCGTCGACGGCCTGGACCCCCGCCGTCGCCCGCGCGGGCGACGTGACGGTCGCGGTGGGCGCGGGTGGCGACCCGCGGCGCGCGGTCGCGCTGCGCTCCGCGCTGCAGGTGCAGCTCGACACCGGTGCCCTCCCGCTGCGCCGCCGTCGCCCCGGGGCGGGGCACGTCACGCTCGTCGGCGGCGGGCCCGGCGACCCCGGCCTCATCACGACGCGCGGTCGGCGCGCGCTCGCCGAGGCGGACGTCGTCGTCGTCGACCGGCTCGCGCCGCGCGCGCTGCTCGACGAGCTCGAGCCGGACGTCGAGGTCGTCGAGGCGGGCAAGGCCCCGCACGCCCACACGCTCACGCAGAGCGAGATCAACGTGCTGCTCGTCGAGCGCGCCCGCGCCGGGCAGCGGGTCGTACGACTCAAGGGCGGCGACCCGTTCGTGCTCGGCCGCGGCGGGGAGGAGCTGGCCGCCTGCCGTGCGGCCGGTGTGGCGGTCGAGGTCGTCCCCGGCGTCACGAGCGCCATCGCCGTGCCCGGCGCAGCCGACATCCCCGTGACCCACCGCGACGTCGCCCGTCAGGTCACCATCGTGTCGGCGCACGACGCCGACACCGACTGGCAGACGCTGGCGCGGCTGCGCGGCACGCTCGTCCTCCTCATGGGTGTGGGCCGCCTCGCGGAGCACATGGCGTGCCTCGCCTCGCACGGGCTCGACGCGGCCACACCCGTGGCAGTCGTCGAGGACGGCACCCTGCCCACCCAGCGCACGACGCTCGGCACGCTCGCCGACATCGCCGCCCGCGCGCAGGAGGTCGGCGTCCGCAACCCGGCGGTCGTGGTGGTGGGGGCGGTGGCCGCCCTGGGACCCGCTCTGCGGGGCGAGGGCGACACCCCGGCCGTGGCCCGGCCCCGGTCGGCGGCCCCGCCCCGGTCGGCAGGTGAGCAGCCGGCGGCGCCCGGCGCGGCGCGCGTGAGCACCCGGAGCTGAGCCCGGCGCAGGTCGAGGAGCACGACCACGGCCGGCGCCCGCAGGACGACCGACACCACACGAGAGAACGCCCGAGGCGGCCGGGCCGCGGCGGCGCCTCGCGTGCCGCAGCGGCCGGGCCGCCTAGCCTGGGCGCGTGCACCCCGATGTCGAGCTCGACCTCCTCGTGCCCGCGCGCGACGACCGTCGCCTCGCTGCGCCGCCCGGCGACGGCGACCTCCTGGGCCTCTTCGCGCGTGACCGTGCGCACGCGCGCGTGCGCGCGAACATGGTCGCGAGCATCGACGGCGCCGCGACCGGCACCGACGGTCGTTCGGGTTCCCTCGGGACCCCGGCGGACCGCCGCGTGTTCGCCGTTCTCCGGGCCCTGGCCGACGTCGTCCTCGTGGGCGCCGGCACCGTGCGCGCCGAGGGCTACCGCGAGCTGCCGGTCGCCGCGCACCTGTGCGCCGCACGCGAGGCCGCCGGCCTGTCACCGCGGATCGAGCTCGCGGTGGTCACCCGCCACGGAGACCTGCCGACCGACCTGAGGGGCGGTCCGCACCCCCCGTTCGTCGTGACGGGCGCGCGCGGTGCCGAGCGTGCCCGCGCCGCCGTCGGTGCCGACCGTGCCCTGGTCGTGCCGGGGGCCCGTGACCCCGACTCCCCCGACCTGCGGGCCGCTGTGCACGTCCTGGGCGCGCACGGCCTGCGCCACGTGCTGGCCGAGGGCGGGCCGACCCTGCTCGCCGACCTGCTCGCCGCCGACGTCGTCGACGAGCTGTGCCTGACGACCAGCCCGCTGCTGCTCGCGGGCGACGCGCCCCGGGTCGCGACGGGCGCGTCCGCGCTCGACCCGGCCCGTCCGGCGTGGCTGCGCCACCTGCTGCACGCGAGCGACGGCACGCTCCTGGCCTGCTGGGACCTGCGTGCACCCGTAGGCTCGGGCACGTGACCGCCACCATCCTCGTCCTCACCGAGGACACCCTCGCCGAGTCCGACGTCCGCCAGATCGTGGGTCTGCACCCCGACGAGACGCCCAGCTACCGGGTGCTGGTGCCCGCCGACACCGAACGCCCCCTCATCCCGTGGATCATCGACGCACTGAGCATGGGCGAGCTGCGCGAGGCGTGGGACCGGGCCACGGGCCACGAGCCCAGCCGCACGCAGGCGCGCGAGACCGCGGCGCAGCAGATCGCCGGCAGCGTCGCGGCGTTCACCGCCGCGGGACGGACGGCCACGGGCGAGGTCACGGACGACGACCCGCTGCCCGCCCTGCGCAGCGCGGTCGCCGGTGGTGACGTGCGCGAGGTCGTCGTCGTGACGTACCCGCACATGGTCGAGGACACGTTCCACACCGACTGGGCGTCGCGGGCCCGCGAGGAGCTGCACGTCCCCGTGCTGCACCTCTACTCGGGGACGAGCGAGCTCGGCTGACCGGCCGCCGCAGGGGCGCACCTCAGCGCAGGGGGTACCCCGCGCGCTCCACGGTGCGACGCGCCAGCACGTCCAGCGAGTCGACGTACCGGTCGTCGGCGAGCAGGTCGTGCGCGGCGGCGACGACCGACAGCTCGGTGCACCCGAGGACGACGACGTCGGCCCCGCGCGCCCGCAGCCGGTCGGCGACGGCGTGCAGCGCCGCGACGTCGGCCGGCAGACCGGCCTTGACCTGGTCGTAGATGATCCCCATGACGGCCTCCTGGTCGGCGTCGTCGGGGACCAGGGTCTGCAGCCCGCGCACCGCGAACGCACGCTGGTACACGTGCGCGGCGAGGGTGCCGCTCGTCGCGAGGACGCCCACACGGGCCGCGCCGGGCCGGGCGGCGACCTCGTCGGCCGTCTCGTCCACGATGCTGAGCACCGGCACGTCGACGGCGGCCGCGACCTCGTCGGTGAAGTGGTGCGCGGTGTTGCACGGGACGACGACGAATCCGACGCCGAGGCGCTCGAGGCGCCGGGCGTCGTCCGCCATGACGGGCCCCGGGTCCTCGTCCGAGCGCCCCAGGATGTACGCCGTGCGGTCCGGGATCGTGGAGTGCTGGAGCACGACCAGGTCGACGTGGTCCTGGTCGCGCTCGGCGGCGGTGTGCCGGACGACGAGGTCGAGGAAGCACACCGTCGCGGCCGGGCCGACGCCACCGATGACGCCGACCTCGACCCGGCCGCGCGCCGGTGCCACGCTCACGCGCCGCCCGTCGGGTAGTACCGCCGGTACTTGCGCACCTGGTTGGCCTGCGCGACCGCGAGGTACGCCAGCCGCCGCGGGTCGGTCTCGGCGCGGTACCACAAGGGGTTGGTGGCGCGCCCGGCGCGTCCGAGCGCGCGGGTGCGCGCCCGCAGCGCCGGGTCGGCGACGTACCGACGCAGGAGCCACCGCGGCAGCACCGTGTACAGGTGCGGCTCCGTGAGGTGCGCGGCGGCACCGTCCGGCAGCGGGTCGAGCCCCTGGACGTGCTCGCGCACGTACAGCTCGGCGGTGTTGCGCCCGCCCGCGGTGAGGTAGAAGTTCGAGCGCCCGAGGCGCGGGTTGAGCTCGAAGAACACCGTGCGCCCGTCGCGCGGGTCGTACTTCAGGTCGAAGTTGGCGTAGCCCGTCCACCCGAGGTGCTCGAGCAGCCGGACCGCCTGCGCGACGATCTGCTCGTCGTGGCCCGTGATGATGCCTGCCGGGTTCCCCAGGGCACCGGGCGTGTGCTCCTCGAGGAGCACGTGCCCGAACCCCGAGAACCGCACCTTGCCGTCCGCGTCGCTATAGCACGTGAGGATCCGCATGCCCGAGTCGTCACCCGGGATGAGGTCCTGCACGACGAACCGCCCCTGGTACCCCGACGCCTGCACGCGGGTGAGCAGCTCGGCGAGCTCCTCCGGCGAGTCGACGGTGAAGACCTTCTTCTTCCCCGGGAACTCGACCAGGTGGTACGCCGCGGTGTCCGCGGCCTTGGCGATCACAGGGAAGCGCAGCGCCGAGGTGTCCGGCGTGCCGCCGGCCTGCACGTCGTGCACGACCGTCGCGGGGTGGTCGATGCCGAGCTCGGCGCAGAGCTCGCCGAAGAGCACCTTGTCCGTCACCCGGTCGAGCGTGGCCACGTCGACGTACGGGATCGTGTAGAGGTCCTCCAGCTGCGCGCGGTTCTCGACGATCGTGCGGACCAGCCAGTCGGCGCTGCCGAGCAGCACGCGGTCGGTACCCGGGTGCTGCTCCGCCACCTCCCGCAGACGTCGCACGACCGTCGGACCGTCGTCGATGCCCGGCTCCACCACGTTCTCGAGGATGCGGGAGTGTCGGACGAGGCCCGTCGAGACCGACGACACCACGACCGACCGCACCCCGTACGCCTCGTGGAACGTGCGCGCCAGCGAGTACGCACCCACGTCGCCACCCAGGACGACCGGCTGCAGCCGCGGCGCGGGGACCTGTGCCCCCGTACGCCGGCTCACCAGGTCTGCTCGGCGCGGTCGCCGGACCAGTCCGTGTGGAAGACGCCCTCGCGGTCGGTGCGGCGGTACGTGTGCGCGCCGAAGAAGTCACGCTGCGCCTGGATGAGGTTCGCCGGCAGCCGCTCCGCACGCACGCCGTCGTAGTACGCGAGGGACGACGAGAACGCGGGGGTCGGCACGCCGTGCACGGCCGCGGCCGAGACGACACGCCGCCATGCGGCCACGCCGTTCGCGACGGCCGCCGTGAAGTACGGGTCCGCCAGGAGCAGGGGCAGGTTCGGGTCGCGCTCGTACGCCTGCGTGATGCGGTCGAGGAACTTGGCGCGGATGATGCAGCCGCCCCGCCAGATCCGGGCCATCGCACCCCGGTCGATGTCCCAGCCGTACTGCGCGCTGGCAGCGGCGATCTGGTCGAAGCCCTGCGAGTACGCCACGACCTTCGACGCGTACAGCGCGAGCCGGACGTCCTCCATGAACGCCCCCGGGTCGGGGATGTTCCACGCGAGCGTGTCGGCCGGCAGCACGCCGCGCGCCGCCGCACGCTGCGGGGCGGAGCCGGACAGCGCCCGCGCGAACGTCGCCTCGGCGATGCCGGTGATCGGCACGCCGAGCTCGAGGCCGTTCTGCACGGTCCAGCGGCCGGTGCCCTTCTGCTCGGCGGCGTCGGCGACGACGTCGACGAACGGGCGCCCGGTCGCGGCGTCGGTGTGGGCGAGCACCTCGGCGGTCACCTCGATGAGGAACGACTCCAGGTCGCCGGTGTTCCACGCCGCGAAGACCTCGCCGATCTCCGGCGCGGACGCACCCAGCCCGCTGCGGAGCAGGTCGTACGCCTCCGCGATGAGCTGCATGTCGGCGTACTCGATGCCGTTGTGCACCATCTTGACGAAGTGGCCGGCGCCGTCGGGGCCCACGTGCGTGCAGCACGGCACACCGTCGACCTTCGCCGAGATCGCCTCGAGGATCGGGCCGAGCGACTCGTAGGACTCCGTCGTGCCGCCGGGCATGATCGACGGGCCGTTGAGCGCCCCCTCCTCACCGCCCGACACGCCGGTACCGACGAAGTGCAGGCCCTTGTCACGCAGCGCCGCCTCGCGGCGGATCGTGTCGGGGAAGTGCGCGTTGCCGGCGTCCACGACGATGTCGCCGGGCTCCAGCAGCGGCACGAGCTCGTTGATCACCGCGTCGGTCGGCGCGCCGGCCTGCACCATGACGACGACCTTGCGCGGCCGGGCGAGCGACGCGACGAAGTCCGCCATCGACTCCGACGGGACGAAGGTGCCGTCGCTCGCGTGGTCGGCCACGAGCGACTGCGTGCGCGCGTAGGTGCGGTTGTGGACGGCGACCGTGTACCCGTGCCGCGCGAAGTTGCGGGCCAGGTTGCGGCCCATGACGGCCAACCCGGTGACGCCGATCTGCGCGGTACCGACGGCCGACGACGGGACTGACATCACAGAGCGCTCCTTCATGCCGGGTGAGCACGCGAGGCCGGGGCGCGGTGCGGGCCTGGGCGGCCGGCACCGGGACGAGCGACGCGTGCGGATGCGTCGTCGAGCCTAGTGCGCGCACGGCCGCGTGCCGTCGGCGTGCCGGGGACCGAGACGCGCGGCGTCCCCGTACGCTCGCCGCGTGACCCCTGCCGGACCCGAGGACGTCCCCGCCGAGTTCGTCCGTGCCCTGCGTTCGCTGCGCGGTGTACCCATGCGGCCCGAGATCGTGCTCGACGAGGTGCCCGGTCCCGCCCGTATCGCGCCCTTCTCGGCGGCGCTCACGGCCGAGGTCCGGACCGCCCGTCGTTCGGTCGCCGCGGAGGACCTCGCCTCGGGCCGCTTCGTCGTGCTGTACGACCCGGAGGGTCAGGAGGCGTGGGAGGGGTCGTTCCGGCTCGTCACGCTCGTGAGGGCGACCCTCGAGGCGGAGGTCGGCGCCGATCCGATGCTCGCGGAGGTCGCGTGGTCCTGGTTCCACGACGCGCTGGCGTCCGCGGGCGTCGAACCGCGCGCCGCCGGCGGCACCGTGACGCGCGTGCTGTCCCAGAGCTTCGGGGCCCTCGAGCGTCGCGACGAGCAGTCCGAGCTCGAGATCCGCGCGTCCTGGACCTCGTGGGACGAGCAGCTCGGACCGCACCTGGCCGCCTGGTCCACCCTCATGTGCACGGCCGCGGGCCTGCCACCGCTGCCCGAGGGCGTCGTGCCGCTCCCCCGCCGCTGAGGCCCTCGTGCCCCGGCTCAAGTCCGTCGTCACCGCTGCCGATGCACCGGACGTGACCATCGAGCCTCTTCGACGCGACGTCCGAGACCTCCCGGCCCGTCGAGCGCCGGGCGTCACCGGCGTGCCGACGTCGCGGCGGGTGCCTGCCACCACCACACCCGCCCGTCACCCGATGTGCGTGGTCGTCACGCAGATCGCCGACGGCGAGGGAGAGACCCTCGTGCGGGCGCTGCGGCGACGCGGCGCCCACCGCGTGGTGGTGCTCGCTCGCCGCGCCGGGCGGCAGGAGCTGCGCACGCTGCTCGCCGGCGGGCTGCGCGGCGGCGTCGCGAGCACGACCCAGACGTCGGCCGTCCCGCAGCGCCAGATGCCCGCGCCGCCCCAGCCGACGGCCGAGCTCAGCGCCCGCGAGCTCAGCGTGCTGGCGCGTGTGGCCGAGGGGCGCACCAACCGCCTGATCGGTGAGGAGCTGGGCCTGTCGGCCCTCACGGTCAAGAGCCACCTCGCGCGGATCTCGCGCAAGCTGGGCACGGGCGACCGGGCGGAGCTGGTCGCCATCGCGATCCGCACGCGGATGATCGACTGAGCGAACCCGACGGATCGGGCGCTGGTGCTCGTACCGGGCGGGACGTCGAGGTCGGCCCGGCGCCCAGCCGGTGTCGCGGCACGCACGACGCGCCCCCCGGCTGCACGGAGGCACCCCTGCCGTCGCCTACGGTTGTCGGCATGAAGGCCGAGGCGTCGCAGGACACCCCAGGTGCGGACGAGCGCCCGGAGGTGACGGAGGCCGTCGTCGTCCCGTTGCTCGAACCGGCGGACGGCGTCCCCCCCGTCGTCGCGACGCCGGCGGCGCTCGAGGAGACGATCGCGGCGTTCGCCGCGGGGACCGGGCCGGTCGCGGTCGACGCGGAGCGGGCGTCCGGCTACCGCTACGGCCAGCGCACGTACCTCGTCCAGCTGCGTCGCGAGGACGCCGGTACGGCTCTCATCGACCCGATCGCGCTGCCCGACCTGTCGGCACTGTCGGACGCGCTCGTCGGCGTCGAGTGGGTGCTGCACGCGGCCTCCCAGGACCTGCCGGGGCTCGCGGAGCAGGGCATGCGACCGTCCCGCGTCTTCGACACCGAGCTCGCGGCGCGGCTCCTGGGCATGGAGCGCGTCGGGCTGGCCGCGGTGGTCGCCGACACGCTGGGGCTGGGGCTCGCCAAGGAGCACTCCGCCGTGGACTGGTCGACCCGCCCGCTGCCTCCGGAGTGGCTGCGGTACGCCGCGCTCGACGTCGAGGTGCTGGTCGAGGTCCGGCAGGTGCTGGCCGAGCGGCTCGCGGTGTCGGGCAAGGCGGAGTGGGCGCGCCAGGAGTTCGAGGCCGTCCGCACGGCCCCGGCCCCGGCGCCACGGGCCGAGCCCTGGCGACGCGTCTCCGGTCTCCACAACGTCCGCGACGCGCGCCGTCTGGCCGTCGTCCGCGAGCTGTACGCGACCCGCGACCGCAACGCCCGGGAGCGGGACATCTCCCCCGGTCGCGTCCTGCCCGACGCGGCGATCGTCGCGGCCGCGCAGGCACTGCCCCGCACGGTGGGGCAGCTGGTCGCGCTGCCGCCGTTCGCGGGCAAGGGGACGCGTCGGCGGGCCGCCCTGTGGCAGTCGGCGATCGACCGCGCCGTCGCGCTGCCCGACGACGAGCTGCCCAGCGCACGGGGGCCCGCGACCGACGGGCCGCCGCCGGCACGGATGTGGGCCGATCGTGACCCCGCTGCCGCGCGTCGGCTCGCGGCAGCCCGGGCAGTGGTCGCGGACCTCTCCCAGGAGCACACCGTGCCCGTGGAGAACCTGGTGCAGCCCGACCTGCTGCGGCGGCTGTGCTGGTCGCCGCCCGCACCGGCGGACGAGGCCGGCATCGCCGCCGCGATGACGGCGGCAGGCGCGCGAGCGTGGCAGGTCGAGCTGCTCGCCGGTCGGCTGGCTGCTGCGCTCGCCAGCTCCTGACGGACCCGGTGACGGGGATCTTGCGCCGCTAGTTACTCTTGAGTAACTTCGCGTGTCCAGGGACCATGGTCCCGGTCGCACGCGACCCGCGCCGCACGCACCGCCCCCCGGACACCGCCGTCCCTCAGGAGGACTGATGCCGAGCACGTCCCACCCCGACGCCCGGGTACCCGCCGCCCGTCGTGTCGTCTTCGTCGACGGGGTGCGCACCCCGTTCGGCCGTGCCCGCAGGGACGGCCTGTACGCCGAGACGCGCGCCGACGACCTGGCCGTCAAGACCGTCCGGGAGCTGCTGCGCCGCCACCCGCAGCTGCCGCCGGAGCGCGTCGACGACGTGGCGCTGGCCGCCACCACGCAGCACGGTGACCAGGGGCTCACGCTCGGTCGCACGGTCGCGATGCTCGCGGGCCTGCCGGCCACGGTGCCCGGGTTCGCGATCGACCGCATGTGCGCGGGTGCCATGACCGCCGTGACGACGACGGCCGCCGCCATCGGGTTCGGGGCGCAGGACGTCACGATCGCGGGCGGGGTCGAGCACATGGGCCGCCATCCCATGGGCTTCGACGCCGAACCGAACCCCCGGTTCCTCGCCGAGCGGCTGGTGTCCGCCGACGCGCTGAACATGGGCGTCACGGCCGAGAACCTGCACGACCGTTTCCCCGCCCTGACCCGCGAGCGCGCCGACGCGTACGGCGTCGCCAGCCAGGCGAAGTACGCCGCGGCCCTCGCCGCCGGGCACATCGAGCCGGACCTCGTGCCGATCGCGCTGCGAGACCCGGAGCAGGGCTGGGGCCTGGCGACCGCGGACGAGCCGCCGCGCCCGGGGACCACGGTCGACGCGATCGGGGCCCTGCCGACACCGTTCCGGCCCGGTGGCCGGGTCACCGCCGGCACGTCCGCCCCCCTCACGGACGGCGCCGCCTCGTGCCTGCTCGCCGCCGAGGACGTCGCCGAGGAGCTCGGCCTGCCCGTGCGCATGCGGCTCGTGTCGTTCGCCTACGCCGGGGTCGAGCCCGAGGTCATGGGCCTCGGCCCGGTGCCCGCGACCCGCAAGGCGCTCGAGCGTGCCGGCCTGACGATCGACGACATCGGGCTCTTCGAGATCAACGAGGCCTTCGCCGTGCAGGTGCTGTCGTTCCTCGACGCGTTCGGCATCGCCGACGACGACGCGCGCGTCAACCCGTACGGCGGCGCCATCGCGGTGGGTCACCCGCTCGCGTCGTCGGGCGTGCGGCTGATGACGCAGCTCGCCCGCCAGTTCGAGCAGCACCCCGAGGTCCGGTACGGCATCACGACGATGTGCGTGGGACTGGGACAGGGCGGCACCGTCATCTGGGAGAACCCGGGCTTCGACGCCGAGGAGGCTGCCCGATGAGCACGTCCGCGCCGCGCCCCGAGCGCGTCACCCACTCCCTCGTGCGCGACGTGCGCCTGCCGGGCGGCCTGGGCACGCTCGCGCTCGTCACTCTCGACAACGGGCTGGACCACACCAAGCCGACCACGCTCGGCCCGCAGGGCATCGCCGAGCTCACGGCCGTGCTCCGCGCGCAGCAGGAGCGCGCCCGCGCCGGCGAGATCGCCGCGCTGGCCGTGACCGGCAAGCCGTACTTCCTCGCCGCCGGCGCCGACCTCATGCAGGTCGCGGGCGTCACGACGCACGACGAGGCGCTCGCCCTGGGTCGCGGCGGGCACGCGGCGTACCGGCTCCTGGGTGAGCTGGGCGTCCCGACGTTCGCGTTCGTCAACGGGGTCGCCCTCGGCGGCGGCCTCGAGGTCGCCCTCAACTGCGACTACCGCACGGCAGCCGCCGACGTGCGCGCCCTCGCCCTGCCGGAGACGGGGCTCGGCCTCGTGCCGGGCTGGGGTGGGGCGTACCTCGTGCCGCGCCTCGTGGGCATCGAGAAGGCCCTCGAGGTCGTCCTCACGCGCCCGGCCGCCAACAAGCCGTACACCGCGGCGCAGGCCGCGCAGATCGGGCTCGTCGACGTCGTGCTGGACCCGGCGGACTTCCTGGAGGAGTCGGTGCGCTGGGCTGCCCGCGTGCTGTCGGGCGAGGTGACGGTCGAGCGACGCCCGCTCGACGACGCCGCGACGTGGGACGCCGCCGTGTCGGCCGCGCGCCTGCGCCTCGACGCCGTCGTCCACGGCTCGCGTCCGGCCCCCGGCCGCGCGCTCGATCTCCTCGCTGCCGCGCGCGACGCCGACAGGGACAGCGCCTTCGCGGCCGAGGACGAGGCGCTGGCCGACCTCATCCTGAGCGACGAGATGCGCGCGAGCGTGTACGCGTTCGGCCTCGTCCAGGGCGGCAAGCAGCCCACGGGCGCGCCGGACCGGCAGCTCGCGCGGCCGGTCACGCGGGTCGGCGTCGTCGGCGCCGGTCTCATGGCCGCGCAGATCGCGCTGCTGTTCGCGCAGCGGCTCGGCGTGCCCGTCGTGATGCGCGACCTCGACGAGGCACGGGTCGAGCAGGGCCTCGCGTCCGTCCGCTCGACGGTCGAGCGCCTCGTGTCGTCGGGACGCATGACGTCCGACGCCGGCGCGCGCGTCGTCGCGCAGGTCAGCGGGTCCACCGACCTCGCCGTCTTCGCCGGCTGCGACCTCGTCATCGAGGCCGTCACCGAGGTGCTCGACCTCAAGAGGCGGGTCTTCGCCGAGCTCGAGGGCGTCGTCGCACCGGACACGGTCCTGGCGACCAACACCTCGGCGCTGTCGGTCACGCGCATGGCAGCCGACCTGCAGCACCCCGAGCGCGTCGTCGGGCTGCACTTCTTCAACCCGGTCGCGGCGATGCCGCTGGTCGAGGTGGTGCAGGCGGACCGGACCTCGGACGAGGCCCTGGCCACGGCGTTCGCCGTCGTCGCGCAGCTGCGCAAGACCGCGGTCCTCGTGAAGGACCGCCCCGGGTTCGTCGTCAACCGCCTGCTGGTGCTGCTGCTCGGCATCATCGTCGACGCCGTCGAGCACGGCACGCCGGTCGAGGTCGCGGACCGGGCGCTCGACCCGCTCGGCCTGCCGATGCCGCCGTTCGAGCTGTTCGACCTCGTCGGTCCCGCGGTCGGGCTGCACGTCCTGACCTCGCTCCGCCTGGACCTGGGCGAACGGTTCCCGCGCTCCCCCGGTCTCGAGAAGCTCGTCGCCGAGGGCACGCGCGTGGTCACGCCCGCCCCCGCCAAGGGCCTGCCCAAGCGTGTCGACCCGGCCCTGCAGGCGGTCTTCGACACCGCCCGCGAGGCGCCCGCCGACGGGACCCCGCTCGACGCCGCCGGGGTCCTCGACGCCGTCCTGACCGCCCTCACGGTCGAGATCGGCCACATGCTCGACGAGGGCGTCGTGGCCACTCCGCAGCAGATCGACCTGTGCATGATCCTGGGCGCCGGGTGGGGCTTCCACCTCGGCGGCATCACGCCGTACCTGGACCGCACAGGCTACAGCGAGCGGATCCTGGGCCACCGCCTCCTGCCCGACGGCGTGGCCAACGTCCCGACCCCCTGACCCGCAGTGGCTGGATTGCCCTCTCACCCCTGGTGAGAGTGCAATCCAGCTCCCCCGGCCGCGAGAGTGCAATCCAACCACCCCCCCGGCCGCGAGAGTGCAATCCAGCCCCCAGGCCGCGAGAGTGCAATCCAGCCACCCCTCGCGCGGCGAGAGAGCAATCCCGGCACCTTCCTGGGGCCGACATCAGGGTCTGGCCGCCGGAACGCCGACGCGAGGCGACCACAGCCCCGCGCCCGGTACTCCTCTTCCACAAGTCACGGGCTCGTGGGCCACCGGGGAGGGAGACGACGGCAGTGTCGTCTCATGACCACGGCGACCGTCCTCGACATGAGAGAACTCCGCGCCGCCGGCAGGCCGTGGAAGGTGATCCACCGTCTGGAGCAGTCCGGCGACTACGTGCAGATGTTCCGCAGCGTGCTCGTGCGCCGCTCGGCGCTCGACGACCCGGAGGTCCGTGCCCGGGCGATCAGCACGGTGCTGCCGCCGGGCGGAGCCGTCTGCCGGGAATCGGCTGCCTGGCTGCACGGCATCGACGCCAGGGCTCCGGGCATGCACCTGCGGCCACCGGCCCTCCAGTGCATCGTCCCGGTCGGTGTCTCTCGCGTCAGGCGGTCGGGTCAGCGGTGCTGGACCAGCGATGCCACGCACGAGGACATCCACATCGTGCGCGGCGTCCCGACGACCACGCCTGCGCGCACCGCGCTGGACCTGGCCCGCTACGCCCCGCGGTTCCTCGCGCTGGCCGCGGTCGACGCGTACGCGCACCAGGGGTACGTCGACCCGCCCGACCTGGCACGACGCGCGCGGCTCCTGGCCGGTGCACGGAACATCGCACGCGCTCGGTTCGTGATCGAGCAGTGCGAACCCGCCACTGAGTCGGCAGGTGAGTCGTGGTTACGCCTTCGGCTGGTGGAGGCGGATCTCCCGCGGCCCGAGCCGCAGATCCGTATCCGCGACACTCACGGGCGGGAGCTCTACCGGCTCGACCTTGGCTACCCGACGGTGCGCGTCGGCGTCGAGTACGACGGTGAGGCGTTCCATCACGCGACGGCTGCCCAGGTCGTGGCCGACGAGCAGCGGCGACGGGATCTGGCGCAGCGGTTCGGCTGGACCGTCATCGGGGTGCACCGGGGAGACGTCCTGGGACGGCGGAACGACCTCGAGCGGACCGTGGCCGGACTCATCGGCTTCGAGGGTGTCGTGATGGCTCGACAGGACTGGGGGTGGCGCGCGCCGGACGCCGGCAGATGACGGGATCGCACTCTCACGCCCGGCAGGGGTGACCGGATCGCACTCTCACGCCCGGCAGGGGTGACCGGATCGCACTCTCACGCCCGGCGGGGGTGACCGGATCGCACTCTCA
>NZ_JADGMY010000037.1 GCF_015234515.1 Cellulomonas sp.
CCCCCCCCGGGAGAGCAAACCCCCCCCCCCCCACACCCCCGGGCCTGAATCCCACCCCCCCCCCCCCCCCCGGGGGGGGGGGGGGGGGGGGGGGCCCCCCCCCCCCCCCCCCCCCCCGCGAGGGAGCAATCCAGTCACCTCCGCGGGCGGGGGGACGCGTCGCGGAAAAGCGGACGAAGGGTAGGCACACCTGCATTCGTGCAGGTCAGGTCAGCCTTTCCTGCGGTGACAGACGCGTCGGGTCGTGCCTACGGTGGCCCATGACCACGACCACGGAGCGTCCCTCAGGCCTCGGCGCGCTGCTGCACGGCAGGCGCCCCTCGGGCCCCGCGCCGGCGGCGTCGAACGCCGGGTTGAACTGGTTGCGCGCCGGTGTGCTGGGCGCCAACGACGGCATCGTGTCGGTCGCGGCGACGGTCGTGGGTGTCGCCGGGGCTGCGGCGTCGACGTCGACGATCGCGCTGGCGGGGGGTGCCGCCCTCGTCGCCGGCGCGCTGTCGATGGCGTCGGGCGAGTACGTGTCCGTGAGCAGCCAGCGCGACGCGGAGCGGGTCGCCGCCGAGTCCGGCCGGCCCATCAACGACGTGGACCACGAGTTCACGAACCCGTGGCACGCGGCGCTCGCGTCGATGACCGCGTTCACGCTCGGTGCGCTGATCCCGCTGCTCGTGGTGCTGGCCCCGTGGAGCACCGCAGCGCGCGTGCCGGTGACGTTCGCGGCGGTGCTGGTCGCGCTGGTCATCACCGGCTGGGCGTCCTCGCGCTTCACCGGTGCGCCGCAGGGCCGCTCGGTGCTGCGCAACGTGCTGGGCGGCTCGCTCGCGATGGCCGTGACCTACGGGATCGGCGCCCTCGTGGGCGTCGCCCTCTGACGCCCTACCCTGGGCGGGTGGCCAGGAAGGACGCGCGCGCGAGCACCGGGACCCCCGCACTGGTGGCACTCGTGGCGGCCGGCGTGCCGCACACTGCGCACACCTACGAGCACGACCCCGCGAGCGACCTGGGCTACGGGCTCGAGGCCGCGCAGGTGCTGGGGGTCCCGCCCGAGCAGGTCTTCAAGACGCTCGTCGCCGAGGTCGACGGCACGTTGACGGTCGCGGTCGTGCCGGTCACGGGCAGGCTCGACCTGAAGGCGCTCGCCGCCGCCGTGGGCGGCAAGCGCGCCGCGATGGCCGACCCGCACGCCGCCGAGCGTGCGACCGGCTACGTCGTCGGCGGCATCTCGCCCCTGGGCCAGCGGACCGCGCTGCGGACGGTCGTCGACGAGACCGTGTGGCTCTTCGACACCGTGCTGGTCTCCGGCGGGCGGCGCGGGTTGGACGTCGAGCTCGCGCCCGACGACCTCGTGCGACTCACCGACGCGGTCGTCGCTGACGTGGGCCGGAGCTGATCCGCCCGTCAGTGCCCGTACGCGGCGAACGCGCGGTCCGTCGGGACGATCTGCTTGCCCAGCGGCACGAGGGACACCGGGATGAGCTTGAGGTTCGCGATGCCCATGGGGATGCCGATGATGGACACGAACAGCGGGATCGCCGTCGCGACGTGACCGATCGCGAGCCAGATCCCCGCGACGATCACCCAGATGACGTTGCCGATGGCCGACATCGCCCCCGCGGTCGGCTTCTCCACGATCGTGCGCCCGAAGGGCCACAGCACGTAGCTCGCGATGCGGAACGACGCGATGCCGAACGGGATCGTGACGATCAGCACGCAGCAGACGACACCGGCAGCCACGTAGCCCAGGGCGAGCCACGCGCCGGCGAACACGAGCCAGATGACGTTCAGCAGGGTCTTCACACGACGACTCTCCCACCGGTCGCCGTCGCGCGGCATCCGGGACCTCCCCGATCTCGACCCGGACCGCCACCCGGGCTCCCTGGGTGCGGCGGTCCGGCGCCTCAGCCGTCGGGGCCCGCCTCCCGGACCCGCGCTGCCCGTCGGCCGTGGACGACGTACACGAGCAGGCCCAGCACGACGGGCACGACCAGCGCCAGGTACATGGCCGAGTAGCTCGTCGCCAGGTCCGCCCCCCGCGCCCCGACGACCGACACGACCGACCCGGCAGCCACCGGCATGACGAGGTAGCCGACGTCGACGCCGATGTAGCTCGTGTTGCCGGCGACCGCCCGGCGGGTCCTGTCGACCGACATCAGGGCCATCGTCTGGACGGACGGCTGGCACACGCCGTACCCGAACGCCGAGACCGCCCCGGCCACGAGGAAGTCGGTGAGCGTGCGCGCCCGGCTCAGGAGCACGAAGGACGCCGCGAAGACCAGCATGCCGGGCACGATCACGGTGCCCAGCCCGTGCCGGTCGGCGATCCTGCCGGCGACGGGACGCGAGACGAGGACGAAGACCGCGTACGCGGTGAAGAACAACCCGATGTCCGTCACGCCGCGCGCCTCCCCGTACAGCACGACGAACGAGTTGACGCCGGAGTAGGCGCCGGCGAGGAAGAAGAGCACGACGGCGGGCACGACCGCCTCCACCGCGACGAAGGCCCGCCAGGAGAACACGCGGCCGGCCGCGTCCACGGGCGGGTGGGTGGGCACCCGCAGCGCGAGCAGCAGGGCGACCGCGAGCACGGCCGCACCGACGAGGAACGTGCCCTCGTAGCCGATCACGGGCTGCAGGGCCAGACCGATCGACGGACCGATCGCCGTGGCCGCGGCCTGCCCGAGCGAGAACACGCCGATCCCGGACGCCATCCGCCGCTCCGGCAGGTTCTCGCTCGCGAGCGCCAGCATGACCGGCGCGAGGAAGCCCATCCCCGCGCCGTGCAGCAGCCGCCCCGCCATCATCACCGGGATGCTGTCGGCCACGGCGTACGTGACGAACGCGAGCAGCATCACCCCGGTGGTCCCGGGGAGCAGGTGGTTCAGCCGGATGCGGGCGGTCGCGGGCCCGACCACGGGACGCACGCCGAGCGCCGTGACCGCGAACATCCCCGACACGACGCCCACGACCACGGCCGACGCGCCGAGCACGACCGCGAGCTTGGGCACGAGCGTGTTGACCATGAGCTGGGCGACGCTGACGCCCAGGTTGATCACGAGGACGTGGACGAAGCCGCGCGACCAGATCGTCACCGGTGCGGCACCACCACCGGCGTGCCCGTGAGACATCGCGCTACCCCGCGACCGTGGGGTCCGCGTCGACGTCGATCGGCGCGAGGGTCCAGAGCATCGCGCGGACGCTAGCACCCGCACGCCGACGTGGTGCCCCCGCCGTGCCGAGGGTCAGTTCATCGACGGGTCGTCGGGAGCCGTCGACAGCAGCGCCAGGTCGCCCGGCTGGCGGCGCAGGACGCGGCGCCACAGGCCGCGCGGGTCGGCGCTGAACACGTCGCCGGGCTCGGGGTCGACCACGAACCACCCGCCCAGCTCGATCTCGCGGTCGAGCTGCCCGGCGGACCAGCCGGAGTACCCGATGAAGACGCGCAGGCCACGGACGCCGTCGACGACGAGCGCGGGCGGCGCCTCGAGGTCGACCACACCGAGCCGGTCGTTCAGCGCCTGCACGCCGGGCGGGGGGTCGGCGTCCGGGAGGTCGGCGAGTGCGAGCGCCGTGTCCCGTGCCACGGGACCGCCCTGGAACAGGCGGCCCGGTGCGCTCAGGTGGTCCTGCCACTGGGGCAGCACCGAGCTCGCGTCGAGGTCGAGCGGTCGGTCGAGGACCACACCCAACGCACCCGTGTCCGTGTGCTCGAGGACGAGCACGACCGCACGCCGGAAGCTGCGGTCCTGCAGCCCCGGTGTCGCGACGAGCAGCCGCCCCGTGCACCCCTCCATGCCGCCAGCATGCGACCGGCGCGCCCCCGCGCGCCACACAGGCGCCGAGACGGGCCGCGGTTTCGCCCGTACGGTTCGACGCTGCCCGGTGGCGGGCACGCCGGGCACACGACAGGCCGGAAGCGCACCGGCCGGTACGGTCGGGGCG
The DNA here is from genome assembly GCF_015234515.1 of Cellulomonas sp. GTDB lineage: Bacteria > Actinomycetota > Actinomycetes > Actinomycetales > Cellulomonadaceae > Cellulomonas. The sequence goes on from NZ_JADGMY010000037.1 coordinate 3,940, forward strand.
TGAGCAGCGAGGACGTGGCGCGCCGTCTGGCGCAGGTGCAGGAGCGGGTCGCAGCGGCGTGCGCCGCGGCGGGGCGCGTGACGTCCGAGGTCCAGGTGCTGCTCGCGTCCAAGACGATGGACGTGGCGACGGTGCGCGCCGCCCTGCTGGCCGACGCCGCCGCCAGGGCCGCAGGCTCGGCGACCCCGCCGGTCCTCCTGGGCGAGAACCGCGTGCAGGAGCTCGTCGCGAAGGCCCCGGCCCTCGTGGATCTCACCCCGACGTGGCACGTCATCGGCCCCCTGCAGTCGAACAAGGTGAACGCCGCGCTGCGGTGGGCGGCGGCCGTCGAGTCCGTTGCGGACGACGCGCTCGCGCAGCGCCTGTCCGCGCGGATGCAGCAGCGCGACGTGCCGCTCGACGTCTGGGTCCAGGTCAACGTGTCGGGCGAGGCGAGCAAGCACGGCGCTCGCCCCGACGACGCGGCGGAGCTGGCGGCACGGGTCGCCGCGCTGCCCGGGCTCCGGCTCGCCGGGTTCATGACCGTGGGTGCACGCAGCGACGACGAGCGCGTCGTGCGCGCCGGGTTCGCGCGGCTGCGGGGCGTCCGCGACGAGGTCGTCGGCTCCGGGGCGCCGGGCACGGCCGGTGCGCACGGCCTGTCCATGGGGATGAGCGGCGACCTCGAGATCGCCGTCGCGGAGGGCGCCACGGTCGTCCGGGTGGGGACCGCGGTGTTCGGCTCCCGACCTGCGGCCGAGGCACACGGGTGACCGCCCGGGCGCCGGAGCCAGCCGGCCGGGAGGATGGGCGCATGGAGCCCGCACAGCCACGTGCCGACCGACGCTTCCCGCGGTGGGTGTACGGCGCCGGCTCCGAGCCCGACGCCCGGTTCTCGCTCGCCAACGAGCGCACCTTCCTCGCGTGGGCGCGCACCGGCCTCGCGCTGCTGGCCGGTGGCGTCGCCCTCGAGGCTCTCGACCTGCCCGTCGAGCGCGGGCTGCGGCTCGCCGCGGCCGTCCTGCTCATCGCCGTGGGGACGCTCGCTCCGGCCGTGGCGTGGTGGGGGTGGTCTCGAACCGAGCGGGCGATGCGCCGCAGCGACCCGCTGCCCGCACCCGTCGGGTTCGGCCTCCTGGTCGTCGGCGTCGGCGTCGCGGGCGTGCTCGTCCTGCTCGGCCTGCTGCGCGCATGACCGCACGCCCGCACCCGTCCCTCGCTGCCGAGCGCACGGCACTGGCGTGGCGGCGGACGGCGCTGGGGCTCGTCGCCGGGTCGGCGGCCGCCGGTCGCCTGCTGGTCGAGATCTGGGGGGTCGCCGCCTGGTCGGTGACGCTCGCCGGGACGCTCCTGGCCGTCGTCCTGCTGCGCGCTGCGCGGCGCCGCCGGTCCGATCTCCACAGCAGACGCCGGCCCGCGCCCGGGGCGTCACCGGCCGTCGGCCGCGAGCCGGGTGGTCGACTGGTCACGGCCTGCGCCGCGGCCCTCGTGCTCCTCGGCGTCGCCGCGCTCGTCGTCGTGCTGACCTGGCCCGCCGACCTGGCCCGGTGACCCGGCCGGGCGACCCTCGCTCCGCAGCGACCTCAGGGCACGCGGGCGGTCCACCCCGGGTCGGTGAACCGTGTCGACATCAGCTCGCGTGCCCGCTCGAGCTCGGCCGGGCGCAGGTCGTCGTCCACGGTGCGGTAGCGCGACCGGAAGTGCGCGACGAAGGCGTCGATGACCTGCTCACGCGGGAGGTGGGTCTGCGAGCGCACGGGGTCGACCCGCTTGTTCGCCGACCGCGTCCCCTTGTCGGACAGCTTCTCGCGTCCGATCCGCAGCACCTGCAGCATCTTGTCCGCGTCGATGTCGTACGCCATGGTCACGTGGTGCAGCACGGCCCCGCCCGCGAGCCGCTTCTGCGCGGACCCGGCCAGCTTGCCCGCCGAGGACGAGATGTCGTTCAGGCCGGTCGTCGTCGCGGTGACGCCCACGTCGGCCAGCGCACCGAGCACCCAGTCGTTGAGGAACGCGTACGAGTCCTCGAACGACATCCCGTCGACGAGCGACCCGGGCACGACCAGCGAGAACGTGATGCAGTTGCCCGCCTCCATGAACATGGCACCGCCGCCGGAGATCCGCCGCACCACGGTGACGCCCAGGCGTTCCGCCGCCTCGAGGTCCACCTCGTTGCGCAGGGACTGGAACGAGCCGATGACGACCGCGGGCTCGTCCCACTCCCAGAAGCGCAGGGTGGGACCCCGCCGGCCCGCGTCGAGCTCCTCGGTGAGCACCTGGTCGAGAGCGACGTGCATCGCCGGGGGCATGGGGCCAGGGTGCAGCAGCGCGAACTCGTGGTCCCCCCACGCCGTCGAGCGCCCGAGGGCACGCCGGACGGCCAGCGCGACCGAGCGGACGTCGAACCCGACCATCGCGACCGGCCCGGCGATCCGGCCCTGGTCGACCGCGAGGGAGAGAGCGTCGTCGAGCACACGGGCGAGCTGGGAGACACCCGCGTCCGCGGCCACACCGTCCAGCGCGTCCGAGAGGACTCCCAACGCGTCGTCGGGCTCGAGGAAGAAGTCGCCCGAGACGCTCACGTCCCGCAGCAGACCCTCACCGACCTCGAGATCGACGACCACGAGCTTGCCACCGGGAACCTTGTACTCACCGTGCACAGGACCACCCTAGGTGCGCCGGTGGTGCGCCCGTGTCAGGTGATCCCGCGGACCGCGGCGAGCGCCCGCCGCTCCACCATCTCGCTGAGCGCGGCCGGCTCGCCCAGCACCGCCCTGGCCGCCTCGCGGTCCTCCGCGTCGAGCGCGGTCGCGGTCCACGTGAGGATCGCGTTGCCGACCAGGACGTGACCGGTCGTCTGCTGGAACGTGTCGCCGTCGACCTCCGCGGTGACGTCGTGCACGATCGCGGGGAAGACCCCCTGCCCCTCGAGTGCCGGCTCGGCCGTCCACCGGGTGCCGTCCGTCCCGGGCTCGACGAGCGCGTACCGCGGGCACTCGTCCACGGTCGTCACCAGCGCACGGAACGCGGCCCGGGCCGCTGCCGGGTCCAGCAGCAGCACCACGTCCTCCTCGAACGTGAACTCCTCGTTGCCCCACGACGCCGCGTCGTGGTGCGACGGCGGCACCGACACGACCGTGACCGCCGCTGTGCAGGACGCGGGCTCGACCCGGGCGCCGTCGCGCAGCCCCCACGGCCGGCTCCCCGGCTCCAGCCCTCGCGAGACACCCGCCGCCGCCGCCGGAACGCCTGCCTCGAGGTCCGCGCTCGTCGAGAACAGCGTGGCGGCCGTCGTCGGGTCGAAGACGGCGTTGGCACCCGGCCGCGGCGCCGGGCTCGACGTCGGGCTCGGCGTCGCCTCCGGCGTCGGCTCGACCGGGGTCTCGAGCGTCGTCACGGCATCGGGCGAGGGCACGACCACCGGATCGGGCGCGTCCCACGGCCGCCACGCGAGGAGGGCGACCAGCACGACGACGAGCGCCGCGACGAGCCACCGCCACCCGCGGGCGCCCCTGGGCGCTGGATCCGCCAGGTCGCCGTCCTCCGGAGGCGTGTCCGGGCGCGTCCTCGCGGCGTCGGACGGCTCGGGGGCGGTGCCGGACACGCGGGGACTCCTTTCCGTTCGCTCAGGCCTCGGTGCCAACCCGAGGCTAGGCCGTGCGCGCGCCCCCGGCGCGACGACCCGCTGGACATGCGTCCGATCAGCGCGGCCGGACCCCGTGATGGCGCAGACCCCAGATCGCCGAGTCGGTGAGCGCCTCCCACGACGCCTCGATCAGGTTGGGCCCGACACCGACGGTGCTCCACGACGTCTGACCGTCCGTGCTCTCGATCAGCACACGCGTCACCGCGTCGGTCCCCTGCATCTGGTCGAGGATGCGGACCTTGAAGTCGATGAGCTCGAACTCCGCGAGCTCCGGGTACACGCGCCCCAGCGCCAGCCGCAGCGCGTGGTCGAGCGCGTTGACGGGCCCGTTGCCCTCACCGGTGGTGATGATGCGCTCGCCGCCCGCGTGCAGCTTGACGGTCGCCTCCGCCGTCGCGGCCGTCCCCCGTCCGCCGTTGCGCTCGACGATCGTGCGCCACGACTCGACCGTGAAGTAGGCCGGCCGCGCGCCGTCGAGCTCCTCGACGAGCAGCAGCTCGAACGACGCGTCGGCCGCCTCGAACGTGTAGCCGCAGGCCTCGGCGTCCTTCACACGGTGCATCACGCGCGACAGGACGTCCGGGTGCTCCGCGAGGTCGATGCCGAGCTGCCGCCCCTTGAGCTCGATGGACGCCCGGCCCGCCATGTCGGAGACGAGCATGCGCATGTCGTTGCCGACGAGCTCCGGGTCGGCGTGCTGGTACAGGTCCGGGTCGACCTTGATCGCCGATGCGTGGATGCCCGCCTTGTGCGCGAAGGCGCTCGCCCCGACGTACGGCTGGCGGGCGAACGGCGAGATGTTCGTTATCTCGCTGATGGCGTGCGCGATCCGCGTCAGCTCGGCCAGCCCACCCGCCACGTCGGGGTCGCGCGCGAGCACCTGGCGGCCGAGCTTGAGCTCGAGGTTCGCGACGACCGACAGGAGGTCCGCGTTGCCGGTGCGCTCGCCGTACCCGTTGACCGTGCCCTGCACGTGCGTACAGCCCGAGTCGACGGCGGCGAGCGTGTTGGCGACCGCGCACCCGGAGTCGTTGTGTGCGTGCATGCCGAGCAGCGCGTCGGGGCCCGCGACCGAGCGCACCTCGTGCACGATCTGCCGGACCCAGTCAGGCAGCATGCCGCCGTTGGTGTCGCACAGCGCCACGACCTCGGCACCTGCCTCGAACGCCGTCGTCACGGCGCGGCGGGAGAAGTCCGCGTCGTACCGGTAGCCGTCGAAGAAGTGCTCGGCGTCGACGAAGACGCGGCGGCCCTCGCGCCGGAGGAACGTCACGGTGTCCGCGATCATCGCCAGGCCCTCGTCCGGGGTCGTGCGCAGCGCACGCTCGACGTGCCGGACGTCGAACTTCGCGACGAGCGTCACGACGGGCGCCTCGGAGTCCAGGAGCGCACGGACCTGCGGGTCCTCGGCCGCCCGGACCCCGACCTTGCGCGTCGCACCGAACGCGGCCAGCTCCGCGTTGCGCAGGTCCAGCTCCTTCGCGGCCCGCTTGAAGAACTCCGTGTCCTTCGGCACGGCGCCCGGCCAGCCACCCTCGATGAACCCCACGCCGAGCTCGTCGAGCATCGGCGCGATCGTCAGCTTGTCGGCCACCGACAGGTTGATGCCCTCCTGCTGGGCGCCGTCGCGCAGGGTCGTGTCGTAGACGTGGAACGTCGACGGCGGGGTCGGGCCGGTCGACGTGGGTTCCGTGGACTGGGTCACGCAGGGCTCCTCGGTGCGGTACGGGCGTGCGTCGGCGAGCGTGGCAGCGGGTGCGCGTCCGGCGGGGGGTGGTGCCGGTGCCTCGTCGACGGACCGCGGGCGGGGGTGGTGCCCACGGTGTCTGGACCAACAAAAAGACCCCCCGGGGGTGCGGGAGGTCTGCGCGTCGGCTGGTCGGCCGACGCGCTACACGATGATGAGAGTGAAGCGGGTCACAGGGGCGATGGTGGCACACCAGGCGCCTCCGCGGCAGCCCGTCCATCATGCGGACGAGTGGTTCCGGTGCGGGGCGGCCCCGTGAACCGGGAGCAACCGGTGCCGAACGGGCGCCCGGTCGCTAGCGTGTGCTGCGACGTCACGCGTCCGCGCGTCCCGACGTCCCGTGCGAGACAGGAGCCGACGATGTCGATCCCCACCTCCGGCCGGCCGCAGGACGAGCCGACCCGCAGGTACGAGGCGGTCCCCCCGGCCGCCGCAGCCCCTCGGCCGACCTCGGCGGCATCAGCCGGTGGCCCGCCGGCCGTGTCTCCCGCAGGGCCCGCCGCGCCCGCGGCAGCACGCACCGAGACCCGCCTCACCGTCGAGACGGGTCGGTTCTGGGCCGGTGTCGCGGCCACCGCCCTCGTCGCCGCGCTCGTGGGCGTCGTCGGGGTCATCGTGCTCGACCAGATCCTGCGCATCGACCTGGTGTTCCGCGACCCCTTCGGCGCCGGGTCACCGATGGGCGCGTACGTCCTCGGCGGGATCCTCGTCGCGGTGGCCGCCGGTGCCCTGCTGCAGCTCCTGGTGCTGACGACCCCGCGTCCGCGGGCGTTCTTCGGCTGGATCCTCGGCCTGGCCACCGTCGTGGCGACACTGCTGCCCCTCACGTGGACCGACGCGCTCGGGTCGGCGATCGCGTCGGGCGTGGTCAACCTGTTCATCGGCATCGCCGTGTGGTCGCTGCTGACGGGCGTCCTGGGCTGGACGGTCCGCCGGGTGGCCGTCTGACGACCGGCCGCCCGGCGGGCCCCCTCAGACGAGCCGGTGCATCCAGCCGTGCGGGTCGGCGGCGCGGCCGTACTGGATGTCCGTGAGCTGTGCGCGGATGCGCGTCGTCACCGGGCCGGCGGTCCCGTCGCCCACGACGAGGTCGAAGTCGTCGCTCGCGAGCCGGCCGATGGGCGTCATCACGGCTGCGGTGCCGCACGCGAACACCTCGGTGATGCTGCCGTCGGCGAGTCCCGCGCGCAGGTCGTCCAGGAGCACGGGCCGCTCGGCGACCTCGTGGCCCGCCTCGGCGAGCAGCGTGAGGATGGACGAGCGCGTGACGCCTTCGAGGATCGTGCCCGACACCGGGGGTGTCACCACGGACCCGTCGGCGTTCACGACGACGATGTTCATGCCGCCGAGCTCCTCGAGCTGCGTGCCCGTGCGGTCGTCCAGGAAGCACACCTGCTCGAAGCCCTTGGCGTACGCCTCCTGCTGCGGCAGCAGGCTCGCCGCGTAGTTGCCTCCGCACTTGGCGGCGCCCGTCCCGCCGGCCCCGGCCCGGTGGTACTCCCGCGACACCCAGATGGAGACGGGCTTCACCCCGCCGGCGAAGTACGGGCCGACGGGCGACGCGATGACCAGGAACTCCGCCTGCCGCGAGGCCCGCACGCCCAGGAACGGCTCCGAGGCGTACATGAACGGGCGCAGGTACAGGCTCGTCTCCTCGCCCGACGGGACCCAGTCGCGGTCCACGTCGACCAGCGCGGTGATCGCGCCGAGGAAGTCGGCCGCGGAGAGCTCGGGCAGCGCGAGCCGACGCGCTGACCGGGCGAAGCGCGCGGCGTTGGCCTCCGGCCGGAACGACCACACCGAGCCGTCGGGCTGCCGGTAGGCCTTGAGACCCTCGAAGATCTCCTGCCCGTAGTGCAGGACCGCGGTGGCGGGGTCGAGCTGCAGCGGGCCGTACCTCTCGACCCGGCGGTCCGTCCAGCCGGCGGCGTGCGTCCAGGACACCCGCGCCATGTGGTCGGTGAAGACGACGCCGAACTGCGGCGAGGCCAGCGCGGCCTCGCGGTCGGCGACGGACGCGGGCGCGTCGCTGCGGTTGATCCGGAACGTGTCGGACGAAGGGGTCGTCACCGTGCTCATCAGGGGGGCCTTTCACCAGGGTCGACGTCGACGGTACCGGTGCGGACGGCCGGGTGGACAGGTGCAGGCAGGAGCCTGCGGACCGACGGACGCGTCGCGCCTGCCGCGGTCGGCTCGACCCCGAGGGTCAGCCGGCGACGCGGGCGGCGAGGTCCTTGCCCACCTCGGCCGTCGAGCGTACTCGCTCGGCCGCACCGCGCTCGGCCAGGTCGGCGGCGACCGCTGCCTCGACCGCGCGCGCGGCGGCGGGCAGGCCGACGTGGTCGAGCAGCATGGCGACCGACAGCACCGTCGCCGTGGGGTCGGCCTTGCCCTGGCCGGCGATGTCCGGCGCGGAGCCGTGCACGGGCTCGAACATGCTCGGGGCCGTGCGGTCGGGGTTGATGTTGGCCGAGGCCGCCAGCCCGATGCCGCCGGTGATCGCTGCCGCCAGGTCGGTGAGGATGTCGCCGAACAGGTTGTCCGTGACGATGACGTCGAAGCGCGACGGGTTGGTCACCAGGAAGATCGTCGCGGCGTCCACGTGCAGGTAGTCCACGGTGACGTCCGGGAACTCGGCGTTGACGGCCTCGACCGTCCGGCGCCACAGGTGCCCCGCGTGCACGAGCACGTTGTGCTTGTGCACGAGCGTGAGCTTCTTGCGCGGGCGGGCCGCGGCACGCGCGAAGGCGTCCCGCACCACGCGCTCGACACCGAACGCGGTGTTCACGCTGACCTCGTTGGCCACCTCGTGCGGCGTGCCGACGCGGATCGCGCCACCGTTGCCGACGTACGGGCCCTCGGTGCCCTCGCGCACGACGACGAAGTCGACGTCACCGGGGGCGGCCAGCGGGCTCGTCACCCCGGGGAAGAGCTTGCCAGGGCGCAGGTTCACGTAGTGGTCGAGCGCGAAGCGCAGCTTGAGCAGCAGCCCGCGCTCGAGCACCCCGGAGGGGACGCCCGGGTCGCCGATCGCCCCGAGGAGGATCGCGTCGTGCGTGCGGATCGCCGCCAGGTCCTCGTCCGTGAGGGTCTGTCCGGTGGCGTGCCAGCGGCGCGCGCCGAGGTCGAAGTCGGTGGTGCGGACCGTCGTGCCCGTCCCGTGCAGGACCTGCTCGAGCACGAGGAGCCCTTGCTCGACGACCTCCGTGCCGATGCCGTCACCAGCCACGACGGCCAGGTTCAGGAGCGAGGACGGGGTCGTGTCAGCCATGGGACCAGCGTAACCCGGTGTCCACGCCTCGGAATCACCGTCTCACGGTTCGGTCAGTCGACGGCGGGCGCCGGACCGTCCTTCGGGTAGACGAGCTCGAACCGCTCCGTCACGACGTCCATCGTCGGCGCGAAGCCCTCGTCGCCCAGCACCCGGCGCCAGTACACCTCGTGCTCCCGCTGCCACGACGCCAGCGAGCGGTCCCCCTCACCCTCCGCGGCGGCGTGCTCCGCACCGACCCGGTCGAACGGCACGACCTCGACCTCGGTCGTGCGCAGCAGTGCCCGCGGGTCGCCCGCGGAGTCCAGCACGATCGACACGTCACCCACCCGCGGCAGCGGCTCGTCGCCGGACGTGAACTCGACCAGCGCGGTGGACGTCGCGGTCTTGCGCCCGTCGAGGACCAGCCCCAGGAGCTCGTCGGCGAGCCGCGCGTCGTCGCCGAACGACCAGGCGGGAGGCGGCACGGCACCGTCGACCGACTCCCCCAGCACCGTGTCGAGCTTGCCCCAGCCCAGGTGCCCGCGCGCCGCGTCCCAGAAGTCGCTGATGCGCGTGTCCTGCGTGCCGGTCTCGGCACCCGCCGTCGGCTGGTCGGTCATGGTCACCCCTCGTCGTCGTCCGCGTGTGCGAGAGCCCCGCCGGGCGAGGCCGCGCCGTGATCCTCCCTCAGGACCTGCCCCGCCGCACCTCCTCCCCGGACGCGAGAGAGCAACCCAGTCGCACTGGATTGCTCTCTCGCGCTCATGCGGGGGGTGGGTCAGCGCGCGGCCGAACCCTCCTGGTAGTCGGTGTCCGACGGCTTGACCCAGGCGAAGAGCTTGCGCAGCTCACGGCCGACCGGCTCGATCGGGTGGTTCTGGCCCTTGGCGCGCAGCTCCTTGAACTCGGGCGCGTCGGCGTCCTGGTCCGCGATGAAGCGCTCGGCGAACTTGCCGTTCTGGATGTCCGCGAGCACGGCCTGCATGTTCGCCTTGACCTCGGGCGTGATGACCCGCGGGCCCGAGACGTAGTCGCCGTACTCGGCGGTGTCGGAGACGGACCAGCGCTGCTTGGTGATGCCGCCCTCCCAGATGAGGTCGACGATGAGCTTGAGCTCGTGCAGCACCTCGAAGTACGCGACCTCGGGCTGGTAGCCCGCCTCGGTCAGGGTCTCGAAGCCGTACTGGATGAGCTGCGAGACACCACCGCACAGGACGGCCTGCTCACCGAAGAGGTCGGTCTCGGTCTCCTCCGTGAACGTCGTCTTGATGCCCGCCGCGCGCAGGCCGCCGATGGCCTTGGCGTACGACAGCGCGAGCTCCCACGCGGTGCCCGACGCGTCCTGCTCGACCGCGACGATGACCGGCACGCCGCGCCCGTCGACGTACTCGCGGCGCACGAGGTGACCCGGGCCCTTGGGGGCGACCATGAGCACGTCGTGGTCCGCGGCCGGCTTGATGTAGCCGTAGCGGATGTTGAAGCCGTGGCCGAAGACGAGCGCCGCGCCGTCCTTGAGGTTCGGCTCGATCTCCTCGCGGTACACGATCCGCTGGACCTGGTCGGGCGCGAGGATGACGACGACGTCGGCACCCGCGACCGCGTCGGCAACCGAGGCGACCTTCAGGCCCTCGTTCTCGGCCTTGGCGCGCGAGGACGAGCCGTCGCGCAGGCCGACGGTGACGTCGACGCCGGAGTCGCGCAGGTTGAGCGCGTGCGCGTGCCCCTGGCTGCCGTAGCCGATGACGGCGACCTTCTTGGACTGGATGACGGACAGGTCGGCGTCGTCGTCGTAGAACAGCTCAGCCACGGTGGATCTCCTCGGTTGTGTCTTCGGTCGTGCGTACGGAGGTGGTGCGGGGGGAACGGATGGGACGGAACGTCACGCGGACCGGCCCACGCGCTCGAGCGCGCGGTCGGTGATCGACCGCGAGCCGCGGCCGATGGCGACGGTGCCGGACTGCACGATCTCACGGATGCCGAACGGCTCCAGGGCTGCGAGCAGCGCATCGAGCTTGCCGGGACCACCCGTCGCCTCGATGACGACGGTGTCCGGCACGACGTCGACGACGTGCGCGCGGAACAGCTGGACGACCTCGAGCACGTGCGTGCGCTGCGTGACGTCCGCCTTGACCTTGACGAGCAGCAGCTCGCGCTGGACCGACGCGGCGTCCTCGAGCTCGACGATCTTGATGACGTTGACCAGCTTGTTCAGCTGCTTGGTCACCTGCTCCAGCGGGAGCGCGTCGACGTCCACGACGACGGTGATGCGGCTGATCTCGTCGTGCTCGGTCGGGCCGACCGCGAGCGAGTGGATGTTGAACGAGCGCCGGGCGAACAGGCCCGCGACGCGCGTGAGCACGCCGGGCTTGTTCTCGACGAGGACGGACAGGGTGTGGCGGGTCATGGCTCGGCTACCTTCCTCAGTCCTCGCGGTCCCACGCGGGGCTGATGCCACGCGCGTACTGGATGGCGTCGTTGCTGACCCCGGCGGCGACCATGGGCCAGACCATGGCGTCGCGCGAGACCGTGAAGTCCACGACGACGGGCCGGTCGTCGATCTCCATGGCCCGCTTGATCGTCGCGTCGACGTCCGCCTTGGTCTCGCACCGCAGACCCACGGCGCCGTACGCGTCCGCCAGCTTCACGAAGTCGGGGACGCGCGCCGTGCCGTGGCCGGTGTTCAGGTCGGTGTTGGAGTAGCGCGACTCGTAGAAGAGGGTCTGCCACTGCCGGACCATGCCGAGCGAGCTGTTGTTGATGACCGCGACCTTGATCGGGATCTCGTTGATCGTGCAGGTGGCGAGCTCCTGGTTGGTCATCTGGAAGCAGCCGTCGCCGTCGATCGCCCACACCGTGCGGGCGGGGTCACCGACCTTCGCGCCCATCGCGGCGGGCACCGAGAAGCCCATGGTGCCCAGCCCGCCGGAGTTGATCCACGCGCCGGGGCGCTCGTACTTGATGAACTGCGCCGCCCACATCTGGTGCTGCCCCACGCCGGCCACGTAGATCGACTCCGGCCCGGAGATCTCCCCGATGCGGGAGATGACGTGCTGGGGCGCCAGGTGCCCGTCCGACGGCTCGTCGAAGCCCAGGGGGAACGTCTCGCGCCAGGCGTCGAGCTGCTGCCACCACGCCTCGAGGTCGGGCTTGCCGTGCTGGCCGTGCTCACGCTCGAGCTCCGGCAGCAGGTCCCCGATGACCTCGCGCAGGTCACCGACGATCGGCACGTCGACACGCTTGTTCTTGCCGATCTCGGCCGGGTCGATGTCCGCGTGCACCACGGTCGCGAGCGGGGCGAACGACGACAGCAGACCGGTCACCCGGTCGTCGAACCGTGCGCCGAGCGCCACGACGAGGTCGGCCTTCTGCAGGGCCGCGACCGCGGCCACGGTCCCGTGCATGCCGGGCATGCCCAGGTGCTGGGGGTGCGAGTCGGGCAGCGCGCCGCGCGCCATGAGCGTGGTCACGACAGGCGCACCGGACGCGTCCGTCAGACGACGCAGCAGGTCGGAGGCCCCCGAGCGGACCACGCCGCCACCCACGTACAGCACGGGCCGGCGCGCTGTCGCGATGAGGCGCGCCGCCTCGCGGATCTGCTTGGCGTGGGGCTTGGTCACCGGGTGGTAGCCCGGCAGCGCGATGTCCTGCGGCCAGGAGAACGTCGTCTGCGCCTGCATCGCCGACTTCGCGATGTCGACCAGGACGGGTCCGGGACGGCCCGTCGACGCGATGTGGAAGGCCTCGGCGATGGTCCGCGGGATGTCGTCGGGGTCGGTCACGAGGTAGTTGTGCTTGGTGACCGGCAGGGTGATGCCGACGATGTCGGCCTCCTGGAACGCGTCCGTGCCGATCATCGAGGCACCGACCTGGCCGGTGATCGCCACCATGGGCACCGAGTCCATGTTGGCGTCGGCGATGGCGGTCACGAGGTTGGTCGCCCCCGGCCCCGACGTCGCCATGGTGACCCCGACCTTGCCCGTCGCGTAGGCGTAGCCCGCCGCCGCGTGCCCGCCGCCCTGCTCGTGCCGCACGAGGATGTGCCGCACCTTGGTCGAGTCCATGAGCGGGTCGTAGGTCGGCAGGATCGCGCCGCCCGGGATCCCGAACACGACCTCGACGCCCGCCTCCTCCAGGGACCGGACGATCGACTGCGCGCCCGTGACCTTCTCGGGCCCGACGTGTCGCGGCGCGTCGGCCGGCGACTCGACGGGGCGGGGCAGCCCGTCCGCGACCGGGCGCGCGGGGCGCACGGGGCTGCGGGGGGGTGCGGGATGGGGACCCTGGACCATCGTCGTCTCCTGCGGGTCGAGTGCGGGTGTGGTCGTCCGGTGCGAGGGGGCCGCGCCGGACGGACGCCGGGCACGAAAAAGCCCCTCGACCCGAGGCACCGGGTTGGACGAGGGGCGAGCGCGCGCGACGAGCGACCTGGGCGGGTGGCGTCAGCCGGCGCGCTCAGGAAGTACTACGAGGATCATCTGCACGCCGTCACCCTACGCCCGCGGGACGGCAGATGTCATCTCACTCCAGGGCTGTCTCACATGCTGGTTCACGCGTCCACTGATCGGACGGCGTCGCTCTGGCCAGCGGGCCGGTGACGCCGCGCCGGCAGGTCAGACCACCGCGCCCCGCGCACCGCCCGCCACGAGCGCGACCACGCACAGCGCCGCCACGGCCATCGCCAGGGTGAACGGCAGCCTGCTGCCCGACCGCAGCACCCCGGCGGCGCCCGCGGTGACGGCCACCACGACCGCCAGGACACCCACCGCGGTCGCGGTGCCGGGCGGCGCGCCGGGCGGACCGAGGACCGCGACCACGACCGCGCACGCGAGCACCGCCGGCGCCAGGACCGCGGTCACCCGCAGACCCAGCCGGTGAGGCAGGCCGCGGACGCCCGTCGCGGCGTCGTCCTCGAGGTCCGGCAGCACGTTCGCCAGGTGCGCACCGATGCCCAGCACGGCACCCACGGCGACCAGCCACCCCGCGGGCAGCCCGTCCCCCGGCCGGGCGAGCACGACGAATGCGGGCAGCGCACCGAACGCGACCGCGTACGGCAGCCACGACCAGGCCGTCGACTTCAGGCCGAGGTTGTAGGCCCAGCCCATCGCCACGACGGCCCCGTGCGCCGCGGCGGCCGGCGGCCCGCACGCGAGCGCCAGCAGCACGCTGACCACGAGCGCGATGAAGGCCGCACGGCGCAGCGTCTCCGGAGTCACGGCGCCGGCGACCACCGGCTTGTCGGCACGGCCCACCGCGTGGTCGCGGGCCGCGTCGAGCCAGTCGTTGGACCAGCCGATCGAGAGCTGCCCGGCCAGGACGACCCCGAGCACGAGCGGCACCGTGCCGGCCGGGGTGCCGACCGCGACCGCGAGCGCGGTGCACAGCGTCGTCACGACCACAGTCGGGCCGAGGTGGCTCGCGCGCGCCAGTGCGACCACGGCGCGTCGGACCGGCGGGCCGGCGACCCGCGCGGCGTCCGTCGAGGTGTCGGGCACGGTGCGACCGTATCCCGCGCCGTCCGACGGCGCCCGTGGCACGATTCCCAAATGTCGCGTCTGCTCGCCGTCGCCACGGCCCTCCCCGGCCCGCCGCGCGACCAGCACGCCATCAGCGAGATCGTCGTCCCCCTCGTCACCGGCGACGACGCGCGCGCGGGCCGGCTGCTGCGCCGCCTGCACGACAACAGCGGCGTGCGCACCCGTCACCTCGCGCTCGCGCCGGACGCGTACGCGGGGATCTGCGACTTCGGGCAGGCGAACGACCTCTACCTGTCCGTCGGGACGGACCTGGCCGAGCGCGCGGTGCGCGACACCCTCGACCGCGCGGCCGTCGACCCCGCCGAGGTCGACTTCATGCTGTTCACCTCCGTCACGGGAATCGGCGCGCCGTCGGTCGACGCGTCGCTCGTGGGACGGCTCGGGATGCGCGGCGACGTCAAGCGGCTGCCGTCGTTCGGGCTCGGCTGCAGCGGGGGCGCCGCGGGCCTGGCGCGCGTGCACGACTACCTGGCGGGGCACCCGCACGACACCGCGCTGGTCGTCTGCCTCGAGCTGTGCTCCCTGACGCTGCAGCACGACGACGCCGACGCCGCCGCGCTGGTCGCGAGCGGCCTGTTCGGTGACGGTGCGGCCGCCGCCGTCCTCGTGGGTGACCAGCACCCGGCCGCGTCGAGCGCCACCGGTCCGCGCGTCGTCGCCACCCGCAGCCGCCTGTACCCCGGCACGCAGGACGACCTCGGCTGGCGGGTGCGCGCGTCGGGGTTCCGCATCGTGCTGTCGGCCGGCCTCCCGGACGTCGTGCACGCGCAGGTCGCCGCCGACGTCGAAGACCTCCTCTCCGCCCACGACCTCAAGCCGGGCGACGTCACCCGCTGGGTCGTCCACGCCGGCGGTCCCCGCATCCTCGACGCGGTCCAGGACGCACTGGCCCTCCCGCCCGACGCCCTCGACGCGAGCCGGGCGTCGCTCGCCGCGGTGGGCAACCTGTCCTCGGCCTCGGTGCTCGACGTCCTCGACCGGACCCTGCGCGACGGTCCACCCGGCGACTCGCCCGGCGTCCTGCTCGCGTTCGGCCCAGGGGTCAGCGTCGAGATGCTCCTGCTGCAGTGGTCCCCGACGAAAGGCTGAACGTGCTCACCCTCTACTTCGTGGTCGTCGGCCTCACCGCCGTGGAGCGTCTCGTCGAGCTCGTCGTGTCCAACCGCAACGCGCAGTGGTCGTTCGACCGGGGCGGCGTGGAGAGCGGCCGCGGCCACTTCCCGGCCATGGTGCTCCTGCACACCGCGCTGCTCGTCGCCTGCGTCGTGGAGGTGCTGGTCGCGGACCGCCCGTTCCTGCCCTGGCTGGGCTGGCCCGCGCTGGTGCTGGTCGTCGCGAGCCAGGCCCTGCGCTGGTGGTGCATCGCCACGCTCGGCCCGCGCTGGAACACGCGGGTCATCGTCGTGCGGGACCTGCCGCTGGTCTCGCGCGGGCCGTACCGCTTCTTCCGGCACCCCAACTACGTGGCGGTCGTCGTCGAGGGCATCGCACTGCCGCTCGTGCACACCGCGTGGGTGACCGCGCTGGTGTTCACGCTGCTCAACGCCGTGCTCCTGCTGCGCTTCCGGATCCCCGCCGAGGAGCGCGCGCTCCAGACTGTGTCGGCGTAGGGCGACCGTGCCGGACACGGACGTCCTCGTCGTCGGAGGCGGGCCCGTCGGTCTGGCGGCCGCGATCGAGGTCCGCCGGCGCGGTCTCGAGGTCGTCGTCCTGGAGCCGCGCGCCGGCACCGTGGACAAGGCCTGCGGCGAGGGCCTCATGCCGGGCGCGCTCCGGCTGCTGCAGGAGTGGGACGTCGACCCGCCGGGTCATCCGCTCGTCGGCATCAGCTACCGCTCCCCCGGCGGCCACGTCGACCACCGGTTCCGTGGCCCGTCGGGCCGGGGCGTGCGACGCACCGTCCTGCACGACGCCCTGCGGGGACGCGCCGCGGCGCTCGGTGCCGTGACGGTGGGAGGGCGGGCCGACGACGTCCGGGTGACCCCCGCGGGTGTCGTGGCGGGCGGGATCTCCGCACGCCACCTGCTCGCGTGCGACGGGCTGCACTCGACCGTCCGGCGTCTCGTGGGGCTGGAGCCGGCCGCCCGACGCCGTCGGGACGGCCGCCAGGACGGTCGGCGCTACGGCCTGCGGCGGCACTACCGGCTCGCCCCGTGGACCGACCTGGTCGAGGTGCACTGGTCCCCGGCCGCCGAGGTGTACGTGACGCCGGTCGGCCCGGACCTCGTCGGCGTCGCCCTGCTCGGGCCCCGGGGGGTGACCCTCGAGGCGGCCCTCGCGTCGCTCCCCGAGCTCGCCGCTCGCCTGGACGGTGCGCACGCCGGTCCGGTGCGGGGGGCCGGGCCGCTGCGGCAGCGCAGCACCCGCCGCGCCGCCGGGCCCGTCCGGCTCGTCGGCGACGCCTCGGGCTATGTGGACGCGCTGACCGGCGAGGGGCTGCGGGTCGGGTTCGCGCAGGCGCGGGCGGCCGTGGCGACGCTCGACGACCCGGCGGCGTACGAGCGGGCGTGGCGGACGGCGACGCGCGACTACCGGGTCCTGACGTCCGCCCTGGTGGCCTGGGCGGCGTCCCCGCTGCGCCCGACGCTCCTGCCGGTCGCGCGCCGGGCCCCCGCCCTGTTCGCGGCCGTGGTCGAGCGACTCGCCGCGTGACGCGTACGTCGAGGTGGGCCTGGTGACTGCCCCGTACGGTGGTGCGAGGCGCTGCGACGACGACGAGGGCGGTGGGACCGTGCGGACGACGACGGCAGGCAGGGTGGGCACGACGACCACGGGCGCGGCCCTCGCCCTCCTCCTGACCGCGTGCTCGGGCGGCTCGGGGACGACGCCGGAGACCGCGACACCGACGGCGGCGCCGTCGTCCGCCGCTCCGGCACCGAGCGCGACGACCTCGGACGGCCCGTCGCCGGCCGCCTCCGCGCCCGCAGGTGCCGAACCGACCGCCGGGCTCGACGGCTTCACACCGCCCGGCACCGAGGCCACCGCCGAGGGCGACGCCGCGGCGTACGTCGTGACCCAGGTGCGCACCGGCGAGCACGAGGGTTACGACCGCGTCGTGTACGAGCTCGCGGGCGGCGAGGGCACGCCGGGCTACCGCGTGGGTTACGTCGACCAGGCGGTCGAGGACCCGAGCGGCGAGGTGCGGCAGGTCGACGGCGACGCGATCCTGCAGGTCTGGATCGTCGGGACGACGTACCCCGCGGAGGGTGGCCCCCCGGAGTTCTCGCAGGACCTGCGCCCCACCGGAGGCGACGTCGACCACGTCGTGCGGCCCCTCACCTTCGAGGGCATGACCCAGTCCTTCATCGGCGTCGACGACGCGCCGCGGCCGTACCGGGTGCTGGTGCTCGCCGACCCCGTGCGCGTGGTCGTCGACGTCCAGGACGACTAGGTCCCGGCCACCGCGAGCGAGCGCGACGAGAGCGCCCACCCGCGCGTGGGTGTCAGCCCTCCGCGGGGTCCATGTCGAACGCAGGCAGACCGTCGATGCTCGTGCGGTTCTTCAGCCGGCGGTACGCCGCGCGACCCTCGACCCCCTTGCGAGCCATGTACTGCGGCAGCAGGTCGCGCTCGCCGCGGTAGTCCATGAGGGGGACGCCGTACCCGCAGGAGTCGGAGACGCGCTCGACGTCCACGACGACGACCGCGCGCGCTCCCCGGGCCTCGTCGAGGTCACCGTCGAAGTGGGCGAGGAGGTCGTCGAACCCGTCGTCGTACAGCGTGACGAACCGGCCGCGGCCGTGCAGACGCACGATGTCCGGCGGACCCTCGAACGCGCAGAACATCAGCGTGACGCGGCCGTTCTCGCGCAGGTGCGCGATGGTCTCCGACCCCGACGCGGTGAGGTCCACGTAGGCGACCGTGCGCTCGTCGAGCACCGCGAACGTGCCGCCGACGCCCTTGGGCGAGACGTTGACGTGCCCGTCCGGCCCGCTGGGCGCCGTCGCGACGAAGAAGACGTGCTGCGCGAGCAGCCACGCGCGCATGCGGTCACCGATGTGCTCGTGCACCTTGGCCATCAGCGCATCATGCCAGCCGTCACTCGCGCGTGACGGGCGGGTCCGTCACCCGGTCGGCGCACCGGTGCGCAGCACGACGGCCTCCCACGGCCGCAGGGTCACCGCTCCCCCGGCCACCCGGGCCGGCTCGGCGTGGTTCCCCAGGACGACCTCGGCGTCGTCCCAGCCGGGCCCGACCTCGACGGTCTGCTCGTCGCCGGTGAAGCTGCCGAGCACGAGCAGGCGCACACCGTCGAGCGCCCGCGTGAACGCGTACACGTGCGGGTGGCCGGGCAGCAGCATGGTGAAGTCCCCGAGTCGCACGACCGGGTCGTCGTGCCGCAGCGCGATCAGGCGACGGTAGTGGTGGAACACCGACGACGGGTCGGCACGCTCCGCCGCGGCGTTGACGGACCGGTGGTTGGGGTTGACGGGCAGCCACGGCTCGCCCGTCGTGAACCCGGCGTGCCGCGAGGCGTCCCACTGGACGGGCGTGCGCGCGTTGTCGCGGCTCATCGCCATGAGGCCCGCCAGGACGACGTCGTCGCTGACGTGCCCTCGTTCCCGCGTCTCGGCGACGTACCGCAGGGCTTCGATGTCGCGGTAGTCGTCGAGCGACGTCAGGTGCGCGTTCGTCATCCCGAGCTCCTCGCCCTGGTAGACGTACGGCGTCCCGCGGTGCAGGTGCAGCACGGTGGCGAGCATCGTCGCCGACTCGCGGCGGTACTCCCCGTCGTCGCCGAAGCGCGACACGATCCGCGGCTGGTCGTGGTTGTCCCAGTAGAGCGAGTTCCAGCCCACGTCGGCGAGCCCGGCCTGCCAGCGGCCGAGCACGGCCTTGAGGTCCCGCAGGTCCAGCGGGCGCGGGTCGTACTTGCCGCCGGGGCCGTGGTCGAGACCGACGTGCTCGAACGTGAACACCATGTCGAGCTCGCGGCGCGCGGGGTCGGTGAACAGGACGCCGTCCTCGACGGTCGCCCCCGGCGTCTCCCCCACCAGCAGCAGGCCGTCACGACGCCCGTCGAACACCTCGTGGTGCATCTCCTGCAGGTACTCGTGGAGCCGGGGGCCGTGCACGTACTGCGCGGACCCGTCGCCGAGCGCGCCCGTCGTCGGCGGGCCGTCGGCGAGTGAGCCGTCCTCGGCGACCACCTTCGAGATGAGGTTGATGACGTCCATGCGGAACCCGTCGACACCCCGGTCGAGCCACCAGCGCATCATCGCGTAGACGGCCTGCCGGACCTGCGGGTTCTCCCAGTTGAGGTCGGGCTGCTTGCGGCTGAACAGGTGCAGGTAGTACTCGCCCGTCGCCTCGTCGTACTCCCACGTCGGGCCGGAGAAGAACGATCCCCAGTTGGTCGGCTCGGCACCGGGCGTGCCGGGCGCCATGCCGGGCCGGGCGGGGCGCCACCAGTACCAGTCGCGCTTCGGGGAGTCCACGGACGACCGGGACTCCACGAACCACGGGTGCTCGTCGCTCGTGTGGTTGACGACGAGGTCCATCACCACCTTGATGCCCCGGGCGTGCAGGGCGGCGACCACCTCGTCGAGGTCCGCCAGGGTGCCGAACAGCGGGTCGACGTCCTGGTAGTCGCTGATGTCGTACCCGTTGTCGTCCTGGGGGCTGCGGTAGATCGGGGAGAACCAGACGACGTCGACCCCGAGCTCGACCAGGTGGTCGATCCGCTGCAGGACGCCCCGCAGGTCCCCCACGCCGTCGCCGTCGGAGTCCTGGAAGGACCGCGGGTAGATCTGGTAGACGACCGCGCCGGTCCACCAGGGGGCGTCGTCGACGGTGAAGGTCATGGCAGAGGCGCTCCTTCTCTCGGGGGTGCCTCGACCGTCGCACGGTCGCCGCTCCCGCGCACGCGCTCCGCCTCCTCCGGACGTGCGGCGCGAGGAGATCGTGCGCGCGGCACGCGAGGAGTTCGCCGCGCGCGGCGTCCGCGGGACCACGTTCCAGCACGTGGCCGACCGCGTGGGTGTCACGCGTGGCCTCGTCTACCACTACGTGGGCGACATGGACGCTCTCGTCGAGCTGGTCGTGGACGCGTCCATCGCCGACTTCGTCGCGGACGTGCGCCGGTGGGACGCCGCGCGCCGTCCCGGCGACATCGACGGCGCCGTCGTGGAGTGCGTCGCCCTCCTCCGGCGCCACGTCCACGCCGACGGCACGGCGCCCTCACCACGTCTCGACGACGTCGCGACGTCGTTGCAGTTCCTCGACCGCGCGGTCGAGGCGGTGGTCGACACGCTCGAGCAGACCACCATCCCCGCCTACGCGGCTCGGCACACCATCGAGATCGCGCACGTGCGCGAGACGTTCGTCGTCCTCGTGCACGGGCTCGTGGCGCTGGTCCGCTCCCAGCCCGACACCCCGGACGACGTGCTGGCCACGATCGTGCGGCAGACGTTGCGGCTGGCCACCCCCACCCCTGCCGCCGACTGACGGAAGGGCCGCGCGCCGGCTCAGCGGGGAGGCCAGGTCCCGCCGCCCCAGCCGCCGGCCCTGCCCGCGGTCGCGGTGGCCACGACCGACGCCGTCGTCGCATCGCCGGGCGTCTCGTGGTACCCGCCGAGCGTCGGGCCGCCGGCGGTGCCGCCGACGGCGAGCCGGTACTGCGCGCCGACCACGAGGCTCGGGTGCGAGACCACGACGTTGCCGGTCGGCTTGCTCGTGCGGAACGACGTCACCACCGTCCCGTCCGCGGCCAGCACGTGCAGGAGGACCCCCGCCGGCTGCTCGGAGCTGAGCGACACCCACGTCTGGGGCGACGACGCGGCCGGCGTGCCGACGAGGCCGCCGGAGCTGACGCCCGCCACGGTGCCCCCCGTGATCTGGAAGTCACCGTTGACGTCGACCGCGCTGTTGATGAACTCCGTGGGGCCGTTGACGACGACGAGTCCGCCGGACATCGCGGCGGTGCCGTTCGAGTCCAGGCCGTCACCGGTCGCGGAGTCGAGCAGGATGCGGCCCCCGCTGATGGTGACCGTCACCCCCGGGACGGCACCCACGGCGTCGGGCGACGCGGGGTCGGACGCGTTGACCGCGTCGTCCGTCGCGGTGACGCCCACCAGGCCGCCGGAGATCTCGACGACCTTGGCCTCGAGCCCCTCGTGCGACCGCGTGACCGACAGCGCACCGCCGCTCACCACGAGCCGCTCGGCCGCGTCCGCACCGTCCCCGAGCGTCGCGAGCGTGGCGCTGCCCGACGCGACCGTGATCGTGCCGTCGGAGTGCAGGGCGTCGTCGTACGCGTCCACGCTGGACGTGCCGCCGCCGATCACGACGGCCACGTCTCCGACGACGCCCTTCGCGCCGTCCCCGGCACCGGCGACACCACCGCCCGACGTCACGTCGAGGTGCCCGCCGGAGACGACGACGTCCGAGGCGGCCGTGACGCCGTCGTCCCCCGACACGATGCGCACGGCACCGCCCGCGAGGTGGACGAAACCCTTCTCCGGGGCGTCGTCGTCGGACTTCAGGCCGTCCCCGCCTGCGGCGACGTCGAGCGTGCCGCCCGTCACGACGAGGTAGTCCTTGCCGCGCACGCCGTCGTCCGCGGCGACGACCGTGAGGTCCCCGCCCGCGACGACGAGACCGTCCTTCGACGCGATCGCGTCGTTCGCGTTGCCGCGCACCGTGAGCGACCCGCCGCCCGTGATCGTGAGGTCCGCCGTGGAGAAGAGGGCCGCGTTCGGCTCGTCCTCCCCCTCGGGGTACGTGTAGGTGGCGGCGTCCGTGAGGGCGTTCGTCGTCCCGTCCTGCAGCACGACGACGACGTCACCCGCCTCGCTGACCTGCAGGGGCGCGCTCGTGGTGGAGGTGACCGACGCGCCGTCCAGCACGATCCGCACGGTCCCCTCGCCGGCCGACGCGACGACGAGAGCACCGTCGGTCAGGGCGCCCCGGACGCGGTACGTGCCGGGTGCGGAGATCGTCACCGTCCCACCCTGCGCGCTCGCGCCCGCGCCGGTGACGGCCGCCGTCCCGCCGGCCAGGTCGATCGCCGTCTCGCTGGCCGTGTCCCAGTCCAGCGCGTGGTCGGTGCCGTGCGCCGCCACGTTGGCGGCGAGCACCTCCTGCACCACCTGCTCCGTGGTGTCCGCCGCTGCCGGCGCCGTCCCGAGCACGCTCGTCACGATCGCTGCAGCCACCGCCGCGGTTGTGGTCCCTCGTCGCATCCGTCGCTCCTTCGTCCGGTGTGCTGCCCGCACACGGGACCAGGCAAGCGCCTCGGCGTCACGGCGTCTGCCTGCGAAACGTTCAGGGTCCTGACCGAAACATCGCAGTCGGACGCCTCACCCCAGCACGGCACCCTTCGACGCGGACTGCACGAGCTTCTGGTACTTGCCGAGCACGCCCCGGGTGTACCGAGGGGGCAGCGGGGCCCAGCCGTCGCGTCGTGCCGCGAGCTCCGCCTCGTCGACGACCAGGTCGAGGGTCGCGTGGGCGACGTCGAGCCGGATGCGGTCGCCGTCACGGACGAACGCGATCGGGCCGGCGTCGACGGCCTCCGGCGCGATGTGCCCCACGCACAGGCCCGTCGTGCCTCCCGAGAAGCGGCCGTCGGTCACGAGCAGGACGTCCTTGCCGAGGCCCGCCCCCTTGATCGCGCCCGTGATGGCGAGCATCTCGCGCATCCCGGGACCGCCCTTGGGGCCCTCGTACCGGATGACGACGACGTCACCGGCCTGGATCGTGCCGTCCTCGAGCGCGTCGAGCGCGGCACGCTCGCGCTCGAAGACCCGTGCGGTGCCCTCGAAGACGTCGGAGTCGAAGCCTGCGGACTTCACCACCGCGCCCTCGGGAGCCAGCGACCCGGACAGGATCGTGATGCCGCCCGTGCGGTGGATCGGGTTGTCGAGCGCCCGCAGGATCTTGCCGTCCGGGTCGGGCGGGGCGATGTCGGCGAGGTTCTCCGCCACCGTGCGTCCGGTGACCGTCAGGCAGTCGCCGTGCAGCAGGCCCGCGTCGAGCAGCGCCTTCATCACGACCGGCACGCCGCCGACCCGGTCGACGTCGTTCATGACGTAGCGACCGAACGGCTTGAGGTCACCCAGGTGCGGCACGCGCGCCGCGACCCGGCTGAAGTCGTCGAGCGTCAGCTCGACCTCGGCCTCGTGCGCGATCGCCAGCAGGTGCAGCACCGCGTTGGTCGACCCGCCGAACGCCATGACGACGGCGATCGCGTTCTCGAACGCCTCCTTGGTCATGATCTGCCGTGCCGTGATGCCCCGGCGCAGGAGCTCGACCACGGCCTCGCCGGACCGGTGCGCGAACTGGTCGCGCCGCCGGTCCGCCGACGGCGGCGCCGCGGAGCCCGGGATCGACATGCCGATGGCCTCCGCGACCGACGCCATGGTGTTGGCCGTGTACATGCCGCCGCACGCGCCCTCGCCCGGGCAGATCGCGCGCTCGATCCGGTCGACGTCCTCGCGGCTCATCAGCCCGCGCGCGCAGGCCCCGACGGCCTCGAACGCGTCGATGATCGTCACGTCCTTCTCGGTGCCGTCCGACAGCTTCACCCAGCCGGGCATGATCGAGCCGGCGTAGAGGAACACCGACGCCAGGTCCAGACGCGCCGCGGCCATGAGCATGCCGGGCAGTGACTTGTCGCAGCCGGCCAGCAGCACCGAGCCGTCGAGCCGCTCGGCCATCATCACGGTCTCCACGCTGTCCGCGATGATGTCCCGGCTGACCAGCGAGTAGTGCATGCCCTCGTGGCCCATCGAGATGCCGTCGGACACCGAGATCGTGCCGAACTCCAGCGGGTACCCGCCCGCCGCGTGCACGCCGTTCTTCACCGCCTTGGCGAGCCGGTCGAGCGACAGGTTGCACGGCGTGATCTCGTTCCACGAGCTGGCGACGCCGATCTGCGGCTTCGCGAAGTCGTCGTCCCCGAGCCCGACGGCCCGGAGCATGCCGCGCGCGGCGGTCGCCTCGAGCCCGTCGGTGACCTGCCTCGACCGCGGCTTGATGTCGATGCCCGGTGCCGGCTGCGCGTGCGATGACGTCATGGGCCGACCCTAGTCACGCCGCGCGCCCGGCGCCCGGACGCCGCGGCGACGATGTCAGGATAGGGACGTGACCATGCCCTTCACCGCCCGCCGCCCGTGGATGATCGCACCGCTCCTGTGCGCCGTGCTCCTGTCCGGGTGCTCGCAGGGCGATCCCGCGGACACCGCGGACCCCACCTCCACGCCGACCGCCGCACCGAGCACCACGCCGTCGGCGACCCCCGAGGCGCCCCCGGCCGAGGCGGAGCCCGCGGCGCCCGTCGGCGACGGCGGACCCGAGGCGAGCTTCCGCACGTGGCTCGCCGCGAGCCGCGCGCCCGACGCGGCCACCGCGTGCGCCTACATGACCCCTGAGCTCACGCAGCGCATGATTGACGAGATCGGCGCGGTGTTCCCGGGCATCACCGACTGCCCGTCCATGATCGAGACCACGGCCGCCTTCTACGCCGCCGCCGGCCAGTCGTCCGAGACGTTGGTCGAGCTGCGTGAGCAGACGGCCGACAGCGCCGTCCTGCACGTCACGTACTCGGCCGGCAGCTGCGGCCTCGTCGTCCTGCAGCCGGGCGACGGCCACTGGGTCCTGGACGAGCGCTCCGACGAGGCCTGCTGAGAGCGGGTCAGCCCCGCCGCAGCCGGCTCACGTCGCGCACGGCACCCCGGTCGGCGCTCGTCGCCATCGCCGCGTACGCCTGCAGTGCCGGCGACACGTAGCGGTCGCGGTCGACCGGCTGCCACGGGTTCTCGCGCGCCTCCATCTTGGCGCGACGCTCGGCCAGCACGGCGTCCGGCACGTTGACGCGGATGAGCCGCGTCTCGACGTCGATCTCGATCTCGTCGCCGTCCTCGATCAGCCCGATCGTGCCGCCGGCCGCCGCCTCGGGGCTGACATGCCCCACGGAGATGCCCGACGACCCGCCGGAGAACCGGCCGTCGGTGATGAGCGCGCACACCTTGCCCAGGCCACGGCCCTTGATGAACGATGTCGGGTACAGCATCTCCTGCATGCCGGGTCCGCCCGCGGGGCCCTCGTACCGCACCACGACGACGTGCCCGGGCTCGACCTGCTTGCGCAGGATCTTGTCGACCGCCTCGTCCTGCGACTCGCACACCAGCGCGCGCCCGACGAAGTGGAACACGTCCGGGTCGATGCCGGCGGTCTTGATGATCGCGCCGTCCTCGGCGAGGTTGCCGCGCAGGACCGCCAGACCACCCTCGACCGTGTACGCGTGCGCGACGTCGCGGATGCACCCGTTCGCGGCGTCGGTGTCGAGGGACTCCCAGACGTTCGACGTCGAGAACGCCTGGGTCGTGCGGACGCCACCCGGCGCCGCGAGGAACAGGTCCAGCGCCCGCTGCGTGGCCTTGCCGCCCCGGACGTCCCAGTCGTCGAGCCACGCCCGCAGCGTCGGGGTGTGCACGCTCGTCACGTCGTGGTCGAGCAGCCCGCCCCGGTCCAGCTCGCCCAGGAGCGCCGGGATGCCGCCCGCCCGGTGCACGTCCTCCATGTGGAAGTCCGGGTGGTTGGGTGCGACCTTCGACAGGCAGGGCACGCGGCGGCTGATGGCGTCGATGTCGGCGAGCGTGAAGTCGAGCTCCGCCTCCTGCGCGGCGGCGAGGATGTGCAGCACCGTGTTGGTGGAGCCGCCCATCGCCACGTCGAGGGTCATGGCGTTGCTGAAGGCCGCCTTGGTCGCGATCGACCGGGGCGCCGCCGTGTCGTCCTCGTCGTCGTAGTAGCGGCGCGCGAGGTCGACGATGGTCCGGCCGGCCTCGAGGAACAGCTCACGGCGCGCGGTGTGCGTCGCGAGCGTCGAGCCGTTGCCGGGCAGCGAGAGCCCGAGCGCCTCGGTGAGGCAGTTCATCGAGTTGGCCGTGAACATGCCGGAGCACGAGCCGCACGTGGGGCACGCGTTCTCCTCGACGCGGCCCAGCGCCTCGTCGGAGACGGCGTCGTCGGCCGAGTAGTTGATCGCGTTGACGAGGTTCAGCGGCGTCCTCGCGACGCCGTCGGCGACCACGGCCTTGCCGGCCTCCATCGGCCCGCCGGACACGAAGATCACCGGGATGTTCAGCCGCAGCGCGGCGTTGAGCATGCCGGGGGTGATCTTGTCGCAGTTGGAGATGCACACGATCGCGTCGGCGCAGTGCGCGTTGACCATGTACTCGACCGAGTCGGCGATCAGGTCGCGGCTCGGCAGCGAGTAGAGCATGCCGCCGTGGCCCATCGCGATCCCGTCGTCGACGGCGATCGTGTTGAACTCCTTCGCGACGCCACCCGCCTCGCGGATCGCGCCCGCGACGAGGTCACCCATGTCCTTGAGGTGCACGTGCCCGGGGACGAACTGCGTGTACGAGTTCGCGATCGCGATGATCGGCTTGCCGAAGTCCTCCGTGCTCATGCCGGTCGCACGCCACAGCGCGCGCGCGCCGGCCATGTTGCGACCGTGGGTCGAGGTACGAGAGCGCAGTGGACGGCTCATCGCGGGGGTCTCCTTCGCACGGGTGACGACGCCACCTCGCGGTGACGCCCCGACACGCTACGTCGCCACGTCGCACGGCGTGTCGCGCGTCCGACCTGTGATCCGCCGGCGGTCGCTGCTCACACCGCCGGCGGACGTCTCAGAGGACCGTGACGCCGGTCCAGCGCGGGTCGTCGAGGGTCACCGGGTACGTCTCCCCCGCGAGCACGACGCTCGCCTCGACGTCGCGCTGCGCGCACGACGGCCCGACCCACACCTCGAGCTCGCCCGGCTCCACGACGCGTCGGCCCGAGCGGTCGGTGAACGCGAGGCGTGCCGCGGGGATCGTGAGCAGCACGTCGGCGCTCTCGCCCGCCTGGAGCTCGACCCGGTGGTAGCCGAGGAGCTGCGCGACCGGCCGCGTCACGCTCGCGACGACGTCCTTGCCGTACACCTGGACGACGTCGGCTCCCGCACGCTCACCCGTGTTGGTCACCGTGACGGTCACCGTCAGGCCGCCGCTGGTCGACGCCCCGGGCGCGACGCGCAGGTCGGCGTGGGTGAACGTCGTGTACGACAGGCCGTGCCCGAAGGGCAGGGTCGGCACGGTGCTGAGGTTGGTGACGTCACCGTCGCCGCCCAGCGCGGGGTGCAGGTAGGTGTACGGCTGCGCACCGGCGGACCGCGGCAGGCTGACGGGCAGACGCCCGGAGGGGTTGACCCGACCGGTGAGGACACCCGCGAGGGCGTTGCCACCCTCCTCGCCCGGGAAGAACGCCTGGACCGCGGCGGCGCACCGGTCGAGTGCCCAGTCGACCGCGTAGGGACGGCCGGTGAGCATCACGAGCACGACCGGTGTGCCCGTCGCGAGCACCGCCTCGACGAGCTCGCGCTGGACGCCGGGGAGCTCGAGGTCGTCCCGGTCGCAGCCCTCGCCGACCGTGCCGCGGCCGAACAGGGCGGCGTGGTCGCCGACCACCAGGACCGCGACGTCCGCGGCGCTCGCCACCGCGACGGCCGCGTCGAAGCCCGAGCGGTCGTCGTCGTCGACGGCGCAGCCCGGCGTGTAGGTGATCTCGCCGTCGCTGTGCTCGCGCCGCAGCGCCTCGAGCACGGTCGGCGTCTCGATGCCCACCGGGGTGCCGGGGTGGTGCGCGAGCACGTGGTTGAGGAAGGAGTAGCAGCCGAACAGCGCGGCGGCCCGGTCCGCGTTGGGGCCGACCACCGCCACGCGCGCGTCCGGTGCGAGCGGAAGCGTGCCGTCGTTGCTCAGCAGCACGAGCGACCGCTCGGCGAGCAGGGCGGCGACCTCGCGGTGCGCCGGCGAGTCGAGGTCGACGTCCGTGGGCGGCTCGTCGTCGAACCGCGCGTCGAGCAGCCCGAGCTCCTCCTTCTGCGCGAGCGCGCGCTGCACCGCGCGGTCGACGAGCGCCTCGTCGACCTGCCCGGCACGCACCGCCGCGGCCAACGGGGCCAGGTACGCGTCACCGGTCGGCAGCTCGATGTCGACGCCGGCCGCGAGCGCCTGCCCGGCGGCACCCGCCAGGTCCTGCGCGGTGTGGTGCAGCAGCTGGAGGAACGCGACGCCGAAGTAGTCGGCCACCACCGTGCCGTCGAAGCCCCACCGCTCGCGCAGCAGCCCGGTCAGCAGGGCGGGGTCGGAGGCCACCGGGACTCCGTCGATCTCGTTGTACGACGACATCACCGACCGCACGCCGCCGTCCAGCACCCCCATCTCGAACGGCACGAGGAGGACGTCGGCGAGCTCGCGGCCGCCGGCGTGCACCGGCGCGAAGTTGCGGCCGGAGCGGGAGGCGGAGTAGCCGACGAAGTGCTTGAGCGTGGCGTGCACGCCCGTCGACTGCAGCCCACGCACGTACGAGGTGCCGAGCGTGCCGACGAGGTAGGGGTCCTCGGAGATGCACTCGTCCACGCGACCCCAGCGCGGGTCGCGAATCACGTCGAGCACCGGCGCCAGCCCCTGGTGGATGCCCAGCGAGCGCATGGACTCGCCGATGAGCTCGCCCATGCGGGTCACGAGGTCCGCGTCGAAGGACGCACCCCAGGCCAGCGGCGTCGGGAACGTCGCGGCGCCCCAGGCCGACAGCCCGGTGAGGCACTCCTCGTGCACGAGCGCCGGGATGCCGAGGCGGGTCTCGTTGACGAACCACCGCTGCTTGTCCCAGAGCCATGCCGCGCGCTCGGCCGCGTCCACCGGGCGGGTGCCGTAGACGCGCGTGAGATGGCCGAGGCCGTCCTGGATCGACTCGTCGAGACCACGGGGAGCCTCGAACTCGCCCTGGAGCGGAGCGACGGCCTCGCCCTCGCTCTTCTCCCAGAAGCCGACGATCTGCGCCAGCTTCTCGTCGAGCGTCATGCGGGCCAGGAGGTCGCGCACCCGGTCCGAGACGTGGGTGCCGACGGGCAACTCGAGCTGAGTCACGGGACTGTCTCCTTCAGGTGCGCGTCCGCCACGATGCGGGCACGGGCCGTCCGGGGCCCCGCGCGCACGGCGCACGGAGCCCCCGGACAGACCAGGGTGGGGATCGTCAGGGGGAAGGGCTCAGCCCTTCACTGCCCCCTGCAGACCGCTGACGATGCGCTTCTGCATCGTCAGGAAGAACACCAGCGCCGGGATGACCGCGAGCGAGGTGAACGCGAGCACACCGGCCGTGTCGGCCGAGTACTGGGTGGAGAAGTCCGCGACCCCGAGCGGCAGCGTCTTGAGCTTGGGGTCGTTGAGCAGGAGCAGCGGGAGCAGGTAGCCGTTCCAGGAGCCCACGAACGCGAGCACACCGGTGGTCACCATGCCAGGCCCCGACAGCGGGACGAGGATCCGCCAGAAGAACCCGATGCGCGACGCGCCGTCGAGCATCGCCGCCTCCTCCAGCTCGTTCGGCAGCGCCATGAGGAACGGCCGGAGGATGACGATCGTCATCGGGAGCGCGAACGCCGCCTGCGGCAGTGCCACACCCCAGTACGTGTTGGTGAGATGCAGGTCACGGACCATGAGGAACAACGGGATGATCGCGACCGTGAGGGGGAACATCAGGCCGATGACGAACACGTTGAAGAGAGCCTGGCGTCCCTTGAAGCGGTAACGCGCGAGCGGGTAGGCCGCCATCACACCGGCGACCACGACGATCGCCGTGGTGACCGCCGCGATGATGACCGAGTTGAGCGCGTACTGCCAGAAGCTTCCGGACGTCAGCACGCCGGTGTAGTTGGTGAAGATCCACGGGTCCGGCAGGCCGACCGGGTTGGCCCCGAGCTGACCGTTCGAGCGGAACCCGCTCAGGACGGCGTACACGACGGGCGCGAGCGTGATGCCGCCGATCAGGACGGAGGCGACGTAGACCCACGGGCTGACCGAACGCCGGCTCTGCGAACCGGACCGGGCGGCCCCCCGCGAGCCGCGTGACGGCGGGGCGACGACGGAGGTCATCGGGACACCTTCTTCCGGCGCTGCTTCGGCTTGTCGTCTCCCGCGTCGCGGTTCATCACGAGCTTCTGGAAGAGCCCCGCGATGACGAACGAGATGACGAAGAGGATGATCGCGACCGCGGACGAGTAGCCGTACTGGCTGCGCTCCGTGCCCTGGCGGATCAGGTAGGTCGCCATGGTGGAGGTCGCGTTGTCCGGACCGCCCTTGGTGAGGATCCACACCATGTCGAACAGCTGCAGCGAGCCGATCATCGACAGGAACATCCAGGTGCGGATGGTCGGGCCGAGCAGCGGGATCGTGATCTTGCGCTGCGTCTGCCACCAGCTCGCGCCGTCGATCGACGCTGCCTCGTTGAGCTCCTCGGGAACCCCCTGGAGGCCGGCGAGGAGCAGGACGATCGCCAGACCGCAGTACTTCCAGGTGAGGACACCCATGACGGTCCACAGCGCCACGCTGGAGTTGGCGAGCCACGCCTGCGTCACGCCGCCGAGGCCGATGGCCTCGAGGAACGCGTTGACGCCGCCGGACGGCTGCAGCAGGAGCTTCCAGATGACGCCGGCCACGACCTCGGCCAGGACGTAGGGGACGAACACGATGACGCGCATCGCGGTCTGTCCCGGGAACTTGCGGTTGAGGAGCAGCGCGATCAGGACGCCGATCGGCAGCTGGATCGCGATCGACAGGACCGCGATCGTCAGGTTGTTGGTCACGGACCGCTGGAAGATCGTGTCGCCCAGCGCCATGACGTAGTTCTGGAAGCCGACGAAGTTGTCCATCGGTCCCAGGCCGTTCCACCGGAAGACCGAGTAGCGCGCGGCCTGGACCACGGGCAGCAGGACGAAGGTGGCGAACAGCAGGAGCGCGGGCGCCACGAAGAAGAAGATCTCGAGGCGCTTGCGCCATGCGTTGGACGACGCTCCGCGCCCCCGCGGCCCGGAGGCCACCGACCAGGCCGTGGCCTGGTCGGTGGCACCCGGGTTCACTGCGGTGGCGGCAGCAGCCCTGGTTGCGTGCCCCCCGCGGGGGGTCAGGTCTCCTGCCACGTCGGTCACTGCTCGAGTGCAGCTGCGGACGTGATCGCGTCGACGATGCCCTGCGACGTCCCGTTCGAGTTGAACACCGAGACGATGGCGTCGTTCATGGCGCCGCCGATGTTCTCGCCGAAGGCCGTGTCGAAGTACAGCTGGACGTACGGCGCCTCGTTGCGGAAGCTCAGCAGCTGAGCAAGCTCAGGCGCTGCGACGAAGGCCGTGGCCGACGGGAGGGTCGGCAGACCCATGTCGAGCTCCGCGAAACGCTTCTGCTGGTCGCTTGCCAGCAGGAACTCGATGAAGTCGACGCAGACGTCGGGCGACTTCTCCGAGCACGCCCACGCGTCACCGCCACCGAGCTGCGCGGCGGGGTCACCCTCGCCACCCTCCACCTCGGGGAAGGGGAACCAGCCGGTGTCCTCGCCGAGGCCCTGCTCGTCCTCCGTCAGGCCCTGCATGACGCCGGGCTCCCAGTGACCGGCGAGCTCCATCGCGACCTTGCGGTTCGCGAGGAGACCGGAGGCCGACTCAGGCGTGCCCTGGGCCTCGGTGGCCTCGAAGCCCGTGTTGAACGGCTGCTTCGAGATGAGCTCCTCGAGGCTCTCGCCCGCACGCACCCAGCAGTCGTCCGTGAAGTCGAACTCCTGCGTCGCGGCCTCGAGCGCGTCCTTCGAGCACTGGCGCAGACCGAAGTAGTACCAGTAGTGCGCCGCCGGCCAGCCGTCGCCCGCGCCGACCGAGATGGGCTCGATGCCCGCGGCCTTCAGCTTGTCGACGGCGTCGTACAGCTCGTCCATCGTCGTCGGGTTCTCGGTGATGCCCGCCTGCGCGAACATCGCCTTGTTGTACCAGAACCCGACCACGCCGATCGAGAACGGCAGCGAGTACACGCGGTCGTCGACGGTCCAGCCGTCGACCGAGCCACCGATCGCCGAGATCGTGTCAGCGGCCGACTCGGTGATGTCCTTCGTCAGACCTGCCTCGACGTGCGACTTGAGCTCGCCGCCGCCACGCTCCATGTAGATGTCGGGCGCGGAGTCCGACTGGAACGCGGCGTCGAGCTTGGTCAGCATGTCCTCGTGCTGGAGGGCGCTCACCTCGATCGTGACGCCAGGGTGCTCCGACTCGAACTTGTCGGCCAGCTCGTCGTAGTAGTCCTTGCCGGCGCCGGTGTTCGAGTTGTGCCACCACGTGAGGGTGACGTTCTCGTCGCCGGAACCATCGGTGGCGTCGTCGCCGGCGCTCCCGGAGCTGCAGGCGGTCGCGATCATCGCTACCGCTGCGCCGAGCGCGACCGCGCGCAGTGCCGCAGTCCTCTTCATCTTTGAATCTCCTCGTCGTCGCTGAGAGGTCGGACGGCGCCTAGGTTGACAGCGGTCCAGGAGTGGTGTCAATCGATGTCGATAACGTTATCGACACGATGTCCTATGATCACCGCGTGGACTCGCTCCCCCGCGTCAAGATGGCCGATGTCGCCCGAACCGCCGGGGTCTCCGTCGCCACTGTCTCCAAGGTCGTCAACGGACGCTACGGCGTCTCACAGCGCACACTTGAGCGAGTGCAGGAAGTGATCGCGGACCTCGGCTACGAGGCGAGCCTCGGCGCGCGCTCGCTGCGGTCCTTCCGGACCAATGTCCTCGGCATCCTGGTCGCCGAGTTCGAGCCCTTCTCCGCAGAGCTCCTCAAGGGCGCCGGCGCCGCGGTCATGGCGACCGGTTACGAGCTGCTGGCGTACTCGGGAGGCGGGGGCTCCGCCGAGGTCGGCTGGGAGCGTCGGTACCTCTCGCGCCTGTCCGGCACGCTCATCGACGGCGCCATCATCGTGACCCCGACGGTGGTCGAGGCGCGCCCCGGCGTGCCCGTCGTCGCGGTCGACCCGCACGCCGGTCCGACCGGTCTGCCGACCGTCGACTCCGACAACCTCGCAGGTGCGGTCCTCGCGACCCGGCACCTCCTCGAGCTCGGCCACCGCCGGATCGCCTTCCTCGGCGGCCGTCCCGACCTGGCGTCCGCGCGACTTCGTGACCAGGGTTTCCGCAGCGCGATGGCCGACGCCGGGGTCCCTGTCGACGAGACCCTCGTCGGGATGGGCGACTACCGCAGGGGGACGTCGCAGGAGCCGGCGCGCGCGCTGCTCGACCGCCCGGACCGGCCCACCGCCGTCTTCGCCGCCAACGACCTGTCGGCGCTGGCCGTGCTGGACGTCGCCCGCGACCTGGGACTCCGGGTCCCCACCGACCTGTCGGTCATCGGCTTCGACAACGTCCCCGAGTCGGCGCTCAGCTCGCCACCGCTGACGACCGTCGCGCAGCCCCTGCAGGCGATGGGGGCCGCGGCACTGGTCCTGCTCGTCGACCTGATCGCCGGCAACGACGTCCCGAACCACCGCCGGCTGCCCACCGAGCTCGTCCCCCGCGCCTCGACCGCACCACCGCGCACCGACGACTGACGGGCGAGCGACACGCCGCCGACGGGGTGAGGTCTGCGCACCGGCGCGCACCGCACCATGTCACCGACGCGCAGCGACCTCCTCGTCCGTCTCCGCGCCCTCCCGGATGCGCCGGGTCACCCAGGGCGCGAGCGCGAACATCGCACCGGCCAGCACCAGGCTCACGAGCCCGATCCCACCGAAGAAGGCGGTCCGGCTGACCCCGTCGGTCACGGTGATCAGCTGGGCGGTGATCGCCTGCCCCGCAGCCGGCGCCAGGAACCACAGCGCCATCGCCTGGCCACGGAAGGCCAGCGGCGCGAGCAGCGTCGTCGCGGCCAGGCCGACCGGTGACAGGCACAGCTCCCCGAGCGTCTGCACGACGTACACGACCACCAGGACCCACCACGGCGAACGACCGTCACCGGCCAGGGCCGAGGCCCCCGCGAGGAACACGAAGCTCAGCGCCGCGAGGGTCAGCCCGATCGCGAACTTCACGGCGGTCGACGGCCGGTCCCCCAGGCGCACCCAGAGCCACGCGAACACCGGCGCGAGCAGGATGATGGACGCGGGATTCACGGACTGGTAGAGCACGGGCGAGAACGTCACGCCGAAGACGGTCGTGTCGGTGTCGTCCCGGGCGTACTGCGAGAGCGTGTTCGACGCCTGCTCGAAGATCATCCAGAAGAGCATCGCCGCGACGAACAGCGGGATGTACGCCCGCAGGCGCGACCGCTCGGCCGCGTTCACGCGGGGCGACCGGAACATCACCAGGAACATCACGATCGGCGCCGCGAACGCGAGGTAGGACAGCGCGTCGATGACGACGCCGAGGACGCCGCTCGTCTGCCCACCCGACCGGGTGACCAGCCACGCGAGCCCTGTCGCCGCGATCACGGCCAGGGCGATCAGCCCTGCCATGCGGACGACGCCCGGTCGGTCGGCGCGCGTCAGCGGGTTGGGCACCGTGTCACCCGCTCCGTGCAGGGCCTTGCGACCGAGGACGAAGGCCACCAGCGCGATCGCCATGCCGACGGCCGCGACCGCGAAGCCCGCGTGGTACCCGCCGATCCCGCGGGCGAGCTGCACGAGGAACGGGGCCGAGAACGAACCGATGTTGATGCCCATGTAGAAGATGGAGAACCCCGAGTCGCGTCGCGGGTCGTCCCGCCGGTACAGCTCGCCGACCATGCTCGACACGTTGGGCTTGAGCAGGCCGGTGCCGAGCGCGACGAGGATGATCCCGGCGTACGCGGTCCAGTGCGCGGGGACCGCCAGGCTGACGTGCCCCGCGGCGATCACGACGCCACCGGCCAGCACGGCCCGGCGTGCGCCGATCACGCGGTCGGCGAACCAGCCGCCGATGACGGTCACGAGGTAGACGGCCGAGCCGTACACGGCGACGAGCGCCGCGCCCGTCGCGTCGTCGAGCGCGAGCCCGTCGTTCGCGAACGTGTCGGTGAGGAAGTAGAAGAGGATCGCGCGCATGCCGTAGTAGCTGAACCGCTCCCACAGCTCGGTGGTGAAGAGCGTGAACAGCCCGAACGGGTGCCCGAAGAAGGTCACGCCGCGGCGGGCCCCCACCCCCGGTGCGTCGTCCCCGGCCTGCACGTCCGCGGCTTCGCTCATCACGCCATCGTGACGTCGGCGTGAGCGGCCCGCACCCCGGCGGGCCCCGCACGCGCGGTCTCAGGTGCGGGCGACCTCGTTGACGGGCGGCTCGCCCGCCAGCAACGCGGTCAGCTGGCGGCGCACGAGAGCCGCGACCCGTGGGAACGTGGCGTCCGTGTTGCCGCCCTGGTGGGCCGTCAGCAGCAGGTGCGGTGCGTGCCACAGCGGGTGGTCGGACGGCAGGGGCTCGGGGTCGGTGACGTCGAGCGCCGCACGCAGCCGGCCGGCGCGCAGCTCGACGAGCAGCGCGTCGGTGTCCACGACCTTGCCGCGCGCGACGTTGACGAGCAGCGCACCGTCCTTCATCCGGGCGAGCGCGGCGGCGTCGAGCAGGTGGTACGACTCGCGCGTCAGCGGGATCGCCAGCACCACGACGTCCGCCTCCGGGAGCAGGTCCCCCAGCTCGGCGACGCCGTGCACGTGCCCGTCCGCGTCGTCACGGGCCGTCCGCGCGACGCGGACCAGGTCCACCTCGAACGGCCGGAACCGTGCCACGACCGCCCGCCCGACCGACCCCTGCCCGACGACCAGCACCCGGCGGTCGGCCAGCGACGGCCCGAACGGGTTGTCCCACCGCGCCTCCCCCATGGCACGGACCGCACGGGGCAGGTCACGCTGCACGGCCAGCGTCAGGCCCACGGCGAGCTCGGCCGTGCCGGCGTCGTGGACGCCACGCCCGTTGCACAGCACCACACCCGGCGGCAGGTGCGGGCGTGCGTGCTCGTAGCCCGCGCTCGGCAGCTGCACGTAGCGCAGCCGCGGCAGGTCGCGCAGCACGTCGAAGCCGCCGGGACGGACGAAGTAGTGCGGGATCACGACCAGGTCCACGTCGGCGGCCGTCCGGGCGTCCAGCGCACCCTCCAGGTCCCAGCGGACGAGCCGCAGGTCGTCGGGGTGCGCCGCCGCGAGGTCACCGAGCCGGTGCAGCAGGTCGTCGTCCGGGACGGTGGCGGTGAGCACGGTCGTCGTCAGCCGCCCACGCGTCCGGCGCGGTACTCGTCCTCGAGCATCGACATCACGACGGCGTCGCACCAGCCCTCACCGTCGCGGTACGCGTCGCGGCGACGGCCCTCGCGCCGGAACCCGATGTTCTCGTACAGGGAGATCGCACGCGTGTTGATGCTCAGCGCCTCCAGCTCGACGCGGTGCAGCCCGAGCCCGTCGAACGCGAACCCGAGCACCAGCTCGATCGCCTCGGTGCCGTAGCCACGGCCCCGGTAGGCGGGGCGCATGGCCAGGCGCAGCCCGGCGCACCGGACGTCCTCGTCGACGTCGTTGAGGACGATCTCGCCGTGGTACTCGTCGTCCGCGCTGGTCGTGACCGCGAAGTCGTAGCGCCCCTGCGCCGCCTCACGGCTCGCGCACCACGCGCGGACCTCGTCCTGCGTGAAGACGCGCGTCGTCCCGGTCAGACGGTTGCCCTCGGAGTCCGTGAGCATGTCCCACATCGCGTCGGCGTCGTCGGGCCGGATCGGTCGCAGGACGATCATCTCGCCCTGCAGGCTCGGCTTCTGCATCGTGACCTCCGTCGGCTCACCATCGGTGCCTCCGCATGGGACACCACCACCGACTGCCCTCCGGCGTGCGTCGCATCGTACAAATCCCGCGTGACCGGGAGGTTGCGACACGACGCACGCCGGACGGGCGGGTCGGGTCCTGCCGTCAGGCGTTGACGCGCTCCAGGACGAGCTCGCGCACCCTGCCCGCGTCCGCCTGGCCCCGGGTCGCCTTCATGACCGAGCCGATGATCGCGCCGACCGGGCCGAGGTTGCCGCCGCGGATCTTCTCCGCGATGTCCGGCTGCGACGCGAGGGCCGCGTCGATCGCCTCGAGCAGCGGGCCGTCGTCGGACACGACCTCCAGGCCGCGGGCGACGACGACCTGCTCGGGATCGCCCTCGCCGGCCAGGACGCCCTCGAGCACCTGCCGCGCGAGCTTGTCGTTGATGCGCCCGGCGTCCACGAGCTGCTGCAGCGCGCCGATCTGGGCCGGCGTGATCGGCAGGTCCGCGAGCTCGACCTCCTGCTGCTTCGCGGTGCGCGCCAGCTCGCCCATCCACCACTTGCGCGCGGCGGCCGGGCTCGCGCCCGCCGCCACCGTGGCCTCGATCAGCTCGATCGCACCGGCGTTGACGACGTCGCGCATCTCGGCGTCGGCGTAGCCCCACTCGCCCTGCAGGCGACGCCGACGCGCGGCCGGCAGCTCGGGCAGCGCAGCGCGGATCTCCTCGATCCACGCGCGGTCCGGCACGATCGGGACGAGGTCCGGCTCAGGGAAGTAGCGGTAGTCCTCGGCGTCGGACTTCACACGTCCGGCCGTCGTGATGCCGGTGTCCTCGTGCCAGTGCCGCGTCTCCTGGACGATCGTGCCGCCCGCGTCGAGGATCGCCGCCTGGCGGCTGATCTCGTAGCGCACGGACCGCTCGACCGACCGGAACGAGTTCACGTTCTTGGTCTCCGTGCGCGTGCCCAGCGGCGAGTCGGGCGTCGCGCGCAGGGACACGTTGACGTCGGCGCGCACGTTGCCGCGCTCCATGCGCGCCTCGGACACGCCGAGCGCGCGGAACATGTCGCGCAGGGTCTGCACGTACGCGCGCGCCACCTCGGGCGCCCGCTCGCCGGCACCCGTGATCGGCTTGGTGACGATCTCCACGAGCGGCACGCCGGCGCGGTTGTAGTCGACCAGCGAGTACTCCGCGCCGTGGATGCGCCCGGTGGCGCCGCCGACGTGCGTGTTCTTGCCGGCGTCCTCCTCCATGTGCGCGCGCTCGACCTCGACCCGGAACACCGTGCCGTCCTCGAGCTCGACGTCGACGAAGCCCTCGTACGCGATGGGCTCGTCGTACTGCGACGTCTGGAAGTTCTTCGGCACGTCCGGGTAGAAGTAGTTCTTGCGGGCGAACCGGCAGGACTGGGCGATCGAGCAGTTCAGCGCCAGCCCGATGCGGATGGCGTACTCGACGGCGGTGCCGTTGACCGCCGGCAGCGCACCGGGCAGGCCCAGGCTCGTGGGCGTGATCTGCGTGTTCGGCTCCTCGCCGAAGAACTGCGCGGCACCGTCGAACATCTTGGTGCGCGTGCCGAGCTCGACGTGCACCTCGATGCCGATGACCGGGTCGAACCGGGCCACCGCGTCGTCGTAGTCGACCAGGTCGACGTCGGTCGTCGTGCTCATCAGGCTGCCCCTCCGGCCAGCTCAGGGGCGCGGCCCAGCAGCGGGCCCTCCCAGCTCGTCTCGAGCAGCGCCTCGAGCGCCGCCCCCACGCGGTACAGCCGGGCGTCCTCGCGCGCCGGCGCGAGGATCTGGAACCCGACCGGCAGGCCGTCGTCCGACAGCCCGTTCGGCAGCGACATGCCCGGCACCCCGGCGAGGTTCGCCGGGATCGTCGCGACGTCGTTGAGGTACATCGCCAGCGGGTCGTCCAGCTTCTCGCCCAGCTTGAACGCCGTGGTCGGCGCCGTCGGGGAGACCAGCACGTCGGCCGCCTCGAACGCCGCCGCGAAGTCCCGCTGGATGAGCGTGCGGACCTTCTGCGCCGACCCGTAGTAGGCGTCGTAGTAGCCCGCGCTCAGCGCGTACGTGCCGAGGATGATGCGGCGCTTGACCTCGTCGCCGAAGCCCTGGCCGCGGGTCGCGGCCATGACCCGCTCGGCCGTCACCGGGCCCTCGGAGGGCTCGACGCGCAGGCCGAAGCGCATGCCGTCGAACTTCGCGAGGTTGCTCGACGCCTCCGCGGGGAGGATCAGGTAGTACGCGGCCAGCGCGTACGCGAACGAGGGGCAGGACACCTCGACGACCTCGGCGCCCGCACCGCGCAGCGCGTCGAGGGACTCCTCGAAGCGTGCCAGCACACCCGCCTGGTAGCCCTCGCCCTGCAGCTCACGGATGACGCCCACCTTCACGCCGCGCAGGTCGCCGCCCGCGCCGGCACGCGCCGCCGCGACGTAGCCCGTCGCGGGGTCGGTCAGCGACGTCGAGTCGAGCGGGTCGTGCCCGCCGATCAGCTCGTGCAGCAGCGCCGAGTCGAGGACCGTGCGCGTGCACGGCCCTGCCTGGTCGAGGCTGCTGGCCAGCGCGATGAGGCCGTAGCGCGACACGCTGCCGTACGTCGGCTTGACGCCGACGGTGCCCGTGACGGCTGCGGGCTGGCGGATCGAGCCGCCGGTGTCCGTGCCGATCGCCAGGGGCGCCTCGTACGCCGCGACGGCCGCGGCCGAGCCGCCGCCGGAGCCGCCCGGGATCCGGTCGAGGTCCCAGGGGTTGTGCGTGTTGCCGTAGCCCGAGTGCTCGGTGGACGAGCCCATCGCGAACTCGTCCATGTTGGTCTTGCCGAGGATCGGCAGGCCCGCGGCCTTGAGGCGCTGGACGAGGGTCGCGTCGTACGGCGGCACCCAGCCCTCGAGGATGCGCGAGCCGGCGGTGGTGGGCAGGCCCCGCGTCACGACGACGTCCTTGACGGCGATCGGCACACCCGCCAGCACGTGCAGGTCCTCGCCCGCGGCGCGTCGCGCGTCGACGTCGGCCGCGGTCGCGAGCGCCTCGTCACCCGCGACGTGCAGGTACGCGTGGACGGCGGGCTCGACGGCGGCGATGCGGTCCAGGTGCGCCTGCGTCGCCTCGACGCTGGTCACCTCGCGTGCGGCCAGTCGGTCGGCGAGCTCGGCTGCGGTCAGCCGGGTCAGGTCGGTCACGTCACTCCTCCCCGAGGATCTGCGGGACGAGGAACTTGCCGTCACGGGCCGCGGGGGCCTGGGCGAGCACCTCGTCACGGTCGAGCGGCGTGACCGGCTCGTCGGCACGGAACACGTTGGTCAGGGGCAGCGGGTGGCTCGTCGCGGGGACGTCCGGGGTGGCGACCTCGGACACGCGGGCGACGGACTCGACGATGACGTCG
Organism: Cellulomonas sp.; assembly: GCF_015234515.1. Classification (GTDB taxonomy): domain Bacteria; phylum Actinomycetota; class Actinomycetes; order Actinomycetales; family Cellulomonadaceae; genus Cellulomonas. The sequence goes on from NZ_JADGMY010000037.1 coordinate 44,046, forward strand.
AGCTCCCCCGCCAGCCGGTCGAGCTCGGCGGGCGTCAGGTCGATCCGGGCGAGCGCGGCGACGCGCGCGACCTCGTCGCGGGAGAGGGTGGACATGGTCCATGAGTCTAGTCGTGGGTGGGTGACCCCTGTCCGCCCTACGCCGCGGCACCACCGACGGCCGGCACCCCGCCGCTACCGTGACGCCCGTGACCGGACGCTACGAGCGGCTCGACCCCGCGGCGGTGTGCGCCACGGTCGACCGCCTGCACGCACGCATCGCCACCCGCTTCCCCGACCGCAACCTGCGACACGTCGCCGCCGAGCTCGCGGGGCTCGTCAGCGACGTGGGTGAGCAGGAGGCCCGGACCCGGCGGCACGAGCACGTGGCCCGTGTCGCGTCCTTGGTGGCGGTCGTGCTCGTCGTCGGGGCGACCGTGTTCGCCCTGGTGATGGCGGTGCGCGACGCCGTCGCCGCCGCCACGTCGCTGCGGGCCTTCGAGTGGCTGCCCGTGGTCGAGAGCGCCATCAACGACACCGTGTTCGCCGGGATCGCGGTGTGGTTCCTGCTCGCGGTCCCCGCGCGGCTGCAGCGCGCGGCGACGCTGCGCCGGCTGCACCGGCTGCGCTCGCTCGCGCACGTCATCGACATGCACCAGCTCACCAAGGACCCCGAACGGCTGCGCCCGGGGTTCCGCACCACGTCGCAGTCCGTGGACGTCGGCCTGGACGCCGACGGCCTCGCCGCGTACCTCGACTACTGCACCGAGCTGCTCAGCCTGGTCGCCAAGGCGGCCGCGCTGTGCGCCGAGGAGTCGACGGACGCAGTCGTGCTCGACACGGTCAGCACCGTCGAGAACGTCACGGGCGGCATGTCGACGAAGATCTGGCAGAAGATCGCGACGCTGGACCTGCCTGCGGTCAGCCGACCTGCGACGTCGCCGCGCTGACGAGGGCGAGCAGCGCCTCGGCATAGGCGTCCGCCGCGTCGTCGGCGGTGAAGACGCGCTCCGGGCCGCCGGCGACCTCCACGAGCACCTGGTACCGCCCGTCGGTCGACCGGGCGAGGCTGCGGAAGGTGCCCCCGAGCAGCTCACGCATCTGGTCCTCGCGCGGCAGCCAGAGCGCGTCCTCCTGGCGCACGGAGTCCAGCGCCCACTCGGTGGTGCCGTTGAACCCGAGGACGGTCCCGGTCGAGTACTCGTGGGCCTCGACGACCATCTCGGAGATCGTGAAGACCTCGCCCCCCATGTCGGCACCGCGGATCACGAACCGGTCACCGGCTCGAGGGTGCCACTGCAGCCCGGCGGCCTCGAGGGCCACGGCGTTGTCCGTCGACAGCATGGGACCAGTATCGAGGGTGCGCGTGCGATCGGCCGCCCGGACGTGCACCGTGGGCGCGGCTAGTCAGCAGACTCCCCAAGCCTCTCGATTCTCCTGACTGCCGGTGCGCCCCGCGTTCTCCCTCTCGCCGGCACGCGTAGTGATCTGAGTCGCATCAGTTCGGGTGAAACGGCTCGCAGAGTGAGCTACTACCAGGTCGCACGGGTATGGTCCGGGCTATGGCCCTCCTCGACACCATGTGCCTCGATGTTCGCGAAGTTCGCGTACGCGTTGCGGATGGCGCTGCCGCGGACGGTCTCACCGACTGGGAGCGCGTCGAACTAGCGCGCCGGTACCGCCGCTCGATGGTTGCGAGCGAGCAGGAATTGTCTGACGTGGCCGAGTGGCTTCGCCGGAAGCGTGCTGCGCTGGTCTAGCGCGCGGGCCGAGCACAAGGTTGCGCTGACTCAGTTCATCTGTACGGACCCGGCGAAGAAGCAGTACGAGAAGCACCGCGGCAAGCATCACCCGAAACCGTGGGAACTCGAAGTGCAGAGTCACCTGCGCGGTCTACGGGTCCCCGTGTCGGCGGACGAGGCGCTTCTGCTTGGCTTCGACGGCGAGGGTCTCGCCGCCACGGCTCATTTCGGGCTGGACGACACCAACCAGCAGTTCATGATCTGGGCCGTCGCCTGTGCACAGCGGACCCGGGGGCAGCACCTCGGTCGCGAGGCTCTGACTGTCGCGTTGGATCTGATGAGCCGCACGAAGGCCCGCTACGAGTTGGATTGTGGCGTGTTCACGCACGTCGACCCGCGCAACGTGGCGAGCAGGAAGATGTGCGTCGACGCCGGTTTCGAGTTCCTCGGAACGTATGAGGGGTACGAGTCATACGTTCGTGACCTCTGATCCGCGCGGCAGACGCGACGCACGGCCGCTAGTCGGGCCTACAGCGATCCTTCGACGCGGTCCACGTCGTCGCCATCCACGTTCAGGATCGCGTGCCAGCTTCCGGCGCGGATGCTTCCTAGGGCTTCGAGCGGGAAGACGATCGTGTGAGTGTTGCCAATCCGCTGTGGAGTGACGTTCGGCCCTGCGGCGTACTGCATGGGAGAAACGTGGTCGGACCAGAAGGTCGCGATGAGTCTGCTGTCGAGGAGCTTGAAGCCGATCTGCCGGACATCGTCACCTGCTTCACTCACGAAGGTGGTGGAGTACAGCACGGCGCCACGGGTTGGTTCGGTGCCCTCGGTCGTGTACGTGAGCACGACGTCGTTGAGGCGGACCTTAACGCTGGCGTCAGTCAGGCGGTACGTCATGCAGTTACGGTCTCAGGAGTGCGCGGGTCGGTGGCTCCGACACGCTGCGACGGGCGACGGGCTGGCCTGACGAGCAGGGCTTCAGAACTTCGCCGCCCGTCCCAGGTGGGTGGATCGTGGTTGATCTAAGCGCACGCGGGCTTCCAGCCCGGTCCGCACGTCCTGCCCCGGTTGCACGCGGTAGGCGTACCGGTGCGCAGGGCGGAAGCCCAGCGCCCCGTACATCCGCAAGGCCGGGTCGTTGTGGGCCTCGACCTGGAGGAACGCACGACGCGCGCCGTGCTCCCGTGCGGCGGCGAGTGCCTGCAGCGTCAGCGCGCGTCCGATCCCGCGGCGCCTGGCCTGCGGGACGACCTGCAGGCACGACAGTGCGACCCAGTCGTCGACGACCGCGGCCCGGATGACGGCGACCGCCGTGCCGTCGGCACCGATCGCGGTCAGGTACCGCGCGGGGGCACCGGCGACGATCGCACGGGACGGCTCGCGCGCGCCGCCCTTGCCGCCGAGCCACAGGTCGAGCCAGACGTCGTCCGGGACGTCGGCGGCGCGGACGCGCACGCCGCCACCGAGCGTTCCCGGATCGCCGTCGGCAGGACGCACGGTGGCGTCCAGGTCCCGCACCAGGACGTCGGTGACGGCGGCGACCGCGTACCCGCGGGCGTCGAGCAGGGCGGCGAGCCCTGCGGGGTTCCCGGGGTCGCCGACCCGGAACACGGCGGGCGCGCCGTCGTCGCGGTACAGGCCCTCGACCCGGCCGACCGTGCCCGCCAGGTCGTCGACGTCACGCAGCGCCAGCGTCGAGCTGGCACGCCGGGTCACGCCGCCCGACAGACCGACGCGCCAGCCGTCGACCTCGACCACGCGCAGCGGTGGCCACGACGCGGACTCGGTGGCCGCGGACGGCGGCACCGGCGCGTGCCAGGCGTGCACGCGCATCGTGAGCTCGTCGGTCCAGTCGCGGTCCGGCTCGGCGACGAAGCCGAGTCGTGCGTACAGCCGGTGCGCGGCGTGCATCGTCTCGAGCGTCGACAGCACCACGCGGCGGTCACCGCGACCGACGGCCTCGCGCAGCGCCGCCACGACGAGCTGCTCGGCGACGCCCGACCGGCGCGCCGCGGGGTCGACCGCGAGCATGCGCAGCTCGACCTCGCCGTCGCGCGCGATCTCGGCGTAGGGCGACCCCGGTGTCGCCAGCGTGATGGTCCCGAGCACCCGCTCTCCGGCCGCGCCGTCGGCGTCGCGCGCCACGGCGACGAGCACGGTGGCGGCCGCCGCCCTGGCAGCCGCGTCCCGCAGCTCGTCGACGTACCAGTGGTCCGCCTCGACGAGCCCGTCGGCGACGTAGGCGTGGGCGGTCACCTGGCCGACCTGCGCGAGGTCGGCGGCCGTCACGCGCCGCACGGTGGGCGGGCCGGCGGGGGCGGCGGCGCTCACCGGTCCGCCGACGTGCCGGTCGCCACCTCGTCCGTCGTGGCGTGCTCGGGTGCGGCCCCGTCGGCGTCCTCGACCGCAGGCGTCGCGACCGCGCCCGGGCCCCCGGCGAGCAGCGCCTCGAACCCCGCCTCGTCGAGGATGGTCAGCCCCAGCTCACGCGCCTTGGCCTCCTTGGACCCGGCGTTCTCGCCGACGACCACGAAGTCGGTCTTCTTCGACACCGAGCCCGAGGCCTTGCCACCCCGCACGAGGATCGCCTCCTTGGCGCCGTCGCGGCTGAAGCGCTCGAGGCTCCCGGTCACGACCACCGTCACGCCCTCCAGCGTGCGCGGGGTCGACTCGTCGGCTGCGTCGGCCATGACGACCCCCGCCGCCGCCCAGCGGTCGACGATCTCGCGGTGCCACGGCTCGGCGAACCAGTCGAGCAGGGACTGGGCGATCGTCGGCCCCACCCCCTCGACCCCGGCGAGCCGCGCCACCGCGGCCACCGGGTCGAGCTCGCCGCCGTCCTGGGCCGTCGGGTCCACCACCGCCCGCAGCGCGGCCATCGACCCGAACTCCTGGGCCAGTGCCCGGGCGGCCGTCGGCCCGACGTTGCGGATGCTCAGCGACACGATCGCGCGCCACAGGTCCTTGGTCTTCGCGAGGTCCAGCTGGTCGAGCAGGGTGCGCGCCGCCTCCGAGGGCTCCCAGTCGGGCAGGGTCCGGCCGTCCGCCTCGGCGGCCGCGCGCTGCGCCTTCGTGTGCTTGAGCGTGCGCCGGAACGGCGTGCGTCGGCGCACCGTGCCGTCCGCGTCCTCCTTGGGCAGCCCGGTCTCCGCGTCCCGGACCACGACCTCGACCTCCGCGAGCCGCGCGAGGCTCGCGGAGCGCACCCGGTCCACCTCGTCCGCGGGCGCGTCCGGCCCGTAGCCCACGAGGTCGAAGAGGTACGCCTCGTTGGGCACCGGCGGCGTCTCGGGAACCTCGGGCTGCGTCAGGGCAGCGGCGGTGACCTCGCCCAGCACCTCGATGTCGAACGCGCCGCGCGACCCGATGTGCTCGAGCCTCCCGCGGACCTGCGCCGGGCACCCCTGCGCGTTGGGGCACCGCAGGTCGACGTCGCCCTCGCGCATCGGGCGCAGGGGCGTCCCGCACTCGGGGCAGTCCGCGGGCATGTGCCACTCGACGCGTGGCACGTCGTCGTCCGGGGCCTGGGGCGCGGGCCCGACGATCTCCGGGATGACGTCGCCGGCCTTGCGCAGCACCACCATGTCGCCGACGCGCACACCCTTGACCCGGACCACGTCCTGGTTGTGCAGCGTCGCCTGCCGCACGGTGCTGCCCGCCACGAGCACGGGCTCCATGACGGCGAACGGCGTCGCGCGGCCGGTCCTGCCGATGCCGAGCTCGATCGCCAGCAGCCGCGTGTTGACCTCCTCCGGTGGGTACTTGTAGGCGATCGCCCACCGCGGCGCCCTGCTGGTCGCGCCCAGGCGGCGCTGCAGCGCGATGTCGTCGACCTTGACGACGACTCCGTCGATCTCGTGCTCGACGTCGTGCCGGTGCTCGCCGAAGTGGACGATGCGCGCCCAGACGTCGTCGAGCCCGGAGACCACACGGCTGTGGGAGGACGTCGGCACGCCCCAGCCCGCCAGCAGGTCGTACACCTGCGACTGCCGGTCGATCCCGGTGCCGCGCCCCTCCCCCCACGTCAGCGCCCCGATGCCGTGCGCGTACATCCGCAGGGGGCGTGACGCCGTGACGCGCGGGTCCTTCTGGCGCAGGGACCCCGCGGCGGCGTTGCGGGGGTTGGCGAACGGCGCCTTCCCGGCGGCCACCTGCGCCTCGTTGAGCTCACCGAACGCCTCGACGGGCAGGAAGACCTCGCCGCGGATCTCGATGAGGTCGGGGTGGGTCGCGGGGTCGCCCGCCAGCACGTCGGGGATCGTCGGGATCGTGCGGACGTTGAGCGTCACGTCCTCGCCCGTGCGGCCGTCGCCCCGCGTCGCCGCGCGCACCAGGCGCCCCTTCTCGTACAGCAGCGCGATCGCGAGCCCGTCGATCTTTAGCTCGCACAGGTACTCGACCGGTCCGGCGCCCTCGAGGTCACGGTGCACCCGCTCCGCCCACGCCACCAGGTCCTCGCGCGAGAACGCGTTGTCGAGCGACAGCATGCGCTGCACGTGGTCCACGGCCGTGAACTCGGTGGAGAACGTGCCACCGACGCGCTGCGTGGGCGAGTCCGGCGTCCGCAGGCCCGGGTGCTCGTCCTCCAGCCGCTCGAGCTCGCGCATCCGCGCGTCGTACGCGGCGTCGGACGAGCTCGGCGCGTCACGCACGTAGTAGGCGAACTGGTCGGCCCGGACCTGCTCGGCCAGCTCCGTCCACCGGTGCCGGGCCTCGGCCGGCACGTCCTGCTGGTCGGTCACAGGGGTCGCGTCGTTCACGTGCCCATCATGACGTGCGCCACCGACACCGGCGGACCGGCGTGCGTCGGTCGCGTCGACGTCATGAGGGCTCGACGGTCGGTGCCGCGCCCGTCCGTCCGTCCCGCCCTGCTCCGGAGGCCCGGTGCACGGTCCGCACCGGCCGCAGGGCGGCGACCGTCCCGGCGATCCCGCCCACCGCGAGGACCAGGGCACCGGCCGTCACGGCCACCGGCACCGACGCGACGACCACCTCCTGCCGCGTCCCCTCGACCTCCCACACGCACACGGCACGCGCGGGCAGCAGCTCGTAGCGGATCTGCACACCCGCGCCGCCCTCGTACGCGGCGACGCACGGCTCGGTGCCCGCGGCGGACGCCCGCAGGGTCGTCGTGCCGATGCCGAACCACCCGACCGCGAGCACGACGAGCCCGACCAGCGCGAGCCCCGACGCGACGAGCAGCGCGAGTGCACGACGCCGCGACGTGACACGGCGGCGGGGCAGCCCGGCGCTCATGCCTCGGCCCGTTCGGCGACGATGCCCGCGGCCCGCACGAGCCCGGCGAGCGCGCCACGCGCACCGTCGGGGGTGGCACCCTCGGGCGGCGCCCCGGCGAGGAGCACCACGTCCCGCAGGCCGCCGGCGGGCAGACCCACCGTGCGCCACGGTCGCAGCAGGACGTCGGCCTGGCCGGCGACGTCCGGACCGGCGCACTGCGACGACGCCTGCGACGGCAGCTCCGCCCAGAGCACCTTGCCGGCCTCGACGACCCCCGCGACCTCCTCCCAACCGCGTTCGCCGATGCCGCCGACCGCGAGCGCGGCGGCGTCCACCGACGACGCGCGCACGGCCGCGAGCGCGGACCAGGCGCTGCCGCCGTGCACCGCGACCGTGGACGCCCCGGCGGCACGCACGGTGTCCGCGAGCGCGCTGAGGCCCTCGGCGACGACCGGTCCCGGTACCCGTCGCAGCGGCGCGCGGCCCGAGAACCCCGGGACGGCGCCCGCCAGCACGGGCGCGAGCAGCGGCTCGCGCAGCAGCACGCGCACGTCGGCACCGGGCACCACGCGCCGCAGGTCCGCGACCCGTGCGGCGATCCCCTCGCTGCTCGACACGACGACGTCCCGCAGCGCGCCGGGGTCGGAGAGGATCTTGTCGCCCCGCGCCAGGTAGACGTCCGCCGCGAGCGTGAACGGCCCCAGGACCGGCAGCACGAAGCCGCCGGCGTAGCCGTGGGCGGCCACCGCGAGCGCGTCGAGGTCCTCGCGCGCGAAGGCCCGGGCCCGCTCGAGGTCGCGCCCCGGCCGGTCGGCGAGCTTCCACCCGTGCGGCCCGAGCTCCGAGGGCAGGTCGGTGAGCAGCGCGATCGCGGCGCCGGTGGCGTCGCCCCACGGTCCGCGCGCCGGCAGCAGCACGGCGAACGGCAGACCGTCGACCTCGTCCGGGGTGTCCACCAGGTCGCCGACGACCGTGGTCGCGGCCTCGAGCGCGTCGGTCCCGGGCCAGGGGCCGATACCGCTGACGGCGGTCACGCGCCGGCCTCCGCTGCAGCCACGAGGTCCGCGGCGGTACGCGTCGCCGCGACGGTCGCCTGGCCGAGGACCCGCGTGCCGTCGTAGAGCACGAGCGACTGCCCGGCGGCCACGCCGCGCAGCCCGGTGCCGGCGACGTCGACCGTGACGGTCGCCCCGTCGGCATCCAGCACGCGGGCGGGGACGTCGGCGCCGTGCGCACGGACCTGCACCGTGCACACCGAGCCGACCGCCGGGACGTCCCCGAACCACACGGCGGCGTCCCCGCTGACCTGCGCGACGTCCAGGGACTGCGCCGGACCGACCACGACGCGCCGCTGCACGGGCTCGATCGCGAGCACGTACCGGGGGCGGCCGTCGGCGGCCGGGCGGCCGAGTGCGAGCCCACGACGCTGCCCGACCGTGTACGCGTACGCCCCGTCGTGCGTCCCCAGGACCTCGCCCTGCTCGTCGACGATCTCGCCGGGCTGCTCGCCCAGCGCGCGGCGCAGGAAGCCCTGGGTGTCGCCGTCGGCGACGAAGCAGATGTCGTACGAGTCGGGCTTGGCGGCGACCGACAGTCCGCGGGCGACCGCCTCGGCGCGAACCTCGGACTTCGAGGCCACGTCACCCAGCGGGAAGACGGCGCGTGCCAGGCGCTCGGGCCCCATGACGGCGAGCACGTACGACTGGTCCTTGGCCGCGTCGGCCGCGCGGTGCAGCTCCCGCACGCCGCCGGGGCCGTCGACGACCCGCGCGTAGTGGCCGGTGCACACCGCGTCGAACCCCAGCGCGAGCGCCTTGTCGAGCAGGGCCGCGAACTTCACGTGCTCGTTGCACCGCACGCACGGGTTCGGGGTGCGGCCCGCCGCGTACTCCGCGAGGAAGTCCGCGACGACCGTCTTCTCGAACCGCTCCGACATGTCCCACACGTAGTACGGGATGCCGAGCACGTCGGCCGCACGGCGCGCGTCGGACGCGTCCTCGATCGAGCAGCAGCCGCGCGAGCCGGTGCGCTCCTGCGCCGGGGTGCGCGACAGCGCCATGTGCACGCCGACGACGTCGTGGCCCGCGTCCACGGCGCGCGCGGCCGCGACCGCCGAGTCGACGCCGCCGGACATCGCCGCGAGCACGCGCATCAGGCACCCACCAGCGACGTCAGCCCGGCCGCACGGGCACGCTCGACGGCACCCGGCAGCGCGGCGAGCGCGGAGTCGACGTCGTCCGCGGTGGACGTGGGACCGAACGAGAACCGCAGGGCACCGCGTGCGTCGTCCTCCCCCACGCCCATGGCGAGCAGCACGTGGGACGGGCGGGGCACGCCCGCCTGGCAGGCCGAGCCCGTCGAGACCTCGACGCCCGCGGCATCCAGCAGGTACAGCAGCGAGTCGCCCTCGCAGCCCGCGAACGTCACGTGCGCATTGCCGGGCAGGCGACGGGCCGGGTCGGCGGGACCGCGCAGCGTCGCACCCGGCACCTCCGCCAGGACCCGCCGCACGAGGTCGTCGCGCAGCGCACCGACGCGCGCGGCGTGGGCCTCGCGCTCGGCGACGGCCTCGTCCACGGCCGCGGCGAACGCCGCCAGCAGCGCCGGGTCCAGCGTCCCGGACCGCACGCCGCGCTCCTGACCGCCGCCGTGCAGCACGGGCGTCAGCTCCAGGCCCCGCCGGACCAGTAGCGCGCCCGTCGAGCCGGGGCCCCCGACCTTGTGGCCGCTGAGGGTCAGCGCGTCCAGCCCGGACGCGTCCAGGTCGACCGGCACCTGCCCGACCGCCTGCACCGCGTCCGCGTGGACCGGCACGCCGTACCGGTGCGCCAGGGCCACCACGTCGTCCAGGGGCTGCAGCGCCCCGACCTCGTTGTTGGCCCACATCACCGACACGAGCGCCACCGTGTCGCCGTGCGCCTCGAGCTCGGCACGCAGCGCGTCGACCTCGACGACCCCGTCGCCGTCGACGGGCAGCAGCACGAGCTCGGCACCCGCGTGCTCCGCCAGCCAGAACGCCGGGTCCAGCACCGCGTGGTGCTCGACCGCGGACACGACCACGCGACGACGGGCCGTGTCACCCGTCCGACGCGCCCAGAACAGGCCCTTGACCGCGAGGTTGTCGGCCTCGGTGCCACCGGCCGTCCACACGACCTCGCTCGGTCGCGCACCCACCGCGGCGGCGAGCCGCTCGCGCGCCTCCTCGACCGTGCGGCGCGCCGCACGACCCGCGGTGTGCAGCGACGAGGGGTTGCCGGTGTGCGCGAGCGCCGCCGTCAGCGCGGAGAGCGCCGCGGGGCGCATCGGCGTGGTCGCCGCATGGTCGAGGTAGACCGCACGGGGGCGGGGAGCACTCACTCCCCCAGTCTACGAACGCGTCCAGCTCGCGACGCCCCGCACCTCATCCACCGGCTCCCGCCACGTCCCCTGCGCACCGTGACCGACCATGCTGGGGTCCAGGACGCCCGGTTGCTGGCAGGATGGGCGCGTGAGTGCCGACGACGTCATGGCGCTGCCGCTCGCCTTCGGCGGACAGCGGCTCGACTGGCGTGACCTACCGCGGGCGGTGCGCGAGCGCATCGAGACGCTGGCTGGCGCCCGCGTGACGGCCGAGATGTCCGCGACCAGCGGCTTCTCCCCCGGGTTCTGCGCCGTGCTCGAGCTGACCGACGGGCGCGCGGTGTTCGTCAAGGCCGTGTCCTCCGACCAGAACCCGCACTCCCCGGAGCTCGCGCGCGCCGAGATCCGGGCGTCGCGCGCGCTGCCGCCGCAGGTTCCCGCGCCGTCGCTGCGCTGGTGGGACGACGACGGCGACTGGGTGCTGCTCGGTTTCGACGCGGTCCACGGCCGCTCCCCCGAGCTCCCGTGGCGTGCGGACGACCTGGCGCTCGTGCTCGCGGCGCTCGACGACCTGGCCCGGTGCACGCCGACGCCGGGGCACGACCTGCCGCGCACGGAGGACCTCCTGCGCGACGACTTCACCGGCTGGCGCAGGATGCAGCAGACCACGGCCGCGCAGCGCGAGCGCGTCGCCGGGCTGGTCGACGAGCCCGGCCGGTGGGCGGCGGAGCACCTCGACGACCTGGCCCGGTGGGAGCAGGACGCGCTGCGCGTCGTGGCGGGCGACACGCTCGTCCACGGGGACCTGCGCGCCGACAACGTCATGATCGAGGACGGTCACGACCGCGTGTGGTTGATCGACTGGCCGCACGCGAGCGTGGGCGCACCGTGGATCGACCTCGCCTTCATGCTGCCGAGCGTGGCCCTGCAGGGTGGCGCGGGCGACCCGGCGTGGCTGTTCTCCCGCAGCGAGGCGTCGCAGGGCGTGAGCACGGACGACCTGCGCGCCGCGCTCGCCGGACTCGCCGGGTACTTCGCGTGGTCGTCCGGTCAGCCTGCGCCGCCCGGGATCCCCAACCTGCGGGCCTTCCAGGCGGCCCAGGCCGGCGCGACGCTGCGCTGGCTCCGCGACCTGAGCTGACCCGCTCGTCCGTCCCCGACGCCGACGGCCCCGCGGGGCTCAGCCCTGCAGCCTGCGCAGCTCGGCGGCGGCCTGCGGCAGCACCGAGAAGAGGTCCCCGACGATCCCGAAGTCCGCGATCTCGAAGATCGGCGCGTCCGGGTCGGAGTTGACCGCCACGATCGTGCCCGAGGCCTGCATGCCGCCGCGGTGGTGGACCGCTCCGGACACGCCGGCGCCCACGTAGAGCCGCGGTGACACGGTCACGCCGGTCTGCCCGATCTGCGCGTCGTGACCGATCCAGCCCTCGTCGGTCGCGACGCGCGTCGCGCCGACCGCCCCGCCCAGCACGTCCGCGAGCTCCTCGACGGCCGTGAAGTCACCCTCGGTACCGCGCCCACCGACGACCACGACGTTCGCGGAGCCGAGGTCCGGGCGGCCGGACGCGGCGTGCTCCGTCCGCTCCACGAGCCGCACGCGGGTCGAACCGGCACGGACCTCGACGGGGAGGTCGACGACCTGCGGGGACGACGACGAGGCGGCGTCCTGCGCCGGCACCGCGTTGGCCTTGACCGTGACGATCGCGCTCGGGGCGGTGACGGCGCACCGCGTCGTCCAGGTGCCGGCCAGCACGGTCTTGTGCGCGACGACGTTCCCGTCCTGCACCGTCAGCCCGTCGGCGTCCGTCACGACCCCCGCACCGGTGCGCACCGCGAGCCGCGCCGCCGCCTCCTTGTTCTCGAACGAGGACACGAGCAGCAGCACCGACGCGCCCGACGCGGCCAGCGCCGCCTCCAGCCCGTCCGCGAGGACCGCCGACAGGTGGACGTCGCCAGCGGTGACGAGGCGGTGGACCGTCGACACGCCCTGGGCCGCGAGCACGGGCAGCGCCACGTCGAGGTCCTCGTCACCCGCCCACACGCCGTGCACGCCCGCCTCGCCCGCGATGTCACGCGCGAGGGTCAGGAGCTCACGCACCGACGGGCGCAGCGAGCCGTCCGGTGCGTGGTCGAGCAGGACGAGCACGGGGGTGACGGTCACGACGGGTCCTCCGGGGTGGTGCGAGCAGTCGGGGTGGGTGGGGACCGGCGTCAGACGAGCTTGCGCTCGACGAGCCAGGCGGCCAGCCGGGTGCCGGCGTCACCGGTGTCGGTGACCAGCACGCGGTCCTCGCGCGCCGGGCGGGGAGCGGCGTCGAGCACGCGCGTGCGCGCGCCCGCAGCACCGACGGTCGCGGGGTCGACGCCGAGGTCCGCGAGCGTCCACGTGGTCACGGGCTTCTTGCGGGCGGCCATGATGCCCTTGAAGTTGGGGTACCGGGGCTCGTTGAGCCCGTCGGTGACGGACACCAGGACCGGCAGGTCCGCGGTCAGGGTCTCCGTGGCGTGGTCCAGGCGGCGCGTGACCGTCGCCGTCCGGGCGATCGGGTCGACCGTCAGGCTCGACGCGAGCGGCAGCGCCGGCAGGTCGAGCACCTCGGCGATCGCGGTCGGGAGCAACGACGTCAGCCCGTCGAGGCCCGCCATCCCCGTGACGACCACGTCGACCGGCGCGTCGGCGGACAGGCGCCGCACGGCCGCCGCGAGGACCGTCGCCGTGCCGATCGCGTCGGCACCGGCGATGTCGTCGTCGAGGACGTGCACGGCCTCGTCGGCGCCCATCTGCAGGCCCTTGCGGACGGCGTCGACGGCGTCGTCGGGTCCGACGGTCAGCACGACCACCTGCCCGTCGTGCTCCTCCGCGAGCGCCAGCGCGGCCTCGACGGCGTTCTCGTCGAGCTCGTTCAGGGTGCCGTCACCGCCGTCGCGCACGACGCGCCCGTCGGGACCGAGCTGCCGGTCGGACTGGATGTCGGGCACGAACTTCACACAGACGACGATCCTCACCCGGGGAACGTTACCGCCCGCACCCCCGGCCCTCGCCTCCGGTGTTCGCCTGGTGGAAGCACCCGGGACACGCCTCGGACCCGCGCCCTGGCACGATGGGCGCGTGAGCGACACCGCGACGACCGGCCGGGACCGGGCTCCACGACGCCTCGGTGTCCACGTCACCGACTCGGGCGTGGACGTCGCGGTGCTCGCGCCGCACGCGACCGCGGTCGACCTGTGCCTCATCGACGGCCCGGCCGACGCCCTCACCGAGCGACGCGTGCCGCTGTCCGGCCCGCAGCAGGGGATCTGGTCGGCCGCCGTCCCAGGGGTGCGTCCCGGCCAGCGCTACGGCCTGCGGGCGGACGGTCCCTGGCAGCCCGCGTACGGGCTGCGGTACAACCACGCCAAGCTCCTGGTCGACCCGTACGCCCGCGGCCTGGTCGGTGACCTCGCCTACGGCCCGGCGACCTACGGCCACGTCGTGGGTGACGACCTCGTGGGCGACCCGTACGGGCCCCGGGACGGCCGCGACTCCGCAGCCCACGTCCCCCACGGCGTGGTCGTCGACACCCGCGCGCTGCCCGGCCCGGACCCCGCCGCCAACCGTCCCTGGACGCCGTGGGCGGACACGGTCGTGTACGAGGCGCACACCAAGGGCCTGACCCACCTGCACCCCGCGCTCCCACCCGAGCTGCGGGGCACCTACGCCGGCCTGGCGCACCCCGCCGTCGTCGACCACCTGCTGAGCCTGGGTGTCACGGCCGTGGAGCTGCTGCCGATCCACGCGTTCACGTCCGAGCCGCACCTGGTCGCCAAGGGCCTCACCAACTACTGGGGATACTCGACGCTCGGGTTCTTCGCACCGCACGCCGCGTACGCCACCGCCGCCGCACGCGCAGCTGGGCCGGCCGCCGTGCTCGCCGAGCTGCGCGCGACCGTGCACGCGCTGCACGACGCGGGCCTCGAGGTCCTGCTCGACGTCGTCTACAACCACACGTGCGAGGGCGGCCTGGGCGGGCAGCACCTGTCGTGGCGCGGCCTGGACAACTCCTACTACTACATGCATGACGGGTCCGTCCCGGCCACGCTCGTCGACGTGACGGGCACGGGCAACGCCCTCGACTTCCGCCGCACGGGTGTCGTGGCCATGACCCTGGACTCGCTGCGCTACTGGGCGGACGTGGTCGGCGTCGACGGGTTCCGCTTCGACCTCGCGGTCACCCTCGGCCGCGGCACCGACGGGTTCCGGCCGGACCACGCGACGCTCGTCGCCGCGGCGACGGACCCGTCGCTCACGGGGCTCAAGCTCGTCGCCGAGCCGTGGGACGTGGGACCCGGCGGGTGGCGCACGGGGCAGTTCCCCGCACCGTTCGGGGAGTGGAACGACCGGTTCCGCAACGCGGTCCGCTCGTTCTGGCTCGCGGATCCCGGTCGCGCGGCGCACGGCCTGCCCGGGGACCGCGTGCGGGACCTCGCGACGCGCCTGGCGGGGTCCGCCGACCTGTTCGGCAGCGGCACGCCGCCGCTCACGCGCGGCCCCCGCGCGTCGATCAACTACGTGACCGCGCACGACGGCTTCACCCTGGCCGACCTCGTCGCCTACGAGCACAAGCACAACGCCGCCAACGGCGAGCAGAACCGTGACGGCTCCGACGACAACCGGTCGTGGAACCACGGTGTCGAGGGACCGGTGCAGCGGGAGTCACCGGCCGCCGACATCGCTCCGCTGCGCCGCCGTTCGGTGCGCAACCTGTTCGCGACGCTCGTCCTGGCGGCGGGGACCCCGATGATCACCGCGGGCGACGAGACCGGTCGCTCGCAGGGCGGCAACAACAACGCGTACTGCCAGGACAACGAGATCTCCTGGGTGCGCTGGGACCTGTCACCGTGGCGCGAGGACCTCCTCGCGACTGCGCGGCACCTCCTCGCACTGCGACGCGAGCACCCCGCCCTGCGGTCCGAGACGTTCTACTCCGGTGCGCCACGCGTCCCCGGAGGCCCACCGGACCTCGGCTGGTACGGCGCCGACGGCGCGCCCTTCGACCACGGCCGCTGGCACGACGCGTCGATCCGCACGTTCCAGATGGTCCGCGCGGCTCCGGCACCCGGGGACGACGAGGTGCTGCTGCTCGTCAACGGCGCGCTCGACGCCGTCGCGGTACGGCTCGCCGATGGTGACGCGACGCCGTGGACGCTTGCGTGGGACTCCGTCTGGGAGCACCCGGCGGAGGTGTCGACAGCCGCGATCTCGGGAGGGCTGCACCAGTCCGTCGGGTCGGTGACGACCGTGGAGCCGCTGAGCATGCGGGTGTACGTGCGCCCCTGACGCGCGAGCGCGGCGCCCGGTAGCGTGCGCGCATGACGCACTCCCACGACGTCGTGGTGGTCGGCGCCGGGCTCGCGGGCCTGGTCACGACCGCCGAGCTGCTCGCGGCCGGTCGGCGGGTCCTGCTCCTGGACGCCGAGCCCCCCGCGAGCCTGGGCGGGCAGGCGTGGTGGTCGTTCGGTGGTCTGTTCCTCGTCGACTCGCCGGAGCAGCGCCGGCTCGGGGTGCGGGACAGCGCGGAGCTCGCCCTGGCCGACTGGCTCGGGTCGGCGGCGTTCGCGGACGACGGGTCCGACCGGTGGGGCCGCGCCTGGGCCGAGGGCTTCGTCGAGTTCGCCGCCGGCGACCTGAGGCCGTGGCTGCACCGTCAGGGTGTGCGCTGGTTCCCCCTCGTGCAGTGGGCCGAGCGTGGTGGCTACCTGGCCGACGGGCACGGCAACTCGGTGCCGCGCTTCCACGTCACCTGGGGCACCGGCCCGGGTCTTCTCGAACCCTTCGTGCGGGCGCTGCTCGCCGGTCACCGCGACGGGCGCGTCGAGGTGCGGTTCCGGCACCGGGCCACCGCCCTGACGACGACCGACGGCCGCGTGACGGGAGTCCGGGGGGACGTGCTCGCGTCCGACGGCGTCGAGCGCGGCGCGCCGTCGTCGCGCGAGGTGGTGGGGGCCTTCGAGGTCGACGCCCCGGCGGTCGTCGTCGCGACCGGTGGCATCGGTGCGAACCACGAGCTGGTGCGCGCGACGTGGCCCGCGTCCGCGGGGCGCCTGCCGGCCCGGATGCTCTCGGGCGTCCCGGACCACGTCGACGGCTCCGGGATCGAGGCCGCGCGGGCCGCCGGTGCGCACGTCGCGCACGCCGGGCGCATGTGGCACTACCCCGAGGGGATCGCGAACCACTCGCCGGTGTGGTCGTCGCACGGCATCCGGATCCTGCCGGGTCCCAGCTCGCTGTGGCTCGACGCCGACGGGCGGCGGCTGCCCGCACCGCTGTTCCCGGGCTTCGACTCGCTCGGCGCGCTGCAGCACGTCACGTCCCGCGGCGACGACCACTCGTGGTTCGTGCTCGACCGCACGATCCTCGGCAAGGAGCTCGCGCTGTCCGGCTCGGAGCAGAACCCCGACCTCACGGGCCGGGACGTCGGCCTGCTGCTGCAGCGCGTCCGACGCGGCGCGGTCGGGCCCGTCGAGACGTTCGCGGAGCGCTCGCCGGAGTTCGTGGCCGCGGCGACGCCTGCCGAGCTGGCAGCCGGCATGAACGCGCTCACGGGCACCTCGCGCATCGACCCCGACGTCCTGGCCCGCACGATCGCGGCGCGCGACGCGCAGGTGGCGACGGGGCTCGGCAAGGACCTTCAGGTCACCGCCACCGCGATGGCGCGCCGGTACGTCGTGGACCGGGTGATCCGCGTCGCCCCGCCGCACCGCCTGCTCGACCCCGCGCACGGGCCCCTGTACGCGGTCCGGCTGTCGGTGCTGACCCGCAAGACGCTCGGGGGCCTGGCGACCGACCTCGAGGGCCGCGTCCTGCGCCCCGACGGCGAGGTGCTGCCCGGCCTGTGGGCCGTCGGCGAGGCCTCCGGCTTCGGCGGCGGCGGCGTCCACGGCCACCGCGCCCTGGAGGGCACCTTCCTGGCCGGCTGCCTCCACACGGCCCGAGTCACAGCCCGATCCCTCACCACCCCCCTCTAAACCTCCCCCCTCTAACTCCCCCCTCCCCCTCCCCCGCCCTCCCCACCCACCCACCCCGTCCCGCCGAACTCGACCTTTGGCGGCTCCCCACCCGCCAGAAGCCGCCAAAGGTCGAGGTCGTCGGCGTCGGATCTCGGGATCCGGACAGGGGAACCCGGGCATCGACTCCTCCGTGGGGTCTGCTCTCGCTGGCCGACGCGGTGCACGAGATGGTGGTCCTCCGGCCGTGACGGCCCGTCACCACCGGGTGCTTCCGGACCCGTCAGTGCCCAGGTGGCGGCGGATGGTGCTCGGGACGACGTGCCTGGCCCTGATGTCCTCGGCGGTGAACCGCACGAGGACGGCGTCCGCGGCGGCGATGGCGTTCTGACGGCGCCGGTCCTCGTACAACGCGGCCGGGGTGGAGTGCGGACCCACTCCGTCGACCTCGGCGACGAGCAGCCGACCGTCGCGCTGGACCCACCCGAGGTCGCCACGGGCCACGACCCGCCCGGCACGGTCGCGCACGGGGACCTGGACGTCGTGCGGCGGGATGCCGGCGTCGACGCACTGCAGGCGGGCACGCGTCTCGAGGGGCGACTGCGCGCGCCCGTCGACGAGGTGCCACCACTCCGCGAGCCGAGCCGCCCCGCGTCTGCCGCGCGCCCACGCACGGACGCCCGAGAGGTCCCCGGCCGGGACGAGGCCGCGCTGCAGCGCCGAGTCCAGCACCGCGACGGCGTGCTCGCGGCCGAGCTCGCAGACGGCCTGGGCGAGCGCGAGCTCCGGCACGACGGCACGCGCACCGGCGACGACCACGACGTCGCCGGTGCGGAAGCACCGGGTCACGGACCCGGCAGCAGGCCCGCCGCCACGCGGGCGCCGGCCTCCTGCGGACGGCAGGGCCGCCTCGGGTCGGATCGTCGCCGGCAGCCCCTGGACACCGTGCAGCGCGAGCGCGCAGCACCCGACCGCCACCGCACGCGCGGGGTCCAGGGCGAGCAGCGCCGTCCACGCGGCACGTCGGCGCAGGTGGTCGGGGTCACGCGGTGCCGCGAGCGCGTCACCGCCCTCCGGTCCGCGCCGTGACCGCTGCGCAGGCGCGGCGAACACGTCCAACCCGTGCCTGCCGGCCACTGCCACCGCCGCGTCGTGCACGCCGCGCACGACGGGGACCAGCTCACCGGCACGCCGCAGTGCCGCACGACGGTCGCGCGTCAGGCCCGCGCGTTCGCACTGCGCGGTCGACAGCAGCCCCTCCTGACGTGAGGCGGTGTCGAGCAGCGGCTCGGGGACGGGGGCCGGTCGGCGCATCCGCCGACTCCACAGCACGGGCGGTCGCGACGGCACCGCCCCGCGAAACCGGTGGATCCACCGCGCACCCCCGGTCCCTGTGGACGGGTCACCACACCCACGACCACGGCCCCGCCCCTCCGCCCCCCTCACCACCAGCGGCGAGCTGCCCGTTTGGCGGCTTCTCGGCCGCCAGACGCCGCCGAAGGACGAGTTCGTCGACAGGGGGTGGGGTTGGGAGGGGGTGGGGTTGGGAGGGGGTGGGGGTTGGGAGGGGGTCGGGTTGGGAGGGGGGTCGGGGCGGTCAGGAGGCCGTCGTCACCAGGCCGGCCGACGCCACGGACGGCAGCGCCTGGTGCCGCGGGACGACCCGGACCGTGTAGCCGAACGGGCCTGTCGCGGTCAGCTCGACGTCACCGGCGTACCCGTGGCGATCGGCCTCGTACGTGTCGTCCAGGGCCAGCGCCGTGACCGTGAGCTCCGCGATCTCGTCGTCGGGCCCGACGGGTCCGTGGAGCACCTGCACCTCGACGTCCGCGGGCTCCAGGTCGCCGAGGGCCACCCACGCCCGCACGTGGAGCCGGTCACCGACCTGCGGCGACGTCCCCACGCCCGACGAGTCGACGTGGTCGACGCCGACCTTCGGCCACGCGTCACGCACGCGGGCCCGCCAGTCCGCGAGCGCCACCGCCCCCGCCTGGTCGTCCGCCGCGAGCGCCGCCCCGGCCGCGGCCGCCGGCACGTACAGGTGTGCGACGTAGTCGGCGACCATGCGGGTGGCCTGGACCTTCGGCACCAGCGTCGCGAGGGTGTGGCGCACCATCTCGAGCCACCGGCGGGGGACGTCCTCGCCGTCCCGGTCGTAGAACGTGGGCACGACCTGCTGCTCGAGGACGTCGTACAGCGCGGCGGCCTCGGCCTCGTCGCGGGCATCGGGGTCGTCGACCCCGTCGGCGGTGGGGATGACCCAGCCGTTGTCGTCGTCGTGCCACTCGTCCCACCAGCCGTCCAGGACGGACAGGTTCAGCCCGCCGTTGAGCGCGACCTTCATGCCCGACGTGCCGCAGGCCTCGAGCGGTCGCAGCGGGTTGTTGAGCCACACGTCGCACCCGGGGTAGAGCGTCGCGGCCATGCGCATGTCGTAGTCCGGCAGGAAGACGATGCGGTGGCGGACGTCGTGCCGGTCGGCGAACGCGACCAGCTCGGCGATCAGCCGCTTGCCCGGCTCGTCGGCGGGGTGCGCCTTGCCCGCGACGACGACCTGGACGGGCCGCAGCGGGTCGAGCAGGAGCGCTGCGAACCGCTCCGGGTCCTCGAGCATGAGGGTCAGCCGCTTGTACGTCGGCACGCGGCGCTCGAAGCCGATGGTCAGCACGTCGGCTGACAGCGCGTCGTCGACCCATCGCAGGTCGGCGGGCAGCGCGCCGCGCCGCAGCCACGACGCGCGCACGCGCTTGCGCACGTCCTCCACGAGACGGGTGCGCAGACGCCGGCGCAGCTCCCACAGCTCGGCGTCACCGACGGTGCCGCCTGCCTCCCAGCCGGCACCGGTGGCCAGGTCCTGCGCGGTCATCCGCCGCGCCGCCAGGGCCGTCACCTCGGGCGCGACCCACGTGGGCGCGTGCACGCCGTTCGTGATCGACCCGATCGGCACCTCCTGGGCGTCGAACCCCGGCCACAGGCCCGCGAACATCTCGCGCGAGACCCGCCCGTGCAGGCGTGACACGCCATTCGCGCGCCCGGCGAGGCGCAAACCCATGACCGCCATGTTGAAGAGCCGGGGGTCCCCGCCCTCGTGGTCCTCGGCCCCCAGGGCCACGACGTCGGCGACGGGGAGGGCAGCCGCCTCGACGAACGCAGCGACGTGCTGCTCGACGAGGCGCGCCTCGAACCGATCGATGCCGGCGGGTACGGGCGTGTGCGTCGTGAAGACCGTGGTCGCGCGGACGAGCTCGAGAGCGGCGCCGAAGGCGACGCCGTCGGCGACGAGCTCGCGGATCCGCTCGACACCGAGGAAGCCCGCGTGCCCCTCGTTGGTGTGGAACACCTCGGGTGCGGCACCACCCGTGAGCCGCGCGTGGGTGCGCAGCGCACGCACACCGCCGACGCCCAGCAGCAGCTCCTGCTCGAGCCTGTGGGTGCCGGCGCCGCCGTAGAGCCGGTCCGTGACGACCCGCGCGGCGTCGTCGTTGGCGGGCACGTCCGAGTCGAGGAGCAGCAGCGGGACCCGGCCGACCTGGGCCACCCAGACCTGCGCGTGCAGGTCACGACCGCCGGGCAGCGCGAGCGTGACCCGGGCGGGCGACCCGTCGGCCTCCCGCAGCAGCGACAGAGGCAGGCCGTCGGGGTCCAGCACGGGGTACGTCTCGGTCTGGCGCCCGGAGCGGTCGAGCGCCTGGCGGAAGTACCCGGCGCGGTACAGCAGGCCGACGCCGACGACCGGCACGCCCAGGTCGGAGGCCGCCTTCAGGTGGTCGCCGGCGAGCACACCGAGGCCGCCCGAGTACTGCGGGAGCGCCGCGGCGATACCGAACTCGGGAGAGAAGTACGCGACCGACGCGGGCAACGCGGTCGCGGTCTGCTGCTGGTACCAGCGGTCCTGCTCGCGGTAGGCACGCAGGTCGGCAGTGGCGGCGCGCACGCGCGCGACCTGGTCGGGGTCGGCCGCGAGCTCGTCGAGTCGCTCCCGGTCCAGCGCGCCGAGGAACGCCACCGGGTCGCCGTCGACCCGCTCCCACACGGTGGGGTCGAGCTCCGCGAAGAGGGCGCGGGTACCGGGGTGCCACGACCAGCGCAGGTTGTGCGCGAGCTCCTCGAGACCCGCGAGAGGTGCGGGCAGCACGGTGCGGACGGTGAACCGGCGAATCGCTCTCACGGGCGCAGACTACGCAGATCGGGCGCCTGCCACAGCCCCCACGACCTCACGATCCGGACATTCGTCCTGATCGCCGCCGGGAAGGGCCGCGGCCGCCCACGGCGCGCCGACCGACGCGCCGCCAGCAGATGCCACCACCCCTGCGGGCCGGATAGGTTCGGGACCGTGACGACTCCTCGCCGCTCTCGTCGCACGTCACCGGCCAGCCCCCCGGGCCGCCCACGTGCCGACGTCCCCGTGCCCGCACCGGAGCAGCCGGACGCCGCTCCCGGCAGCCCTGCGGCACCCCCCGCTCCTGCGGCACCCCCCGCTCCCGCGGCACCCCCGGCCGCCGCGACGGCACCCGCTGCCGCCGCCGCGCCCGTCGCCGACGGTGGGGCGCCCGACGCACCGGCTGCCGTGCCGGGCAGGAGTGTCGACGCGCCCGTCCTCCCTGTCGGACGCATCCCCGTCCTCGACGTCTTCCCTGTCGCCGAGGAGGGCAGGTTCCCCGCCAAGGCGGTCGTCGGGGAGGCCGTGCCGATCCGGGCGACGGTGATCCGGGAGGGGCACGACGCGCTGGGCGCCACCGCGGTCCTGCTGCGACCGGACGGCTCGGTGCACTCGTCGGCGCGCATGGTCGACATCGCTCCCGGTCTCGACCGGTACGAGGCGCGGGTCGTCCCCGACGCCGAGGGCGAGTGGTCGTTCCGCGTCGAGGGCTGGTCCGACCCGTACGGCACGTGGGCCCACGACGCGGCGATCAAGGTCGAGGCGGGGATCGACGTCGAGCTCATGCTCACCGAGGGCACGCTGGTGCTCGAGCGCGCGGCGCGGCGCACGGGTGACGACGCGATGCCGGAGCGCGACGCACGCGTCCTGCTCGACGCGGTCGCCGCGCTGCGCGACACGTCCCGCCCTCCCCTGGCCCGGCTGGCCGCGGCGCTGTCCTTGCCGGTGCGCAAGGTCCTGGACCGGTCACCGCTGCGCGAGATGGTGACGGCCTCCCGCGCCTACCCGTTGGTCGTGCACCGGCGGCTGGCGCTCACCGGCTCGTGGTACGAGCTGTTCCCGCGCTCGCACGGTGCCACGTTCGACCAGGCCACCCAGCGGTGGACGTCCGGGACCCTGCGGACGGCCGCGAACCAGCTGCCCCGCATCGCGGCGATGGGCTTCGACGTCGTCTACCTGACGCCGATCCACCCCATCGGCACGACGTACCGCAAGGGCCGCAACAACGCGCTGACGGCGCTGCCCGGGGACCCCGGCTCGCCGTACGCGATCGGTTCGCCGGACGGCGGGCACGACGCGATCGAGCCGTCGCTGGGCACGTTCGACGACTTCGACGCGTTCGTCGCCCGCGCCCGGTCCCTGGGGATGGAGGTCGCGCTGGACGTCGCGCTGCAGGCCTCCCCCGACCACCCGTGGGTCACGGAGCACCCGGAGTGGTTCACGACGCGAGCCGACGGGACCATCGCCTACGCCGAGAACCCGCCCAAGAAGTACCAGGACATCTACCCGCTGAACTTCGACAACGACCCCGAGGGCATCTACACGGAGATCCGCCGTGTCCTGCAGGTGTGGATCGACCACGGCGTCACGGCGTTCCGGGTCGACAACCCGCACACCAAGCCGCTGTCCTTCTGGCAGCGCCTGCTGGCCGACGTGCACGCGGCGCACCCGGAGGTCATCTTCCTGTCCGAGGCGTTCACGCGTCCGGCGATGATGCTGACGCTCGCCAAGATCGGGTTCCACCAGTCGTACACGTACTTCACGTGGCGCAACACGAAGGCGGAGCTCGAGGAGTACCTCGCGCGCGTCGGTGGCGACGAGGCGCCGTGGCTGCGCCCGAGCTTCTGGCCGACGACCCACGACATCCTGCCGCCCTACCTGCAGCACGGTGGCGTCGCCGGGTTCGCGGTCCGCGCGGTGCTCGCCGCGACGGGCTCGCCGACCTGGGGCGTGTACTCCGGGTACGAGCTGGTGGAGAGCGTGCCCCGTCCGGGCGTCGAGGAGCAGATCGACAACGAGAAGTACGAGTTCCGGCCGCGGGACTGGGCCAGGGCGGACGACCTCGGGATCGCGCTGCTCATCGGGCGGCTCAACGAGATCCGGCGGGCGCACCCCGCCCTGCAGCAGCTGCAGAACGTCCGGGTCCACCCGACCACGGACGACGCGCTCGTCTGCTTCTCGCGCCACCTGGATGCGGCGCACTCCCCGACCGGCCGCGCGGACACGGTCGTGGTCGTCGTCAACATCGACCCCCACGGCGCGCGTGAGGGCACCGTCCACCTCGACCTCTCGGCGTTCGGGCTGCCGGTGGACCGCGAGGTCGTCGCGCACGACGTGCTGTCGGGTGAGTCCTACGCGTGGTCCGACGAGGTCTACGTGCGCCTCGACCCGATGGTCCACGTCGCACACGTCGTCCACCTCGAGCACGTGTCCGGGGCACGATGAGGCGGCCCTTCCCGCCTGCGGGGGACACCCCCTCCGCGGCGGACGACGTCCGCGTGCCGCGCACGCCCGCGCTGGGCACGCCGGCTGCCGGGTCGCCTCCGGGGACCCCGCCGCCGGGCTCCTCGCCCTCGCCCGACGCGGTACCGGTGGTCCCTGGTGCCGTGCCCGCGCGGGTCGGTGCGTCGACCGCGTCGAGCACGGTGTCGCACCGCGAACCGCCGCCGACGACCGCCTCGATCTCCCTGCACGGCCTGCCCGGACGTCGCCAGCCCGACGTGCCGAACCCACCGGTCTCGGGCGGCCGCGACGCCAACCCCGAGTGGTACCGCACGGCCGTCTTCTACGAGGTCATGCTCCGGACGTTCGCGGACGCCACCGGCAACGGCAGCGGCGACCTCCAGGGCCTCATCCAGCGGCTCGACTACCTGCAGTGGCTGGGGGTCGACTGCCTGTGGCTGCCCCCGTTCTACCCCTCACCGCTGCGCGACGGCGGCTACGACGTGTCGGACTACACGGCCGTCGCTCCGCAGTACGGCACGCTCGACGACTTCCGGACGCTGGTCACCGAGTGCCACCGGCGCGGCATGCGCATCGTCGTGGACCTGGTGATGAACCACACGAGCGACCAGCACCCGTGGTTCCAGGCGTCGCGGTCCGACCCCGAGGGCCCGTACGGCGACTTCTACGTGTGGAGCGACGACAACACGCGCTACCAGGACGCGCGGATCATCTTCGTCGACACCGAGACCTCGAACTGGACGTTCGACCCCGTGCGGCGCCAGTACTTCTGGCACCGGTTCTTCAGCCACCAGCCGGACCTGAACTTCGAGAACCCGCGCGTCGTCGACGCGATGCTCGACGTCGCACGGTTCTGGCTGCACCTCGGCGTGGACGGCTTCCGGCTGGACGCCGTGCCGTACCTGTTCGAGGCCGAGGGCACGAACTGCGAGAACCTGCCGGAGACCCACGAGTTCCTGCGCAAGGTGCGTCGGGTGATCGACGAGGAGTTCCCGGGTCGCATCATGCTGGCCGAGGCCAACCAGTGGCCCGAGGACGTCGTGCACTACTTCGGCACGGACGACGAGCCCGAGTGCCACATGTGCTTCCACTTCCCGGTGATGCCCCGCATCTACTACGCGCTGCGGGACCAGCGGGCCACCCAGATCGTCGACATCCTCGCCGACACGCCCGCCATCCCCGCGAGCGGGCAGTGGAGCACCTTCCTGCGCAACCACGACGAGCTGACGCTCGAGATGGTGTCGACGGAGGAACGCGCGTCGATGTACGGCTGGTACGCGCCCGACTCCCGGATGCGGGCCAACGTCGGCATCCGGCGGCGCCTGGCCCCGCTGCTCGACAACTCGCGCAAGGAGATCGAGCTCGCGCACGCGCTCCTGCTGTCGCTGCCGGGCAGCCCCTGCCTGTACTACGGCGACGAGATCGGCATGGGCGACAACATCTGGCTCTCCGACCGCGACGCGGTGCGCACGCCGATGCAGTGGACACCCGACCGCAACGCGGGGTTCTCGACCGCCGACCCCGGCAAGCTGTACCTGCCGCTCGTGCAGTCGCTGGTCTACCACTACGGCAACGTCAACGTGGAGTCCCAGCTGGCTCAGCCCACGTCCCTGCTGCACTGGGTGCACGGCATGCTCGCGGTGCGTCGCCAGCACCCGGCCCTCGGCCTGGGCGAGTTCGAGGTCGTGCCGTGCGACAACGAGTCGGTCCTGACGTTCCTGCGCCGCACGGCGGACGAGACGATCCTGGTGGTCGCGAACCTCGCGGCGACGGCGCGTGCGGCGACGATCACGCTGCCCGGACGTGCGGGATGGGCGACGCACGACGTGTTCGGTGGCGCGCACTTCCCGGACGTCCGCAGCGACGGCACCCTGACGTTCACCCTCGGTTCGCGCGAGTTCTACTGGTTGGAGCTGACGGCACAGTGACCCTCGAGGCGGTGGCACCGGACGACCTCGACCACGAGGTCGTGGCGCTGCTGGGCACGTGGCTGCCGCAGCGCCGCTGGTACCCGGCCAAGGGGACGGACGCCGAGCTCACGCCCGTGGGGACGCTGCACCTGGCTGACGACGTGCGCGTGCTGCTGGTCCGCGCGCGGGCCGGTGAGGTGGACGTCGTGCTGCAGGTGCCCGTGGCGCTGGTGGTCGGCGCACCCCCGGAGGGCACGGCCCCCGGGAGCGTCGTCGGCACCGCCGGGGAGCGCACGGTGCTGGACGCCGCCGGCGACGCGCGGTTCCTGGCGGCGTGGCTCGCGGCGGCGGACGGGCCGGGCGCCCCGGTCGACGTGACGGCCGCGCGCGTGGTGACGGGCGAGCAGTCCAACACGTCCGTCGTCCTGCCGGGCCCGGACGGTGTCCCGACGGGCATCCTCAAGGTGCTGCGGACGCTCGCCGGCGGCGAGAACCCCGACATCGACGTCCCCCGCCGCCTGGTCGAGGTGGGCTGGGACGGTGTCCCCGCACCCCTGGCGTGGACGCAGGCCCGCTGGACGTCGCCGCAGGGCGACGCCGAGGTCGGCTACCTGGGGGTCCTCAGCGCCTTCGTCCCCGGTGCGCAGGACGGATTCGAGCTGGCGTGCGGGTGGGCCACCGCGGGACGCGCCTTCGGCGAGCCTGCCAGGGAGCTGGGCGTCACGGTCGCCGGCATGCACGACGCCCTGGTGCGGTCGTTCGGCGCCGGGCCGTCGGCGGACGGCGCCGCTGCGCTGGCCCGCTCCCTGCGCGAGCGACTGGCGTGGGCGACCACTGCGGTGCCGTCCCTCGCCGCGGTCGCCGACGGCGTGCGCGTGCTCGCCGACGACGTCGCCGCGCTCGCGACGACCCCGCCGCGGCAGCGGGTCCACGGCGACCTCCACCTCGGCCAGGTGCTGCGCTCGGGGGACCGCTGGTTCGTCATCGACTTCGAGGGTGAGCCGTTGGCGCCGCTGGCGGCGCGGGTGCTGCCGGACCTCGCGCTCCGGGACGTCGCAGGGCTGCTGCGCTCGTTCGACTACGCGGCCGCCGTCGGCGGGCTCACGGGCGACGCGGCAGCGGCGTGGACGGCGGACGCGCGCGCGGGCCTGCTCGCCGGGTACGGCGTCGTGGACGACCCGACGAGCGCACTGCTGCTGCGGGCCCTGGAGCTGGACAAGACGCTGTACGAGGCGGTGTACGAGGCGCGGAACCGCCCGGCCTGGGCCGCGATCCCGCAGGCGGGGCTGGAGCGGCTCCTGGGGCCGGTGCGCACGTCAGGCGACGCCTGAGCCTGCCGGCAGCTCGGTCAGCGTGTCGACCACCATCCGGAGCCCGGCCTGGCGCGGCGCGAGCTCCGCCTGGAGCACGAGGGCGGCGCCCCCGACGGCGGCCGCCTCGGACGCGTGCGACGAGATGGTCACCCGGACGTCGTGGGTCGCGCGTGCGAAGAAACCCCCGGACAGCCGCTCCTGGACGACGGGGAGGTAGAGCGAGCCGGCGTGGGCGAACGACGCGCCGGTGAGCACGACGAGGTCGAGGTCGAGGACGTTGGCCAGGACCTGGGCGGCGGCTGCCAGGTACCGCGCGGAGTCGGCGAGCAGGCGCACCGGCTCCTGCTCACCGCGCGCGGCGGCCCGGGCGAGCGCCGCGAAGTCCTCGGACACGCTGCGGCCGGGCAGCGCGATGCCCGCCTCGGCTGCGCGCGTGACGACGGCGCTGGGTCCGGCGAACGCCTCGATGCACCCGCGGCTGCCGCACCAGCAGACCGGCCCGTCGACGTCGACGCAGACGTGCCCGATCTCCCCCGCGTTGGACGACCTGCCACGGTAGACGGTCCCGTCCACGATGATCCCGGCGCCGATGCCGGTGCCCATGTAGAGCGCCGCGCAGACGGCTCCGGTGGGTACTCCCCCGGACCAGTACTCGCCGAGCGCGGCGGCGGTCGCGTCGTTGTCGAGCAGCACGGGGAGCCCGACGGCGTCCTCGAGCGCCTCGGCGAGGGGGAACTCGGCCCAGTGCTGCATGACGGGCGGCGCGAGCGTCATGCCGGTGGCCGTCGACAACGGGCCGGGTGAGACGACGCCGACCCCGAGGAGCCGTACGGGCTCGACACCGACTCGCGCCACGGTCGCGGCGATCTCGCCGGCGATGCGTGCGACGACGTCCCGCGGGTCGTCGGAACCGGTCCCGGGGCGCCGCCAGCGGGCGACGACCTGCCCGCCGAGGTTGGCGATGACGTAGGTGATGCCGGCATGGTCGAGGTGCACCCCGACCGCGTACCGCGCGGCGGCGTCGAGCTGCAGGAGCATCCGCGGCTTGCCACCGGTCGACTCGGCACGGCCCGCCTCGACGACGAGGCCCTCGTCGATGAGCCGCCGCACGACCGTGGAGATCGTGGCCGCGGTCAGCCCGGTGGCGCGCGTGAGCTCGACGCGGCTGATGGTGCCGGCGGCGCGGATGACGTCGAGGATCGCGCTGCGGCTGCTCGTGTGCGCCGCGCGGGCGCCGCGTGCACCTGCGTTCACTCGTGCTCCCCTCGTCGCTCCGGCCACCGACGGCGACGTCGCGAGCCTAACGACGGACCCACCGGCGCCCGTCTCCGGCACACCGAGGTCCCGGCCCACGACGAGAGGACCGACGATGCTCCTTCACCAGCGACGTGCGCGCCCGACGTCGGGTGCGACCAGGTGACGGGTCAGCCCACCCGCGTCGCGCGCAGCAGCACGAGCCGCTCGGGCGACAGCTGAGGTGCGCGGACGCCGACCTGCGCGAGCACCCGGCCGGTGGCGCGCACACCGTCCGGCCCCCACCACGGCGCGGCGCGCCCGTGGGTGACGACGTCGCCCGGTGCCTGCGGGCGCACGTGGTACGTCGCGTCGGGGTCCAGCCCGGGCAACGGGACCGCGCCGGCGGGCAGCTGCGCCGACGACGCCACGGCGGCGATCGCGAACAGCGCGTCGCCACGGTCCTGCGCGACGACCCCGTTGACCTCGTAGGCCGGGTCCGCCACGTCCGCGTGCACGCTCACGCCCGTGTGCAGCAGGCCGCGCACGTCCTTGTACAGCCCGACCCACGCGGCGAGCTCGGCACGCTCGACGTCGTCCGCCTCCCGCAGGTCCCACTCGATGCCGAGGTGACCGAACAGCGCCGTGCCGGCCCGGAACCCGAGGGTCGCGCTGCGCCCGGTGCTGTGGGCGGTCCCCGAGCCGATGTGCGCGCCGATGAGCTCGAGCGGGATCAGCAGGTTGGTCCACGGCTGGATGGACCGCCGCTCGAGAGCGTCGATGCAGTCCGACGCCCAGACGCGGTCGGTCCGCTGCAGGATCTCCAGGTCGACCCGCGCCCCTCCCGAGGAGCACGACTCGATCTCGACGCGGGGGTGCCGGGCTCGCAGCTCGTCGAGCAGGCGGTAGACGGCGAGCGTCTGGCCGTGCACGCCGGGGACGCCGTCGGGCCCGTGGCCGGCGTCGACGAGGTCGCGGTTGTGGTCCCACTTGAGGTACGCGATGTCGTGCTCGGTGAGCAGCGCGTCGAGCCGGCCGAGGATGTGGGCGTACGCCTCCGGGCGCGCGAGGTCGAGCACCTGCTGCTGACGCGCCGGTCGCGGGAGCCGGTCGGGCAGGCGCAGCATCCAGTCGGGGTGGGCCCGCGCGAGGTCGGAGTCGGGGTTGACCATCTCGGGCTCGACCCACAGCCCGAACTGCATGCCGAGCCCGGTGACGTGCTCGATCAGCGGGTGCAGCCCGTCGGGCCACACCTCCTCGGAGACGAACCAGTCCCCCAGCCCGCTCGAGTCGTCGCGGCGCGACCCGAACCAGCCGTCGTCGAGCACGAAGCGCTCGGCGCCGACCTCGGCGGCGGTGTCGGCGAGCTCGACGAGCCGCCCCAGGTCGTGCTGGAAGTAGACGGCTTCCCAGGTGTTCAGCGTCACGGGGCGCGGCGTGCGCGGGTGCTGCGGTCGTGCACGCATCCAGGCGTGGAACCGGTCCGCGAGCGCGTCCAGGCCGTGGGCGCCGTAGGAGCCGTAGACCCAGGGGCTCGTGTACGACTCCCCCGTGCCCAGCCGCACCTCTCCCGGCTCGAGCAGCTCGCCACCACCGAGCAGGCCGGGGTGGTAGTGGTGGCGCTCGGCGATGCTCCGGTGGTTGCCGGACCAGGCGACGTGCCAGCCCCACGCCTCGCCCCGGCGGTGCGCGAGGTCCTCGGTCCCCGCGACGAGGACGTACGGCGTGTCGTGGCCGGTGCGACCCCGGCGGTTCTCCCGCAGGCGGGTCCCGTGCGTGAACGCGGTCCGCAGGGGACTGCGCTCGCGTGCCCAGTGGCCGCCGAGGTCGAGGATCGTCGCGGCCCGCGCAGGCACGGGCAGGGTCAGGAGCAGGCCGGCGAGCTCGTAGACGTCGTCACCGGTGTTCGTGAGGGTCGCGCGCTGGCGCACGAGGCCCTGCGGCGTCAGCTCGAGGACGAGCTCGAGCGCGAGCCCGGCGGCGGCGTCGGTGGCCGGCACGACGAGGACCGCGCCGCCGTCCGCCGACCGCGTCAGCGTCGGCGCGCCGCGGACGAGTGCCGCCGACCAGGCACGCCCGCCGCGGGAGCCGGTCAGGCCGGGTGTACCGAGCCAGCCGTCCGCCTGCGCGGGCAGCACCGACGGCACGACCTCGCCGTCGACGGGGAACCCCATGTGCGCGGGCCGCCCGGCCAGCCGCAGGTCCGCGAGCGCGGCGTCGTCGAGCGGGCCGAGGTCGGCGCCCCAGTGCAGCACGCGGGGCAGACCCGTCAGGTCGAGGACGAGGCTGACACCGCTCGCGCGCAGGTGCAGGAGGTCGCTCGTCACGGGCGTCGTCGTCTCGTCGTCGGGGCGCTGGGGCACCGGTCACCTCCATGTGATGGCGCGCACAGCCTAAGCGTTGACTTACTTCATTCAGACACTTAACAATGTCCCTGCTCCCCACCGGGGACCTCGCGCGACGACGCGCGGCGTGGGAGCCGCAGACCCAGGAGCGCCACGCACATGAACCACGACGTCCTCGATGACCGCTGGACGCTCACGGCCGCCCCCGAGACGCTCCCGGCCCACCTGCCGGCCACCCTCCTGGCGCACCTCCGCACCGGCGTGCCGGCGCACGTCCCGGGCACGACCCACACGGACCTGCTCGCGGCCGGGCTGATCCCCGACCCCTACCTGGACCGCAACGAGGAGCTCCTCGCGTGGATGAAGCGGGTCGACTGGGCCTACGAGCGCCTCCTCGACAGCCCACCCGCTGCGCCCGACGAGCGCGTCGACCTCGTCCTGCAGGGCGTCGACACGGTCGCCACCGTCCGACTCGACGGCACGGTCCTCGCCCGCACCGCCAACCAGCACCGGACCCACCGCATCGACCTGCGCGACCACCTGCAACCGCGTCCGCAGACGCTGCGTGTCGAGCTCGCGTCCGCCCTCACGCACGCCGAGACGGAGGCCGCCCGCCTCGGGCCACGCCCGCTGACGTACCCGCAGCCGTTCAACATGGTCCGCAAGATGGCGTGCTCCTTCGGGTGGGACTGGGGCCCGGACCTGCAGACCGCCGGCCTGTGGCGGCCCGTCGTCGTCGAGCGGTGGCGGGTGGCCCGTCTGGCATCGGTGCGCACGCTCGTGTCGGTCCTGCCCGACGGGACCGGCGTGGTGCAGGTCGTCGTCGACGTCGAGCGGTCGGGCCTCCCCGGCGGCGACGTCCCGCTCGTCGCGACGGCCCGCGTCGCGGGCGTCGACACCGTCGCCGAGCTGCACGCCGGCTCGACGTCGGCCACGGCGCGGCTGGAGGTGGCGCACGCACCACTGTGGTGGCCCGTCGGCCACGGCAGCCAGCCGCTGCACGAGCTGGAGGTGGAGCTGCGTGCCGCCGACCCCGCGGCGCCCGCCGGACCGCGCGGGACCGGGCCGGTGCTCGGCTCCTGGGCGCGCCGCATCGGCTTCCGGACGGTCGAGCTCGACACGGCACGCGACGACCACGGCGCGGCGTTCACCCTGCGGGTCAACGGGCGCTCGGTGTTCGTGCGCGGCGCCAACTGGATCCCCGACGACCACCTGCTGACGCGCGTCACCCGCGAGCGCGTCGCCGCCCGGCTCGACCAGGCGCTGGGTGCGCACCTCAACCTCCTGAGGGTGTGGGGCGGCGGCATCTACGAGTCCGAGGACTTCTACGAGCTGTGCGACGAGCGCGGCATCCTCGTCTGGCAGGACTTCCTGCTCGCGTGCGCCGCGTACCCCGAGGAGGAGCCGCTGCGCTCGGAGATCGAGGCGGAGGCGCGTGAGCACGTCGCGCGCCTCACGCCGCACCCGTCGCTCGTGCTGTGGAACGGCGGCAACGAGAACCTCTGGGGGTTCCTCGACTGGGGCTGGCAGGACGAGCTCGAGGGCCGCACGTGGGGCCACGCGTACGCGACGCAGATCCTCCCGGCCGTCGTCGCCGAGCTCGACCCGACCCGCCCCTACGTCGCCAACAGCCCCGCCTCGCCCGGTCACGACATCCACGCCGTGCACCCCAACGACCTCGACCACGGCTCGCACCACCAGTGGGAGGTGTGGAACCGCGTCGACTACACGGCGTACCGCGACGAGGTCCCGCGCTTCTGCTCCGAGTTCGGCTTCCAGGGGCCGCCGACGTGGGCCACCCTGCAGCGCGCGGTCCGCGCCGAGGAGGGGTCGGTCGCCGGCAAGGAGCACCCGACCTTCCTCGCGCACCAGAAGGCCGCGGACGGCAACGCCAAGCTGGACCGGGGCATGGCACCACACCTCGGCGTCCCCGCCGACTTCGCCGACTGGCACTGGGCCGGCCAGCTGAACCAGGCGCGGGCCGTACGGTTCGCGATCGAGCACTACCGGTCGTGGTGGCCGACGACGGCCGGCGCGATCGTCTGGCAGCTCAACGACTGCTGGCCCGTGACGTCGTGGGCCGCCGTCGACGGTGACGGTCGTCCCAAGCCGCTGTGGTGGGCGATGCGCGCCGCCTTCGCGGACCGTCTCGTGACGGTGCAGCCCCGCGACGGCCGTGAGGCGCTCGTCGTGGTCAACGACACCCCGACGCTGTGGAAGGCCACGGCCGTCCTCGAGCGGCAGACCCTCGACGGCCACGTCCTGGCCCGCGTCGAGCTGCCCCTCACCGTCGGCGCGTGGTCGGCCGGCACGTTCGCGATCGCCGCCGCGGTGCGCACCCCCGACGACCCGACCCGGGAGGTCCTGCTGGTCACGCTCGACCGCACCCGCGCGGTGCACACGTGGGTCGAGGACGTCGAGCTCGCGCTCGACCCGTCACCGGTCCGCGCCCGTGCCCACCCGGTACCGGACGGCTACGAGGTCCAGGTGACCGCCCGCAGCCTCGTGCGGGACCTCACGCTCCTGGTCGACAGGCTCGATCCCGACGCGAGCGTGGACGACGCGCTCGTGACGCTTCCGGCGGGCGCCACCACGACGTTCCGGGTCCGCACGTCCGCGG
The DNA here is from genome assembly GCF_015234515.1 of Cellulomonas sp. GTDB lineage: Bacteria > Actinomycetota > Actinomycetes > Actinomycetales > Cellulomonadaceae > Cellulomonas. The sequence continues at coordinate 77,373 of NZ_JADGMY010000037.1, forward strand.
TCCTCGACCCGGCGGACCTCGTCGCCGCCCCCGTGATGCGCAGCGCGAACGACGTCGTCGTGCCGACCCGGCCCGCAGGGGCGTGAGCCGTCCGCGCGCGGACGTCCGCCGCGGGTCCACCCGAGGACCGGGCCGGTACGCTGACCGCCGTGGGCGCGGACGCGATCGGACTGGTGCTGGCTCGTCCGGCGCGGATGCTCGGGATCGAACCGTTCTTCATGGAGCTCATCGGCGGTATCGAGGAGACGCTGTCGTCCGACGACCGCTCGCTGCTGCTCCACGTCGTCCCCGACCACGACGCCGAGATCGCCGCCTACCGCCGCTGGGGACAGGGTCGTCTCGTCGACGCCGTCGTGCTCGTGAACCTCGTGGTGGACGACCCGCGTCCCGTCGTCCTTGCCGAGCTGGGCCTCCCCACGGTCGTCGTCGGGGGCCCGGAGCGGGCGCTCGCGGACGTCGCGCACGTGTGGATCGACAACGCGCAGGCGATGCGCGACGCCGTCGGCTACCTCGTCGATCTGGGCCACTCGACGGTCGGCCGGGTCTCCGGGCCGGCGGCGCTCGCCCACACGCGCTCGCGCACCGAGGCCTTCCTCACGGAGTGCGCGAGCCGGGGCGTGCACGGCGTCGTCGTCGAGGGGGACTACGGCGAGGAGTCCGGCACGCGTGCCGCGCGCACGCTGCTGGGACGGAACGACCCGCCGTCGGCCCTCGTCTTCGACAACGACGTCATGGCGGTCGCCGGGCTGGGGGTCGCCAACGAGCTCGGACTCACCGTCCCGCGGGACGTGTCACTCCTGGCGTGGGACGACTCGCCGCTGTGCCGCCTCGCGCATCCCGCGCTCTCGGCCATGAGCCTCGACGTGCACGCCATGGGCGTCCAGGTCGCGGACGCCGTGCTCAACCTGCTCGCCTCCGGCCGCCCGACGACGTCCACCGCTCCCCTGCCCCGGCTCGTGGCCCGCGGCAGCACCGCACGCCGTCCGCGGTGACGACCCGGGCGTGTACGGCCGTGATCACCTGCGGCAACGCCCGAGGGGTGATTGGGTAGGCACATGACAGCGGCCGCACCGTCCCCCGTGCCCGTCGACCTCGACACGCTGCGCACCGTCGCCGCGGGCGCCTACTACGACCCCCACGCCGTCCTCGGCGCGCACGTCGGCGACGGGACGGTGACGGTCCGGACCCTGCGCCCCCTCGCGGACAGCGTCGTCGTCGTGACGCCCGACGCGCGCGTCGCGGCGTGGCACGAGGTCGACGGCGTCTGGTGCGCGCTCCTGCCCGGATCCACGGTCCCGGACTACCGCATCGAGGTCACCTACGGCACCACGACGACGATCGTCGACGACCCGTACCGCTTCCTACCGACCGTGCAGGAGCTCGACCGGCACCTCGTCCGCGAGGGCAGGCACGAGCAGCTGTGGCACGTCCTCGGCGCCAACGTGCGCTCGTACACCGGCCTGCTGGGCGAGGTCCGCGGCACGTCGTTCGCGGTGTGGGCCCCCAATGCACGCGCCGTTCGCGTCGTCGGCGACTTCAACCACTGGCAGGGTGCGACGCACGCGATGCGCTCGCTCGGCGAGAGCGGCATCTGGGAGCTGTTCGCGCCGGGCGTCGAGGCCGGCGCCCGGTACAAGTTCGAGATCCTCGGCACGGACGGCTCGTGGCGGCAGAAGGCCGACCCGCTCGCCAAGGGCACCGAGGTGCCCCCCGCGACGGCCTCGGTCGTCGTGGAGTCCCGGTACGAGTGGGCGGACGACGCGTGGATCGCGGCACGCTCCCAGCGGGACCCCCACACCGGTCCGATGAGCGTCTACGAGGTCCACCTCGGTTCGTGGCGGCGCGGCCTGTCCTACCGGGACCTCGCGCACCAGCTCACGGAGCACGTCCTCGAGCTCGGCTTCACGCACGTCGAGATGATGCCGGTCGCCGAGCACCCGTTCGGTGGCTCGTGGGGCTACCAGGTGACGTCGTACTACGCGCCGACGTCGCGGTTCGGCCACCCTGACGACTTCCGCTACCTCGTCGACTGCCTGCACCGCGCCGGGATCGGCGTCATCGTCGACTGGGTGCCCGCGCACTTCCCGAAGGACGAGTGGGCGCTCGCGCACTTCGACGGGACGGCCCTGTACGAGCACCCGGACCCGCTCCTCGGTGAGCACCCGGACTGGGGGACGTACGTCTTCAACTTCGGCAGGCCCGAGGTCCGCAACTTCCTGGTCGCGAACGCGACGTACTGGCTCGAGGAGTTCCACGTCGACGGCCTGCGCGTCGACGCGGTGGCCTCCATGCTCTACCTCGACTACTCGCGTCAGCCGGGTCAGTGGCGACCCAACCAGTACGGCGGACGGGAGAACCTCGACGCGATCTCGTTCCTCCAGGAGGCCAACGCGACGGCCTACCGCCGCACGCCGGGCATCGTGATGATCGCCGAGGAGTCCACCGCCTGGCCGGGCGTCACCGCCCCCACCTCCGCGGGAGGTCTCGGGTTCGGCCTGAAGTGGAACATGGGCTGGATGAACGACACCCTGCGCTACCTGCGCGAGGAGCCGATCAACCGGCGCTACCACCACCACGAGGTCACCTTCTCGATGGTCTACGCGTACTCGGAGCACTTCGTCCTGCCGATCAGCCACGACGAGGTCGTCCACGGCAAGGGGTCGTTGTACGAGCGCATGCCCGGCGACCACTGGCAGAAGCTCGCCGGCGTCCGCGGGCTCTTCACCTACCAGTGGACGCACCCCGGCAAGCAGCTGCTGTTCATGGGTCAGGAGTTCGCCCAGCAGCGTGAGTGGGCAGAGGCCCGCTCCCTGGACTGGTACACCCTCGACGATCCCGCCCACCGGGGTGTGATGCAGGCGCTGCGCGACCTGAACGCCGTGTACCTGCAGAACCCGGCCCTGTGGCAGCTCGACCACACGCCGGACGGCTTCCAGTGGCTGGCGTCGGACGAGGCGGGGCTCAACCTCCTGGCGTACGCGAGGTACGCCCCCGACGCGCCGACGGCGGTGGTCGTCGTGAACTTCGCGGGTGTTCCGCACGAGGGCTGGCGGCTCCCCCTGCCCCAGGGCGGGACGTGGCGCGAGGTCTACAACTCCGACTCGGAGGCGTACGGCGGCTCCGGCGTCGGGAACCTCGGCGCGGTCGTCGCCGAGCCCGTCGAGCACTACGGCCGCGAGTGGTCGGCCTCGATCCGGGTTCCCCCGTTGGGGGCCGTCATCTTCGTCCACGACGCCGCAGGCGGTGGGCACGAGGACACGGCGCGCACCATCTGAGCGATCCGCACGCAAGAGGCCGGAGGGACAGCCCTCCGGCCTCTTGCGTGCCCGGGCATGCCCTCGGCAACGGTGCGTGCGGGGAGGCACCACCACGGCACACCGGCCCGAGGCCGACGACGACGTGACGTACCTGAAGACGACGAAAGGCCCACCCCGTGAGGGGTGGGCCTTTCGTGAATGATTGTCCGGCGGCGTCCTACTCTCCCACACCCTGGCGGGTGCAGTACCAT
>NZ_JADGMY010000038.1 GCF_015234515.1 Cellulomonas sp.
CCGTGGTGTGGGCGATCTGGCTGATCGGGATCTTCTACCTGTTCACCCTGGTGCTGGGCTACGGCGCGGGCGCGCTGGTGGGGCCCGAGACGATCATGTCGTCGCCGGGCAAGGCCAACTCCGCCGCGCCGCTGCTCGCGTACGAGCTCGGCGGCGTGTTCCTGCTCGGCATCATCTCGGCCGTCGCGTTCGCGACGATCCTCGCGGTGGTCGCCGGACTGACCATCACCGCGGCGGCCTCGTTCGCGCACGACATCTACGCCTCGGTGATCAAGCGCGGGGAGGTCGCACCCGACGGCGAGGTGCGCGTCGCCCGCATCACGGTCATCGTCATCGGTGCCCTGGCCATCGTGGGCGGCATCTTCGCCAACGGTCAGAACGTCGCGTTCCTCGTGGCGCTCGCCTTCGCGGTCGCGGCGTCGGCGAACCTCCCGACGATCATCTACTCGCTGTTCTGGAAGCGGTTCAACACGGCCGGGGCACTGTGGAGCATGTACGGCGGGCTCATCTCCTGCGTCGTGCTCATCGCGCTCTCACCGGTGGTGTCCGGCAAGGTCGACCCGGTCACCGGCGACAGCCTGTCGATGATCCGCGACACGTCGGTCGACTTCGCGGTGTTCCCGCTCGAGAACCCGGGGCTGGTCTCGATCCCGCTCGCCTTCGTGCTGGGGATCGTCGGGACGCTGCTGTCGAAGGAGAAGCCGCACCCCGAGAAGTTCGCCGAGATGGAGGTGCGCTCGCTCACCGGCGCCGGGGCGGAGAAGGCCACGGTCGCCCACTGAGGTCAGGCTGGGGGCCGGTGCGCACGCACGATCAGCGTCCCGGGCAACCGGGCGCCGCGCACCGGCCCCCAGCCACCCCAGACCCGCTCGTGCCCGGCGGGCCACTCGGGCTCGACCAGGCCGTCGAGCACGAACCCGGCGCCGACGACGTCGGCGACGTGGTCGGCCACCGTGCGGTGGTACTCCGCGTACAGGACTCGCCCGTCGGTCGCGGTCTCGACGTAGGGCCGCCGGTCGAAGTACGAGCGCGTCGCGGTCAGTCCTCCGACCCCGGGGTCGTCGGGGAACGCCCAGCGCAGGGGATGGGTCACCGAGAACACCCACCGGCCGCCCGGCCGCAGCACGCGGGCGACCTCCGCGTGCACGCGGGGTGCGTCCGGGACGAAGGGCAGAGCGCCGAAGGCGGTGAACACGACGTCGAAGCACGCGTCCGCGAACGGCAGGGAGCGGGCGTCGGCCTGCACGAGCGGGACGCGGACACCGGCGGCCGCGTCCAGTCGGGCGGCCGCCGCGAGCATGCCGGCGGACACGTCCGTGGCGACGGCGCGCGCGCCCGCGACCTTCTGCAGCCAGCGCGTCCCCTGGGCAGCGCCCGCGCCGATCTCGAGCACCCGGGCGCCGTGGACGTCGCCGAGGAGACGGGCGTGCGACTCGCGCAGGCCCTCCGGGCACCACAGCAGGTCCTCGGGGCCGAGGAACGCACCGTGCTCGTCGAGGTACTCCTGCGCGTTCGCGTCCCACCACCCGCGGGCCGCGCGTCCGCCCAGCTCGTCCGGCACCGTGCGGTACCCGGCCTCGGCCAGCGCGTCTCCCGGGGATTCGTCCGACATGGTGCCAGTCTGTCCGATGCCGAATCCGTACCAGTGCGTAACAACCGCGTGACACGCCGCATCTAGCGTTCACCGGGTTCCCGCGTGGCGCGGTGCACACCACGCCGTGCTCCTGACGAGAGGTGGCAGCTGTGAGGACCAGATGGCAGATCGTCGCGGGGGGACTCGTGGTGGGGCTCGCCCTGACCGCGTGCGCCGCGAGCGACAGGGACCCCGCGGGGAGCACCGACGGCGGTGCGTCCGGCGAGGGACGAGACACCTTCATCTTCGCGGCGTCGGGCGACCCTTCGTCGCTCGACCCCGCGTTCGCGAGCGACGGCGAGTCGTTCCGTGTCGCACGGCAGATCTTCGAGGGGCTCGTCGGCGTGGAACCGGGCACGGCCGACCCCGCGCCGTTGCTGGCCGAGTCGTGGGACGTCAGCGACGACGGCCTGGAGTACACGTTCCACCTGAAGGAGGACGTGACCTTCCAGGACGGGACCGACTTCGACGCTGACGCCGTGTGCTTCAACTTCGAGCGCTGGAACAACTTCACCGGGGTCCTGCAGTCGGAGTCCCTGTCGTACTACTGGCAGAAGGTGAACGGCGGGTTCGCGACCAGCGACGTGGCGAGCCTGAACGGCACCGGCAAGTACGAGTCGTGCGAGGCGCCCGACGCGACCACCGCGGTCATCCACCTGCAGAGCCCGCTGCCCGAGCTCGTCTCCGCGCTGTCCCTGCCGGCGTTCTCCATGCAGTCGCCGACCGCGCTCGAGCAGTACGACGCCGACGGCGTGACGGGCGACGGCGAGGCGCCGGTGCTCCCCGAGTACGCGACGAGCCACCCCACCGGCACCGGGCCGTACGTCTTCGAGTCGTGGAGCCCGGGCGAGGAGGTCGTGCTCAGCGCGTACGACGGCTACTGGGGCGAGCAGGGCCAGGTGCGACGCATCGTCTTCCCCATCATCTCCGACGCCACCGCGCGCCGGCAGGCGCTGCAGGCCGGGGACATCGACGGCTACGACCTCGTCGGGCCCGCCGACGTCGTCGCCCTCGAGGAAGCCGGCTTCCAGATCGTCGACCGTGAGCCCTTCAACGTCCTGTACCTCGGGATGAACCAGGCGAACCCCGACCTGGCCGACCTCAAGGTGCGGCAGGCGATCGCGCACGCGATCGACAAGGAGGCGCTCGTCGCCCAGACGCTGCCCGAGGGCACCGAGGTCGCGACCAACTTCGTCCCGCCCGCGGTGGCCGGGTGGAACGAGGACGTCGCGACCTACGACTACGACCCCGACAAGGCGCGCCAGCTGCTCGCCGAGGCGGGCAGGTCGAACCTCACGATCGACTTCAACTACCCGACGAACGTCTCGCGGCCCTACATGCCCACGCCCGAGCAGGTGTTCACGGCGATCACGGCGGACCTCGAGGCGGTGGGCATCACCGTGAACCCGGTGCCGGACCCGTGGAACCCCGAGTACCTCGACAAGATCCAGGGCGGCTCCCAGCACGGCCTGCACCTGCTGGGGTGGACCGGCGACTACAACGACACCTACAACTTCATCGGCGTGTTCTTCGGGGGCACCTCGAACGAGTGGGGCTTCGACAACCCGGAGCTGTTCACGGCGATCAACGACGCCCGGTACGTCGCGGACGTCGACGCGCAGCGCGAGGCGTACGAGGCCGCCAACGCGGCGATCCTCGACTTCCTGCCCGGCGTCCCGCTCGCGCACCCCGTGCCGTCCCTGGCGTTCAAGGCCGACGTCCACGGCTACCCGGCCTCGCCGGTGCAGGACGAGGTCTACAACGTGATCACCCTGGGCGACTGAGGAGCGGCCGGACCAGATGACCCGACTGATCCTGCGGCGCCTGGCGCTGCTCGTCCCCACCCTGCTCGGGTTGTCGGTCCTGCTGTTCCTGTGGGTGCGCGCCCTCCCGGGAGGGCCGGCGACGGCCCTCCTGGGGGAGCGCGCCACCCCCGAGGCGGTGGAACGCATCAACCAGCTCTACGGCTTCGACCGGCCGCTGCCGCAGCAGTACGTCACGTGGCTCGGCCAGCTCCTGCAGGGCAACTTCGGCGTGTCCACGCGCACGGGACGTCCCGTCCTCGACGAGTTCTGGGCGCGCTTCCCGGCCACGGTCGAGCTCTCGCTCGTGGCCCTGGTGGTCGCCGTCGGTGTCGGCATCCCGCTGGGGTACCTCGCCGCGCGCCACCAGGGACGGCTCGTCGACCACGCGGCGGTCGTCACGTCGCTGCTCGGCGTCACGATCCCCGTGTTCTTCCTCGCGTTCCTGCTCAAGTGGCTGTTCGCGGTGCAGCTGGGCTGGTTCCCGTCCACGGGGCGGCAGGACGCGGCGATGGTGGCGACGCACCCCACCCGCTTCTACGTGCTCGACGGGCTCCTGACCCGCGAGTGGGACGCCAGCTGGGACGCGCTCGTGCACCTCGTGCTGCCCGCGCTCGCGCTCGGCACGATCCCGCTGGCGATCATCGCGCGCATCACGCGGGCGTCCGTCATCGACGTGCAGCACGCCGACTACGTCCGGACCGCACGCGCCAAGGGCCTGTCCCCGTCGCACGTGCGCAGCCGGGTCATCCTGCACAACGCGATGCTGCCGGTCTCCACGACCATCGGGCTGCAGGTGGGGCTGCTTCTGTCCGGCGCCGTCCTCACCGAGACCGTCTTCGCGTTCCCCGGCATCGGCAAGTTCCTCGCCGACGCCGTCTTCAACCTCGACTACGCGGTCCTGCAGGGCTTCATCCTGCTCATCGCCGTGGTCTACGCCCTGGTGAACCTGGCGGTGGACGTGTCGTACGGACTGATCGACCCGAGGACGAGGACGCGATGAGCGCACCCGAGGTGTACGAGGTCCCGCAGGGGCCGGTCGACGCCGGTCTGGCCCTGGCCGAGGACCGACGCGCGGGCGAGGCGCTCTGGCGCGTCGCGGGGCGCCGGCTCGTGCGCAACCCGGCCGCGATCCTGGGAGTCGTCATCGTGCTGGCGTTCGTCGTCGTCGCGCTCCTGGCACCCGTGATCGCGTCCTACGGCCCGGGCGCGCTGCCGGGACGCGCCCAGATCCGGCCGACCTTCATCCCCGGACCGTCGCCCGAGCACCCGCTGGGTCTCGACCGCTACGGTGCCGACGTCCTGTCCCAGCTCGTCTGGGGCGCCCGTGCGTCGCTGCGCATCGGTGTCCTGTCCACGCTGCTGGGCCTGGCCGGCGGGCTGCTCGTCGGCCTGCTCGCGGGTGCGTTCGGCGGCTGGGTCGACTCGGCCGCGATGCGTTTCGTCGACCTCATGCTCGCCGTGCCCAGCCTGCTGCTGGCGGTGTCCGTCGCCGCCGTCGCGGGCCAGAGCCCCTCGGCCGTGATCGTCGCGATCGGCGTCGTGCAGGTCCCGGTCTTCGCCCGGCTGCTGCGCGGGTCGATGCTCGCGCAGAAGGGTCAGGACTACGTGCTCGCGGCACGCTCGCTCGGGCTCTCCCGCCGCACCGTGACGATGAGCCACGTCCTGCCCAACAGCGTCTCTCCCGTCATCGTGCAGGCGACCCTGCTGCTCGCGACGGCCGTCATCGAGGCGGCCGCCCTGTCCTTCCTCGGGCTCGGCGGGGGGTCCCCGACCACCGCGGAGTGGGGACGCATGCTCGTGGCGGCGCAGAACGAGCTGGAGATCGCGCCGCGCCTGGCCCTGTGGCCCGGCATCTGCATCTCCGTGACGGCGCTGGGCTTCACCCTGTTCGGCGAGGCGCTGCGCGAGGCGCTCGACCCGCGATCGAGGAGGCGATGAGCGTGACCGGCGCACCGCAGGAGACCGGCGGCGCAACGCCGCTGCTGAGCATCCGGGACCTCGAGGTCACCTTCCGGACCGAGTCCGGGAGCGCGACAGCGGTGCGCGGGGTCTCGTTCGACGTGCACGCGGGGCAGACGGTGGCCGTCGTGGGGGAGTCCGGCTCCGGCAAGTCGACGACGGCCGCGGCCGTGATCGGGCTGCTCGCGGCCAACGGCTCGGTGACCTCCGGGCAGATCCTGTTCGAGGGCGAGGACCTGGTCGCCCTCGGCCCGGACGCGATGCGCCGGCTGCGCGGATCGCGCATCGGCATGGTGCCGCAGGACCCCATGTCGAACCTCAACCCCGTGCGACGCGTGGGCGCGCAGGTCGACGAGACGCTGCAGGACACCGGTGTCGTCCGCGGCCGTCGCGCGCGGGCGCGGACCGTCGAGCTCCTGACGGAGGCGGGCCTGCCGGACGCCGAGCGTCGCGCGCAGCAGTACCCGCACGAGTTCTCCGGCGGCATGCGCCAGCGTGCTCTCATCGCGATGGGCCTCGCGGCACGGCCGCGGCTCCTCATCGCCGACGAGCCGACGTCCGCCCTCGACGTCACCGTCCAGCGCACGATCCTCGACGGGCTGACCGACCTCGCCGACCGGTTGGGGGTGGCGGTGCTGCTCATCACGCACGACCTGGGGCTCGCGGCGGAGCGCGCCGACCGGGTCGTCGTGATGTACCGCGGCGAGGTCGTCGAGGAGGGCGACGCCCGGTCGATCCTCACCGACCCCCGGCACGAGTACACGCGCCGGCTCCTGGCGGCCGCGCCGTCGCTGGCGTCGCGCCGCATCGAGCTCGCACGCCGCGGCGTCGAGGTCGTGGGACCGGCCGCGCAGGACCTGCTCGTCGCGCCCGCGCCCGCGCTCGCGCTCGCGGACGCCCCGGCGACGGCCTCCGCCCCGCGGCCGGCGCCGGTGCCGGGGGACGCGCCCCCGCCGCTGGTCGAGGTCGACCACGTGACGAAGGTCTTCCCGATCCGGGGCCGAGGGCTGCTGGGCCGCTCCGCCGACTTCACCGCGGTGGACGACGTCAGCCTGGTCGTGCCGCGCGGACGCACCGTCGCGGTCGTGGGGGAGTCGGGCTCCGGCAAGTCGACGGTCGCACGGATGATGCTCGGCCTGCTCGAGCCGACGTCGGGATCCATCCGGTTCGACGGCGCGGACGTGGTGCAGCGCGACCGCGCGGCGGAGGTCGCGTTCCGCCGACGCGTGCAGCCGATCTTCCAGGACCCGTACGCGTCGCTCGACCCCCTGTTCACGGTGTACCGGACGGTCGAGGAGCCGCTGCGCGCGCACGGCATCGGCGACCGTGCGTCGCGCCACGCCCGGGTCCGTGAGCTCATGGAGCAGGTCGCGCTGCCCGCCGGGCTGCTGCGCCGGTACCCGGCGGAGCTGTCGGGGGGCCAGCGGCAGCGGGTCGCGATCGCGCGGGCGCTGGCCCTGGAACCCGAGCTGGTCGTGTGCGACGAGGCGGTCTCGGCGCTCGACGTGATCGTCCAGTCCCAGATCCTGCGCCTGCTCGCCGAGCTGCAGGAACGGCTCGGCCTGACCTACCTGTTCATCAGCCACGACCTGGCGGTCGTGCGCCAGGTCGCCGACGAGGTGTGCGTCATGCAGGAGGGGCGGGTCGTCGAGCGCGGGACCGTCGACGACGTGTTCGACGCACCCCGGACGACGTACACCCGCACGCTCCTCGACGCGATCCCCGGCCGCGACCTGGACCTGGGGCGACCGGCCTGAGACGGGGGCACAGCCGTGCCGCGCGGCGTCGGGACCGAAGGCGTGCCGGTGGCCGCGTCGAGGTGGATAGTGTGGGGAGCAGCGCGCGTCGACGCGCGCCCAGCCCCCGGACCTGTCAGGGGGTGACCCCTGCGAACGAGGAGCTTCCAGCGTGCGAGTCGGTCTGCTCACCGGAGGCGGCGACGTCCCGGGCCTGAACGCCGCGATCCGTGCGGTCGTCAAGCGGGGGGAGGGCGAGCACGGCCACTCGATCATCGGCTTCCGCAACGGCTGGAAGGGCGTCGTCGACGGCGACGTCCAGCCGCTGACCCGCCGGGACATCCGCAACGTCCTGCCGACCGGCGGGACCCTGCTCGGGACGGCGCGGTACCACCCCCACGCGTCGGACGGCGGCCTGGAGGCCGCGCTCGCGACGCTCGAGGCGGAGCGCATCGAGGCGCTCATCTGCATCGGCGGTGACGGCACGCTCAACGCGGCCAGCAAGGTCGCCGAGGCGGGCGTGAAGGTGGTCGGCATCCCCAAGACGATCGACAACGACGTCTGGGGGACGGACGCGGCGATCGGGTTCGACACTGCCGTCAGCATCGCCACCGAGGCGATCGACCGGATCCACACGACGGCGGAGTCCCACAACCGCGTGATGATCGTCGAGGTGATGGGCCGCCACGCGGGCTGGATCGCGGTCACGTCGGGCATCGCCGGCGGCGCCGAGCTCGTGCTCGCGCCCGAGGAGCCGTTCGACATCAACCGGATCGAGAAGTTCCTCAAGCACCGCCACCGCGCCCACGCGAGCTTCTCGATCGTGGTCGTCGCCGAGGGCGCCGTGCCGGCCGAGGGCACGACGATGCACTACGAGACGCAGGTCGGGAAGTTCGGCGAGATCGTCGCCGGGGCGATCGGCGAGCGGCTCAAGGTCGAGATCGAGCAGCGCACCGGTTTCGACACGCGCGTCACCGTGCTGGGGCACACGCAGCGCGGTGGCATCCCCACGGCGGCGGACCGCATCCTCGCCTCGCGGTTCGGCGTCGCGGCGATCGACGCGGTGACCGAGGGGACGACGAACGTGATGACGGCGGTCCGCGGCGAGGAGGTCGTGCTGGTGCCGCTGTCCGAGGTCGCCGGCAAGGTCAAGTTCGTCCCGCAGAACCTGCTGACCGTCGCGCGGGCCCTCGCCTGACGTTCCCTTTGCCTGCCGTGCCGTCCACCCGATAGGGTGGACGGCGGTCACGCACGTCATCGTGCGCGCCAGTCCTCGACATCCGCCCGTCCGTGACGTGTGCGGGTGCGGGGCGCAGCTCGAGCCGTGGCGTCCTGCCACGACCATCCCTGTCCGTCCTACTTCCTGTCCGCATCGGAGCCCACCACTACATGAGCATCTCCACCCCCGCGAAGCCCGCCAGCCCGCAGGTCGCGGTGAACGACATCGGTACGGCCGAGGACTTCCTCGCCGCGATCGACGCCACCATCAAGTACTTCAACGATGGCGACATCGTCGAGGGCACCATCGTCAAGGTCGACCGCGACGAGGTCCTGCTCGACATCGGTTACAAGACCGAGGGCGTCATCCCCTCCCGTGAGCTGTCCATCAAGCACGACGTGGACCCCGGCGAGGTCGTGAAGGTCGGTGACGCGGTCGAGGCCCTCGTCCTCCAGAAGGAGGACAAGGAAGGCCGACTGATCCTGTCCAAGAAGCGTGCGCAGTACGAGCGCGCGTGGGGCACGATCGAGAAGATCAAGGAGGAGGACGGCGTCGTCACCGGCACCGTCATCGAGGTCGTCAAGGGTGGCCTCATCCTCGACATCGGTCTGCGCGGCTTCCTGCCCGCCTCCCTGGTCGAGATGCGTCGTGTGCGCGACCTCCAGCCGTACGTCGGCAAGGAGATCGAGGCCAAGATCATCGAGCTCGACAAGAACCGCAACAACGTGGTCCTGTCGCGCCGTGCCTGGCTCGAGCAGAC